>JBDTSG010000091.1:0-117856 GCA_039931265.1 Flavobacteriales bacterium
GCTGCACACGGCCACTTTCACACCGGTGGACTTCGCATTCTTCACCACGGCGCGCAGATCGTTCACTCCGCCATCCACGGCGGGGTACTGCACGATCATGCCGAAGAAGGTGCCGTCCTGCTTGAAGTCTTTCGCTTCACCGTGCACCAGTTCGATGCCGACGGGAACGGCGCGCGTGTGAAGCACGTCGATGTTCTGCGGGTAGAGGCTCCTATCCACGAAGAAGCGGTGGGCGCTTGCCGATTCCTTCGGGCGTGCGCTGTGCAGCATGAACATCGCTTCCGCTGCGGCGGTTGCCTCATCGAGCAAAGAGGCGTTCGCGATGGGCAGCGCCGTCAGATCGCTCACCATGGTCTGGAAATTCAGCAACGCTTCCAAACGTCCTTGCGAGATCTCAGCCTGGTAAGGGGTGTAGGCGGTGTACCAGCCCGGGTTCTCCAACACGTTGCGCTGGATCGCCGGTGGGATCAATGTGCCATGGAACCCGAGGCCGATGTAGTTGCGGAACTGCTTGTTCTTCGCCCCGAGCGCCTTCATGTTCGCCAAATGCTCGTGCTCGCTCAATGCGCTGCCGGTGGCCAAGGCACCCTTGCTCCGGATGCCGCTGGGCACGGTACGATCGATCAACGACTGCAACGTCGGCTCCCCGATCGTCTTCAGCATTGCGGCTATCTCACTCGCGTCGGGGCCGATATGGCGTTGTTGGTAGTTCGCGGACATGGGGGTTGGAAAATGGACGGCGAAGATATCGGTGGCGGCTGGCCATGCCGCAGCCATACATGCACCCTTGCTGCGCGGCCCAACGTCTACTTTCGGCGCCGTTGCCATGCGACTTGTCCTTCTCAGTTCCGCCTTTCTTACTTCCGTGACCGGGCTTCTTGGCCAGGATCATATTCTGCTCATGAACGGGCAGACGATCGATGCGAAAGTCATCGGGCAGAGCACCCTTGAGGTGCGGTATGCCCTGATCACGAAGGGGAAAGTGAAGGAGCGCGAAGAGCCGACCGAAAACGTCTTCAGTGTCACCGACAGCCTGAACGTCGAGAAGCTGTGGTACTTCCAGGATTCCCTTTTCGGTAACGACTTCAGTGTGCAGGAGATGCGGCACTACATACGTGGCGAGCAGGATGCCCGCAAAGGCTATAAGCCCATCATTCCGATGATCGGGGGATTCGTTGCGGGTGCTGGCTTGGTCATTGGTCTCGACATGGAGTTCATGGCCTTGCTGATCCCGCCGGTGTATGGTGGGGCCATGGCTTTGCCGCGAGTGCATGTCACCAAGGGTTCGATCACGAACCCGTTGATGGATGGCGACAACTTCTACGCATATGGCTATGCGCGTGCCGGTCGGAACAAGCGGATCATCCGCAGTTTGCTCAGCAGCGCAGTGGGTGTGGCCGTCGGCTTGGGCCTGAACCAATTCGTGATCAAGCCCAACGAGGGATCGGTGGACTGATGGACAGCGCTGCGGAACCGGCTGCTGGGATCCGCAACCCTGTGCTGCGGTGGTTGGCCTATAGCCATGTGTGGCTCGCGTTGGGTGCGGCGCTCCAAGTGGAATGGATGCAGGGATCACTGTTCGTATATGGCTGGCGCGCACCAGCACTCGCCTTCTGTGGCACCATCGTTCTTTACGCTTTCATGCGCTTGTCGCGGATGGAGCATCCGGAGTTGGGCACTTCTCCGCTGATGGACTGGTATCGGCGCAACCGCTTGGTGATGTTGGTTTTCAGCGCGGTTTGTGCAACGACGGCAGTGATCTTGGCGTGGCCGATCCGGGTGGAATTGTTCCGCATGTTGTGGCCAGCAACGCTTGTGGCGGTGCTCTACGTGATCCCACTGTGGCTCACTGGAGGAAGACCTATCGGGTTGCGGCGCCTGCCGGGGGCGAAGGCGTTCCTCATCGGGTTCACTTGGGCGAGCCTCAGCGTTGGTCTACCTCTCGCTGTTCACGGGCGCGGTTGGGACGGGGTCGCCGTGCAATTTTGGCTGCTGCAGTTCTCCTCTGTGCTCTCCTTGTCGATCGTTTTCGATGTGCGCGATCTGCCTCATGATCCCGCTTCTTTCCGCACCATACCACAGCTATTCGGGCAGCCCATTGCCAAACGGATCGCGGCAATGCTCCAGCTACCGTGGCTTCTGGTCTTTCTGGGCGCGTTCGCGATGGGACCGGGGGCCAGCGCGAGTGATACATGGTACTTTACCATGGCGTTGCCCATCATCGGCATATTGTTCACGATCCTCATGATCATCCGGAGCACACCTGCGCATAGCGAAGCGTTCTACTTGCTCGGGATCGACGGCATGCTCATCCTGGTCCCACTGTCGGTGTGGATCGGCTGGACCCTCTAGCGCATCGCCTCATCCAAGGCGCTGCACCAAACCTCGGCGACCCGGGCGATCTGCGTTTCGGTATGTGCCGCACAGAGGAAGCCGACCTCGTAGCCGGAGGGCGCCGCATAGACCCCGCGTTCCAGTAAGGCGGCGTGCAATTTCCCGTAGCTCCGCATGCTCGCTGGATCGATCGCGCCTGCAGCTTTGATCCGTTCGCCTTTGGCGAAGAAGCCCCAGAAGATGGAGCCCAAGTGATCGATGTGGTAGTCGTATCCCTTGGTTCGTGCATGTGTGTTCACACGATCGCACAGGGCTGCTGTTTTACGCTCGAGATCCTCATAGAAGCCGGGCCTGCTGCATTCCATCAGCTGTGCAAGTCCCGCTGCCATGGCCACCGGGTTGCCGCTGAGCGTACCCGCTTGGTAGACGTTGCCCTCGGGCGCGATGTGCTTCATCAGGTCGTGCTTCCCTCCGTACGCGCCAACGGGCATACCACCACCGATGATCTTGCCGTACGTCGCCAAGTCGGGTATGATCCCATAGTGTTCACTTGCGCCGCCGAAGCCGATGCGGAAGCCGCTGATCACCTCATCGAAGATCAATACGCTGCCATGCTTGGTGCATAATTCGCGCAGCTTAAGTAGGAACGATTTGTCCTGTAGCAGCAAGCCGTTGTTCGCTGGGACAGGTTCGATGATGGCCCCTGCAATGCGGTCGCCATGTTGCGCGAAGGCCGCTTCCAATGCCAGCTCATCGTTCAGGGGAAGGACGATCGTGAGTTGGGCAAGGGCCTCGGGCACACCTGCGGATGATGACGTTCCAAGCGTGGCCAGTCCACTGCCAGCGTTCACAAGCAGGCTGTCGAAGTGCCCATGATAGCAGCCATCGAACTTGATGATGAGATCGCGCTTCGTGGCACCTCGTGCCAAGCGGATGGCGCTCATCACCGCTTCGGTGCCGCTGCTCACGAACCGCATGCGCTCCAGGAACGGCAGCCGCTCCATGATGAACGAGGCCAGCAGATTCTCTTCTTCAGTGGGCGCCCCGAACGTGCTCCCCTTGGCGGCCGTTCGTATGATCGCTTCCACCACCGCCGGATGTGCGTGGCCCAGGATCAGCGGCCCCCAGCTATGGCATAGATCAATGAAGCGATTGCAGTCCGCGTCGATCACTTCGGCGCCTTCGCCACGCGCGAAGAAGAGGGGCGTGCCACCCACCGAACGGAACGCCCGCACGGGTGAGTTCACACCGCCGGGAAAGAGTTTCAGGGCCTGTTGGAAGAGTTCTTCGCTGCGTGTTCGTTTCAATGCCATGTGCCGGGAATTGCGGCGGCGAAGCTCCTACTTTCGTCCGCCCCAGCACGTCACATGTCGGTCAGCTTCGAGAACTCGCTCGCTTTCGCGCAGCGCATGGACCAGCAGGATCCGCTGCGCGACTTCCGCAACGAGTTCCTTTTCCCGCAACATGAAGGGAAACCGGTCATCTACTTCACCGGCAATTCGCTCGGCCTTCAGCCGAAGGCAGCCGCAGCAGCACTGAAGCAGGAACTCGACGACTGGGCGAGGTTCGGCGTGGAAGGGCATTTCCAGGCGAAGCACCCGTGGTATCCTTATCACGAATTCTTCAGTGAAAGTCTCGGGCGGCTTGTGGGTGCGAAGCCCACGGAGGTGGTGGCCATGAACGGCCTGACGACGAACCTGCACTTGCTCATGGTCTCGTTCTACCGACCACAAGGCAAGCGCACGAAGATCCTTTGCGAGGAGCGGCCGTTCCCCAGCGATACCTATGCGTTCCGTTCGCAAGCCGAATTCCACGGGCTCGATCCGGATGCAGCGGTGATCGGCATGCAACCCCGCGCTGGCGAGCACACCTTGCGCACGGAGGACATCGTGAAGCACATTGAAGAGCTGAGCGATGAACTCGCGCTGGTCTGCTTCGGCGGTGTGAATTTCCTCACGGGCCAGGCCTTCGATATGAAGGCGATCACGAAAGCCGGTCATCGGGCGGGTGCGGTCGTTGGTTTCGATCTGGCGCACGCAGCGGGCAACTTGAAATTGGCGATGCACGATTGGAACGTGGACTTCGCTTGTTGGTGCAGCTACAAGTATTTGAACAGTGGTCCCGGTAGCGTTGCCGGCGCCTTCGTTCACGAACGGCATCACCGGGAGAAGCTCCCGCGCTTCGCTGGATGGTGGGGGCACGACAAGAACGAACGCTTCCTCATGGAACCGGAATTCAAGCCGATGCCTTCCGCGGAGGCTTGGCAGTTGAGCAACGCACCTGTGTTCAGTATGGCCGTGCATCGCGCTGCGTTGGATCTCTTCGATCGCGCTGGTATGGATGCCCTGCGCGCGAAGAGCGAGCAGCTCACCGGCTTCCTGAAGCTTGTGCTGAACGAGATTTCCGTGGAGCATGGCCACCTGTTCGAGATCATCACCCCGAGCGATCCCGCGCAGCGGGGTTGCCAGCTGAGCCTTTTGGTCCGTGAGAACGGCCGCAACATTTTCGATGCTTTGACCAAGCGTGGTGTGGTGATCGACTGGCGCGAACCCAACGTGATCCGCATGGCGCCCGTGCCGCTGTACAACAGCTTCGAGGATGTGTTCCGGTGTGGGGAGATCCTGAACGAGTCGTTGGGATCATGAGCGAGCTGCTCGATATCTACCTCCAGGAGAATGGAAAGGGCGGGCATGAAGACTTGGGGTTTCAGGTCCATGGCCTCACTGCTGATCGGGTTTTCGATTCCTATTACTTCGCATTGGCCGTTGAACCTCTAGACACCATTGAAGCAGTGCGTGAGTGTCTTGCCCAATACTTGGAACAATGGGGCCGCTCGATCGAAAGGATGGGTGATGGTGAAGCACGGATACTCCCGATTGACCTTTCAGACCAATACACCGGTTGCCTCAGCGTGATTGAGGACGGCCAGAGCCTGAGCTTGGAATACGGCATATCAATGACAGAAGGATGGGCCATCAGCGTCAATAAGCCTGAGCAGCATTTCTGCGGGGTGCGGGACTTCAGGGTGGACACTCCAGAGCCATTGGTCGTCGACAAGACTTTCTTCCTTCGCTCCTTGTTTCAGTGCTCCAAGCGGCTAAGGGGTCTTTAGGCTGCCTGACTTGGACTAGCGCACGAGCAACAAAATTCAACGACGCGACTATATAACGCAATGAGCAGGATCACGATCGTCGGTGGTGGATTGGTCGGCAGCTTGCTGGCGATCTTTCTGGCCAAGCGCGGTCATGCCGTTGGCGTTTACGAGCGCCGTGGGGATCCGCGCAAAACGGATGTCTATGCCGGGCGGAGCATCAACCTGGTTGTTTCGCACCGCGGTTGGACCGCCCTGCGCGCTGCGGGTGTGGAACAAGCGGTGAAGGAGATCGTTGTCCCCGTCTATGCCCGCATGACGCACGACAGGGATGGCAAGCTGAACCGCGTTCCGTACAGCATCGACAACCGCGCGATCTATTCCGTGAGCCGCGGCGAACTGAACCGCCGTTTGCTCAGCGAAGCGGAGAGGATGCCGAACGTGAAGCTCCATTTCGACCACAAGTGTGTTGATGTGGATCTCGGGAATGCGACCTGCCACTTCCAAACCACGGATGGGCCGAGCGAAGTGAAAGCGGATGTGGTCTTCGGTAGCGACGGTGCTTTCAGCGCTGTGCGCGCCAAGATGATGCTCGGGCGTTTCACGTACAGCCAAGAGTACATCGAGCACGACTACAAGGAAGTGGCCTTCCCCGCGAACGCCGATGGCACGCCGAAGATGGATCCGCAGTGCCTGCACATCTGGCCGCGCCGCTACTTCATGATGATGGGCCTCGCCAACCAGGATGGCGGATTCACCGGCACGCTCTTCATGCCGAACACGGCCACGCAGAATGCACCCGGGTTCGACACGGTAAAGAGCGAAGAGCGGGTGAGGCAGTTCTTCACCGAGCATTTTGCCGATGCAATGCCGATCGTGCCCGATCTCGTGCAACAATACTTGCGCAACCCGCAAAGCACGCTGGTCATCATCCGCTGCAACCCATGGGCACTGAACGGAAAGGTCGCGCTGATCGGTGATGCCGCGCACGCCATTGTGCCCTTCTATGGTGAAGGGATGAACGCCGGCTATGAGGACTGCAAAGTGTTGAACGACCTACTGAACGAACACGGTGACGACAACTGGGCCGAAGTGCTGCACCGTTACAGCGCCGCACGCAAGCCGAACGGGGACGCGATCGCTGATCTGTCCCTCAGGAACTTCGTGGAGATGCGCGACTTGGTGGCGGATCCGAAGTTCCTCCTGCGCAAGAAGATCGAAGGTCACTTGCAAGCCAAGTACCCCGACCAGTGGCTGCCCTTGTACAGCCAAGTGAAGTTCAGCGACATCGAGTACAGGGACGCGTGGCGAGAGGGCTTACGGCATGATCGCATCATGGAGCAAGTGCTTGCGATGCCGGATATTGAAACGAAGTGGGAGAGCGAGGAGGTGGAGAAAAGGGTGATGGAGTTGGTGCTGGAGTCGTGTAGGTAAACAGATGTGGTTCATGGATATCAGTCGCTATCAGATCGAATCTGCAATACGGGGCGATTCCGAGGAGGACACCTTGTTGTTGCGAAAAATGGCCGTTGGCGCCCGCAACTATATGTCATCATTTGATTGGTGTTCAAGTGAGCTTCAACTCTATCTGGCCTATGGTGTTGGAGGCGTGGTAGGGGTGTTCATAGCTGAGCTGGAGAAGCCGCCGAACGAAAGGGACAAGTTCCTCTGGGTTATTCAAGGCGATCTGCCGAGTGCATACCTAGTGACAGACGAAGCACAGGAACCAGCAGCGGCATTGGTTGCGTATTGTAGGTTGATGGATGACTGGATCCGGGCAGTACGTGAGGGAACGGATCTGAACATGGTATTCCCCGTTGCCTCTGATCCCATTGCGACCAGTGCTGACAGTCTTGAGGGTCGCATTAGTTTTCTCCGCCAGCGGATCATCCCAAGAATTCTGACGTGAGGTCACAAGGTTGTCTTAGATAGTCTGCACAACGGAGGTGCGCCAGTGGCGATCGATGAAGATGTACGTGAGGATTATTGGACTGCGATCGGTGATCAATCAGCGAACAGGAACAAGGCCACCTCATAACCTCCTACGTGCGCTACTTCGGCGGTCGAGTGTATCCTATTTTTGACACATCACGCCCTTGCTCATGACCACTGCCGCCCTCAAGAAGAAGATCAAGGCCCTTGTGGATCGGAAGACCGACACCAAGGTATTGGAGAAGGTGCATGACCTCTTGGCCAAGGAGACAAAGGAGGAGAGGGTCCGCAAGAGAATGCTGGAGGTAGCGGAGGCATCGGAGCGGGATATCCGCGCGGGCCGAACGTATTCGTTGGAAGAGTTCGACGCGCACATAGACCAGTTCATCAAGGATCTCTACACCAAGAAGGCTGTTCACAAGACCGCCGCATCCCGAGCCGCCGGAGCTGTGAAGCAGAGGAGCAAGACTGCCAAGAAGAGCGGGGTGAAATGAAGTTGGTGCTTACTCGCTCAGCGAGGGAAAGATTCGCGGGATCCCTTCAATTCTATATGGGTTACATGACCCAGCGCGAAGTGCAACGTGTGCGGCAAAAGGTCAAGGATGCCCTTGTCTTTCTGAAACAATTCCCCCGTGCTGGTGCCTATGAAGACCTGCTCAAAGCGCACAAGTACCGACCACGCCGGTGGGTGGTGGGTAACATCAAGATCATTTACCACATCGACCGCGACACGATCCTAGTGACTGACATCTTCGATGCCCGCCAAGACCCCGGCAAGATGAAGGGCTGACGCACGTCAATTCACTTTCTTCTTTGGTACCGGATCTTCCACTGCGAGGTCCAGGTCTTCCCGTCGTCGGTGGTTTTCTGCCAGTCCCAATCGAAAGCGTCCTTCGTGATGTTGAAGAAGACCATGCGATGAGTGGTCATAACACCCTCCAACAGCTGGGGCGCGGTGCTGAATACGAAGCGATCCTCCACTGGTCCGCCGGTAAGGGCGATGTAGCCGGCTTGGTTGTCGACCCACGTCTGGTTCCAAACGCCGGTCTTGGTGTTGTACACGCTCCAGGATCCACCGCGGTACTTGTTCGCGGGATCGTAGAAGTGTTCCGCGATCACCTTGCCGTCCATCTCCAACACGATGGAGTTGGTCCCATGCACCGTGTCGTTCCATGTCAGATCCCACTCGCCAAGCCAGAAGTCGAGGGCATGCTCGCCGGAAGTCGCGACCTGTTGGGCACTTGCATTGGACATGGACACGGGTATGAGTAGGATGCACAGCGCATTTGGAATGCGCCGCTGTGTGGTCAGCATACCCAAAGAACGACCTTGGTATCGGTTGAGATCCGACGATGTGATGGGCGGTTCCGTTCCCGATCGTTCGAACCCGTGATCCGTGAGAGCAGCAGATCGGATCACACCCCCGGTCGTTGACACTTTCGCACTGGGCTGTGGCGTTCTGTTACCCAGCACCATCACCTTCGTTGCATGAAGCGCGCGCTTGCCCTGCTCCTGTTCCTGCCCCTGCTCCTTTCACTCAACGCCCAAGGCTTCGGCCAACGGAAGTGGCCCGACCTGATCCCGTTGGACGGGAAGATGAAGCGCGGTGGGTTGTACTTCGCACCCGGCATTACCTACGCTCTGGCACGCGCCAAGGACCGCGAGGTGGAAGTGTTCCGCGCTGGCGATACGAGCTACACGGCGATCTACGACCCCAATGGTCGGATCGGTGTGTACTTGGAAGCGGGTTGGTTCCACGCCACGCGTGATCCCGTGATCCTGGACTATTGGGACTTCGGTCTTGCCTACAAGCAATTGAAGGGGACGGAGGATTTCACCGGCATCCTGCAACGCGGCGATTCCGTGGCCATGATCGCTGGTAGTGGTGCTTTCCGCGATCAGTACCTCACGTTGCACATCAACGCCAACAAGTTCTTCCAGACCGGCCGCTATCAATTCGTTCAGCTTTCACTGGGTGTGAACGGCGACCTCGATATCGGTTCTTCGCGTGCCCATACCGGGGACCCCGTCCTCAACCAGCATGAGTTCCCTCCAGGGCTGATCGCGCAGGGCCATGTGAAACTGGGCTACGGTTTCAAGGTGACGCAACGGCTATTCGTGATCCCGGCAGTGGAAACACCGGTGTTCAGTGTGGTGCCGCAGGATCAAGGCTTCGGGCAGTTGCAATGGTTCAGCAGTCCGTACCGGCCGCTCATCCTCAGCATCCGTTTCCTCTTCCTCCGATACCCCAAGGGCTTCGACTGTGTGCCGGTGAAGAACAACCCGTTCGAGAAGCACAAAGTCGTGAACCCGGAATACAACCGGCCGTAGTTCACCCTTTGACGAAGGGGTTGCTCTTGCGCTCCTTGCCGATCGTTGTGGGCTCCCCGTGGCCGCAATGGACCACTACATCATCCGGCAGCACGTACAGCTTTTCCTTGATGCTCTTGGCCAGGACATCGAAGTCGCCACCGGGCAGGTCGGTGCGGCCGATGCTGCCGTTGAAGAGCACATCGCCGGCTATCACGAAGGCTTGGGCCTTGCAATAGAACGCGATATGTCCGGGGGCATGACCCGGAACGAACAGGATGTCCAGTAGATCCGAACCCAGTTCCACGGGCCCTCCTTCTTCCAGAAAGACGGTCGGTTCGGGTGATGGCTCGCAGTGAACCCCGTACATCTGCCCTTGTCGCGGGGCGTTCCGGAGCAATTGGAGGTCGGCCCGGTGCATTTCCGGGAGCAGCCCGTAGCGCTCAGCAACCCAAGCACAACCGAACACATGGTCGAGATGGGCATGGGTGAGCACAAGACGCACCGGCTTCAGTCCGTTCTGCTCCAGCCAATTCTCCAGTTCGCGCTCCTCGTGCAGCTTCCAACAGCCCGGATCCACAAGGATGGCCTCCTTGCCGTCGTGCACTACGTACGTGTTTTCCTGAAAGGGGTTGAAAGTGAACGAGCGGACCGTGAGCATTGCGCTGGAATGACTGAACTTCGCGGTGCCCGTTCGTGGCGGACGCGTGCCAAATTAGCTTTGTTCGCCCGGTGCACATGAGGTTCTTCCAACGCATACCCGCTACCACGGCCGCACTACTCGTGGTGGTTGCGTCTTTGGGGCAGTTCTACAACGGCAGCCGGCAGGAGTTCGGCAAGAACAGGGTGCAATACCAGGACTTCCTCTGGCAGCATTACAAGTTCGGCGCGCTGGAGACCTACTTCTACAAAGGCGGGCGCGATGTGGCGCGTTACACGGCGATCAGTGCGCACCGGCACCTGAAGCAGTTGGAGCAGACTTTTGATTATGCGCTGGATGAGCGCCTTCAGTTCGTTGTCTACAACTCGCTCACCGATTTCCGGCAGAGCAACATCGGGCTCAGCAACGACGAACAGTTCAACATCGGTGGTGTAACGCGCATCGTGGGCACCAAGATCTTCGTGTACAACGAGGGTGACCGGGCGCTGCTGGACAAGCAGGTGCGCGGCGGTATTGCGCAGGTGATGCTGGACCAAATGATGTACGGCGGCAACTGGCGCGAAGTGATCAAGAACAGTACGCTCCTGAACTTGCCGGAGTGGTATACGAAAGGGCTGATCGATCACGTAGGGCGCGGTTGGGATGCGCGGATCGAAAGCCGGGTGAAGGACGGCGTGCTGAGCGGCCGCTTCGACAAGTTCAACCGATTGGAAGGGGAGGAGGCGGAACTGGCCGGCCACATGATCTGGCGTTACGTGAGCGACGTGTACGGTGAGAGCGTGGTGCCGAACATCCTGTACATGACCCGCGTGAGCCGCAATGCCGAAAGCGGGTTCCTCTTCGTGCTCGGCGTTTCGCTCAAGACCCTCAGCGAAGAGTGCGTTGCTTATTACCGCGACCGTTTCGTTGCGCAGGACCGGGACCGCAAGGCCATGCTGGCGGATCAGCTACCGGTCCGGAACAAACGCACCATCGGTTACTCGCAGTTCGAGGTAAGCCCCAGCGGGCGGTACGCCGCTTGGGTGAGCAATGAACTGGGCCGCTACAAGGTTTACGTCTACGACATCAGCAACAAGAAGCGGAAGGTGATCGCCCGCGGCGAACACCGCTTGAACCGCATCATCGACCGTAGTTATCCCGTTCTGGCGTGGCATCCGAACGGCCGTGGTCTCAGCTACATCATCGAGAAGAAGGGCGAACCCTTCCTGAAGACCTATTCGCTGGACGAGAAGAAGACGTCCGTACGTCCAGTGCTGAACGTGGAGAAAGTCCTTGACCTCGCCTACAGTCCCGATGGGCAGAACATCGTGTTCAGCGCAGTGCGCGAAGGCCGCACCGACCTCTACCTCTATTACATCATCGGCAACCGGCAGGAACAACTCACCGATGACCAGTGGGACGATCTCGACCCGCGTTTCGTGGACAATGGCACGGGTATCATCTTCAGCAGCGACCGCACCGACGATACCCTGCGGACGGGGGGCGAGGTGGCGTTGACGCAGGGCATGAAGGACATCTTCCTCTTCGACCTGTCCACACGAAGCCCCTTGCTGACGCGCTTGAGCAACACACCCAGCGCGAGCGAGACCAAGCCTGCCGCCTTCGACAGTGTGAACTACACGTTCCTGAGCGATGCCGGTGGATCGGTGAACCGCTGGTTGGTCCGGTACGACAGTGCTGTGAGCCGTGTGGACACTACCGTCCATTACCGCTACTTCACGCGGAACGAACGCCTTACGAACTACGACCGCTCCATCCTGGAACAAGAGGTCGATGCACGCGCAGGCCGCTACACGGAACTTTCCTTCAACGATGGCGCCTATCGTTTCCACATGGGCCGCACGGACGAGGGGCGCACAGCGCAGAACGACGCGGGAACGGATGCGGGGCCCGACCAACGCGGAACTGCTACCGGTGGCGCGGTGACCGATGACATGAGCCCGGTGGTGAAGGTGGATCCGGTTGTTCCGCGGACACCCACCGTGGATGAAGTGGACGTGAGCAACTACCGCTTCACGGATGACGATTCCAGTCCCGCAGCAGGCACCGGTTCGGAGAATACGGGTACTACGATCGAAGGGGCGCCCGTGGTGGCGCGGCGCGATTCAGTGCACAAAGCGTTCACCTTCCCCGAGCAGCGCAACTACAACCTCAACTTCACTACCGACGAGGTGCTGACGCAGGTGGACAACTCATACTCCAACGGGTTCTATCAGCCGATCAACGGGGCCGACAACCTGAACCCCGGATTGAGCGCCGTTACCAAGATGGCGATCAGTGACCTCTTCGAGGACCGCAAGATCGTCGGGGGCTACCGCTTGGCGCTCGACCTCAACAACAACGATTGGTTGTTGCAATACACCAACCTCAAGAACCGGGTGGACAAAGAGATCACCTTCCAACGGCAAGCGCTCCAGACCTTCATCGGTTTCAACGTGTTGAGGATCCACACCCACACGCTCAACTTCAAATTCAGTTATCCGTTCAGCGAACTGAGCAGCGTGCGGCTGACCTTCATGGAACGGTACGATCGGCTGGTCTTCCAGAGCACCGACATCAACAGCTTGCGCGCCAAGAACGATAACGATATCACCACCGGGGTGAAGCTCGAGTACGTGTTCGACAGCAGCTTGCCGCGCGGTTTGAACTTGTGGACCGGATGGAAGGCGAAGGTCTTCGGTGAGTATTACATCAACCCCGATGAGCGGGAAAGCGAAATGACGGTGGTTGGGTTGGACGTGCGGCACAGCTTGCGCGTACACCGCGAGATCATTTGGGTGAACCGTTTGGCGGGCAGTTCGAGCATCGGCAACCGCAGGGTTCTCTTCTTCCTCGGTGGCGTGGACAACTGGATCTTCCCCAAGTTCGATACGAGCATCCCCATTGATGTGTCGCAGCCCTTCTACTACCAAGGCCTTGCGACACCGGTGCGTGGCTTCTTCTACAACGTGCGCAATGGCAACAGCTTCGGTGTTTGGAACAGCGAACTGCGCGTGCCGTTGTTCCGTTGGCTGATGAACCGCCCGATCCGGAGCGACTTCTTCCACAACTTCCAGCTGGCCACCTTCGTGGATGCCGGCGCCGCCTGGACAGGTCCCGACCCGTACAGCCCGGAGAATTCGTTCAATACGCAGGTGTACGACAACAACCCGCTCACCATCACCATCAAGAACCAACGGGAACCGATCGTGGCCGGCTACGGTTTCGGAATGCGCACACGCCTGCTCGGTTACTTCGTGCGTGCCGATTGGGCCTGGGGTATCGACGATGGCGTGATCCTGCCGGCGGTGTTCTATTTCTCGCTCGCGCTGGATATCTGATCGACCATGTCCACTTCCACCATCCTGCTGCTCATACTCACCGGGATCTTGGCGGGTAGTCTCAGTGGGTTCGTAGGCGTTGGCGGAGGCATCATCATGGTACCAGCGCTCATCTGGTTGTTGGGGTACTCACAGCATCAGGCGCAGGGGACAAGTCTCGCGGTGCTCGTGCTTCCGGTGGTCCTCTTCGCGGCGTGGAACTATCACAAGGTGCACCCGTTGGACTTCAAAGCCGTGGGCATCATTGCAGGCGCATTCTTGGTCGGTGGCTTCATGGGCAGTAAGATGGCGCTGGCCTTGCCGGCCGACGCGGTGAAGAAGGTTTTCGGGGTTATGATGATGGTGGCCGCCTTCAAGCTCATCTTCGGCAAGTGATCGATCGCGTTAAGCAGACCGTTGCGCGTATGCACCCTGAAGTGGTGCGGATGCGACGGCACTTGCACGCCCACCCGGAGTTGAGTTTCCACGAGCACAACACGATGGCTTTCGTGGTGGAGCGGCTGCGCGCTGCGGGCCTCGGGCTTCGGGCTGGCCTTGCGGGCACGGGTGTTATTGCTGAAGTGAAAGGCGAAGCCGGGACCAACGATCGCGTGATCGCGTTGCGCGGCGACATGGACGCCTTGCCGATCAACGAGCAGAACACCTACGACTACCGCAGTATCAACACCGGTGTGATGCACGCCTGCGGCCACGATGCGCACACGAGCATGGTGCTCGGCGCCGGGCTCGTGCTGCATGAGCTGCGAAAGGAATGGAGCGGTACCGTACAACTCGTTTTTCAACCCGGCGAGGAGAAGATCCCCGGTGGCGCCTCGTTGCTGCTGAAGGAGAATGCCTTCGGCCCGCGACTTCCGGATGGCATCCTCGGCCAACACGTTACACCGGAGCTCGCTGTGGGCAAAGTGGGCTTCTGCGAAGGGCCGTTCATGGCGAGCAGCGATGAACTCTACTTGACCGTGAAAGGAAGGGGTGGCCACGCAGCGCAGCCCGAGAAGCTGATCGATCCGATCATGATCATGGCGCGGTTGCTACCACAGCTGAAGGAAGAGTTCGCAGCGTTACGACCGGCCGAGAAAACTGTGCTCGCATTCGGTCGTGTTGAAGCTTTGGGTGCTACCAATGTGGTGCCCGATGAAGTTCGCATTGCAGGAACGTTACGCGCGTTCAATGAAACGCTGCGCGAGGAACTGCACGCGTGGTTGCCGAAGCGCGCTGACGAGATCTGCCTCAGCATGGGCGGCTCGTGCGATCTTGAGGTGCGCCCTGGTTATCCCGTGGTGGTGAACGACCCTGGGCTCACACAGCGCATCCGGGCATCGGCCATCGCTTACCTCGGCGCCGAGAACGTTGTGCGGATGGACCAACGCATGGGCAGCGAGGACTTCGCCTTCTACACACGTGTTATGCCCGGCTGCTTCTTCCGCCTTGGCACCGGAGTTCCGGACGCCCCACCACGCGGATTGCACACGCCCACTTTCGATATTGATGAGAGCGCGCTTGCTATCGGCTGCGGAGTGATGGTTACGGCCGTCCTTGCGGAACTCGCCACCTGAGCCCGAAAATGGGAATGCCCGGCGCACAGCCGGGCATTCTTTGTAAGGCTGTTCCGCTCAGTTCGCCACCTCGCTCAGGAACTTCAGGCGCATGAAGCGCAGTTCCTCGTCGCTGAAGTCACCATCGAACTCTTCGCGTGCAGCTTCGAGGCTATCGCTCTCCGAACTGCGGAAGTACTCCATGATCTCTTCCTGCTGATCGGTCTCCAGCACTTCGTTCAGGTGGTAACTGATGTCGAGTTTGGTGCCGCTCATGACGATGGTCTCCATTTCCGTGAGCAACGCATCCATGGTAAGGCCCTTCGCCTTGCCGATGCTCTCCATGGGCAGGCGCTTATCGATGTTCTGGATGATGTGCACCTTCATGCCGCTCTTCTTCGCCACGCTGCGGATCACCACTTCGATGTCGCGTTCGATGTCGTTCTCATCGACGTACCGCCCGATCAGCTCAACGAAGGGCTTGCCGTATTTGGCCGCTTTGCCGGGCCCGACCCCACCGATGGTCTGCAGTTCCTCGATGGTGATCGGGTAGCGCACCGTCATTTCCTCGAGGCTCGGGTCTTGGAACAGGATCCACGGCTGCAGCTTGTACTTGTGCGCTTCCTTCTTCCGCAGGTCCTGCAGCATGGCCATGAGCTTCTCATCGGCCGCTCCGCCTTTGCCACCGGGTACGACAATGTCGTCATCATCGGTTGCGCCGTCCACATCGGTGTAGTCCCGCTCCTTACCGAATTTCACCGGCCACGACTTCTTCAGGAATTTCTTGCCTTCCTCCGTCAGGCTCAGGTTGCCGTAGGTCTCGATGTCCTTGTGCAGGAAACCGTTCACCGTGGCTTGGCGGATCACCGACATCCAGTGCGTGGCGCCTTCATCCTTGCCTTGGCCCCACGCTTCCATGGCGCTGCCCTTGTACGTTTTCATCTCACTGGTCATGGTACCGGTGAGCAGGTCGCAGATGAAACGGCCTTTGTGGCGCTGCTTGCTTTCCTTGATGGCGGCCAACACCGTGGTGAGGTCCTCGGTGGCGTCGAACAGCACCTTCGGGTTCACACAGTTATCGCAAGCGCCGCAGTTGTCACCCGGGAGGATCTCGCCGAAGTAGTGCAACAGGAATTTCCGGCGGCACATGCTGGTCTCGCTGTAGCTAACGGTATCGGCCAGCAGTTGCTTGCCGATCTCTTGTTCCGCAACAGGCTTGCCTTGCAGGAATTTCTCCAGCTTTTCGATGTCCTTGTAGCTGTAGAACGCAACACACTTTCCTTCGCCGCCATCGCGCCCGCCGCGTCCGGTCTCCTGGTAGTAGCTCTCCAGGCTCTTGGGTATATCGTGGTGGATCACGAAACGCACGTCGGGCTTGTCGATGCCCATGCCGAAGGCGATGGTGGCGCAGATCACGTCCACATCCTCCATCAGGAAACGGTCTTGGTGATCGGCGCGTTGGCCCGCGTCCATGCCTGCGTGGTAAGGCAGCGCCTTGATGCCGTTCACATTGAGCATCTGCGCGGTCTCTTCCACTTTCTTCCTGCTCAGGCAATAGATGATGCCGCTCTTGCCTTGGTGCTGCTTGATGAACTTGATGATCTCCCGGCCCACGTCCTTCTTCGGGCGCACATCGTAGAACAGGTTGGGGCGGTTGAAGCTGGCTTTGTAGGTGACCGCGTCGTCGATGTTGAGGTTCTTGAGGATGTCCTCTTGCACTTTCTCCGTTGCCGTTGCCGTAAGGGCGATCACGGGCACGCGTTGGATCTCATCGAAGATGGTGCGCAGGCGACGGTACTCCGGACGGAAGTCATGGCCCCACTCACTGATACAGTGTGCCTCGTCGATGGCGAAGAAGCTGATGTTGATCTCCGCGAAGAACTCGATGTTCTCTTTCTTGGTAAGGGACTCCGGTGCCACGTACAGCAACTTGGTGAGGCCGCTGCGGATATCGTCCTTCACCTTCAACGTTTCGGCACGGCTGAGGCTGCTGTTGAGGAAGTGCGCGATGCCATCGCGGTCACTGAAACCGCGGATCGCATCCACTTGGTTCTTCATCAGGGCGATGAGCGGGCTCACCACGATGGCGGTGCCCTCCATCATGAGGGCGGGTAGCTGGTAGCAAAGGCTCTTGCCCCCGCCGGTTGGCATGATCACAAAGGTGTTGCGGCCCTCGAGCACGCTATTGATCACTGCTTCTTGTTCGCCTTTGAAGGTGTTGAAGCCGAAGAACTGTTGGAGCGCTGCCTTAGGGGCCACGCCGACGTTGATGATGGACATGTTATTGAGTTCGGGAAGAGAATGCCGCTGCTTGAACGGCTGCTTAAATGTAGGTCAAGGCGAACGAACCACCGTAGATCATTTGCGATCCTTTAGATAAGCGCGACGGAACGGGCGATGGAACGGCCGGATGCGTTGAAAAGTGCAACGCTCGGGTAAGGCCGTTGCGCATGACCCCGGATATCTTTGGCCGATCGCATGGCAACGGCCTCTCCCCGTCCCAATGCCGCCGGGAGCACAGCGCCTGCTGGCGATGGGGACAAGAACACCGCTGGAAAGGAGATGACCTTCCTGGAGCACTTGGAAGAGCTCCGTTGGTTGTTGTTCCGCAGTGCGTGCGCGATCGCCGTGGGCATGGTGCTCGCCTTCATCTACAAGGAGTTCTTCTTCGATACCATCCTTTTCGCCCCGCGCGACCCGAACTTCATCACTTATAGGGCCTTGTGCTGGTTGGGTACGCGCAGTGGAATTGACGGTATGTGCATCAACGAGATGGGCTTCAGCATTTTCAGTGGCGACATCAGCGGGCAGTTCATGACGCACATGACCGTGGCCTTCACAGCCGGTCTGGTGCTGGCCTTTCCGTATGTGCTTTGGGAGATCTGGCGGTTCATCGGGCCCGGACTGAAGCCAAAGGAGAAGGGCGCAGTGCGTGGCATCATCGGCTTCGCTTCGTTCATGTTCGTGCTCGGCATCGCCTTCGGCTACGTGGTGCTTGCTCCGCTCAGCGTGCAATTCTTCGGGACCTATTCGGTGAGTGATTCCGTGCAACGGATCTTCCAACTGGACAGCTACATCGGGATCATTACCTCGGTGACGCTTTGGACCGGCATCGTTTTCCAGATGCCGTTGGTGGTGATCTTCCTTACGCGCATCGGCATCGCAGGTCCGGGTTTCCTGCGCACCTACCGGAAGCACGGGTATGTCGTCGTCTTCGTGTTGGCCGCCATTGTCACGCCGCCCGATGTCGTGAGCCAACTACTTGTCGGCCTGCCGCTGATCCTGTTGTACGAGATCAGCATCCTGCTGAGCGCGCGCACCCAGCGGCAAATGGAACGCAAGCGTGCCGAAGAGGACGCACCACCTGCGAACGCGGCCAAGGTTGCGTGAACCCATTGCAGATCATGCCCCGCTCCGTTCGCCTGTCATGGTCGCACCGCTTGATAGTGGTTTGCACCATGCTGGCTGCTTTCACCATGGCTTCCGCGCAGACCACCAAGGTTACCGGGGTAGTTAGCGATGCGGTGACGGGTGAACTGCTGCCGTTCGTGAACGTTGCCTTCGTGAACAGCCGCATCGCTACGGTGACCGACATGGATGGCACCTACGGTTTGGACACGTATTACGGCACCGATAGTCTCCGTTTCCAGTACCTCGGCTACAAGAGTGTTACCGTGGCCGTGAAGCGCGATAAGGCGCAGGTGGTCGACATCAAACTACAGGCGGCGGGCAACGAACTCGTGGAGTTCAAGGTGACGGCCAAGGGTGAGAACCCGGCGTTCACGATCCTGCGCCGCACCATCGCCAACAAGCCGGCCAACAACCGCGAGAAGCTGAGCGCCTACGAATACGAGGCCTACAACAAGATCCAGTTCGACCTCAACAACATCACCGAGAAATTCCAGAAGAAGAAGCTCTTCAAGCCCTTCGCCTTCGTGTTCGAAAACATCGATAGTACCGACAAAAAACCTTCGCTCCCGATCTTCATGACCGAGAGCTTGAGCGAAGTGTACTACCGCCAAAAACCCAAGACACGTCGCGAGGTGATCCGCGGTACCAAGGTGAGCGGGATCGAGAACGAGAGCGTGGGCCAGTTCATGGGCGACATGTACCAGAACGTGAACATCTACGACAACTTCCTGGTCATTTTCGGCAAGAACTTCATCAGCCCCATCGCCGACGGCGGTCGCGGGTACTACGACTACTTCCTTACGGACAGCACGTGGATCGGCACCAACTGGTGCTACAAACTGGAGTTCAAACCCAAGCGCCCGCAGGAACTTGCCTTTGCGGGCGAGATGTGGATCAACGACACCACGTACGCGGTGAAGCGCATCGCTTGTGGGATCGACAAAGGAGCGAACCTGAACTTCGTCATGGGCTTCGCCGTGAAGCAGGAGTACAGCTTGGTGAAGCCTGAGGTCTGGATGCTGACCCGTGATGAATTGTGGGTGGACCTGAACATCATCCGCGACAAGGAGAAGCTCAGCAAACGGGAGATCCAGGGTTTCTACGGAAGGCGCACGGCCACGTACCGCGATTTCAGGATCAATGAACCGCGGGAGGATGCTTTTTACGCAGGCCCGGATGAAGTGGTGATGGCCATCGATCCGCTGAGCCTTGGCAGTGACTATTGGGACACGCACCGCCACGAGCAGCTGAACAAGAAGGAGGCGATGATCTACCACATGGTGGATACGATGAAGACGATCCCCCGCTTCCGCACTTACGTGGACATCGTGACGATGATCATGACCGGCTACTATGTGCGTGGCAAGATCGAGATCGGGCCGTACTTCACCACGTACAGCTTCAATCCCGTGGAAGGTTCGCGGTTCCGCATCGGTGGGCGTACGAGCAACGCTTTCAGCAAGAAGGTGGAGTTCGAAGGCTATACCGCTTATGGGACCACGGACGAGCGCTTCAAGTTCGGCTTGGCCACGCGTGGCTTCATTACCAAACAGCCACGCACCATGTACCGCGCGGCGTACAAGAACGATCTGGAGCAACTGGGCCAGAGCGTGAACGCGTTCCGGAGCGACAACATCCTGGGCAGCGCGTTCCGGCGCGGCCCGAACACCAAACTCACCAACGTGGAAGAATGGCGCGCGAGCCTCGAGCGCGAATGGTTCAGCGGCTTCAGCAACGAAGTGATGTTCCGCTACCGCACACTGCTTCCCAAAGGCGATCTGGAATACCTGCGCTTCGATGACGACTTCAACTTGGAGAGTTTGGGAAGCATCCACACGGCCGAAGTCTCACTGAACACGCGCTTCGCGTATCGCGAGAAATTCCTGAGCGGCGAGTTCGACCGGATCAGCGCGGGCACGCGGTTCCCGACGTTCGAACTGCACTTGGCCTACGGCGCGCCGCAGTTGTTCGAGAGCGACTACGAATACACAAAAGCCATCGGACGCATCTACAAACGCTGGCAGTTGGGCACTTTCGGTTGGACACGCACCACGTTCGAAGGCGGTCGCATCTGGGGAACCTTGCCGTACCCGCTGCTGATCATCCACAGCGGCAACGAAACCTATTACTTGGACGACATCGGATACAACACCATGAACTTCTTCGAGTTCATCAGCGACAGGTACGCACAGGTGATGGCCGAGCATCACTTCGAAGGGCTGTTCTTCAATCGTGTTCCCTTGTTCCGCCGGTTGAAGTGGCGCGAGGTCGCCACGTTCAAGGGCGTTATGGGTGACCTCGACCCGAAGCACGCTTCTGCCATGCTCTTCCTGCCCGGCATGTACTCGCTCAGCGGCGGTCCGTTCATGGAGGCCAGCTTGGGTATCGAGAACATCCTGAAGATGCTGCGCGTGGACATCGTGTGGCGGCTGCGCTACTTGGAGAACCCGAACACCGCGCCGTTCGCCATCCGCGGAAAGATCTCCATCAACTTCTAGGGCGCGCGGTTTGCTTTGCCATCCCCATGAGACTCGGAGCCACCGACATCGTTAAGCGTTACAAGCGCCGCACCGTGGTGCAAGGCGTAAGCGTGCATGTGGATCAAGGTGAGATCGTCGGGCTGCTCGGCCCAAATGGTGCGGGCAAGACCACGAGCTTCTATATGATCGTGGGCCTGATCAAGCCCAACAGCGGAACGGTGTACCTGGACAACGAGGACATCACCGGCATGGCGATGTACCGGCGGGCACAGCGCGGCATCGGCTATCTGCCGCAGGAAGCCAGTGTGTTCCGCAAACTGAGCGTTGAGGACAACATCCGGGCGATCCTGGAAATGACCGGCAGGACGAAGCAAGAGCAGCACGACAAGCTGGAGACTTTGCTCACGGAGTTCAACCTGCATAAGGTGCGGAAGAACAATGGCGACACGCTCAGTGGTGGCGAACGCCGCCGGACGGAGATCGCCCGCGCGCTGGCCACGGATCCCAAGTTCATCCTGCTCGACGAGCCCTTTGCCGGTGTGGACCCGATCGCCGTGGAAGACATCCAGAGCATCGTGAGCAAGTTGAAGGAGAAGAACATCGGCGTGCTCATCACCGATCACAACGTGCAGGAAACATTATCGATCACCGATCGTGCCTACCTGCTTTTCGAAGGGAAGATCCTGAAGCAAGGCACGGCGGAAGAACTGGCTGCGGACGAAACCGTGCGCCGGGTGTACCTCGGGCAGAATTTCGAACTGCGGCGGGCGAAGGTCTGATCAAGCCTCCTCCACGGAGAACGCATACTTCTCCATGATCTGGTTGGCCAGCAGCTTTTTGCAGGCCTCTTCCACTTTCGTTTCGGCTGCCTTCTTGTCGGCGGCGTCCACCTTCATGGTGATGTGCTTGCCGATGCGGACACCGGTGATCTCGGGCAGGCCGAGATTCTTCATGCTACCGGTAACGGCCTTGCCCTGCGGGTCCAACAGGTTATCGTGTGGCATCACATCAATGGAGGCGAGGAAAGTCTTCATAGTGGCTTGGGAAAGAGTTTGCCCCAGAGAGGGCTCAGCAGGTAGATGATCAGGATCAAAGGAACGGCGAGGATACCATAGAGCAGCGCCAGCACGGCGCCGATGGCGATCAGCAAGTAGATCACTTCGTTGCCCTTCCACTTGAAGTGTTTGAACTTGAGAGAGGGAAGGGGGAGTTCCGAAAGCATCAGTACCCCAAGGATCAGAGCGGCCGTCAACTTGAGTTTGGGATCCTCGGCGAATGCGCCAATAAGGTTCTGCGCTTCACCGGCCTCCGGCCCATCCATGACACCAATGTCCCACGTGATGAAACCGATGGACGCCCAAAAGAGCGCATTGGCCGGTGTGGCCAGGCCGAGGAAGCCATGGCTTTGCCTAGTGTCGATGTTGAATTTGGCCAGCCGCCAAGCGGACGCGACCGCTATCAGTAGAGCGCATGTCACCGAAGCCCACAAGGGTCGGCTCAAAAGTTCACCTAATGGCGATAGGTCCGGTGCAAGATCGTGGTGTAGGCTGGTCACATGTTGAAGAGCTTCCACAGGGCTGACCACAGCAACGAACGCTGGTGCCACCCCGAAACTCACCATGTCCGCCAGGCTATCCAACTGCTTGCCCAGTTCGCTTCCGCCGCCCATGGCGCGCGCCGCCCAACCGTCCAGCACATCGAAGAAGGCGGCCAGGAAGATCATCTCACACGCGATCGTCAGTTGTCCTTGGGAAGCAAAGAGCATGGACAACACCCCGCAGCATAAGTTCGCGGTGGTGAGCAGGTCCGGAAGTCGCGGTAGCTTGGCCAAGGCGGGCCGAAGTTGGCTGTTTCCAGCAATAACCAAGGCCACCAGTAGTTACAAGCTGCGTCAAAACGCACACAGATGAAGATCGCACGGATGATGGGGGGAAGGATCGCACTGACGGTGGCCATCGGCTGCGGGGCATTGCTCTCGAATGCGCAGAGCGATGCGCCCAAATACAGCAACGAGTTTCTGGCCATCGGCGTGGGCGCACGCGGCTTGGGCATGGGCTACAGCGTGGTCTCCGCTAGTCGCGATGTGACAGCGGGCTATTGGAACCCGGCAGGATTGGTGCGCGCCAGCGGCGATCTGCAAGTAGGCGCCATGCACAGCGAGTATTTCGCAGGCATAGCCAAGTACGATTACGTCGGCTTGGCAAAGCGCATCGACAGTGTGAGCAGCATCGGCATCAGCTACATCCGTTTCGGCATCGACGACATCCCGAACACCATCGATCTGGTGGATCCGAGCGGTAACGTGGACTACGATCGGATCAGCAGTTTCAGTGCGGTGGACAACGCCTTCCTCATCAGCTATGCGCGCAAACTGAAGGTGGAAGGATTGAATTTCGGTGTCAATGCCAAGGTGATCTACCGCAGGGTGGGAGACTTCGGGTCCGCATGGGGTTTCGGTCTGGATGCCGGGTTGCAGTACGACAGGAAGAACTGGAAACTGGCCGCCATGGCCCGCGACATCACCAGCACCTTCAATAGCTGGACATACACGCTGGACCAACGCACCATTGATGTGCTGCTGACCACGGGCAACGAACTGCCGGAGAACAGCACGGAGATCACACTGCCCCGATTGGTCTTGGGCGTTGCGCGCGACATCAAGCTGGGCGGCAGGTTCAACCTGCTTGCCGAAGTGGATCTGGAGAACACCTTCGACGGACGACGCAACACACTTGTGGCCACTGACGCATGGAGCATGGATCCGCGTGCCGGCATTGAAGTGGGCTATGCGGGTATCGTCTTTGTGCGTGCAGGGGTCAACAACTTCCAATACATCGAGGAGATCGATGGTGCTGAAACATTGGATATGCAACCGAACATCGGCTTGGGCCTGAAGATCAAGAGCGTGTCCATCGATTACGCGCTCACCAACATCGGTACCGCCGGCAACGCGCTCATCAGCAACGTGTTCTCGTTGCGCTTCGACATCAATAAGAAGCCGTCGTCATGAAAAGACCTTTACTGCTTGCGGTCCTTTTGGGTTCGTTCGGTGTTGCGATGGCGCAACCTTACGGCAACGAGTGGATCGACTACGGCAAGCAGTATTGGAAGGTGAAGATCGTGGCGCCCACCACCGATCGGGAGGAGATCTTCCGCATCGACAGCACCACGTTGGCCAACGCAGGGTTCCCCTTGGCGGGTTTGGATCCGCACCGCATCCAGTTCTTCGGCCGCGAGAAGGAGGTGCCCATCTGGATCGAGGGCGAGGCCGACAACGTCTTCAATAGCACTGATTTCATCGAGTTCTACGCGATGGAGAACGACGGCTGGATGGACGCGGCCCACTGGGAAAGCCCGACCTACCAGAGCAGTACCACCTACAACCTGTACAACGATACCATCTGCTATTACCTCACGCTCGCCAACATCGGCGAACAGCCCAAGCGGATCCAGCCTTACCAGAACACCGACTTCGGTGGGCTGCCCGTGCGCAATTGGTACTGGGGCGAAAGTCTGGTGCAGAACAATGCCGGCTACCAGAAAGGTGATCGTGATCCCGTTGGTGCCCAAGGCAGCTTCATGGGTTCGGGCGAAGGCTGGGTTTCGGCTTTGGCCAACGACCTCCTTGTTCCAGCTCCAACGGTGTACAACAATCCGTTACCCACGGCCGAGGCCTACTACGGCCCTGGTGCGCCGGATGCAACGCTGACCACGACGCTGTTCGGTGAGTCGAGTCCTTGCGCGCCAAATGATGCGATCAACGTGCATCACCTGCAACTGCTCTACGGTCAAAGCGGAAACCAAAGCGTATTGCTCGATGATACCCTGACGGCTTGGGAAACGAGGCATGTGAACATCACCATCCCCAATAGCCAGATCGTGCCGTCCTGCATCGTTACGTTGAAGTCGGTGGACCTTGCCCCCCCTTGCCCAACGCAGGTAACGAACACGGTTTCGGCCATCAGCGACATCCGGTTGGAATACCCGCGCATCACGGACATGCTCGGCACGGGTGTCTTCAAGATGTGGTTCGACGACGATGCGCAGGAGGACGATGCGAACGTGACTTTCGGCAACGTTTTCGGAACGCCCGTGTTCCATGTCATGAACGGCGACACCACATGGCGGGTGCTGCCCACCAATGTCGGCGGTACTTTCTGGAGCGCACGCCTTCCGGCCAATGGTGCAGGTGATCGTTCGTTCGTGTACGGTATGCACTCGGTGTACGTGCCCTACCTCACCCAAGTGAGCCTTGCGACGCCATCAGGGTACTTCACCAACTACGCCGCCAACGAGTTGGATAGCGCGTGCATCATCGTAACGCACACGAGCTTGCTGAACGCGGCGCAGCAATACGCCGACTATCGCGAGACCAGCCCGCGCAACCCGATGCCGACGTTGGTGGCCGATGTGGAGCAGCTCTACCATCAGTACGGCGGTGGCACGATCAAGAGCGGTATGGCCATACGCCGTTTCGCCAAGCACCTGCTGGATACTTGGAGCACACCACCGCAGGCGCTTTTCCTGATCGGCAAGAGCGTCATGTCCCCGAGCATCGGAACGGACATCGGCGTGCGCCGCCCCACGAGCACTGTGCCCACCACCTACCAACGTTGCCTGGTTCCCACCTTCGGTTCGCCACCCAGCGATGTGTGTTTGACCATCGGTCTCACGGGCGATCAACGTGTAATGGCCATTCCGGTAGGCCGCCTCAGCGCGGACAATGAGACCGAGGTGCTCGACTACTTGGGCAAGGTGCAATCCTTCGAGAGTTTCAACCAACCGGAGGAATGGATGAAGAACATCCTGCACTTCCGCGGCGGTTTCACTCCGAGCGAGTGGGCGCAGTTCAGCCAGCGCTTGGGCGAATGGGAGGGGATCGCCGAGGACACCACTTTCTTCTCCGGCGCCGTCACCAATTTCAGGAAGAACACGGGCAACATTTTCGCCCAAGCTTCGGCCGATAGCGTTCGGCATTTCATCGAGGACACGGACAAGGGCGTTACCATGATGACCTTTCTTGCGCATGCCAGTGGGCAGGGCTTCGACATCAACATTGACCAACCAAGCGGTTACAACTGGCAGGGAAAACATCCCTTGATCTTGGGCAACAGTTGCTACAGCGGCAACATCCACCTGAACTATCTCGGCGGTGCGAACAGCGCCAGCGAGGCCTATGTGATCGCCGGAAACGATGGTGCCATCGGCTTCCTCGCTTCCGTTGATGTCGGTACGGTGAACGCGCTGTCGCCGTACACCAACCAATTCTACCGCAGCTTCAGTTACGTCAACTACGGCAAGAGCATTGGTCAGCACATGAAGCACGCGATCTTCTCGCAGCTCTCCCAGCTTATGAATCAGTCGTACGTGCACAATTGCCACACCATGACGCTTCATGGCGACCCGGCGATCGTGCTGCCAAGCTGGGAGCATCCGGAGTTCACCATAAAGCCGGAGGACATCCGGATCCTGCCGGCACAAGTCACGGCGGAGCTGGACACATTCACGGTGCGGGCGGTTGTGACGAACATCGGTGCAGGCACCTACCAGCCTGTTGTAGTGCGCATGATCCGCACGCTCCCGAACGGTACACAGCAGCTCGACTATCAAGTACAGTTACCGGGGCTGCTCTTCAAGGACACGGTGGAATTCAAGGTGCCACTGCTGAACGACGAGCTCGGCCTGAACACGTTCACCGTGATGATCGACCGCGAGCCGGATGAGATCCCCGAGCAATTCGATGAGGAGTTCAACAACATGGCGGTGCAGACCACCACGATCATCAGTGCGGAGTTGTTACCCATTTGGCCATACAAATTCGCGATCACCCCCGATGCGGGGCCGATCCTGAAGGCCAGCACCAGCGATCCCTTCGCGCCCACCGCGCCGTATGTGTTCCAGATCGACACAACGGATCTCTTCAACAGCCCTGTGCTGGAGATGGGCACGGTGACGGCACCCGGTGGCGTGATCAGCTGGCAACCGCAGTTCATCTACGCACTGAACGGCAGTGTGGACAGCTTGGTGTTCTTCTGGCGTTGCAGTCCCGATAGCACGGGCCCCGATGGGTACAAGTGGAAGGAGAGCAGCTTCCAGCACATCCCGAACCGCACGGGCTGGGGACAGGCGCATTACTTCCAGTTCAAGGACGACAACTACAACAACGTGGTCTATGATCGTCCGAACCGCGAGTTCGACTTCTTCACGGGGCAGCACGAGATCCGCGCGAATGTTCTGGGCAGTAGTTCGGGTTTCCAGAACAACCAGAACGAGTGGTTCATCGATCTGCAATGGCAGGACAACAATGGTTGTGGCGGTGTGCCGGCATTTTACGTGGCTGTTGTGGACCCCGCGACGTTCACACCTTGGATCACAGGTCCACCTGGAGGGTTGCATGATTTCGGCAACTACAACTATCCCGGTTCGTTCGGTTGTCGTTCTCGGCCGGAAGCTTTCTTCATGTTCAAACAGAGCACTCCTGCTCAATTGGACGGCATGCGGATCATGCTCCAGGATAGCGTCCCCGTTGGCCACTACGTGATCGTCTATACATGGAAGTATCTCAACCGCTTTGTTGGCGATACTGGATTGGGCGTGCCGCTCTACGATTACTTGGAGACAATGGGGGCGACCGACATTAGGACGGTGCCCGACAGCGTCCCTTACATTTTCATGGTCCGCAAGGGCTACCCCAACACGGCTATCGACACGGCGGGTGCCACTAGCACCTCGTTCATCAGCCAAACCCTTTTCTGTGGCGTCGACGGCAACGAAGGCCTTATGAGGAGTCCGCCCAGCATGCAGTTCCTCGATTACGACGCGCTGTATTGGGATGAGACCCCGCGCAACGCCAACGATTCCACGACGATCCGCTTGTGGGGCCGGGAAGCGGATGGCACGGAAACCTTGCTCAACGAGCAGCCGTCGCCGTTGGATTCGCTGAACACATTGGACGCTGTGGTGAACCCTGCGCAATACCCGGAAGTGCGTGTCGGCTCCTACCTCACCGATTTCAACTGGCCCGATGCCGAACCAGCGCAGATGCGCCGATGGCAGATCCTGGGCGATCCTGCACCGGAATGCGCCATCAACCCACCTCTCGGTTTCTTCGTGCAGGCCGATGGCTTGTACGAAGGCCAGCCCGGCCGCGTGGCCGTTGCGGTACAGAACATCAGCACGTTCGCCATGGACAGCCTGCTCTTGGCGGCCTGGATCGTGGATGCGAACAACGTGCGCCACGGGATCCACTACCATAGGAACGCACCGCTCCCCGTGGGTGGGGTCATCCTCGATACCATCTCCTTCAATACGGAAGACATCGCTGGCGGCAACTTCATTTTCATCGAGGCGAACCCCGTTGACAGTGCCACCGGTGTTTACGACCAGCCGGAGCAATACCACTTCAACAACTACGCATCGCTACGCTTCACGATCCGCGAGGACCGCGAGAACCCGCTGCTCGATATCACCTTCGATGGTATCCACATCCTTGATGGCGATATCGTGAGCGCGAAGCCCGAGGTGCAGATGACCCTCGATGATGAGAACCTGGTGCTCCTCATGGATGAGCCGACGGATACCATTCTGTTCAAAGTCTTCCTCACCGATCCGGATGGCTACTTGCAGCGCATCTATTTCCGCAGCAATGGAGAGGAAGTGCTCCAGTTCGTGCCGGCCGATGGTGCTGAGAACATCGCCAAGATCTTCTACCGCCCCACTTTCCTTGTGGACGGTAAGTACACGCTTCAAGTGCAGGCAAAGGACCTCAGCGACAATGCCAGTGGCGACAAGGATCAGAAGATCACGTTCGAAGTGGTGAACCGGCCGTCCATCACCAATGTGCTGAACTATCCCAACCCCTTCACAACGAGCACGCGCTTCGTGTTCACCGTTACGGGCAGCGAGCCGCCCACGCAGATGCGGGTGCAGATCATGACCGTGGGCGGGCGCGTGGTGCGCACCATCAATGCCATCGAGCTCGGCCCCATGCACGTGGGCCGCAACATCACCGAGTTCGCTTGGGACGGCACCGACGAGTTCGGCGACAAGCTGGCGCGGGGTGTTTACCTGTACCGCGTTGATGCCCGCCTGAACGGGCAGGATATCGATCATCGCGAGAGCGGTGCCGATCCCTGGATCGAGAAGGGTATGGGCAAGATGTACTTGATGCGTTAGGCATGGCGTGCCCGATACCTTCACCGCCTTGGCGATGAAGTTGCTCGACTCCCGTCGTGGTCGGTACCTGTTCTCGTTGCTCAGCGGCCTGCTGTTGGCGTTGGCGTGGCCCTGCATCGGCGACCTCACCGCGTTGATCTTCGTTGCTTGGGTACCGTTGATCCTGGTGCAGGAGCGGCTTGTTGCCCGTTCCGCCCGGCCGAGGGCGTTCTATCCGCATGTGCTCTTGGCCATGGGCGTTTGGAACATCTGCACCACATGGTGGCTGTGGTGTGTGAGCGAATCAACCGGCACGAAGCTGTTCACGCTCATTGGTCCGAACGTCGGAAACGTGCTGTTGATGTCGGTCCCACTGGTGCTGGCGCGCGTTGCCCGGCGCTGGGGTGGTATAAGGCTCGGTGCCGTGGCGTTCGTTCTGTTCTGGCTCGGTTTCGAACGTTTCCACTTGGACTGGGATCTCAGTTGGCCCTGGCTCACGTTGGGCAACGTGTTCGCGAACAATGTGGCTTGGGTCCAGTGGTATGAGTGGACCGGTCATTTGGGCGGGTCGCTATGGGTACTTCTGGCGAACGTCGTTTTTGCTTGGGCTCTGTTGCGGTGGAACACGGCGGTCGTGAAATGGAAGACCGTTCTGGTCCCTTCGTTGGTCGTGCTCACACCGCTTTTGGGTTCGCTGTGGTACGATCTGAACGGCGCTAACTGCACAACGGCCAGTTCCATGGAAGTGGTCTTGGTGCAGCCCAACATCGATCCGTACGGCGGGAAGTTCGAGACCGATCCATTGGTGCAATTGGATAACATGCTTGCCTTGGCGGATCAGGAGGTCACGGACAGCACGGCCATGGTCGTCCTACCGGAAACCGCTCTTCAGGAGGACTTCGATCTGGAAAACCGCGACGGTCATTTGGTGCGTACGGGTTTATGGGAGAACGACATCGGTGGTTCGCGCAGCGTGCAGCGCATTGTTGCTTGGTTGGGATCGCACCCGGGGGCGGCCGTGTTGTCGGGTATGTCGGCCGGCCGGTTGTATCAAGCGAATGAGGAGCGACCTGTTTCAGCCCGCAGGCTTGGCAATAGCGACCTGTTCTACGATGTCTACAACGCAGCTGTGCTCGTGACTTCCCAAGGCGTGGTAGGGGTCTACAACAAGAGCAAATTGGTACCCGGCGTTGAGATGATCCCCTACGAGGAGTACCTCGGCCCGCTCTCGGTGGATCTGGGTGGAACCACTGGCAGCTTGGGCCGACAAGAAGAGCGCAGCGCCATGGCGGTGGGCTCCGTGCAAGTGGCACCGATCATTTGTTATGAGAGCGTCTATGGCGACTACGTGACCGGGTATGTGCGCAACGGGGCCGATCTGCTGGTGATCATGACGAACGATGGCTGGTGGGATGAGTCCCCGGGACATCTGCAACACTTGGCGTTCGGTCGGTTGCGCGCGATCGAGACCCGGCGTGCCATTGCGCGCTGCGCCAATACGGGCATCAGTTGCTTCATAGACCCTTGCGGCCGGTTGGAGCAACCAACGGAATGGTGGAAACCGGCGGTGATCCGCCAGCGCGTAGCGCTCAACAGCTCCCTGACCTTCTTTGCGCGCAGCGGCGATGTCATCGGCCGCAGCGCTTTCTGGGCAAGTCATGGCTTGGTCATACTGCTCATTGTCCTTTACATCAGGCGGCGGCGTAGGGCCTGAAGGCCACAACTTCGCGGCCCTTTCCCATGAGCACTGTCCGACCGCACACCGGTATCGTCCTCATCAACGTTGGCACCCCGGATAGCCCGAGCGTAAAGGATGTGGGCCGCTACTTGAGACAATTCCTTGGCGACGGTCGTGTGATCGATCTGCCTTGGTTGGGCCGCAAACTGCTCGTGAACGGTGTCATTGTACCCTTCCGCGCGCCCAAGAGTGCGAAGGCATACAAGAAGCTGTGGACCACTGACGGATCTCCCCTGGTAGCGCATGGCAAGGCCCTCCGCGATGGGTTGCGGAGCGCTTTGGGCGAGGGCTATGCCGTGGCTCTGGGCATGCGCTACCAGAACCCTTCACTGGAGCGCGCCTTGCTGGAAGTGAAAGGTGCCGGGGTGCAGCGCATCATTCTTGCCCCGCTGTTCCCCCAATACGCCTCGTCGTCCACAGGATCTGCCTTGGAAGAAGCTTTCGGGATCATGTCCAGGTGGAACGATGTTCCACCGGTTGCAACGCTGCCGTCGTTCCATCGTGAAGAGGGCTACCTGGCATCATTCGCTAAGCGCATCCTACAGTGTGATCCGGCGAACTACGATCATGTGCTGTTCAGTTTCCATGGACTGCCCAACGCGCACATCCGGCGCAGCCACGCGGCCAGTGCATCCTATATCGGGGATGCGCGTAAAGCGGACCTGGTGGCCGGTTGTGCATGCGAGGTGGGCGACCACGACAAGCATCCCAGTTGCTACAAGATGCAGTGCCACACAACTGCGCGCGCATTGGCGCAGCGGTGTGGCATTCGCGCCGGTGCATGGAGCGTTGGCTTCCAAAGCCGTCTGGACCAGGACTGGCTTCAGCCTTTCAGCGACAAGCGCATTGCGGAACTTGGCAAAGGCAGCTGCAAGAAACTGCTGGTCGTGAGCCCCGCCTTTGTTGCCGATTGTCTGGAAACCGTGATCGAGATCGGCGAAGAGTACCGCGATCTTTTCCTCGAACACGGGGGCAAGGAATTGAAGCTTGTGGAAAGCCTCAATGCTTCCTCTTACTGGGTGCAAGCCTTTGCGGATCTGCTGAGGCAAACCTGAAAAGAAAAGGGCCGCCTTGCGGCAGCCCTTTCTCAGATCTTGATCGGTGTTAGTTCAACACCACCTTCCGGCTGAACTGTTCAGCTTGGTTATACATGCGTACCATGTACATGCCCGTGGCGGTCCCGCTCTTGGGGATGCTTAGATAGGTCACACCCTTGTTGATGTTCTGGTTGCGCAGCGTGGTGATGGCCTTGCTGTGGGTATCCATCAGCGACACATCGAACACACCTTCGATGGTGCTGGTCACCATCAGTTGTACCTCGGCACCGTTGTCCCAAACGTTCACCAATTCGGTGCCATTGGTAACACTGCAACCGGCGGTTACAACACTGCTGTACGTGCTGCTGCCATTGGCATCCACTTGGCGCAGGCGGTAGTAGGCCACATTGCCATCGGCGGCAGCATCCTCATAACTGTAGTTGATCGTTTCCACGCTGTTACCTGCACCGTTAACCGTGCCGATAATGGTCCAGTCGATGCCATCGCTGCTTTTCTCCACCTCAAAGTGACTATTGTCCGTTTCGCTTGCGGTGCTCCAATTGAGTTCGACCCGGCTATCAACGCAATTGCCAGCAAAAGCCGTCAACTCAACTGGCAACGGGCTGTTCAGGTCCGAGAGAGTCCAAGAACGGAACCACTGTACTGCTGGCACAGCAACGATCACAGTATGCGTAGTTGGGATCGCGCCAACAGCCCAAGCTCCTCCGGGGAAATAATCGGCCCAGTGATTGTTCGAGTTGTTGAATCGTTGCGCTGCAAGTTGGTCGGTAGAAGTGAACGTGTTGCCCACGCCGGGTGTCGTAATCTCAGCATCCACGCTGGTGAAGGTTAGCGTAGCAGCCGGGTTAGCCGTATACCCGTAGGTAAGGTTCTCGGTGTCCATTATCCAGAAACGGTCCACCGCCGATGGCGCACCAGAGTTCAGTGACGTACCGGTCGGGTCGTCTGAAACGTGGGTTACATCGCTGGGGCGGTAGATGTAATTGTCCCATTGTGCACCCGTTGAACCGAAGTTGTAAGACGAAAACACAACGGAGGCGGTCGCACCGGTGCCCGCTGATGTTTTCTGATAGGTAAGCGGCATGTTCACCCCGCCAAGTGGCGAATTGTATGGGATCACATATGTTCCAAGAGTAGTACCGATCCGCCAGCGGATCATATTGTATTCGTCTTCTGAGCGCACCCCTGCCGAAGTGGTTGCGTTCGGTAAGGCTGTGAAACCGGTGGTGGCGGCATGGTCGATCACCAACCAAGTCTGGTTGGCCGCAGTGGCAAGCGCCGGGCTATTGAAGACCATATACACGCTGCCCGCAGCATTGTTGATGACGATCTGCGCTTGACTAAGGGCCAGGATCGAGGTGGCAAGCGTGGTAAGGGAGAGTATGGTTCTCTTCATGGCAACGTCAAATGTAGCCCAGCGACCAAGCGGTGCAAGACTGTGGTGAAAGCTTTTTTGTCAAGTTGCTCGCAACGCCCGACTTGCGCACCCGGGAAGCTCCACGGAATGCTGTTCTCCGTAAGCCGAGCAGCGCAACGAACGGGTGTGGGAAGGGCATGAGCAGCGAGGGTCCGGATAGCACCATGGACGCTGTGAAGACGCCATGGTCAGCAGGGGGTTGCCCGCAGGGGATATCTTGGCCGACCATGCGGCATACGCTGTCGTTCACATGCTCCGGAACGCCCAATTGGCGGGCCTTGGAAAGGTTTTCAACAAGCCTCGCCCGGCGTTGTGGTCCGGGGGATGAGTGGTTGATGGGGGTAGGTGAGTTGGACAGCTTGGAAACGGCCCGCCCGGGGAGCGGTTTCGAACGTCTTGGGACCTTCTTGGAACAGCATGGCGATTGGGCCTTCGGTCACCTCGCGTACGGTATGGGTGTGGAAATGGAGCCCGTCTTGGCCCCAGGTGACGACCTGTTGGGTTGGCCAGCGCTTCGCTTTTTCGTACCGCGTTTCGTGGTACAATGGAAACCGGAAGGTATCCTGGTGCATTGCCGTAAAGAAGATGAGGTCGATGCCGGGCGATTGGTGGCGGACCTTGCTCACCCGGATACCGGTGCCTACGATACGCAGCTCCCGGCGCTGACCTTCACCGGTCGGGAAGAGTATTTGGAACGCGCCCACGAACTCTTGTCGCACATCCAACGCGGCGATATCTACGAGGTGAACTATTGCCTTGCCCGGACGGGTGTCGCCCAGGGCTTGGATCCCTTTGCCGCTTTCGCTGCCCTCGATCGCACGTTGAGGGCCCCGCATGCAACGTTCTATCGGAGCGGGGAGCTCTACGCGTTGTGCCAGAGCCCTGAACGGTTCGTGCGTATCGAAGACCGCACGATCACCGGTGAACCCATGAAGGGCACACGTCCACGCCACGCTGACGCGTCGATGGACCGTGCACTGGCCTTGGAACTGGCCAACGATGCCAAGGAACGGAGCGAGAACATAATGGCCGTGGACGTTATGCGCCACGACATGAGCCGGGTAGCAGCGCCACGCAGTTTGCATGTGCCGGAGCTGTGTGAAGTGAAGTCTTTGCCGGCCCTGCACCAGATGACCAGCACTGTGCGTGCCCGGCTGCGCGAAGGGTTGGGCACGGTTGACGCCATTCGCAGTTGCTTCCCGATGGCCAGCATGACCGGTGCACCGAAAAAGCGCGCAATGCAGCTGATCGACGCCATGGAAGGAACTCCGCGCGGGCTCTATTCGGGAGCGCTCGGCTACTTCACGCCGAACGGCGATGCCGACTTCAACGTGGTGATCCGCACGTTGCTCTTCGATGCACGCTCAGGCGCAGTTTCACTTACCACGGGCAGCGCGCTTACCGCAGCTTGCGACCCAGCGAAGGAGTGGGAAGAGTGCGAACTGAAAGCACGTTCCGTATTAGACGCCTTGGAACATGTTGGCTGAGGTGGAGCGCACCATTGCGGATAAGGGCATGTTGGCCCCCCGCGAACCCGTTTGGGTGGCCGTGAGTGGAGGCTTGGACAGCATGGTCCTCTTGCACGTGTTGCGTTCCCTTGGGTACGAATGTTCCGTCATCCACGTGGATCATGGCCTGCGCGGTGCGGAAAGCGATAATGATCGTCGTTTTGTTGAAGAGCATTGCAATGCTCTGGGCATCCGGTTCCTTGTGGAGGGGGTGAACGTTGCAGGACGCGCAGCCCAAAGGAATTTGAGCACACAGATGGCCGCTCGGGAATTGCGTTACGAGGTCTTCGCACGCGTGCTCGGTGTGGACGGTCCCCGGAAGTTGGCCATGGCGCATCACGCGGATGATGCGGTGGAAACCCTGCTCATGAACCTCATGCGCGGCACCGGCATTGCGGGATGGGCAACAATACCGCCCGTTTCCGGCCCCTTCGTTCGGCCGCTGATCGGGATCGGCAGGAATGCGATAGTGGACCATGCGCGCGAGCACGACATTGCTTTCCGAGAGGACAGTAGCAATGCCGATACGCACTACCTGCGCAATCGGGTGAGGCATGAACTCTTGCCCATAGTGGATGCACTGCGGCCGGGTTCGCGCCAAGTGTTGTTCCGGGAAGTGGAACGATTGCGGAGCATGGTAGGCGTCGTTGATCGGACGTTCCAAGGTATCCATGGATCTGCTGATGCTGGCGACCGATCGGTTCCGTTCAACGTGATCGAGGCATCCGGCGCACCGGTGCTTTTCCTGCAATGGTTGTTGGTCGGGAAGGGGTTCCACCCGCAGGTGATCGATGCGGTGTACGGATCGGCCCGGGCTGCCCGCACAGGCGCGCGGTTCCTTTCGCGTTCGCATGCCATCACTGTTGAACGGGAAGGCCTGAACATTGCTCCACGTACCGATCAGGTCTGGCCTGAGGTGCGGATCGATAAGGATCTCGTGATCGACCCTTCGGCAGGCATCATGGTGAGCTACTGTCAACCAACGCGCATCGATGTTGCGGAGGGGCGGGGAACGACTTGGTTGGATGCCGATCGGTTGACCTTTCCACTGCTCCTGCGCACTTGGCAGGATGGCGATCGCATGCGGCCATCGGGTCTGGGAGGCAGCAAACTCATCAGCGATATCCTCACCGATGCCAAAGTCCCCAGCGCCGGGCGGCAGCTTCACCGGGTGCTTGTCTCGGGCACCGAGGTCATCTGCCTGCTCGGCAAACGCATCGCTGAGGGCTATGCCGCGGGCCCGGGGACCGAGCGCGTCTTGAAGTTGGTCGACTTTGGATGAGCGATCCATCGCTCATCTATCTTCAGACCCCAACCCGTTCCGCCATGATCACTACCCATGCCGTGGCCATTCCCAAGGAAGGAGTCGCCAACCTTGTTTTCCCGCACGAGGCTGTCCAATTGAGCGATGAGCATCGCCTCCGTCGGGACAGCAAGATCCAACGGGCCATGCAACTGGGCAACAACGAACACGGCAAATGCCGCATTCTCTTCAAGGATGCGGAAGGCTTGAAGGTCGTCGAGACGACGGTTTGGTCTTTCGATAGGGACAATATCGTATTGAAGTACGGCTTGATGATCCCTGTGGCACGGGTGCTCGATATTGAAATGCCTTGAGGGTTCCGTGGCTTTTTGGATCGGTCGGCAACGCGGCAGCGTCTTGGCCGTTCCTAATCGACCGTTATGGTTTGTTAAGTGCTGAACAGCGCAATGTTGCTGGGATCCCCCGACTTGACCGATGCTTCGGACGGTCACCGGTGCCGGGCGTCTATTTTTGACCGCTTCACCCGACATTCATGCGCCTATTGGTCGTGCCTTTCCTCTTTCAAGCAGTGCTCATAAGCGCCCAACCGCAGCCTGCCCTGACACCTGTGCATTGGAGTACGGCCGTGGAGGATAAAGGCAATGGCGACGTTCTTTTGAACGCTATCGCTACCCTGCAGGATGGTTGGCATGTTTACGCGCTCACCTTACCGCGCAATGATGGCCCCCTCCCAACGGTCTTCACCTTCGCATCTTCCGATGCGTATGAATTGCTCGGCGACGTGCAGGAACAAGAACCCATCGAAGTCGAGGATCCCAACTTCGCCATGCTGGTACGTTACCACGGCCACAAGCCAGTGTTCATGCAAAAGGTCAGGAGGGGCTCACCAGAGGCCTTCCAAGTGAAGGGCTCGGTGGAGTACATGGCGTGCAATGATCGCATGTGCCTTCCACCTGCCACGGTGCCGCTGGTTTTCACCGTTGATGCTGTTTCCAAGTGATGCGCAGGACAGGGCTCATTGTCGCATCCTTGGTGACCATTGCCCTGGTTTTCCTCGTCGCTTGCGGAAAAGAAGCGGGCGTTGCCCAGAAAGACCAATTGGTCATCAAGGTCGATCCGGCAAATGACAAGGTCGCCTGGTCCGTTAGAGCCGTGAACACGGATGGACCCAACTACGATCTTGTCTTTCACGCCACCATAGACGAGGGCTGGTGGGCTTACTCCGTTGAGGACTTCGGCGAAATGGGACCATTGCCCAGCCTGTTCGAGTTCGATACCCTTGGGCACATTACGATCAAGCCCGGGATCGAAGAGAAGAGCGAGCATACCCTTCAGGGGTACGATGCGATCTTCGATATGGAGGTGAAGAAGTTCAAGCACGATGTCGACTTCGTGCGCCACTTCAGCACCAGTGGCGGCGAGTTCCCGGTCACTGGCCACTTCGTGTACAGCACTTGTAACGATGAGATGTGCTTGCCACCGGCCACCGTGTTCTGGCGGGTGGTGCCCGACAGCGGGACGTTCCAGTTGAGCACCGTCCCCTTCGACCTGTCAGGCATTGCGGTGAAGACCTGTGCGGATGGCATGTACAAGTTGCCGGGTGTCGATCTCGCGAGTGCGGTATCGCCCGGGGAAAAGCAGGATCCCCAAAGCAGTTCACTTCTGGTCATCTTCTTCCTCGGGTTCATCGGTGGGCTGGTCGCGTTGCTCACACCGTGCGTGTTCCCGATGATCCCGCTCACGGTCAGTTTCTTCACCAAGGGGAGCACCGATAAGCGCAAGGGATTGATGAACGCGCTCACTTACGGCGCCTTCATCTTCCTGATCTACGCAGCGTTCAGCATCCCCTTCCACCTGCTCGGCTCGGTGAACCCTGAGATCTTCAACGAGATCAGTACGAACCCTTGGCTCAACATCGCCTTCTTCGTCATCTTCATCGTGTTCTCCATTTCCTTCCTCGGCTACTTCGAGATCACCCTGCCCAGCAGTTGGGTGAACAGGATGGACAGCAACGCCAGCAAATTCGGCGGCGGATTGGGCATCTTCTTCATGGCCCTGACACTGGCCTTGGTGTCGTTCTCCTGCACCGGCCCCATCCTCGGTTCGTTGCTTGCGGGTGCGCTCAGCAGCGATGGTGGCGCATGGCAACTGACCATGGGCCTTTCGGGCTTCGGGTTCGCGCTTGCCCTGCCGTTCGCGCTCTTCGCCATGTTCCCCGGTTGGTTGAACAACCTGCCCAAAAGCGGTGGTTGGCTCGATACGGTGAAGAAAACCCTCGGCTTCGTGGAACTGGCCTTGGCGGTTAAGTTTTTCAGCAATGCCGATCTGGTGATGAACTGGGGTCTGTTGCCCCGCGAGATCTTCATCGGCCTGTGGATCTTGATCGGTCTGGGGCTGGTGTTCTACTTGATCGGTCGTCTCCGCCTACCGCACGATGTGAAGGGTGCTCCCATTTCGAAGGGCCGATGGACCACGGCGGCCTTGGCTTTTGCGTTCGTGCTTTACCTCATGCCGGGCCTGACCAGTGGGCAGTACCGCAACCTGAAATTGTTGAGCGGTTTCCCGCCACCGCTTTTCTACAGCCTCTATCATCAGGAGACCGAGTGCCCGCTCGGACTTACGTGTTATCACACATTGGAAGAAGGGAGGAAGGTGGCGCACGATGAAGGCAAGATCATGATGATCGACTTCACCGGTTGGGCCTGCGTGAATTGCCGGAAAATGGAAGAGACGGTATGGAGCGAGCCGGAGATCCTGGGCATCATGAAAGATAAAGTGGTTCTCGTGTCGCTCTATGTGGACGACAAACGCGAATTGCCGAACGGTGAACAGCATGTCTATATCGCGTGCGATGGACAGAAGAAATTCATCCAGACCATCGGCAACCAATGGGCAACACTGGAGAGCGAATCCTTCAAGCAGGTCAGCCAGCCGCTCTACGTCCTCTTGAGCCCCGAAGGAAAGCTGCTCACCGATCCCGTTGGCTACACACCCGATGTGGATGAGTATGCCGCTTTCTTCCAACGTGGATTGCAGGGTATGGAGAAGGTGAAGGGGTTGGCGGGGAAGTGAGTTCCCCGTTAGCGGGTAAGCGTTCGACCCACTATTTCCCGCTGCTTACGACTGTTGGTAGCGTTGTTGCGCCGGCCATGAGCGGTCAACACCGATATTCGTCGACCCCGTCATGAGCACCGACCGTATCCGTTCCCATTTCACCGAGGCCGCATCGGTGCTTGAGAAGTTCCTCGCCGACCCTGCCAACGTGCAGGCCGTTGAACAGGCCGCTGCTTTCATGAGCTATTGCTTGAAGCAGGGCAACAAGATCATCAGCTGCGGCAACGGTGGGAGCATGTGCGACGCCATGCACTTCGCGGAAGAACTCACCGGACGTTTCCGCGACGATCGCAGACCCATTGCAGCGTTGAGCATCAGCGATCCAAGTCACCTTACATGTGTGGGCAATGATCACGGATTCGAGTATGTGTTCTCCCGGTTCGTGCAGGCCCACGGCCGGGACGGTGATGTCCTTTTGGCGATCAGCACCAGCGGCAATAGCCCCAACGTGCTGCGCGCGGCGGAGATCGCGCGGGATAAGGGGTTGCATGTGGTCGGCCTCACCGGCAAGGACGGTGGGCAATTGGCTGAACTCTGTACCGTGGAAGTGCGCGTACCGCATGGTGGTTACGCTGATCGCATCCAAGAGATCCATATCAAGGTGATCCACGCCTTCATCGATCACATCGAACAGGCGCTTGCATGATCGTCAAGAACTACGGCTGCGCCGTTTTCGGGATCAACGCCACCATTATCACGGTGGAAACGAACGTGAATCCCGGTACCGCTTTTTTCATGGTGGGCCTACCGGACAGTGCCGTGAAGGAAAGTCACCAGCGGGTTGGGGCGGCCATCAAGAACAGCGGTCTGCACATGCCCCGTGGGCGCGAGATCACCATCAATCTTGCCCCGGCCGATATCAGGAAGGAGGGCAGTGCCTACGATCTGCCAATTGCGATCGGCATGCTCGCGGGCAGCGGACAACTGAATCCCGAAAAGCTGGGCGAGTACGTGATGATGGGTGAGCTTTCGCTGGATGGTGATGTGCGCCCCATCAAAGGCGCCTTGCCCATCGCGCTCGAGGCGAAGAAGAACGGATTCAAGGGTGTGATCGTACCGAGCGCGAATGCGCGCGAAGCCGCTATCGTCACCGGACTTGAAACCTATGGCGTGGACACGTTGCTGCAGGTGACGGGTTTCCTTGAGGGTGTGGAACAATTGCAGCGCACCGAGGTCGACATCGAAAAGGAGTTCGCGGAGAGCAGCCGCAGTTACCCGGTGGATATTTCGGAGGTAAAGGGGCAAGAGAACATCAAACGCGCTTTCGAGATCGCAGCGGCTGGTGGACACAACGTGATCTTGATCGGTCCTCCGGGCGCAGGCAAAACGATGTTGGCCAAACGGCTGCCCACGATCCTGCCGCCGCTCACCATTGAGGAGGCTCTGGAAACCACCAAGATCCACAGTGTCGCGGGCAAACTGAGAAAGGACGATTCCCTGCTCAGCGTGCGGCCGTACCGCAATCCGCACCACACCATCAGCGATGTTGCTTTGGTCGGTGGCGGATCGTTCCCGCAACCCGGTGAGATCAGCCTCGCGCACAACGGTGTCCTTTTCCTCGACGAGTTGCCGGAGTTCAAGCGCACAGTGCTTGAGGTATTGCGCCAACCATTGGAGGATCGCGTGGTAACCATCAGCCGCGCGCGGTTCAGTGTGGAGTTTCCCGCAAGCTTCATGCTCGTGGCGGCGATGAATCCCTGCCCCTGCGGCTATTACAACCATCCTGACAAGGATTGTGTTTGCGCCCCGGGAGTGGTCCAGAAATATCTGAACAAGATCAGCGGCCCGCTGTTGGACCGCATCGACATACACATTGAGGTGACGCCGGTTCCCTTCAAGGAACTAAGCGCGGACCGTCAAGGGGAGCGCAGCGTGGATATGCGCGAACGGGTGATCGCCGCACGCAAGGTGCAGCAGGAGCGTTATGCCGGAAGCAGCGTGCACTGCAACGCCCAGATGAGCAACAAGCAGGTACGTGAGATCTGTAGGATCGACGAGACGGGTCAGGCGCTTTTGGCCAAGGCCATGGAGCGTTTGGGTTTGAGCGCGCGGGCATACGACCGCATTTTGAAGGTGAGCCGTACCATAGCCGACTTGGGCCGGAGCCCCGAGATCCGCACGGAGCACCTCGCGGAGGCCATCCAGTACCGCAGCCTGGACCGCGAAGGTTGGGCGAGCTGAAACTTCCCAGAGAACGAAACCTTATTGGGGGGACTGCCGTTCCACCCGACGATCGCCCGGAAATCCATGCGACCCGTCACACCCACATCAATGCTGACCGCATTCCTCCTCTGTCTGGCTATCGGCAATGCTTCCGGACAGGGGTCGGAGCGGGTTTACTTGAGCGCTACGCTTGAAGCGACGCCTAAGGGCCAAGCTGCTTACTACCGTGAACAAACCGGAAAGGACGGGGACCGCTTCATCGGCAAGACCTTCAGCATGGATGGCAAGCTGAAGGCTGAAGGACGTTACACGGATCCAGACCTGCGGATCGAGGATGGCCTCTTCACCTTCTACCACCCGAACGGCGAGGTTGAAAGTTCCGGTGCTTATGCACAGGGATGGAAGAGCGGTGTGTGGCAACGGTTCGATCAATGGGGCCGCCCCTTGAGCGAGAAGATCTATGATCCCGAAGTGCTTGCCAACGTGGTCTTCAGCCAGCCCGACCAAATGCCGCAATACCCCGGGGGGGATGCGACGCTGCAGACCTTGGTGAAAGAGCGCGTGGCGCAAAGATCCTCAGCTCGTCCCAGAGGCAAAATGAAAACCACTTTCGTTGTTGAGAAGGACGGTAGCCTCAGCGATGTGAAAGTGTTGCAAGGCGTTGGTGGAAACATCGACGAGTTGGCCCTCGCCGCCATCAAGGAAACCAAATGGTCTCCCGGCCTTGCCAAGGGAAGGCCCGTCCGCGTGCAGATGACACTGCCGCTCCAGTTCTAGAACCACACTCCATACACGATAGCTGGAGGCTCCTCGATCCGTCGAGGGGCCTTCGGCATTCAAGGGGTGGCTATCAGCTCGCTATCCTTCCTTCCCGTGGCACTGCTTGAACTTCTTCCCGCTGCCGCAAGGACAAGGGTCGTTGCGACCGACTTTTTTCTCCACGCGCACCGGTTGCGTGTTGCGTGGTGGTGGGGGACCCATCGGGCCACGTGGTGGTGGTTGGGTGCCCGTTCCACCGGCGCGCTGTGGCTGGGCTTGGCTGCGTGAAGCACCGGCGTACTGGGGAACCTCCGTGCGGCTGGTCTGCAATTTCTGCTGCGGAGCGCGCGCGGCTGGTGCTTGTTGCAAGTTCGGCTGGGCGCTTGGCAGGCCAGCCTTCGCAAGGAAGCCGACCACTTCGCCGTTGATCCGTTCGATCATCGCCTTGAACAAGTTGAAGGATTCCAGCTTGTAGATCAGCAAGGGGTCCTTCTGTTCCAACGCAGCATTCTGCACACTTCGGCGCAGTTCGTCCATCTCGCGCAAGTGCTCCTTCCATTCGTTGTCGATGATGGCCAGCACGATGTACTTCTCGATCGTGCCCGGCAACTCGCGCCCTTCACTCTTGTAGCACCGTTCCAGGTTGGCAACCACCTGCATGGTCTTGATGCCGTCGGTGATGGGGACAACGATGTTCTCGTACTGTGCACCTTGGTTCAGGAACACATCGCTGATCACAGGCAGGGCTTGTTGCGCGATAGCCGCGCCGCGCCGGTCGTACGCCGCCAGCGCGGAGTCGAACAACCGGTCCGTGATCTCTTCGGGCTTCAGGTCCTTGAACTGCTCCGCGTTCACTGGGCTTTCGCAATTCAGGCGACGGAACACGTCAAGCTCGAACCCTGCATGATCGCCGCTCTCATGGTATTCGTTCACGATGCCTTCCGCAACGGCGTGCATCATGTTCAATACGTCCAACTTCAAGCGTTCACCGAACAATGCGTTCCGCCTGCGCTTATAGATCACCTCGCGTTGGCTGTTCATCACATCATCGTACTCCAACAACCTTTTGCGTATGCCGAAGTTGTTCTCCTCCACCTTCTTCTGGGCCCGTTCAATGCTGCCGGTGACCATGCTGTGCTGGATCACTTCGCCCTCCTTCAGTCCCAAGCGGTCCATCAGTTTGGCGATGCGCTCGCTACCGAAGAGGCGCATAAGATCATCTTCCAGCGATACGTAGAATTGGCTACTGCCGGGGTCCCCTTGGCGTCCGGCGCGACCGCGCAATTGACGGTCCACACGACGGCTCTCGTGCTTCTCCGTGCCGATGATGGCGAGTCCACCGGCGTCCTTCACGCCGGGTCCGAGCTTGATGTCCGTACCCCGACCTGCCATGTTGGTGGCAATGGTCACCGTGCCGGGCAAACCTGCGGTGGCAACGATCTCCGCTTCACGCGCGTGCTGCTTCGCGTTCAATACGTTATGCGGTATGCCCTTCATCTGGAGCATGCGCGCCATCAGCTCACTGACTTCCACACTGGTGGTGCCTACCAGCGCAGGGCGTCCTGCGGCACGCAGCTTCTCGATCTCTTCGATCACGGCATTGTACTTCTCGCGCTTGGTCTTGAACACCATGTCTTCGGCATCCTTGCGCACCACATCGCGGTTCGTTGGGATGCTCATGACATCCAACTTGTAGATGTCCCACAATTCCTGCGCCTCCGTGCTGGCTGTTCCGGTCATACCGGCCAGCTTGTGGTACATGCGGAAGTAGTTCTGCAATGTCACCGTGGCGTAGGTCTGTGTGGCGGCCTCCACCTTCACGTTCTCCTTGCTTTCGATCGCTTGGTGCAAGCCATCGCTGTAGCGGCGTCCGTCCAGTATGCGGCCGGTCTGTTCGTCCACGATCTTCACCTTGCCGTCCATCACCACGTACTCCACATCCTTGTCGTACAAGGAGTATGCACGGATCAACTGGTTCACCGTGTGGATGCGCTCGCTCTTAATGCCGAAGTCGCGCAAGAGATCGTCCTTGCGGCGCGCTTTCTCTTCCAAGGAGGCCGCGCTCTTTTCGATCTCAGCGATGCCAGCGCCCACATCGGTCATCACGAAGAACCCGGCATCGTCCACATCCTTGCTGATGAGCTCGATGCCTTTTTCCGTGAGTTCGATGCCGTGGTGCTTTTCATCGATCGTGAAGAAAAGTTCCGAGTCAACCTTGGGCATCTCCTTGCCCTGTTCTTGGAGATAGAAGGTCTCCGTCTTTTGCATCAAGGCCCGCATGCCGGGTTCGCTGAGCAGCTTGATGAGTGCCTTGTTCTTCGGTAGGCCGCGGTGGGCGCGCAGCAATGCCATGCCACCGGTTTCCTGTTGCTCCTTTGTCGCAGTTCCCGCGTCGAGGTTTTTGAGGTTCTCTTTAGCAACGGTCAAGGCGCCATTGATGAACGCGCGCTGTGCGTTCAAGAGCCGCTCGATGCGCGGTTTGTACTCATCGAACTGGTGCACCTCGCCCTTCGGCGTTGGCCCGCTGATGATGAGCGGCGTGCGCGCATCGTCAACGAGCACGCTGTCCACCTCATCAACGATGGCGAAGTGATGCTTGCGTTGCACCAGTGCGTTCGGTGCGTGCGCCATGTTGTCGCGCAGGTAGTCGAAACCGAATTCATTGTTGGTCCCGAACGTGATGTCCGCTTGGTAAGCCTCGCGGCGTTCCGGGCTGTTGGGTTGGTGCTTGTCGATGCAATCCACGCGCAGCCCGTGGAATTCGTACAACGGCCCCATCCATTCGCTATCACGTTTGCTGAGGTAGTCGTTCACCGTAACGATATGCACGCCGCGTCCGGCCAAGGCGTTCAGGAACACGGGCAATGTGGCAACAAGGGTCTTGCCCTCACCGGTGGCCATCTCAGCGATCTTGCCGCGGTGCAAGGCGGTACCACCGATCAGCTGCACATCGTAGTGCACCATGTCCCAGGTAACAGCCGCGCCCGCTGCGGTCCACGATCGCTTCCAGATCGCGGTGTCGCCTTCCACGGAAACACTGTCGCGTTTGGCCGCTATATCGCGGTCCAGTTGGGTGGCGCGCACACGCAGTTCGCCGTTCTCCTTGAACCGGCGGGCCGTCTCCTTCACAATGGCGAATGCTTCGGGCAGGATCCCTTCGAGCATTTTCTCGACCTTCTCCACGATCTTCTCTTCCAACTTGTCGATCTCCTGGTAACGGTCTTCGCGGGCGTGGATGTCCATACGCGGATCGGCTTCGATTTCCGAGCGCAACACGGCAACACGGTCGTCTTCTTCCTTCACTTGTTCGCCGATGCGCGCCTTGAGCGCGTTGCTCCTCTCGCGCAGTTCGTCGTTACTGAGCCCTTGCAGCTTGTCGAACTCGGCCTTCACCTTCTCTACTACGGGAGCGGTTTCCTTTAGGTCGCGTGTGGCTTTATCGCCGAATACTTTCTTGAACAGGTTACCGAGCATGGTGCGGGATGTGAAGCTGTGGGAGATGTGGAAATGAAAGCGGGTGGATGGCGATGTGCGGAACTGATGCATCGCAGCATCACATCTCCCACATTTTCACATGTTCTTTTTTGGGATGCCAAATGTAGCCGCCCTCCCTGCATGCACCGGGCCGCGAGCGTACCGCTGACGCAGTGTCAGGCAAGAACGGGAAAGCCCCGATGGTCGGGGCTTTCATTGGTTGCTGGGGTGCGGTTCAGTACTCGTCCTCGTTGAAGAAGAAGTCCTCCTTCTGCGGATAGTCGGGCCAAATGTCCTCGATGCTCTCGAACACCTCCTCATCATCCTCGATCGCCTGCAGGTTCTCCACTACTTCCAGCGGCGCACCGGTACGCATGGCGAAGTCGATGAGCTCGTCCTTCGTGGCGGGCCAAGGTGCATCCTCGAGATACGAGGCCAGTTCAAGCGTCCAATACATGATCGACCAGTGTCAGGGTCCTTATTTAAGGCCGCAAATATAGACGGGTAACGATCCCTGCAAGGGCGAATTATCCACCGGGTGGAATGGGGCTGAAACCGGCCATGGATAAAGGTTTCAGGAAGTCGGGCTCACCCCTTGGGGCGCCAAGGCGTCTCGGTCACCCCCTGCTGGCGACCAATGTCGCGGGCCACGACGAAGAGCAGATCGCTGAGGCGGTTGAGGTACCGGACAATGATCCCAGGCAGTTGTTCAGCTTCCGTGATCGATACGACCAACCGTTCGGCACGTCGGCAAACGGTGCGACAAATGTGCGCTTGCGAAACCGCCGGATGACCACCCGGCAGGATGAAGTTGCGCATCTCGGGCAGCACTTTGTCCATTGCATCCATGGCCGTTTCCATGGCGGCGATGTCGCTTTCTTGAACATGCGGCACCTTGAACTTGTCGGCCTCTGCTTCGTTCGGCGAGGCCAACCGGGAGCCGATGCTGAACAGTTTTTCCTGGATGCCGATGACGAGCGATGACCGATCCGGGGCGAGATCGCGGAGCATACCGAGGTGGCTGTTCAGCTCATCCACCGTTCCGTAGGCTTCGATCCGCGCATGATCTTTCCGGACGCGTACACCCCCGAGCAAGCTGGTTTGCCCTTTGTCCCCGGATCGCGTGTAGATCTTCATTCGGAGGTGGATCAGTAACGCAACCTGAAATGCTGAGGTGCCTGCTCCTTGCGCAGGAAAACGAGGCCAAGGTCGTACAGGTCAATGGTCACCGTTACGCGCGGATGCGCCTTCACCTGTTCCCAGGCTTGCTCCATACCGGCGCTCCAGTGAATGTCGTCGAGGACGAACAGCGTGCCGTTGTGGGCCTTGGCAAGGCACTGCTGGAAGTATTCCATTGTGGGGTCCTTCGCGTGGTGCCCATCAATGAAGACCATGTCGAGTTGATCCACGCGTTTGAGGACTTCGGGCAATTTGCTCTTGAAGCTGCCCAAGTACGTTCGGATGTTGCGTTGCCCCGATCGATCGAAGTGATGCTGCGCGATCCGCTGGGTTTGCGGACAACCCTCGATCGTATGCACCACGCCATCTTCCACGCCATGTGCCAAATACAGGGTGCTGATTCCGAAGCTGGTACCGAGTTCAACGATCTCCTTGGCTTGGAAATAGCGGACAAGGCGATGGAGCATTCGGGCCTGTTTCGCGGGCTTCAGCGCGGTGCGCGCCATGTCGCATACTGCTCGCACCGGCAGGTCCAACTTCCTGCTGCCGGCTCCTAGGTCGTTCACACGGATCGTTTGATCGCTGTCGAGCAGATCCTCGCGCAAGGTCTCGATCGCCTCGAACTCGGGGCGCTCGGTGGAGTTGCGAAGCACCTGATCAACGAGGTCGTACACGAAGGGGCTGTGCACGGCATGCCGGGTGCGCGCTTTCACCAAGTGGTTGAGCCAACTGCCCACACGCTGCAGGTCCGTCATCGTGCGGCGAAGATACCCGGGTGATCGGCGATGGTCGGAGGTCTGGTGGAACTCCATTCACATCACGCCGTGGATGTGCGGGAGGGCCAGCGCGCCTGCACCAACTCGTAGAAAGTGACGACCATCAGTTGCATCAGCAGGCCGTAGAACACGTCCTCCACGGGGATCGTAAGTACACGGATGCCGAGGTTCTCTTCGTTGTTGTAGTGCACCACTTCACCGGGTATACCTGTTCCGGTGAGCAGGCCGTTCACGATTAGGAAAGGAATGAGCAGCACCAGGAACGTGAAGTAGAACCGTCCCAGCCACCGTGGTCGCATGACAAATGCGACGAACAAGACCATGGCAGGGCAGAGCAGAAAGGTGGATGATGTATACGCCCGTTGCAAGTTGAAGAGGGCGATGGGAACCAACAACAAAGCGATCGCAATGGAGATCGCACGTGCGTACGGCGCGAATGGATCGCTCTTCAGTTGCACACCGAAGCAGTGGTAGGTGAACAGGCAGGCGTAAGGGATGCACACGAAGAAGCCGAGTTCTTCAAGTGGCAGCCCGAACAACCGGATCGGCCATGTGTGCTCGTCCGCGAAGCCCCATACACCTTGTGCACTGAAGAACGCGTCCCACGGAACGAAGAGGCCCATCATGGCCAGAATGGCCACGGCCGTCGCTGGCCAATTCCTGTAGAACTTCAGACTGGGATGGAAGCTGAACAGGACCGGGAACAGGACGCTGAGGAAGTCGATCCAGGCGTAGGTGCTCATTGCCCTTGCGACTTCAACTGCTGTGCAGCCTCGCGGAAGTATTTGATGGACACCCAGAGCATTCCGAAACACTCACCATCCTCTTTGCCGATACGCTTGTGATGCACTTTGTGGGCACGACGCAGGCCCCCGAAATACGCGCTATGCGTGGTGCGCAACCACTTAATGCGTTGGTGGATGAACACCTCGTGCACGAGGAAATAAGCGATGCCGTAGAGTAGAATGCCCAAGCCGATCCACAACCAAGGCGTGTGAAGTCCCTTCAATGTGCCGACCACGAAAAGCACGATGCTGGGCACCGCGAAGACGAGGAAGAAGGCATCGTTGCGCTCCAGCACGTGATCGTGATCGCGCTTGTGGTGATCGCGGTGAAGGACCCAGAGGAAGCCATGCATTACGTACTTGTGCGTGGCCCAAGCAACGCCTTCCATGCAAATGAAAGTCGCCGCCACTATCCCGATGATCGTCCAGGTGCTCATCTTGCCTTGCTGGGAAAGAGCCTCGCCAAGGCTTCCTGCCGGTATGCGAAGATCGCCTCTACTCTTTTCCTCACGAGCAATGCATGCACCAACTCCCCGAACATGCCCAACGGCATGGCGTACCGGAGGTGATCATGCACTACGGTGCCTTCATTCTCCGGCTGGAAGGTGTGGGTATGCTCCCACAACGCGAACGGCCCTTTCAATTGCTTGTCCACGAACCGGTTCGGCGGGTCCACGGCGGTGATCAGGGATCTCCATCCCACTGCAATGCCGAACAGCGGGCGGACGGTGAAGGTCAGGCGCTCTCCCTCGTGCACCGGCACATCCGCCAAGTTGGGGTCGTTCCCGAAACGCATTTCCGGCGGTGTTATGCGCCCGAGATTACGCGGTGCACTGAAGAAGGCCCAGGCTTCTGACAGCGGGATCGGCAACCATTGCTTCCGTTCCAGCACATGCACGCGCATCAATCGATGATCTCAGCCTTCGGGTATTTCTGCTTCCAGGCATCGTACACCTTCATGTTGCTTACCGTGATGATCGTGCGAGGATCCAACCGCACCTTGAATCCCTTCGGCCCCTTGCGCACGGGTTCGGTCAGGATCGGATTCTTCTTCTTCTTGCTTCCCATGGCTCAAATGAACAACTGCTGTTGGAATGGTTGGCGACTTTGCGCGGAAGCCAGCCCGGAGCGATAGGTTGAAAGAGCTCGCTTCCGAGCAAAGTCGTGATCCACGATCGGTCGGGGATAAGTGTCGGTGTCCCGTTCCGGCACCCACCGTCCAATGTAGGCCCCATCGGGATCGAACCGTTTGGTCTGTGCCGCAGGGCTGAAGACCCTGAAATAGGGTGCTGCATCGCAACCACTGCCACTGGCCCATTGCCAATTGCCGTTGTTGCTGCTCAATTCGAAGTCCAACAGTTTGGCCGCGAACCATGCTTCACCCCAACGCCAGTCAACAAGCAGGTGTTTGGTCAGGAAACTGGCCGTTACCATGCGCACGCGGTTGTGCATGAGGCCCGTGGCGTTCAGTTCGCGCATGCCGGCATCAACGATGGGGTAACCGGTGCGGCCTTCGCACCACGCAGCATACTCCTCCGTGTTGTTGTGCCATGGGATGCTGTCGTAGGCCGGCTTGAAGGCTCGGGTAACAACATGCGGGAAGTGCCAGAGTATCTGCATGAAGAACTCGCGCCAGATGAGCTCGTTGCCGAACACGGCGCTCAAATCCCACGTTTTGCGCAGGGCTTCGCGCACGCTTACAGTTCCGAATCGCAGGTGCGTGCTCAGCCGGCTGGTACTTTCAACGGCAGGCAGGTTGCGCGTATCGGCGTAGTTGTGGATCAAAGCGGGGTCCAGGCGCGCATTGGGGATCTCCAGGTCTGTGGCGAGGAATCCGATCTCCTTCAGGGTGGCCGTTGGGAAGGGTGGTGTCCGCAGAATGTTTCGGAGTTCATCCTCGCTACGGAACGGCTCCATCATGGCGGGCAAGAACAACGTGCGCCATTTGCGCATGTACGGTGTGAAGACCGTGTAGGGCAGGCCGTCGTCCTTCAGCACATCGTTGCGCTCAAATACCGAGTGATCCTTGTAGGTATTGAAACCAATGCCCTTGGATCGGAGGAAGGCTTCCACTTCGGTGTCGCGTTGCACGCCATAGGGCTCGTGATCGCGGTTGGTGTGTACCGATCGCACGTCGAATTTCTCCACGATCCGCGCCCATGCGGCCAAGGGTGCTCCTACCTCAACAAGCAAGCTGCCGCCTCGTTTCTCCAGTTCAGCCTTGATCGTTGCGATCGTGCTATGGATGAAGTCTACGCGACGGTCGTGCTTGTCTTGGAGATCATCGAGGATGTCCGTATCGAAGATGAAGATCGGCAGCACCGGAAGGCCACTGCGCAGCGCGTGCCATAGCGCGTGGTTGTCGTGCAGGCGCAGGTCCCTGCGGAACCAGTGCGCTGAAACCTGCTGCCTGTTCATGCTGCCGTGGGGCGATCGCGACCTGCAACACGGGAAACGCAGTGGTGCAACCAAGGTGTGAAGCGGTGAGGCTCCCTGGCCATCTCCAGTTCCAAAGCGTCGAGTGCGATCGCACGCCATGCGTCGGCTTCTTCCGGGTCTGGATGTGGGTCACCGCTATAGCTACCGCTGAAAACATGGTCCAGTTCGTTCTCGCGCAAACCGTTGCCGACGTCGGCGGTGTAGGTGAACGAGAAGTTGCGTTCCAGTGCGCAGGCGATCCCCATTTCCTCCATTAGACGGCGTTGTGCCGCGCCCTGCAAGTCCTCACCCGGTCGAGGGTGCCCACAGCAGGTGTTCGTCCAAAGGCCCGCACTGTGGTACTTGCCCGGCGCCCGGCGTTGCAAAAGCAGTTGGCCTTTTTCATTGAAGACGAACACGCTGAACGCACGGTGCAACAGACCGGAGCGATGCACTTCCATTTTCCCCATGGCGCCGATGGCGTTGTCCTGCTCGTCAACGAGCACCACGGATTCCTCCTGCACGGCCGCGGTCATAGCATACCGAGGCTGTGCCGCACATAGCTGCGCATGAGGAGCGAGGCCTTGCTGGCGGTGGGCACACTGATGCGCTCAGCAAGAATGCGCTCGCTCGGCAGCGATCGAATGCGATCGTGCAGCGCTTTGTAATAGCGGTAGGCCACGTAAACACCGAAACGCGCACCGCGCGGCAATTCCTTGATCCCCGCGAAGGCGGCATCGAAGTCGTCATCGATGCTCTGTTCTATTGCGCGCTTCTTCACGGCGTCCAAGGTCATAACGTCCAACCCGGGGAAGTAGGTTCGCCCCAAGTGCTGGTGGTCGTGGTGCAGGTCGCGCAGGAAGTTCACTTTCTGGAACGCGGCACCGAGCCGCATGGCAGGCGGTTTCAGGCGCTGGTATTCCGCATCGTTCCCTTCGCAGAACACACGCAGGCACATCAGGCCCACCACTTCAGCGCTGCCAAGGATGTATTCCTCGAATGAAGTCCTGTCGTGCTCGTGCTGCTCCAGGTCCATCGCCATGCTACGGAGGAATGCTGCAATGCTCTCGCGATCGATGGCATAGCGCCGCACGGTGTTCTGGAAACTGTGCAGGATCGGATTGAGGCTGATGCCCTCATCGATCGCGCGCCACGTATCGGCGGTGAAGCGCTCCAGCAGATCACGTTTGTCGTGGGCATGGAAGGTGTCCACGATCTCGTCAGCGAACCGCACGAACCCGTAAATGGAATGGATCGGTGCGCGAAACCGTTTGTGAAGCGAGCGTACGCCCAGCCCGAACGATGTGCTGTACTTGAACGTGGTGGCCTTGCTCGCTTGCAAGCACACGGCATCGTACAACTTCATGCTGGTCATGCGGTGCGCTGCTTCAGTTCTTTGACGATCAGGTCGGCCACCACTTGCCCGCTGATGAGCGAAGGAGGTACGCCCGGGCCGGGCACCGTCAACTGCCCTGCGAAGTAAAGGCCCTTCACCTTTGAGCTCTTCATCCGCGGTTTCAGGACGGCCGTTTGCCTGAGCGTGTTCGCAAGGCCATAAGCGTTGCCGCGGTAAGCGTTGTAGTCGCCGACGAAATCGTTGATGCAATAGCTGCGTTGCACGGTGAGGTGCTGGGCAAGGTCCATACCCGTGAACGCGCTCAGTTTCGTGAGCATGCGTTGCTTGTAGTGCTCGCGGACCTCGGGTATGTCATCGAGGCCGGGTGCAATGGGGATGAGCACGAAAAGGTTCTCGTGCCCCGCTGGCGAAACGGTCGGGTCCGTTTTGCTGGGGCAGCACACATATACCAACGGGTGTTCGGGCCATTTCGGATCAGCGTAGATCTCACGGGCGTGCTTGTCCATGTCCGCATCGAAGAACAGGTTGTGGTGTTGGAGGCCGGGAAGCCGCACGTTCGTGCCCAGATAGAAGATGAGGCAGCTTGGGGCCATCACCCGATCGGTCCAATACTTCTCCGTGTAGGCGCGCGCAGCATCCGGGAGCAGGTCGCGCTCCACGTGGTGGTAGTCGGCCGCAGCGACGACCACGTCGGCTTCGATGCGTTCATCGTTCACAATCACCCCTACCGCGCGGCCATCTTCCACCACAATGCGTTGCACCGTTGCGTTCATCCTGATTTGCACCCCGACTTCCACCGCAACGGCGACCATCGCATCCACCACCTTGCCCATCCCGTCCATCGGGTACCATGTGCCCAAAGCCATGTCGGCGTGGTTCATCAGGCTGTAAAGAGCGGGGGTGTCTTGCGGGGTTGCTCCCAGAAAGAGTACGGGGAATTCAAGGAGCATGCGCAGCCGCTCATCCTTGAAGTGCTTGCACACATGCGACCGTAAACTCCTGAACACGGTACTCCGTATCATACCGGCAAGCACCCGCCATCGTGCGAATTCACCCCACGACAAAGAGGGCTGGCGCACCAAGTCGTTCATGCCGAGTTCATATTTCAACCGGGCTTCGGAAAGGAACCGCTCCAAGGACTTGCCAGCACCCGGCTCCACCGTGTCGAACATGGCCATCAAGGCGGGCACGCCAGCGGGGACAGACCAGCGATCATTCGGGCCGAAGATCACCTGATAGCTAGGGTCCAACCGCACCAGGTCGTACAGTTCCGGCACGCGTTTACCGAACGCACTGAAGTACTCTTCGAACACATTCGGCATCCAATACCAACTGGGTCCCATGTCGAACGTGTAGCCTTGTTCACACCATACGCGTGCACGGCCCCCAAGCGAATCGTTTTTCTCCAACACCGTAACGGCGAAGCCCATTCGCGCTAACGATGCCGCAGCCGCGAGACCGGCGAAGCCGGAGCCAATAACGACAGCGGAATAGCCCATTGTGGAAGTCCGGTCGAAGGTGGGGAGGTCGGCAGCCGATTCCATTTTGTTCAGCAAAAGAATGAAAAAATATGAACACAATACACCGACCCCCTCCCTTTTGGCAAGCCCCAAGAATACCCTGTCCAGGGTATTTTCAGCGTGCAACCGTCCGGATAGGTTTGACCGATCAACGCACACCCCATGGCGATCGCCGACTTCCATTGCCACGTATCCTTTAAGCCCACTTTGGCTTTGAGCGAAAACCGGCCCGACTGCTGGTTCACCATCGACTCGCAGCTACTGAGCAAGATCCTCGACTCCCAAAGCAACTTGCAGCAATTGGCCGACGGTGGGGTGAACCTGGCGTTCGCAACGGTTTATGGGTTGGAGCCGGGCGTAGCGCGACAATTCCTCCTTCACCTGCTCGATCCCGCAATACCGGTGCTCGATCGGAAGCAGTTGATCAAGCTCCGTGACGCAATGGTGTCGAGCAACGAAAGTGTGCGCGAAGAGATCGAAGCGTTGCGGCACGATGGGGCGTTGCCGGGCAAGCCCAAGCAGGCCAGGATCATTTCAAGCGTAGCCGAGTACGACCCCACCGACCTGAACACGATCCACCTCGTGCTGAACATGGAGGGTGGCCACAACCTCTACGGACCGGGCAACGACGGCAGTGATCGGGATGTGTTGATCGCTAACCTCAACTGGTTCAAGCAGCCGGGGAACCCGCGGTTGCTCTATATCGCCTTGGCGCACTTGGAGCATGCCAGCGTGTGCTCGCATGCGAGCGGCATCAAGATCTTCGGCAAGAAGTCCTTCCTGCCACAAGGGCGCAGTTTCTCAAGCCCCGATTTCCGGATCGCCGAGGTGGCCATGGCCGACAACGGCCGGAAGATCTTCATCGATACCCGGCACATGAGCCTTGAGAGCCGAAAGGACTTCCATGCTTGGAAGAACCGGCCGGCCAGTCCCTACAAGAACGAGCCTGTCATCTGCTCGCATGCGGGTGTCACCGGTGCCTCGTGGGATGCACACATGCCCATAACGCAATGCCGCTACAAGGGCAGCAAGCAGTTCTTCAAACTGAAGTACAATGCCCGGCCCAGCGATCTTGTGCCGGGCACGCACTTCAATCCGTGCAGCATCAATTTGTTCGACGAGGAGATCGCACTGATCGCGAAGAGCGGTGGTCTCATCGGCGTCTCGCTCGACATCCGGATCCTTGGTGGAAAGGTGAACGGCTTGAAGGAGTGCGTCACCATAGGGGAGAAGTACTTGTTCCGCACGGATGTCTTGGACGAAAAAGTGAGCGCCGCGGAATTGTTCGACGATGAGGATCGAAAGGACGAGCGCGATGAGCCGTTCCCACAATATTCGAATGAGGAGAAGGCACCGGACTTCGGCATGCGGCACTTGGTGAACAACATCCTGCATATCGCGAAGGTGTGTACTGCAGCAGGGGTTGCCGACCCATGGTCGCATGTTGTGCTGGGCAGCGACTACGATGGTCTCATTGAACCGATCGGGGGCTATCCGAATGCCAGCAAGCTGAAGAACATGGCGGCGGACCTGACAACCTACTTGACCCGATACGCGCCCGGCGCTGATGTGGTGATCCCGGACGTTGACCAAGTGGTGAAGAAGTTCATGCACGACAACGCGAGGGAGTTTCTCCTGAAGCACTTCAACTGAGAAAGGTCGAGCAAGCGGTCGATGCCTAGGGCCCAGGCGTCGGTTTCAGCGTGTACAACTTCACCACACTGGAGGGCGATACCACTGAGAGGTCGTACCGGTAGAGCAACTGGCGCTGCACGTCGATGGTGCAGCTATCCGTTGGAGAGCCCGGCATTCCGGAGGTGATGATGTGATCGATGGTACGGCCGGTCCGCTCGGTCCAAGCATCCAACTGAACACAGGGTTGCAGGCTATTGTACAAAGTGCCCATATCGTCGAACGGTTCCAGCTCCCGCAGCCAACGGATGGGCGCATGCGGCGCGCGCGCAACGAAATTGTCCAGCACGATCGTGTTCTTCCACAAGCCCAAGTAGTCGGAGAAGTTGCCTTGCACCCAGTTCGCCGAATAGTTCAAAGGCAGCACGGTAGCGTCGGCTGCGATCGCCACATGCATGCTGTAGAGGTCTTCTGCTTCCGCGCGCAACACGCGCAGGTGGTCTTGTTGGAAGTGCAGGTGCCACAACCCCCCGAACGAAACCAGTGATACGCCCAAGACCCGCAAGACCTCGTTCATGGGCTGCGCAGCGCACCACACCGCCCACATGATCAAGGCGAACAGCTGCAAGCGCACCAATAGCGCCGTTCCCGAAGCGAAACGATCCGGAAGCAAGAGGCAGGCGGCGAAGAGCAAGAGCGCCAGTGAACCCCAGGCACCGCCGGTCGGACTGAAGAGCAAGGCCTTCCTCCGATGCCGGAAAGCCGCGAGCGTCAAGAGGAGCAGCCCTGCTTGGACCGCACGTGCCATGGGTCGTTCCTGATCCCATACAAGTGTCAGCAGGGGCTGGGCGTGCATGAGCCATTCCCAACGTTCACTTATTGGAATGGCGATCGCTTCAGTGCTTTCGCTGTCGCTCGTGATGAAATACCAAACGCACAGGACAAGAGCCGGCAAGGCCATGAGCGCGAGATCCTTGAACAATGACCTTAGGAACGATGTGTCGCGCATTCGCCATTTCATCCAGCACGCATGACCAGCGACCACGGCCAAAGTCATGGCGAACACCATGAGATGTGTGAAGAACAGCAGTATGAACAGGAGTGTACCCACGTTGGCGTTGCCGACCATGCTCTGTCCCTTGCTTCGACGTAACCACCAACTGAGGAAGAAGAAGAAGAGCGCGAGCCCAAGGCAGAAATTGAAGAAGCCGAGTTGGAGCGGCGCGGTCCAGAGGAACGGGAAGATCAGCAAGCTGCCGATGCTGTTGGGTTCGGTAACCGTGTGCATGAACCGGCGGAACGCGAGGGCTGTGGCGATGATGATGAGAAGCACCATGGCGCGCTCGGCTTCGGTGGGCCCGAAAAGGATCCCGAACAACCACATGAGCACCGTGCTTGTCCAGTACGGCACGGGCACACCGTTGAAGTGGAAGAACGCGGACGAGTGTGGATCACCGACAAGGAGATCACCGAACAGCCTTGCGTTGTAGGAATGCACAGGGCCATCAACCGTGGGGAAGAACCTGCCCTCGGCCACCACTGCGCAGTAAAGCAGGAGCATGGCGAAGAAGAGGCCGTTCGCAAGCCAAGGATGGACGATCCACCGACGGTTTTGATCGGGGTTCATGCCGAAGTGGTCTTTCCATCCGACCGCGATGCCAGCCACGCGCACAGGCCGATCAACAGGAGGTTGGCCATGCCCAGCGCACCCCAAGCATTCATCCGATCGGACAAGTCACTGCCCAGAAGGTCGCTGCTGTTGCCGCCGTGCAGGAGGCAAATGACGACGAAGACGGCAAGCACAGTTGGATCGCGGCGTTGCGAGAGGTAGTGCAGCACGAACATGAAAAGCGGCAATGCGAACAGGAAATGTTGCGTGTCGGTGATGACGAGGTTCGGCAAGATGGCCAGTATGCCGAAAAACAGCAGAAAGCGTTTGTCGCCGCGCAATGGAACGGCCTGTTCGCGCCATACCACCAGCGCAATGAGCCCCAAGGCTGCGGCAATAATGCACAATTGCAAAGGCGCCGCATCCGCAACGCCTGTCAGCCGGTGCAGAAAGGACGAAACCGTGTTGCCGCTGGTGAGATACTCGCCGTGCTGTGACATGGCCTGTAACCACTCAACGTGCAGTTCCATTGCTTTGGAAAAACCAAAGACCACCGGCAACAAAAGCATCACCACCCCGGCTGCGCTTGCAGCGGCGAGCACCTTCCACTGTCCACGCAACACGAACGGAACGAAGAGGATCCCGAGGTAAGGCTTCACCATGAACAACAAGGCGAGCAATGCGCCAGCAACCTTGGGCTTTGCTATCGGGATGCGGAAGGCGATCGCGGCGAAGAGCAACACGAAGACGTTCACGTTGCCCAGATGCAGTTCGCGCACCAAGTGATTACCGATGCACAACAGGGAAAGCGAAAGGAACAGGTTGGGCCGGCGCACGGAGCGTCCGAACGTTTCCTGTTCAAGTACCCGGTGCAGCAGGATGATGAGCGCAACGGACGCAGTTGCTATGCACCAAAACCATATCACGCTGGCCACTTGGAAGGGGAGGAGCGCCAAAGGCACAACAAGCATTGCGGCGAATGGCGAGTACTTGTAGAAGCCGGTGTTCTCGCCGAAAGGCAGGCCGTAAACCTGCTTCCCGTTCAGCAAGGCATCGGCTGCACTCCAATACACCCGGAAATCGTTGAGCAGGAAGCGGCCGTTCACATGCTCCAAAACGAACATGGACGTAAAAAAGAGCGTAGCGAAGAGCAGGAAGGGGCGGTAAGGCTTCAGGAAGCCCGGCATCGATGGCATCGACCTCCAATGAACGAAAAAGCCCCGCTCATGGCAGGGCTTCGGTGGGACGTACTGGATTCGAACCAGTGACCTCGTGCGTGTGAAGCACGCGCTCTGAACCAGCTGAGCTAACATCCCAAAACGTCAACCTCCGATGCGCGAGCACCGGTGGGCGAGGGTGGAGGCAGCCGGATTCGAACCAGCGACCCTCTGCTTGTAAGGCAGATGCTCTGAACCAGCTGAGCTATGCCTCCAAAAGGGCTGCGAATATAGACGCGCTCTTCAAAGCACCTCGGCCACCACGAATACGCTGCCCGTAACCAGCACCAAGTCCGCCAGTGCGGCGGTGGCCCGGGCTGAAGCAAAGGCCGCGGCCACGCTTGGGAAGACGGCCCCTCGCAAACCGAAGGAGGCCGCCTGCCTCTTCAATTCACCGGCGTTCAATCCCCGGGGAATGTCAGCCTTGCAGAAGTAGTAGGTGGCGTCCTTGGGTAGTTCGGCCAGAAACCGGTCCGGATCCTTGTCACCGACGCAGCCCAGCACGATGTGCAAGTGCTCGTGCGGGGTCTGATCCAATTGTTCTTTCACTACCCGGAGGCCATCGGCGTTGTGGCCCACGTCCATGATGGTCAATGGTTTTTGGCCGATCGTCTCCCAACGCCCCCGGAGACCTGTGTTACGGACAGTATTCGCGAAGCCCTTGGCAATGGCCTCTCCGGGGATCTTCCACTCGTTGGCTTTCAAGTGGGCGATGGCTTGAAGCACGGTGCGCGCGTTGCGCTGCTGATGCGCGCCTTGCAATTCGATCGTGTAGGGAAGAGGTTGTTCGTGGTCCACGAATGTGATCGGCGCGCGCTCCGATGCTGCCTTGTGCCGAAAGACTTCCGCGATCGTGCCTGAAGCCTCGCCGATCACCACCGGAACACCCGGCTTGATGATGCCTGCTTTCTCACCGGCGATGGCTTCCAACGAAGCCCCGAGCAGGTCGGCGTGGTCCCAGCCGATGTTGGTGATCACGCTCACTTCAGGTGTCACCACGTTCGTGCTGTCCAGTCTTCCGCCCAAACCCGTTTCGATCACGGCAATGTCGACGCCTTCATTCCGGAACCGATCGAAGGCGAGCGCCACCGTCCACTCGAAGAAGCTGGGCTGTATCGCATCGAAGGCCGTGCGGTGTGTGCCGACGAATTGGACGATCCACTCCTCCGGGATCATTGCACCGTTGATCCTGATGCGCTCACGGAAATCCTTGAGGTGCGGTGATGTGTAGAGCCCGGTTTTGTAGCCTGCTTCCTGCAGCACGCTCGCCAACATATGGCTGGTGCTGCCCTTGCCGTTGGTGCCCGCCACGTGCACACAACGCAAACCTTGCTCAGGGTGCCCGAGCAATTCCATCAATGCATGCGTGTTTATGAGGTCGGCTTTGTAGGCCGCTTTGCCGATGCGGTGGAACATCGGCAGTTGCTCGTAGAGGTACGCCAGCGTAGTGGCGTAGGTCATGCCTATTTCAATTCGAAGTTGAAGGTCATCTCCCCGCGTTGCTCTTCCGTTGTGCCGGGTTTGGCCGTGAACGAGGCGCTCTTGGCCATTCTGTCGGCCAAAGCGAACAATGCAGAACTCACGGTCTTGCTCTTGTCCATGTTCCGCGAAGTGCGGACAACCCTACCGGAAGGATCGACAAAAATGTTCAGTACCACTTTGCCGCTCTCGCTCGGCTTTTCTGACAGGTCGGGTTTTCGGCTCATACCGCGTCCTGCCAAGCTCCAGTCGCCGCCAGGCCCGAGGCCGCCATGCCCGGGGCCACCACCGCCGCCGTTCGGATCACCGTCCGGCACACCTTGGTTACCCGGAGTGTTCGAATTCCCGTCGCCACCGCTACCGGTCTGGCCGCTGCTGTTGCCTTTGTTGTTCCACGCGTTCATCGCGTTCTGGAATCCCTTGCTCACGGTGGGTTCGGTGATCTTGGGGGGAGTCTTCTTCGGCGGCTTCACGGTGGGTGTTTCGCTCGCGGGCTTGTCCGGATCCTTCACGGGCACGTTGATCGGCTCACCATCCTCTTCGGCGATCACATCGCCTTGGTTCGTTTCGGCAGGTTCACTTTCCTGCGGAGCACCGGAGGCACCAGCATCCATCTCCTCCGTTTCGCCCATGCCCAAGTCACTGAAGCCGAGGTCGGCCAAGCCGAGTTCCATGCCCCCTGGCAATTGCGGCAGCGGCGGATCCGGTACTTGGATCGTCAGCCACATGAGCAGCAGCACAAGCAGGGCGTGCACAACCACGGTGGTGGTCATGGCTGCCCGTCGGCGCGGCGGGGCGAGATCGATCGTGGGGTTCATGATGCTACCACCTGTACAATTCTCTGGCCATCCGGTTCACCCTGCGTTCTTGGTGGCCAGGATCATCTTCACCTTTATTTCCGTGCCGACCTGCAACACGTCAACGAGATCTTGCATGGTCAGTGATTTGTCCAAGCGCAGCACTACCGTGGGTTTGTTGAGACCCTTGGTGGCATCCAACAAGGCACCCTTCAGATCGGCCACTGGCACCGGGTTCTTGTCGATGTAGTACTGGTGATCGGCAGTAACCTGCAGAAGGACCTGCTGGATGTCCAACGTTTGGCTCTGCTTGCTCTCCGGGAGCAGCAGCTTGATCACGCTGGGGTTCACCAGTGTGCTCACGATGAGGAAGAAGAGCAGGAGCATGAACATGATGTCGTTCAGGCTCTCGGTTGCCACTTCGGCGTGCTCGCGGTGTCGGCGGCGCAGTTTCATGGCCTAGCTCTTTGGTGGTTCGTGCAACATGTCCATGAATTCCATGCCGGTCTGCGACATGCGCGCAGCCACGCGATCGGCCATGGCGTTGAGGATGTGGTATGCGGTGAAGGCAACGATACCCACGATCAAACCGCCGCCGGAGGTCACGAGCTTTTGGTAGAGGCCCTCGGCAATACCGCCGATGCTCATGTTGTCCGTGAGCGATATCCGGTAGAAGATGTTGATCACACCGATGATCGTACCGATGAAGCCCATCATGGGGGCCAGCTTGCTGAAAAGGCTCAGCGTACCGACGTTCCGTTCCAGCTTGCTCATTTCCACTTCCGCAGCGTTCTGCATGGCGCTTTCGATGTCCTCCATGGGGCTGCCGAAGCGGCTTACGCCCTTGCCCACCACATGCGCGATCGGTGATCGGCTGCTGCTGCAGAGGTTCTTGGCGCTATCGATCTTGTTGTCGTGCACATAGTCGCGCACCTTGGCCATGAAGTCGTTGTCCAGTTTCAACGCGGCACGCATGGCCATCATGCGTTCTATGAGGATGTACACGGTGAACAGCGACATGAGCGCCAATGGCACCATGATGTACCAGCCACCGTATTGGATCAGCTGCCAAACGCTCAATGCGTTCTGCGGGGTCGGTGGTTGGTTCGCGATGGCATCCAGCACTTGGCGGGCGCTGTCGGTGCCGAGTTGAAGAAAGGGGATGTGCATGATCATGGTTCCGGTTGAAGCGTAACGTGGAAGTGGTCCGCTGAATTATTCAGGTCAGTTGTTCCAAGGCTATCTCGAAGGCGCGTTGCGTGATGCCGGTCTTTTCGCTGCCGCGGTCGTGCACCTTGTCCAGCGCATTGCCGATGGTGCGGCTCACATCGGCGAATATCGCTTGGTCGGTGAGCACGGCCCCGTCGAGCATGCAATAGGCGAACACCCTGGCCATGCCGCAGTTGGCGATGAAGTCGGGGATGACGGCAACGGTGTTGTCCGCATGTTCGGCCACGGGACCATAGAAGATCTCCTTGTCAGCGAACGGCACGTTGGCGCCGCTCCCGATCACTTCGAGACCCGTTGCCTTCATGCGGTCCACCTGATCGCGTGTCACCAATTTGCTCGCTGCGCAGGGAACGAAAATGTCCACCGGCATATCCCAGATCAGGCGTTCCACTTCATCGAAGGACCGCACACCATCCGCAGTGAGTGTATTGTCTTCCTTGTTGATGAACAGGTCGTGCACCTGTTGTTGGCCAAGGCCATCAGCGGAAAGCAGACCGCCTTTGCGATCGAGGATGCCCACGATGCCAACACCCATGCGGCTCAAGTAATAGGCGGCGGCGCTGGCCACGTTGCCCCAACCTTGAATGATCGCGCGTTTGCCTTGTGCCTTCCCACCCCAGATACGGTAGTAGTGGCGGATGCTCTCGGCAACACCGTAACCCGTGATCATATCGGCTACCGCATACCGCCCTATCATCGGTGTGAAGGCGGGGTCCTCGATCATCTTGCTCACACCACTTCGCAGTTGGCCCAACTGGCGCACTTTAGCTCCTTGGTTGGGGGCGTGGTGGCCGTTCACCACACCTTCTTGCGGGTGCCAGAGGCCGTAGTGTTCCGTCATCGGGATCACCTCGTGCAGTTCGTCCACGTTCAAGTCGCCACCGGTGCCGTAGTAGGTTTTCAGCAGGGGGATCACGGCGCGGTACCAGCGCCGGAGGACATCACGTTTGCGCGGGTCCTGGGGATCGAAGTCGATGCCGCTCTTGGCTCCGCCGATGGGTGGGCCGCTCACGGTGAACTTCACCTCCATGGTTTTGGCGAGGCTCTCCACCTCGCTCCGGTCCAAGCCTTTCCGCATGCGTGTGCCGCCGCCGGCCGCGCCACCCCGCAGGCTGTTGATCACCACCCAGCCTTTCGCGCCCGTGGGCGGATCGTTCCACTCGAAGACGATCTCAGGGCTGCGCTGCTCGAAGACGTGCAGCAACTCCTTCATCGCGCTGCTTGTCATACTGGGGGCTTCAGGCATTGGGCGAAAGTACCGGCCCCCCACCGGGCGGCCGAAGCTGCTTCGACCAATTTCCACTGGCAGCCTGTTAATTGGGGAGGTAGACAGCGCCGCCAATACTGTCGCGCGAGGCACCTGTGACGCTGCGCAACGAGTTCATCTCACCACGCCAACGCCGCAAACCGAGGAAGGCGAAGATCAAGGCTTCCTTCAGATCCACGGTGCGGTCATCCGGCACCACGACTTCCGTGGAAGCAAGAGCCTTGATCCGTTGCATCAGAAAGCCGTTGTGCGCGCCACCACCCGTTACGAGCGTGCGTTGTGCCCCGTGCCGATCGAAGTGCACAACGAGCTGTTGCGCGATGTGTTCAACGCAGGTGCGCATGCGATCCGTCAATTGGATCGTGCTGTCCTTCAGCAAAGGCAGCATGTCGCTGTCGAAGTGTTCGCGGCCAAGCGAACGTGGTACCGGTTGGTGCACGAAAGGCAACGCGTTCAGCTTATCCAGCAGAGCCTCGTTCACTGCGCCGGCAGCAGCAATTCGGCCGTTGGCATCGTACTCCTCACCCGACTCAATGGCCAAGGCGTTCAGCGCTTGATTGCAAATACACACATCATATCCGACGATGCCATCCTTCCGGTGAAAGGACACGTTCGCGATGCCTCCGAGATTCAGGAACGAGCTGAAGTCCGGGAAGAGTTCGCGCTCGCCGAGCGGCACCAGGGGGGCGCCTTGGCCACCCAACGCGACATCTTTCGCACGGAAGTCTACCACGGTCGGCAACCCGGTAACAGCAGCGATCTGTGCACCGCACCCGACCTGGGTAGTGAAGCCCGATGCGGGTTGGTGGAAGACAGTGTGACCGTGTGAAGCGATCAGTTGGGCAGGGCCGTGCGCTGCGAGGAAGATCTTCGCCTGCTCACCAATGAATGCACCAAGGTCGTGGTGCAGTTGTGCGAGATCGAAAGCGCTGCCGTTAGCTGCCGCTAGCAAGCGGTTCTTCCATTCCGCATGGTAGGGAACCGTTCCACCGGCATCAACGCTGAAGGCCCACCGGCTGCCGGTATTGTTGAACGAACAAAGCGCCAGATCGAGCCCGTCCAAGGAACTGCCGCTCATGATACCCAGTACTCTGGGGATGTTTGTTGCTGCCATTGCTGCGCGGCGAATGTACCCGGCGGGATCGCCCCGGATGCGTTGACGCAACAGGCTACATTTGGCTCCCTCACATTCAGCGGCACCTACGCCCGGATCCCTTTAACGGCGGGAGCTATCCCGCCCCGATAACGCACCACACAATGCAAGACACCGCCACGCTCGCCGGTATGAACTTCGATCTGACGGAAGAACAGAAAGCGGTGCGCGATGCCGCGCGCGACTTCGCGCAGAACGTCCTGAAACCCGGTGTGATCGAGAGGGACCGCGAGCAAAAATTCCCGACCGCCGAGATCAAGCAATTGGGGGAACTCGGCTTTCTGGGCATGATGGTGAATCCCAAGTACGGTGGTGGCGGCATGGACGCCGTGAGCTATGTGCTGGCAATGGAGGAGATCAGCAAGGTGGACGCGAGCTGCTCGGTGGTGATGAGCGTGAACAACAGCTTGGTGTGCTGGGGCTTGGAAGAATTCGCGAACGAAGAGCAGCGGATGAAGTACTTGGTGCCACTTGCGAAAGGGGAGAAGATCGGCGCCTTTTGTTTGAGCGAACCGGAAGCGGGGAGCGATGCCACCAGCCAGCGTACTACCGCCATAGATATGGGCGACCACTATTTGTTGAACGGCACGAAGAACTGGATCACCAATGGCGGCACCGCGAGCACGTATTTGGTGATGGCGCAGACCGATGCGGCAAAAGGGCACAAGGGCATCAATTGCTTGATCGTGGAGAAGGGGATGCCGGGATTCGTTGTCGGTGCGAAGGAGGATAAGCTGGGGATCCGTGGCAGTGACACGCACACGCTGATGTTCCAGGATGTGAAAGTGCCCAAGGCGAACCGCATCGGTGAGGATGGCTTCGGGTTCAAGTTCGCGATGAAGACACTGGCCGGGGGCCGTATCGGCATTGCTTCGCAAGCGTTGGGCATTGCAAGTGGGGCGTTTGAGCTGGCGGTCGCCTACAGTAAGGAGCGCAAGGCTTTCGGTAAACCGATCAGCGAGCATCAAGCGATCCAGTTCAAGTTGGCCGACATGGCAACGGAGATCGAGGCGGCACGCCTGCTCTGCTTGAAAGCCGCATGGCTGAAGGATCAGCACTTGGACTATGCGCAAGCGAGTTCAATGGCCAAGTTGTTCGCGAGCGATGTGGCCATGCGGCACACGGTCGAGGCGGTCCAGATCCATGGTGGCTACGGGTACGTGAAAGAGTACCACGTGGAACGCCTCATGCGCGATGCCAAGATCACGCAGATCTATGAGGGGACGAGCGAGGTGCAGCGGATCGTGATCGGCCGCAGCGTGCTCGCGTGATCCGCCTCAAAGGGCGGATACGATCGTTTCCAGCTTGATGCCCCGCGATCCCTTGACGAGGATCAGATGACCGGCGAGGTGGGCTTGTTGCGCGTGGGTCAGCGCATCCGTGGAAGTGCCGAAGCGCAACTGTGCCGGGCCCGAACCAGTCCTCCCGAACTCCGGTCCGACCAGCCATGCCTCCAATTGAAGTTCGGTCAGCAGCGTGGTTATTGTTCCGTGCTCCTCCCCGCTGTCCTTCCCAAGCTCAAGCATGTCCCCAAGGATCGCCAGTTTGGGAAGGTCGCTCCGCATCGCGGCAAAATTCCTCAGCGCGATCTGCATGCTGCTGGGGTTGGCATTGTAAGCGTCCAGAACGAGATGGTTGCGACCGGTATCCTTGAACTGGCTGCGGTTGTTCCCTGGTACATATCGTTCCAGTGCTTTCACGATCGTGTCGGTCGACACGCCAAAAGTCAAGCCGATGCACGCTGCCGCGAGGGCGTTCGGGAGGTTGTATTCGCCCACGAGTTGGGTGCGGACACGATCCTCTCTTCCGTCTTTCGCTGAGAAGGTGAAAGCGAGAAAGGGGCCGTTCGGGAAAGTACCTCCCTTCACGTCGGCGTTCATCGAAGTGCCATAAGTGATGCGTTCATCCGCTCTGCTCTTGTCCATGAGCAGGTCATCGGCCGCGTTCACGAACACTGCACCGCCATGGGTGCGGATGAACTGGTACAACTCCGTCTTCGCGCTGATCACCCCTTCGTAGCTGCCGAAACCTTCCAAGTGGGCCTTGCCGATATTGGTGATCAGCCCATGCGTGGGTTCTGCGATGTTCACGAGTTCGGAAATATCGCCCATGCGGTTCGCGCCCATTTCAATGATCGCGAAGCGGTGCTCTGCGTTCAACCGCAAAAGCGTCAACGGCACGCCGATGTGGTTGTTCAAGTTGCCGATCGTTGCAAGGGTGGGGGCGTGCGCGCTCAGGACTGCGTGTGCCAATTCCTTGGTCGTTGTCTTGCCGTTTGTTCCGGTGATCGCGATCGCCGGAACATTGAACTGGCGACGGTGATGACGCGCCAGTTCTTGCAGGGATCGCAGCACGTCGGGAACCAAGAGAAGACGCTCGTGCGTGACGGTGCCGGGGTCATCCACCACCGCGTACCTGCATCCTTGTTCCAGAGCTGAAGCGGCGAACGCGTTCGCGTTGAAGTTCGGCCCCTTCAGTGCGAAGTACATGCCCCCGGCGAGCAATTGCCGCGTATCGGTGAAAGCACCGGTACACTCGAGAAAACGCTTGTGCAATTCCGCCGTTCCGATCATGGTCCAAATGAAAAGCCCCTCGGCGGTCCGAAGGGCTTTTCGCAATGCGTTGTGCTGACGATCGCTGGTTACTTCTGCAATTTGCTCCGGCGCTTTTCGTCACCGAGGCCCACTGGACTGCCCACACGGGTCATGGCGCAGCGGAACCCGATGGTGCAAGTGCTTTGGCGCTCATCCAAGTAACGGCGTGTGCCGGGGTTAGCATAGTAGATACGGTCCGCCCAGCTTGCTCCCTTGTACACGCGGGCCCGATCGTTGATCAGGGTCGTCTTGCCCCAATCATACATGGCATTGCCTTCATATGCCGGATCCTCGTAGAAAATGCTGCTCTCCACATCGCCATCGGTGAAGTCGATGTTATCGCTCTGCCGATAGTTGCGGCGGTCGATGTTCTCTTCAACGGTAACGTTGCGTTGACGGATATCGCCAGGCTGGTCGGATTGGTAATCGCTGATAGCGCTGAGCAGTTTCGGGCAGATCTCCAGGTCCTTGCCCTTGATCAAGTCCACCATGTCCTGCACACGTTGCATGGCAGCATCGCTCTTGCGTGTGTTGTTGAACTCAATGCTCTGCTCGATCATCGTCAGCAGTTCATCGATCAGCGCGCCTTCCTCCGGAGTGGCCCGGCCGCTCATCTCACGCTGGAACTCGGTGAGGTGGTATTTGATGCCGTCCACATCGTACACAACGATGTCGTGCTTCTCTTGGATAGCACCATCGCTGTTGAGGACCTTCGTTTTGAAAACGTTGCCGCGGAAGGGGCGGAAGTCATCCTTATCCTCGGGGCTGAGCGGGCGGTAAACGTCCATGACCCACTCGCTCACGTTGCCGGCCATGTTGTAAAGTCCGTAGTCGTTGGGCCAGTAGCTGAACACGGGTGTGGTGATATCGCCATTGTCGTTCAAACTTCCGGCCACGCCCATGTAGTCGCCCCGGCCGCGCATGAAGTTGCCGCGGAAGTCGCCGTAGAAGGCACCGCCTTTTTTGCGGCTGTCGTAACGCACCCAGTGCCCGTTCCAAGGGTAAATGCGACGTTCCACTTGGCGCTCGTCAACCGTATTGCCGATCAGGCCATATGCGGCGTACTCCCATTCTGCTTCCGTTGGAAGACGATAACGGGGAAGCAGGATGCCGTCCTCCATTTTCACATTGCGGAAGTCCTTGTTCGGATTGAAGTCTTGCAGACCTTCCACACGCTTGCCGCTTTCATATTGCCCGGCGGTGTAGGAGTCGGTTGTGAAGTGGTCTTCGTTGATCTGGTTCGGGTTGTCTTCGAAGAGGCCTTCCCGGATCAGGATGAGTTCGTTTACGCGATCGCTGCGCCATGCGCAGTAGTCGTTGCATTGCAGCCAATTCACCCCGACAACAGGGTAGTCGCGATAGGAGGGGTGACGGAGGTAGTACTCAACGTAGGGGTCGTTGAACGCCAGCTTGTTGCGCCAGACCAATGAATCCGGCAGGGCTTTCTTATAGATCTCAGGATAGTCCGTGCCGAACACGCGGTCGGTCCAATACAGGTATTCCAACCAGTAGAAGTTGGTCACCTCCACTTCGTCGATGTAGAAGGAGGACACCGTAACGGTACGCGGGATGTTATCCCAATCGTGTGTGAGTTCGTCGGTGATGCGGCCCATTGTGAATTGGCCACCTTCCACCAGAATGATACCCGGGCCGTTCTCCTGTTCCTCGAAAGACGGCTTCTCGAAGCCGCCGTTCTTGCTGTCGTTGTAGTTCCACCCCGTGGCGCCGCTGCGCTCGAAATTGCAGCTGGCGAACAACACCGCAATGGCGGCGAGGGCTGCGCATGGAAGGATGCTCTTCTTCATTGCGAAGGGGCTTTCGTTTTTCATTGCTGGTCAGAAGGTAGGGCAGGCCACTTGGCGGAACGGACGCTTCCTGTTCTTGCACTTGAAGCCGAGTTGCACACTGATCTCATGGCTTCCGGCCGTTGCGGTGGTCAGTTTGCTGGTGGTAACGTCGTAGCTGTAGCCGAACTTGAACCGCTCGGTGTGGAAGCCGATCAAGACGATGAACGCATCGCGGGCCCTGTACCATACACCCGCCGTGATCGGACCGCGATCCACATAAAGGCCGAGGTTCAACTGCCTGAACGATGCTTGTTGCTGGTAGAGTATGTTCGGACTGATCTTGGTGGTGGCTTCACCTATCCGTCCCTTCTTAACGAGCGGGATGGAAGCACCAGCATGCGCGGTGAACTTCATTGGCAACTTGCTCGTGCCCACGATAAGGCTCTCGTTGGGCTGGGTGAGGTGATGCGCCGCGAAGCCCGCATAAAAGATGTCCGAGTACCCGAGGATACCAGCGCTGAAATCCGCATTGCCCACGCTACCGCCGCGAGGTACATCGTTGGTATTGTAGATGAAGCCACGGCGAGGATCGATCATATCGCCGAATGTCAGCTTGTTCCAGTCGAGCGATTTCTGGAAGTAGGTCGCCTGGGCCCCGAATTTCATGGAAAACTTCCGGGAAATCGTGAGCAGGTAGCTGTACATGCCGCTCACCGTGGTGGTGTTCAACGTGCCCTTACCGGCTTGGTCGTGGGTGACCAGAAAGCCCAAACCGCCTGAAATACCCTTGATGTGCTGATCGTAGCTGGCGCTGCTGGTGACGAAAGTGCCTGAAAGCGCCGGCCATTGGTTGCGGTAGTTAAGCACCACCCGAGGGCACCTGGCCGTACCGGCGAACGCCGGGTTCAGGTACAGTGGGTTAGCATAGAATTGCGTGAATTGTGGGTCCTGACCAAAGGTCGTTACCGCAGCCAGTATGGCCACGGCGACCAAGCAGGTCTTCCGCAGCTGTGTCTTGATCCCTATGCTCCCCATTCGTTCGTGCTCGAAAGCAAGCGCCAATTATACGGATCGATACGTTCCGGGTTCCGGTAGGTCCCTTGGCAATAATCCCTCAGGTCCCCCGTTCGCCGACAGTTCCCCCTAAAAACGGCAAGGGCCGAAGCTAATTACTTTTCGTCCCGACTGTTGATAACATGTTGATCACGAGTTCATGACCACCTCCCGCACCCTCGCTACGATCACCTCGACCCTGCTGATTTTCCACAGCTTCGCACAGCGCACTTATCAACACACTCTGGAGTGGGTAACGGCCGGGGCCGAGCGTTCGGCACCCGGGTCGGGGGATCCAACCCCCGGCTTTACGGGCGCCGAATTGGATGCTGACCGTGGGTTCCTGCCGTACTTCCGCCAGAATTACCCTCTCCCTCCAGGCTCGACCGCCTTCACGTTCCGGTTGGTGGATCCTGTGTACGAACCCCTGCCTGCAGCCGAGGCGGCCCTGATCGGGGACTTGTCGCAAGTTGGCTCCGAACCCCTTGTGTATGATCACTTGGCTTGGCAAAGGAAGCAGCCAGTGGCCCAATTGAGCCTCTATCCGTTCAGGCGCTCGGGTGGGTCCAATGCCATTGAGCGTTTGAAGTCTTTCGGCCTTGAACTGACACCGAACCGCGGTGGAGCGGTTATCCGTGGTGGGGACCGCAGCTACCCCGACCATTCCAAGTTGCAAACGGGCGATTGGTATCGCATGACCGTTCTGGAGGACGGAGTGCATGCCCTCACCTATGCGCAATTGCAGCAGGCCGGGGTACCGGTAGATGGCTTGGCAAGCGACCTGATCAACATCTATGGTAACCACCAAGGTCAATTGCCATATGTCAACAGCGAATTCGGCGATACCGACCTGAGATTGAACAGCATTGTGGTTGAGGACGGCGGCGATGGCCAATTCGGGCCGAACGACCGCATTCTCTTTTACGCCAGTAGCGCTCAGCGGTGGGATCTGCATAGCAACGGTGAACGCTTCGTCCATACCAAGAACGTCTATACTGATAGTGCCAGTTACTTTCTGGGGATCGGGGTGGATCCACCGCAACGGATCTCAGACATCGCATTGAGCACCGATCCGGCCACCGAGCAGGTCACCGCTTTCAGCGACCGGCAGTTCTTCGAGCGCGACAACATCAACTTGATCAAGAGCGGGCGCACCTGGTTCGGCGAACACTACGACGTAGTGGATTTCTACAACTGGGTGTTCTCCGTACCGTTCCTACGGCCACAGGACACCATCACGTTGGTCATTGATGGCATGGCGCGCACGTTGGAGCCCAATTCAGGAACGTCCTATACCAGCGGTTTCAACCTCACTGCAGGTTCGTTCAGCGCCAGTTGGAGCGTGGATGGCTTCATCGACAACTATGCGTCGAACTACGCCGTTCCGTTCCAGCAGGTTTTCGGGTTCACCTATGACCAAAGCACGCTGCCCGTCACCATTACGTTCGACCCACACGATCCCATTTCGAGCCAAGCGTGGATGAACTACTTGGAGATGAACGCTCGGCGCGATCTGAAGTTCGTTGGGGACCAGTTGATGTTCCGCGATCTCGCTTCCGTGCAGCCCGCAGCGATCAGCGAGTTCTCGATGGACCTCGCGCAGAACGTCTACCGCATCTGGGAGATCACCGATCCTGCGCATGCCGGTAACGTGCCTTATGTCAACAACGGGGCACAGAAGTCGTTCAGACTGGCCACCGACGAACTACGTCAGTTCGTTGCTTTCCGCAACGGTGGCTATATGACCCCGGTGATCACGGGTCACGTTCCCAATCAAGACCTGCACGCCACTGCACTACCGACCGACTTGATCATCGTTTGTCCACAAGCCTATTTGTCGGAAGTGCAACCCCTTGCGGAACGACGCATGGATGAAGGGCTTACGGTAGCCTTGGTCACACCCGAACAGGTGTTCAACGAATTCAGCAGTGGCCAGCGCGACGCCACGGCGATCAAGCGGTACTTGAAACTGCTCTACGATAAGGCAGGCACGGACCCTTTGCTCATGCCGCGCTATTTGCTGCTCTTCGGGGACGGGTCTTACAACAATTGGGTGCTGGCCGACAACAACCAGAACCTCATTCCCACCTACCAGACCAAGGATTCTTGGAACACGAGCCGGTCCTACTGCTCGGATGACTATTTCGGATTGCTGGATACCGGTGAAGGTGAGTACACCGGCGACTTGGTGGACATCGGCATTGGCCGCATACCGGTGAGCAATAAGTCCATGGCCAAGCAAATGGTGGACAAGGTCCTGAACTACGACCGCCTTATCCTGAACAATGCCTCAGGCGGCGTATGCGCCACAACTGGTGACGGTGGGGCCAACGACTGGCGCAATTGGGTGCTCTTCGTGAGCGACGATCAGGAAGGGGCGGATGTGGAAGGATGGGTGCACATGCTGAACAGCGATGAACTGGCAACCACGGTCGAGACCGAACATCCCGACTACAACGTGACCAAGATCTATATGGACGCTTACCAGCAGACCAGCACGCCCGGTGGCGAACGCTACTATGATGCTGAAGCGGCTTTGCGGGAAAGGGTGCAGAAGGGATTGCTCATGTTGAACTATGTCGGCCATGGTGGTGAGGTGGGATGGGCCCATGAGCGTTTGTTGGACAACACCACCATCCTGGGTTGGACGAACAAGGACCGCCTGCCGCTCTGGATGACCGCGACTTGCGAGTTCAGCCGTTGGGACGACCCGGCGCGCACAGCAGCTGGTGAGTACGTGATGTTGAATCCCGAAGGGGGGGGCATCGGCTTGATGACCACTACGCGGTTGGCGTATTCGGCGCAGAACCAGGCGATCAGTCGCGACTTCTACGAGTACGCTTTCGAAGAACTCGATGAACAGGGCCGCACCGCTCGTTTGGGGGACATCTTCCGGCGCACGAAGGATGCCATCACCAGCAGCCAGCCGGGTCAGACGAATCACCGCAGTTTCAGCCTGCTCGGTGATCCGAGCGTGGCCTTGGCCATGCCCCGGATGCAAGTGCTTACAACGGCCGTTACCGACACATTGGGTAATGCCATCGATACATTGCAGGCGCTTTCCACGGTGCGGGTCAGTGGGATCGTAGCCGATGCCAACGGGGTCCAGATCCCCGACTTCAATGGCGTGGTGATCCCAACGGTTTTCGACAAGAGCAGCAGCGTTCAAACCTTGAACAACGATGGCTCCTCACAGGGCCCTTTTCCTTTCCAGTTGCGGCGCAATGTGATCTATCGGGGTAAGGCCACGGTGTCGGGTGGAGCGTTCAACTTCACGTTCGTGGTGCCAAAGGACATAGCTTACCAATACGGGCCGGGCCGCTTGAGCTATTATGTCGAGAGCACGACCACCAATGGCAACGGCGCGACGAACGACATCGTGATCGGAGGAACGGACAACAGCGTGGTGTTGGATGAGAACGGCCCCCGCATCAATTTGTTCATGAACGATGAGCGCTTCGTGCCCGGCGGCACCGTCAACGAAAGCCCACTGTTGTTGGCCAAACTGTTCGATGACAATGGCATCAACACACTGGGCAATAGCATCGGCCACGACCTGCTGGCCATACTGGACGAGAACACCGAGCAGAGCGTTGTGCTCAACGACCTGTACGAAGCGGATCTGGATACCTACAAGAGCGGACGCGTATTGTACCGGTACACTGACCTGCCCGAAGGCAACCATACGTTGCGCGTGAAAGCATGGGATGTGCACAACAACAGCGCGGACGCCTATACCGAATTCGTTGTGGCGCCCAGTGAGGAACTGGCCTTGGCCCATGTGCTCAACTACCCGAACCCTTTCACAACGAAGACCGATTTCTATTTCGAGCACAACCGTCCATGCAACGCTTTGCACGCGCAAGTGCAGGTATATACCATAGCAGGGCGCTTGGTGAAGACCTTGGACCGGCAACTTCAGTGCGAAGGCACGCGCAGCGAACCCATGACCTGGGATGGCTTGGATGACAGCGGCGATAAGCTGGGGCGTGGCGTTTATGTCTATCGCCTCAATATCACCACAGCGGAAGGTGAGAGTGCCGACAAGTTCGAGAAGCTCGTGATCCTGCGCTAAGGCCGCACAATAAGCCCATGCACCTGCACGTATATTCGCCGTCCTTTTCCAAGATCCAGCTGATGACCCGTTCCTCCCTCGCTTGTGCAAGCCTTCTCCTCGCATTGTCCATGCGGGCGCAAGTGAGCACCGACTGCGCCAACCAGATCGCCGGGCAGAATTGCGGCGATCGCCTCAATACCATCACCACTGCGGTACCCTTCCTGATGATCAGTCCCGACTCCCGGGCAGGCGGAATGGGTGATGCCGGTGTGGCCGTGAGCCCGGATGCCAACGCCATCCACTGGAACCCCAGCAAGCTGGCTTTCGCCGAAGATGAGATGCAGTTCAACATCTCCTATTCGCCTTGGTTGCGCAACCTGGTGCCGGACATGAACCTCGCTTATCTCGCCTTCTACAAGAAGTTGGCGAACAAGCGCAGCGCCATTGGCGCATCGTTGCGGTACTTCTCCTTGGGCAGCATCACGTTCACCGACATCAACGGAGGCGTGATCCGCGATTTCACGCCGAAGGAGTTCGCTGTGGATATCGCCTTCGCCCAGCAGTTCAGCGATGTGTTCAGCGGCGGTATCGCTTTGCGGTACGTGAACAGCAACCTCACCGGTGGTATCAGTGTGCAAGGTGCGGACAGCAAGGCGGGCCAAACCGTCGCCGCCGACGTTTCCTTCTTCTACACCAAGCGCGATCTGCAATTGGGCGACAAGGACGGTGAGTTCAATTTCGGCTTCAACGTTTCGAACATCGGGGGCAAGATGCGGTACACGGAAACGAGCGAGACCGATTTCATCCCCATCAACCTGCGCTTGGGCCCGTGCATCAAAGTGGATCTGGACGAGTACAACAGTGTGGCCTTCAACTTGGACATCAACAAACTGTTGGTGCCCACACCGCCGGTTTACCTGCAGGAGCCGGACTCCACCGGGCAACTGCGTCCGGCGAAGGATGACGATGGCAACTTCATTGTCGCAAGCGGTCAAGACCCGAACGTTGGTGTGGCCACGGGGATCTTCGGATCGTTCAGCGATGCACCCGGTGTGGTCACCTACGATGACAACGGAAGCCCTGTGGTGGAAAGCGGCAGCGTAACACGCGAGGAGTTCCGTGAAGTGAACCTTGCCGGTGGCCTCGAATACTGGTACGCAAAGCAGTTCGCCTTCCGCGCGGGCTACTTCTGGGAGCATGCCACCAAGGGCAACCGCAAGTATTTCACGCTCGGCGCAGGTCTGCGTTACAACGTTTTCGCGATCGATCTTTCCTATTTGATCGCCAACTCGCAGCAGAGCCCTCTGGCCAATACGCTCCGTTTCACTTTGGGCTTCAACTTCAACTCGCTCAAGGCGAAGAAGAAGGGCACGGACGAGGGCTGATGGATGTCCGCGTCGGATCCGGTTTCGATGTACACCGCTTGGAACAGGGCCGCGAGCTCTGGCTGGGCGGTGTTCTCGTTCCAGCGGAACATGGTGCCTTGGGCCATAGCGATGCCGATGTGCTGCTGCATGCCATCTGCGATGCGCTGCTCGGCGCTGCAGGGCTCGGTGATATCGGCAAGCATTTCCCCGACACCGACGTGCAATGGAAAGGCGCGGACAGCAAGGAACTCCTCGCGCATGTAGTGTCGTTGTTGAAGACGAAGGGCTGGAGCGTGGGCAACATCGACAGCACGTTGGTATTGGAGAAACCCAAGATCGCCCCGTTCATCGGCGCCATGCGCATTGCCATCGCCCCGTTACTGGGCGTGCCTGAAGATGCGGTGAGCATCAAGGCCACGACCAACGAAAAGCTCGGTTACGTGGGCCGTGGTGAAGGCGTGTGCGCACATGCCGTGGCGCTCATCGTTCGTGCCTGATCTCAGTCGTCGCCGTCCGGTGCCATCTCGCTGAACGTGCGGAGGCTCTGCTCATCCTCGAAGTAGAACACGCGCAATTGGGCGGTATCGCGCAGCAGGTCGATCTTGCCCACTTCAACACGGCTCACCTTGATGCCGAGACGCTTCCCGAGATCCGCCAGAAGTTCTTCACGCCGTTCGCTCTGGATCAGGTCGATCTTCTCGTACGTCACCAATCGCATGGCTTCGTGCCGAGTAAGCCAGAGATGCTCGAGCACGTAAGTAGTCAGCAGGATCACACCATTGGTGAACGCGAGTTCCGCGATGCTCACCTTCTTGCTCAGCAGCGCGTTCACGACCGCCACGGCGATCACCGCCAGCAAGTAGGTCATGTCCTTGATGCTGATCTGCTCGGTACGGTAGCGGAGTATGCTGAAGATCGCGAACAGTCCGAAACCGAAGCCAGTGCTCAGTTTCACGCTGTTCAACAGGCCGCACAGGAAGAAGATGAGGACGTTGAACAGGAAATAGGTGAACAGGAAGTCCTTCTTCTTGTGGATGGGGTAATAGATGCGGCGGATCAGCACATACACGACCATCAGGTCGATGGCGAACTTGAAGAGCAGTTCCCAGAGGTCCTTGTGAAAGAGCTTCCAACCGAGGAATTCGGGTTCCATGTGCAATGGGTTGTTCAAGCCGCGCTGCGCAAACGGTCGAGCCGGCGCAGCACTTCGTTGAAGGTGTTGTGTTTGAGGTCGGAGCGCAGCAGGATCGTTCCAACGCAGTACTTGCTCATGCCACTGGGGCGGTTGCCCATGGCACGCATCGCCTCAGCGAAAGGCGACGTGCGATCGATGTGTTCCTGCTTGAGCTCCGCTATGCAAATGCCATCGAGCGTCCGCTCGCCACCAAGGCTGCTGAACGACAAGGCGAGATCGATGGTGAGCCGCTCCGGGCGGGTGCGATGTACCAGTGTGTACCGCGTGAAGTGGTTCCAGAGCTTTGGTTCGAAGTCACCGGTCATGCTGCTCTTCTTCAATATGAACGCCGTCTGTTCGGCATCGAGCACCTCCGGTATGGCGGCCACTTTCTTCCTGGCCTTGTCCGTGCGTCCGCGACCGGTCTTCCGCTTCACTTCCAGGTAACACAAGCCGCTGCCCAGGTATTCGCGGAAACGCACCTTGCTCCGGAACGTGCGGCCATTGTGGTGATCGAAGTAGCTTTTGTCGTCGGCGCGATCGAAGTAGAGCGAGCGGTAACGGGTACCCCGAACGCCATCCACTTCGAGGCAGCGGTAATGCGGTGCGATCGCTTGGAGCAAGGCCGGTAGATCGACCTCGGCGAAAACGTACTTCGTATCCGTGCGATCGAGCAATTGCACACCGTCCATCTCCGCCAAGCTGATCGGATCGTAATTGTCGAGTATGTCCTGCGGGTTGAGCACTGTTCTGGTGAAGGGCGCCAAATCTATGCTTCCAACCCCGTGCGTATCCTGTAGGTGCGAGCGCGCCGTTACTTTCGGCACCCCGCGCACATGGCACGCCAACGCACTTACCGGCTCGTCTACTTGGAACATGCCAATTGGAAGAGCCTTCCAACCAGTGATCATGATCTCCTTCTGGCGGCCCAGGCCGCTGCGCGGAAGGCCTACGCCAAGTACAGCAAGTTCAAGGTGGGCGCTGCCCTCCGCACCACCGATGGCCGCATGACCATCGGCAGCAACCAGGAGAACGCTTCCTATCCGGCAGGAACCTGTGCGGAGCGCACCGCCTTGCACGCATGCATGGCTCTTTCGCCCAATTCCTACGTTGATGTGATCGCCGTGGTGGTGCCCAAGGCCAAGGGGAAGGACCCCATTCCGCCCTGCGGTATTTGTCGGCAAGCATTGGTTGAACAGGAGCGCCGCCAGGGCGGTCCGCTGCGGATCCTGCTCGGCGCACCGGATGGCGAAGTGCTTGAGATCGGTAGTGCCGAGGGCCTGCTACCCCTCAGCTTCGACGCGTCGTTCCTGAAGTAGTACCTCCGGGAAGCCGCATAAGGCCCCGGCTATATTTGACCGCCCCGCAGCGGGCCTCCACAAAGATCGATGGCTACCAGAACCGCCACCCCGAAACCGAGCACACCGGCCAACGGTGCATTCACCAAGGAAACCTACCTGCGCTGGTTCAAGGACATGCTGCTCATGCGGCGTTTCGAGGAGAAGACGGGCCAGCTCTATACCATGCAGAAGTTCGGTGGGTTCTGCCACCTCTACATCGGGCAGGAGGCCATCCTCGCCGGTATGATCACCGCGATCAAAAAGGGCGACAAGGTGATCACCGGTTACCGGGATCATGCACATCCCCTCGTGCTCGGTACACCCGCCAAGAACGTCATGGCCGAACTCTTCGGTCGTTCCACGGGCACGAGCAAGGGCAAAGGCGGCAGTATGCACTACTTCGATAAGGAGCGCAACCTCTTCGGTGGCCACGGCATCGTGGGCGGGCAGATCGGCCTTGGCGCGGGCATCGCTTTCGCCGACAAGTACAAGGGCAACGACAGCGTTACGCTCTGCTCCATGGGCGATGGTGCCGTGCGCCAAGGCATCTTGCACGAGACCTTCAACATGGCGATGACATGGAAGTTGCCGGTGGTGTTCATCATCGAGAACAACCAGTACGCCATGGGCACCAGCGTGGAGCGCACAAGCAATGTGCGCGAGCTGTACACCTTGGGCGAGAGTTACGACATGCCCGGCGAACACGTTGACGGCATGAGCTGCGAGGCCGTGCACAGCGCGATTGCCAAAGCATGCGCCCATTGCCGCGGAGGCAACGGCCCTTACCTGTTGGAGATCAAGACCTACCGGTATCGCGGGCACAGTATGAGCGATCCGCAGAAATACCGCACCAAGGAGGAAGTGGAGGATTACAAGCAGCAAGATCCCATCGAAGGCGTGCGCAAAGTGATCCTCCGGAACAAGTGGAGCAGTGAGGCCGAGATGGAGAAGTGGGACGAGGAAGTGAAGAAGGAGGTGGAGGAAGCCGTGAAGTTCGCGGAGAGCAGCCCGCTACCTGCGGTGGAAGAGTTGTACACCGATGTCTACAAGACACCGGATTATCCCTTCATCAAAGACTGACCGATGGCAGAGATCGTCCGCATGCCCAAGTTGAGCGACACCATGACCGAGGGCGTGGTGGCGAAGTGGAACAAGAAAGTCGGCGACAAAGTGAAGAGCGGCGACATCCTCGCCGAGATCGAGACCGACAAGGCCACGATGGAGTTCGAGTCCTATCTCGATGGAACGCTGTTGCACATCGGTGTTCCGCAAGGGCAGACGGCGCCGGTTGATTCCGTGCTCGCCGTCTTCGGGAAAGAAGGAGAGGATATTACCGCATTGCTTGCGGATGCTTCCAAGGGCGAACCCGCCGCTGCGCCCGCGGCGAAAGTCGAGGAGAAGAAACCCGAAGCTGTTGCAGCAGCGCCAACACCTGCTCCGGTGGCCGCGCCGAAAGCAACACCCGCTACAACACCTGTCGTTTCGAACGGTCGTGTAAAAGCCAGCCCGCTCGCGAAGAACCTCGCGGAGGAGAAAGGCATCGACTTGGGCCGCGTGCGCGGAAGCGGACCCGATGGCCGCATCACCAAGAGCGACATCGAAGGATTCACCGGCGGGGGCATGCCGCTCAGCGGTCCACAATTGGAGCGCTTCACCGAGGTGGCGGTGAGCCAGATGCGCAAGACCATCGCCAAGCGCTTGGCCGAAAGCAAATTCACGGCGCCGCATTTCTACCTCACCATCGAGTTCGACATGTCGCGCGCCATTCAAGTGCGCGAGGCTATCAATGCGAGCATTGCGCCCGACAAGATCTCGTTCAACGACATGGTGATCAAAGCCGTGGCCGTTGCATTGAAGCAGAACCCGAAGGTGAACAGCAGCTGGCTCGGCGACCGGATCCGGTACAACGAACACGTACACATCGGTGTGGCCGTTGCGGTTGAGGATGGCTTGTTGGTCCCTGTTGTGCGTTTTGCGGATGGGAAACCGCTGCGGGCCATCGGTTCCGAGGTGCGCGATCTCGCCAAGAAGGCCAAGGAGAAAAAGCTGCAGCCTGCGGAATGGGAGGGCAACACCTTCACCATTTCCAACTTGGGCATGTTCGGTATCGAGGAATTCACGGCCATCATCAACCCGCCCGACGCCTGCATACTTGCCATCGGCGGCATCATGGAAAAGCCCGTGGTGAAGAACGGCGCGATCGTTCCCGGACACACCATGAAGGTGACACTGAGCTGCGACCACCGCGTGGTGGATGGAGCCACCGGTGCGGCTTTTCTGAACTCCCTCAAGCAACTGCTGGAAGAGCCGGCGCTGATGCTGGGAGTGGGGGCGATCTGAACGCCCGCATCCTTCTACGGGAAAGACACGTTCATCAACGTGAAGTCGATATTGCCGCTTTGCCCGTGGCAGCCACGGCAAGCGGCGCCTCGATCGGCGGAAGGGATGGCCACCTCGCCGGAAGGCTTGATCTCCGCCCACACCCAGCCGTCCTGATCCGCGTTGGGGTGATCGCTCTTCTTGTACATGATCGCGTATAGCGCAATGTTGCCGGGTTGGTCGTAGAGTTCCTTCACGATAGCGGAACCATCGGTGAACAGCGTGTCGAGAACAACGCCGCTTACACTGTCCAAATACGCGGCCGCAGCGGGGTTGTACCATGTGCGCAAGAAAGCCTGTGGATGTCCGGAACCAGCGCTTCTTGGCAACAGCGCATCCGAATGTTGGTAGTAGACCTGTCCGCTGGTGTCCTGCGCCAACCGCAACAGTTCCACGTCCAAGGGCGCAGGTACTTCGTGTTTGCAGGAAGGGAGTAGTGCTAAGCACGTCGCTGCGTATGCAAAGCGGATCGAACGGTTGTGCCGCAGCGCGGTGATGAACATGGTCTCGCGGGATCGAATGGAAAATTAGGTCGGCGATGTCGAACGAACACATCAACCGTGCAACACGTCGCGCCCGCGACCAACGTCACACGCCCAACGACCTCACGGACTTTGCGTGATCATGCGCACCGTCCGGCCAGCACTTCCATGCAGAAGCTGCAGCAAGTAGACGCCTTCTGCTGAACGATCGGCCTTGATCCGGAGTCGGCCGTGATCCGTGATCCTACCTTGCTGCACAACACGACCCACGGCATCCAGCAATCTGTAGGTATCGTACGGCGCTGCGGGATCCCACTGGGCAACGAGCTCTCCACCGTTCAGTGCGGCGTGCAATTCCCGACCACCTGTCTCTTCCGCCCCGCTGATGATCTCGCAGATCTTCAACTCCCAGAACGCACCCGTAAGCGTATCAGGTATCCAGGAGAAAGGTTCGAAACCGGTGCCACCGAAGCCGATGAACCCGGACCCTTCAATGGCGAAGGAAGTGCCGGTGTTCATGGGAAGCCCGGGGAAGTCGGGTAGTTGGGTCCATTGGTCCAAGCTACCGTCGTAGGTCCAGACGTCGTTGTACATGGTCTGTAAGCCGAACTGGTCGAACCCGATACCGCCGATGATGTAGGCCAGTCCGCAGGTCGAGAATTGATAACTGCTCGCCCTCGGAGATGCGGGCAGCGGGGCCACGGTGGTCCATGTGTCGCTGATCGGGTCGTACTTGTACAGGTCGTTGAAGAATATGGAGGTGCCACCGCCAACGCTTGTGGCGCCCATGCCCACGTAGACCTGGTCGTTCAGCACGAAGGCGTTCGCTGCCTGCCTCACTGTTCCCGGGAAAGATGCTTTTTGCGCCCAACTGTCCGTGGCGGGATCGTATTCGTACCAGTCGTTGTACCACGGGTTGTAGCCCAAGCCAGCATATGCTTTGGTGGAAGTGCCGATGGAGACAAGGCTATAGCGGGGCGGCCCTGGGAAATCCGTCTTCTGGGTCCAGCTATCGGCGAGAGGGTCGTACTGCCACAGGTCGTTGAGTTGCACTTGGGGTATGTTGTTGTGCCAACCGCACACCACAAAGCCTTTGCCTGTGGAAGGAATACTGAACCCATGGGTGCCGTAACGCGTAAGGCCCGGCAAGGCGGTGCGCTGAATCCAAACATCGGTGCTGGAGTTGTACTCGTAGAAGGAATCCACCAAAGCGAGGGGAACAACGTCCGTTATCCCACCACCGCTGAAATAACGCTCGCCGATGGAGAAGCCGTAGGTCGAGTAGACCGGATAAGGGAAGTCGGTGCGCGGGGACCAGACTTGTGCGTTTGCGACCGCTGGCCCGAGTGCCAGCAGGAGGGTGGCGTAGCGTGCTATCATGGCTTTGGCGGGTTGCGGGTTAGACGTGTGATGATCCTGGAGTTCCTTGTAAAGTAACCGTGGTCCATTCCAGCGTCGGCGCATCCAAGCGGTGTGTCGCACGTGCGACAAGAACATTTTGTTGCGCGATCCTCATCGGGAGCAACCTCATGCCGACAGGCCCGCTTTCTGCCCCAAGAACTCGCGCCTGAACCAAAGTTCGAAGCCGGGATCCAGGAAGCTCCAGCCTTGTGTGGTGCGCTCAATAAGATCCTTTCCTTCGAGCGCGATGCGGGCCTTCTGGACATTGCGCGGTGTGCCCAATCGGTGCGTTAGCATCACTGCGGCGCTGGTCAGTTGCGTTTCGCCGTGGGCGATCGCCTTCAGGATGTTGATCCCCGTAAGGCTGATCTGCTCGCAGTTCAGTTGGTAGAAGGGTGTGTTGGCGTCCAGTACCAGCTCCAGCGCGCGCTCCAGCCCTTCACGTTCCACCTTTTTGCGCGTGTTCTCCCAAGTAAAATGCGCCAGTTGCTGCACGTACCAGCTATGGCACTTCATGGTGTTGGCCAAGGCCGTGGCCAGTTCGGGGTTGATGGTCTTACCGGTGCTCTTGAACCGCTCAATGAGGAAGGGTGTCCAGTGTTCGATGCCGATGCGTTGCAACCAGATCAGATCGCCGAAACGGTAAAAGGGCTTACCGCTGCTATCGAAGAGGTCGGCCATCATATGGCGTTTGCTCCCGTACAGCACGTAGGTCACATGCTTGTGCCGCTGCCAGTGTGCGCGCATGAGTTTCTGCATTCGCAGGTCATCGTGCCAGTCGTTCAGGTTCTGGAACTCGTCAATGCACACCACCAGTCTCAGCTTCTTCGCGGCGGCGATGCGTTCGGCCATGTCCAGAATATCGCCAGCGTGCTTGCGCGCCTCTTTCCAATCGAAGCCGATGGAAAGCTCGCCCTCCAACTCGGTGCCGATGGAGAGCTTGGGCATGATCGCCTTGAAGAACGTCTTGGCGTTGCGCACCTGTTCTTCCCAGCCGCTGCTGGTAGCTTCCAGTACGACCTTGGTGTAGTTCTCAAGGAACTCCTCGAAGGTGCCGCAGGTGAACATGTCGAGGATGGCGACACGGGCATTCTTCCGCTCGGCACACAGTTCAATGGCGGCCTGTTCCACCAGCGAGCTCTTGCCCCAACGGCGCGGGCTGATCAGGATGGTGTTGATGCCTCCCGCCATGTTCCCCTTCAGTCTTGTGAGGTCTTTGCGGCGGTTGTTGAAGGTGCCCCGGCTCACGGTGCTGCCGAAGTCGAAGGGGGTGGTCTCTTCCATGGGCGCTTATGATAGGCCCGAAAGGTATTATACCAATGGGTACAATACCAAGTGGTATAAAAAAGTTCTCCTCACCACCATCCTACTTTCAGCCCCGTGCACGACTTCCTCGGAACCCCCATCGAGTACCTCAAGGGCGTGGGCCCGCAGCGGGGTGAACTGCTGCGCAAAGAGCTGAATATCGCCACGTTCGGGGATCTGTTACTGCACTACCCCTTCCGTTATGTTGACCGCAGCCGGTTCCACCTTGTGAGGGAGATCAACGAGGAACTGCCCAATGTGCAGTTGCGGGGTATGTTGAGCGGCATCAAGACCATCGGCGAGAAGCACGCCAAGCGGCTCGTTGCCAAGTTCACTGACGCCAGCGGCAGTATCGAACTCGTTTGGTTCAAGGGCATCCGTTGGTTGCAGCCCGTGCTGAAGGAAGGCGTTGAGTACATCGTCTTCGGTAAACCCACAGTGTACCGCGACAAGTTCAACATCGCACACCCGGAGATCGAGGCTGCGGCACAATGGCAGCAAGCCGGGCAGGCACAGTTGCAACCGGTCTATTCCACCACGGAGAAGGCCGGCGCCAAAGGCTTGAACAGTCGTGGTATCTGGAAGCTCCAGCAAGCACTGCTTGCCCAATTGGCAGGTCAACTTCCAGAAACCCTCACCGATGAACTCTTGGTCCTGCTTGGTGGCGTGCCCAAGGAAGAGGCTGTTCGCCAAGTTCATTTGCCACAGGACCAACAGCGATTGGACGCAGCCATCCGTCGACTGAAGTTCGAAGAGTTGTTCTTCATCCAGTTGCAGTTGCTCATGCAGAAGGTGTTGATGCAGCGCGATGTTCGTGGCAACGTTTTCGGACAGGTCGGGGATCTCTTCAACACCTTCTACAAGAAGCATCTGCCGTTCGAACTCACCAACGCCCAGAAGCGGGTGGTGAAGGAGATCCGCCACGACATGGGCAGCGGCAAACAGATGAACCGCCTGTTGCAGGGGGATGTGGGCAGCGGCAAAACATTGGTCGCGCTGCTCAGTATGCTCATTGCACTGGACAATGGTTTCCAGGCGGCGATCCTCGCACCAACGGAGATACTCGCACGGCAGCATTTCAACACGTTGAGCGCATTCCTCCGCAGCATGCCGGTACAGTTGCGTTTGCTCACGGGCAGCACCAAGACACCCGAGCGCAAGGGGTTGCTCGCGGCGTTGGAACGCGGCGATGTACACATCCTCGTCGGTACGCACGCGTTGCTGGAGGATCGCGTCCGGTTCAGGAGCTTGGGCTTCACGGTGATCGATGAACAACACCGCTTCGGGGTGGCACAGCGCGCGCGCATGCAAGCAAAGGCCACCGTTCCGCCGCATGTGCTGGTGATGACCGCCACACCCATACCGCGCACGCTCGCCATGACTTTATACGGCGACCTGGACGTGAGCATCATCGATGAACTTCCACCGGGCCGCAAGCCCATCAAGACCGTGCACCGCACGGATGGTGCGCGCAACGCCGTGTTCCATTTCATGGAGCAGGAGATCGCGAAGGGGAGACAGGTCTATGTCGTGTATCCCCTGATCGAAGAGAGCACCAAGAAGGATCCGGGCGCCGAGCCACAGTTCCAACTGAAGGACCTCATGGACGGCTTCGAGAGCATGGTGCGCCGTTTCCCCGCACCGAAGTATGCGGTGAGCATCGTGCACGGGCGTATGGATCCGGAGGTGAAGGATTACGAGATGGCGCGCTTCAAGAAGGGCGAGACGGATATCATGGTGAGCACTACGGTGATCGAAGTGGGCGTGGACGTTCCGAACGCGAGCGTGATGGTGATCGAGAACGCGGAACGCTTCGGGCTTGCACAGCTGCACCAGTTGCGCGGCCGCGTGGGTCGTGGCGCCGAACTCAGCTATTGCATCCTGATGACCGGCGACAAACTGGGCAATGACGGTCGCACGCGGATCAGTACCATGGTGCGGACGCAGGATGGTTTCGAGATCAGTGAAGTGGACCTGCGGTTGCGCGGTCCCGGTGACATCATGGGTACCCAGCAGAGCGGTTTGCCGCAACTGCACCTGGCCGATCTGATCGCCGATGCTGAGCTTTTGCAACAGGCGCGCAGGTCGGCGCAGCGCTTGCTCGATGCTGATCCCGAACTCCGCGATCCCAAGCATGCGCGCACGGCGGGGACCCTACGGGAGCAAATGAAAGACAAGGCCGTTTGGGGAAGGATCGGCTAGTGGTGTGATCGACAAGTTGGTTGACCAAAGCTTTGCCACTATTTCTTCTTGATGCAAGGCGGAATACGCGCGACGTAGCGGTGGCTACGGCGAAGTGTTCCAACGCGGCAGCAAGGAGAAAGAGGGGTGAAGCGGTTAAGGAACTTGTCGATCACCCACTAGGCCTCCAGCGCTGCCTTGCGCCGGATGCTGTCCGGGTCGAGGACGTGCAAGAGACAACCGGCGGCTATGAGGAATTGTGCCAGCACATAAGTGCCCATGATCCACAGCGAGCCCATCGGCACAGGCCGCACGAAACGGTTCATGCCGAGCAGCGTATCGCTGAACATGAAGAGCAAAGAGCCGATGAAGACCATCCAAAAACTGCGCGGATACGTGCGCTGGTAGCGGAATCCGGCGGCTATGCCCATGAGGACGATGCACGCCGAGTAAACGATCACGGGTACCGAAAGGTCCGCATCCAGATACCGCAGCAGGTCGTTGATGACGAAGAAGCCCACACTGAGCATCAGCACGGCGATCAAACCGCCCAGCGCCAATCCATCGGTGCCATCGGCCTGGAAGATGTTGTGCGCAAAGGCGATGGTGTAGCACACGTGCGCCAGCATGAACGCCGCAAGCCCGACCAGGAAATTGTACCCATCGACGTGGACCATCATCAACGTCACATCGCCGATGAGCGAGAAGAAAAGACCACCCTGCACCAAGAGCGTGAAACGATCGCCATAGCGGCGGCTGTTGAAGTAGAACCAACTGCCGAGGATCACCATGAGCATCGGCTTGCACACGTATTCCAGCCAATGCACCTCGTGCAACTGAGCAACGATGGTGCCCGTGGCGGCAAGGGCGTACGCCGTTCCGTTCACATAGGGGTTCCGCGTTACGTCCATGATCGGTGGGCGGCGAATTTAGCCACCGACCGGAAGCGACGTGCGGAACACGATCGCCTCAACGCCCCTGTGCAGGGTGCGTTTCTCCATCACCATCCCATTGCGTCGCGCCACAGCCTGGCTTTTGAAGTTTCCCGGGTCGATGAGGGAGATGACCGAAGGCGCCAGTCTGTGTTCCGCCGCGAACATCCGGCAGGCGATCGCCGCTTCAGCAGCATAGCCATGGCCCCAGGCCGAGGGAAGCAGGTGATAGCCCACTTCAAGTTCGCTTTCTCCGTCCACTTCCTGCGTCAGCAGCCCCACCATGCCCAGCGGCCGATCGCCCACCGGATCGCTGATCACATGCAAGCCCGAGCCGTCATGCGCCGCACGATCCAACGACCGCTGCATGAAGGCGAGAGAATCCGCTTCGCTGCCTACGGTGAACGGCATGAACTTGATCGCCTCCGCGCTGTTCATGTACTCCATCCACCAAGAACTGTCCGCCAACCGTGGGCGGCGGAAACGAAGGCGTTCCGTAACAACGCCGTCCATTGATGGTATCGGGAGCGACAGGTGCATGCGTGTAAAGGTGCGCACCCGGTGCCCACGCTACATTCGCCCGGCTTTTTCGCGCCTCCCGACGCGTCGGGGATCAACCCATGCGCATTTCCTGGAACTGGCTGAAGACCTTGACCACTGCGGAGCTTACGCCGCAGGCCGCTGCTGATGTGCTTACCAGCACGGGTTTGGAAGTTGAAAGCGTTGAACCACTGGAACCGGTGAAGGGCATGTTGCGCGGCGTGGTCGTGGGCCATGTTGTGAAGCGCGACAAGCACCCGGACGCCGACCGGTTGAGCGTGTGTGCGGTGGATCTCGGCGATGGCGTTCCCGTGAGCATCGTATGCGGGGCGGCGAACGTTGCCGAAGGACAGAAGGTGCTGGTGGCGACCGTTGGCAGTTTGTTGCACATGGCCGACGGCAATACTGTCGCCATCAAGAAGAGCAAGATCCGCGGTGTGGAGAGCAACGGCATGATCTGCGCGGAGGATGAACTCGGTCTAGGCCAGAGCCACGACGGTATCATCGTATTGGACCCCGGTGCCGTTGCTGGAACAGCCGCTGCCGACCACCTGAAGCTCTCTCGCGATCATGTAATGGAGATCGGCCTGACCCCCAACCGCGCCGATGCCATGGGCCATATCGGGGTGGCGCGCGATCTAGTTGCCGCATTGAACGTTCGCACAGGCAGTGCGTACAAGGTCTTGTGGCCATCCATCGATGCGTTCAAGGAAGGCGAGGGCCAGCAGGCGATGCCGGTGGAAGTCACTGCCGCGCAGGCTTGCCCCCGGTACGCGGGGGTGATGCTCACCACTGTGAAAGTGGGTGCTTCACCGGTTTGGTTGCAGGATCGATTGAAGAGCATCGGCCTGAAGCCGATCAACAACGTGGTGGATGTGACCAACTATGTGCAGCACGAGCTGGGCCAGCCATTGCATGCTTTCGATGCCGACAAGCTAAAGGGTGGTCGCATCGTGGTGCGCCTTGCGGTTGAAGGCGAGCCCTTCACCACGCTGGACGGCAAGGAACGTAACCTGGATGCGAGCGACTTGGTGGTCGCCGATGCTGAGAACCCGGCTTGCATCGCAGGCGTGTTCGGTGGTGCCTTGAGCGGTGTATCGGAAGGCACGACCCGGATCTTCCTCGAAAGCGCCTGCTTCGATCCTGGCACCATACGCCGCACCGCGCGCAGACATGGGCTCAACACCGATGCATCCTTCCGTTTCGAGCGCGGTGTGGATCCGGAGAAGACGGTGTACGCATTGAAGCGCGCTGCGCTCTTGCTCCAAGAAGTCGCAGGCGCACTCATCGGTTCCCCTATCATCGACATACAGGCTTCGGCGCGTGCATGGAACCGCGTGAAGTTGTCCTTCGCGCAGGTGGACACGCTGATCGGTACACCCATCGCCAAGAAGGACGTTCTGAACGTACTTGCCGCATTGGATTGTCGTATCGTTCATGAGGATGCGAGCGCCGTGGAGGTCGACATACCACCTTACCGTGTTGATGTTACCCGCCCCGTGGACTTGGTGGAGGAGATCGTGCGCATCATCGGTTTCGACCGTGTGCCCGTCCCGGAGCGCCTCATGATGCCAGCCATCCAGCGCACTGAAGTTACACTGGACGGGGTGCAGCGACAATTGGCCGTGCATCTCAGTGCGCGCGGTTTCCGCGAAGTGATGACGCCCTCGCTCGTGAACGGCTCCATCGTTGCGCAGGCGGGCATCGCGCCAGCGGAAGCGTTGGTGCGTCTGCGCAACCCGCTCAGTGCGGAACTGGATGTGCTGCGGCCTACAATGCTTTTCGGGTTGCTGCAAAGCGCTGCCTACAACTGCGCTCGCCAGCAGCGCGATCTGCGCTTGTTCGAGAAGGGCCGTGTTTATTCGGTCGCAGCGGGAAAGGCGGTGGAAGAGGATCGCACCGCATTGCTCATCACGGGCAGGCGTTGGCGTGAAGGGTGGCGCACCGGTGACCGGGAGGTTGAACAAGCCGATGTGATGGAGGAAGTGGGGCTGCTCCTTGAACGGTTCGGCATCAGCAATGCACAGGTCCAGCAAGCGGAGCACCCCATGCTGGCATCGGGTGTTGAAGTGCGGCGTAAAGGCGTGTCGTTGGCCGTGATCGGTGCGGTGCGGTCGGACATGTTGAAGACCTTCGATCTCTCGCAACCCACCTACTATGCCGAACTGATGGACGGGGCGTGGATCGGCGCGTTGCAAGCACATCGGATCGCTTATGCGGAAGTGCCCAAGTTCCCCTCGGTGCGCCGCGACCTGAGTTTGCTTCTGGACAAGTCAGTGAGTTTCGCACAATTGGAAAAGCTCGCTTACCAGAGCGAGCAAAAGCTGTTGCAGGCGGTCGACCTCTTCGATGTTTACGAGGGGGACAAATTGCCAGCGGGAAAGAAGAGCTATGCCCTCAGTTTCATCCTCCGGGATGATGCCAAGACCCTGACCGACGAGCAAGTGGAGAAGGCCATGGGTCGCATCCGCCAAGCGCTGGAGAAGGAAGCAGGAGCTGAGCTGCGAGGCTGAGCCTGGGGGCACCGCGCGACCATCCCATCGCGTCATCGGCCCAAAGCCGTTCTCATGCGCTCTTATTACGCTTTGCCCTTCCTCCTGCTGGCCACATCCGCCAAAGCACAGATCGTCACTACGGTGCAGGACGGGCCGTGGACGAGCCCGTCCACCTGGAGTTGCGGTTGCGTACCTGCCGCTCCTTCATCCCTGGTGATCATGCATAACGTCGGTGTGTTCGGCAGCCTTGTTCTTGATGAGCCGCAGGTGCAAGTGGCTTCCACGGGCAGCATTAACATGTCGTTCCCGGATATGGTCCTGATCAGCACTGCCTTCATTATGCAAGGCCATGTTTTCTTCCAAGGAACGGTAACGATGGCAGGGCTTGTGGATGTGTCGGGCCTGTTCGAGGTGACGGGTATGCTGGTGAACAACGGCCAGCTGACGTTGAGCGGTGGATCCATGATCATTGAGGGGGACCTGTTGAACAACCAGCAGATCAGCGGCAACGGGAGCATCTGCGTGTACCTCTTCACCAACAATGTCGGGGCGATCAACGGCGCCGTCGATATCTGCGACTTCTCACCCACCACCACAACACCGCCGATCCTTGATGCCAACACGGGGACGGTCGCTGGTACCGTGACTTACTGCACCAATAGTGCGTGCGGTCTCTCGGGGGTTGACAATGCAGCGGAACTCAGCCACATCCTGGTTTCTCCGAACCCGGCAGTGGATCAAGCAGTGGTGGAACTACCTGGCCAAGGGATTGTACGCGGTGAACTGGTCTCGATGGACGGACGGGTGATGGAGGCCGGGATCCTTTCAACCGGTGATCGGTTGCTTATTCAGCATCCCGGTGCGAACGGCATCTTCTTGCTTCGCCTGTTCGGCCCGGCGGGCCAAAGGCTCGGTACTGTGCGCCTCGCATTCACCGGCCGCTGAGTGCACGCCCCCGGTCATTTCATAGCTGGATGAAGTAACCTTCGTGCTCGTTCGTCTTCCCAAGCCGAACACCACGAACAATGGCCACAATGGCCGGGCAGAGCAGCGGGATCGCAACCATCGTCGACAGGTACGGGAAGTCGTTGTTCGGCTTCATCCGCGGCCGCGTGCCTACCGATGCAGATGCGGAGGACGTGGTGCAGGACGTGTGGGTGCAATTGAGCAGCCAGCCGGAGGTGGAGGCCATTGAGCAGGTGAGCGGATGGCTGCACCGGGTGGCGCGCAACAAGATCACCGACCGCTATCGCAAAAAGAAAACCCTTGCGCTGGAGGACCACGCATACGAGGATGAAGAGGGCGGCATCAATTTCCGCGAGATCCTGCTGGCCGTTGATGACGACCCCGACACGCGCATGCTCCGGGACATCTTCTGGGAGGAGCTCTCCGCCGCCTTGGATGAACTACCGGAGAAACAGCGCCTGGTGTTCGTTGAGAATGAACTGGAGGACCGAACGCTACAGGCCATCGCCGATGAACAAGGCGAGAACCTGAAGACCATCATCAGCCGCAAACGATACGCTGTGCTTCACCTCCGCCAACGGTTGGATACCGTGTACCGCGAACTGGTGGGCACACCACAAGAACAATAACCCGTAAACGACAACGCATCATGGATCCCCGGAAACGACCTTGGCTCATTCCCATTTACGTGCTCGCTGCGATCCTGCTCTTCGGCGGCGCGGTGATGCTGCTGTGGAACGCCATCCTTCCCGGCCTCACAGGCTGGGGTGCCCTCACCTTCCCGAAAGCGATCGGGCTGTTGGTGCTGTGCCGCATCCTCTTCGGTGGCTTCCACGGTAAGCATGGAGGGCAAGGTGGCCCGCCATGGCGTAACCGCGCTCGGTGGCGCGACCGTTGGAAGAACATGAGCGATGAGGAGCGCACACAGATGCGCGATCGTTGGCGGGATCGTTGCGGGCCGCGATGGGGTGTTCGGCCGGAACAAGAAGGATCGAAGTAATTCCATCTCTCGTCCGTCATCCCCTACATGAGAACGCAACCGATCCAGTCAGCCACTGAAGTGCTTGTCTTCAAGACCTCGGTGAGCCACCGCACCGATGTGGAACAATTGCGCCCGCTGCTCGACCGGACCTTGGCAGGGTTCGCCCGCTGGAATTTCGATCTGGAGGACCGCGACAGGATCTTGCGTGTGGAGAACGGAGCTCCGGCACGGCACGAACTGATCACCGTGATGCGCAACAGCGGTTACGAGTGCGTAGAGCTGGAATGAAGCCGGTGTGCCGGAGCGACCACCATCAACCATGTCACCCCGAGCACCGTCGAGGGGCACCAACAACGAACAACCAAGAACCACCAACCAACATGTACCAGAAACCCCTTTGGAAAGTCGCGCTCTTAGGCATCCTTGCCGGCGCTTCGATCTATGCCTTCCCCTTCTTCTTGCCAGCCCTGGCCTTCATCTTCCTTGCTGGCCTTGTGCTACGGACAGTATTCGGTTTTGGGCATCGCCACGGTTATCGCCATGCCGCTTGGACCGAGCGTTGGAAGAACATGACGGAGGAAGAGCGCAAAACCTTCACCGGGAAGTTCGGCCATGGATGTTATGGCTATCGCTATCGCTATCAACCCGTGGATGCATCAGCCTCGACACCTCAACAATAGGATCACATGAGAAGCAACAGATGGCTCGTTGGCGTGCTCGCAGCGGCCGCCACGTACGCAACGCTCCACTTCACCTTGGGACCGCGTTGGCACTCGCATCACGGACACTGTGGGAGCGGTCATTGCGGCTGGCACGAGGACCAAGCGGGCACGGACCAACACAGTAACGCTGCCGATCCTTGGAAGGACGACGGGGCCAACAAATGATCAGCGCAAGGCCCAGCGCTTGATCGCAGCCATGGCCGCTTCCCAGCCCTCCACGCTCTGAACCTGTGCACTGTCCATGGGATCGTAATTGCTGAGCCAAGTGCAGAGGATCTCCTGCACTCCCTTCGGTAGTTCGCCCAGTTCATCCACGTCCATGGTCAGCAGGTTGCGGTCGATCGGCAATGCGATGACCTTGTCGTCCCGCTCGCCGGCATCGATGAGGTTGATGATGCCGATCGGTTCCACCTCGAGCACTGTACCGGTCGGAAGTGCGGAACAGAGCACGAAAACGTCGAGTGCATCACCATCGCCACCTTGTGCCCTGTCCATGAGGGTACCCGGTATGAAGCCGTAGTTGGCAGGGTAGGGCAGGAACTTGATGCGGCGCGGCGCACCGCGGCGTTCCGAAATGGGAAACGTCCTTGTCGCTTCGTCGTATTCGCGCTTGTCGCTGGTGCCAGCGGGGATCTCGATCACGGCGTTCACGTTCCCGGTAGGACCGAAAGCAGGAATGTTCTTGTAGTCCGTGCCAAGCGTTGCCATGTGCGCGAAGGTGCGCACAACGGATCCTCTGTGCGACTTTGCTCAGCGCAAGCTGTAGCTAACGCTCAGCAAGGCACCGGCGCCAGTGGAGCGACGCGTTACACCATCGTCGCCGTGGGCATCGATCAGTTGCCCGCGGATACAGGGCTCAAGGCCGAGCGACCACGCCGCATTGAACCGGTAGCGCACATAAGCGCGCGCCGTATACCCGAACACGACCGAGCGGAACTGTTGGTCCGCGAGGTCCATGTATCCATCCCAAGCGGCGTTGGGCAGTGCCCCACGGCGGCCGGTCAGTACACCGAGGAACGGGCCTCCGCGTACGCCCAAGTTCCAACGGCCTTGTGTCAAGTGAGCATCGAAAAGCAATGGGATCTCCAAGTAGCTCACCACGTTCACATGCTTGCGTGCTTCGCTTGTCAGCGTCGTGTTCGAAACGGTATCCACACCACTGCCCAGCACCATCAGGCTGGTCGTCACCTGTTGGGTGATGTAGCTCGTATCCCCACCGGTGGTGTCGATATCAACGACGATGGTCACGGTCGTATCGATCGTTGTAAGGAAGTAGTAGTTGCGGTAGTCGATGTCCGTGCGGAAACGGTCAGCTTCGCTGAAGCGCTCGGCGTAGCTGGTGTAGTGGATCCCTGAACCGATACCCGTGTTCCGGCCCATGCGCATGATCTCCGCTCCGAACGTCGCGGTGGTCCCGTTGGAGAGGGCGTTGACCCACTCAACACTGTTGCCACCTGCATACCTGCTCCATGTCGAGAGTGCACCGCCCAATACACCGACCTCCCAATGCACGGTAGGGGTTACCCTGGGCAACGTGATCGGCTCGGTTGAAGCAAGGATCGAGTCCGACGTGGCCGAAGGCGATGCTTCCACCGCTGGCTCGATCGCAAGTTCATTTACGCTCGTGGGAGCGCTTTCCTCGGCAGCGACCATGGTCGCTTGGCCTTTGCTGGCCGGTTCCTCGGGTTGATGGTCGTTCGCTTCATTCGCCCCGTTGGCCATGGGCTCGATCAGAGTGTCGGTCGCAGCGATCGAACCGGTTTGGACGACCTCAGTGATCGGTCCTGCCGCGATGGATGGAACACTGCCGGAAACCGGGCTCGTTTGCAAGTGGGTGGCCGACGCTGCGCTGCCCGTAGCGGTTTGGCTTGGGCGCTTCCGCTCGACGATCACACCCTCGGACATGTCTTGCTCTTTCACTGGAAAGGATCGCTCCGTAGTACGGCTCGACTTTTTGGCTGCTATTGAGAGTTGTTCCGTGGAACCGGTATTCTGAGCAACGCCGGTTGTTGGTAGCGATGCTTGCATGCTCGGTTCTTGGCTGGGTTGGACCGGAGATGCGGTAGCCGGTTGCTCGACAACCGCAGGAGCGGTCGCGCTGTTGCTTTCGGGCGTTGGGAGCTGAACCACTTCAGCAGCATCGTCGGTGCCGTCGATCGCCAACCATGTTCCAACGCCTATCAATAGCAAGGCGCCCGCTGCCCAAGGAAACCAGGCCGCTTTCCGCTTTCGGTCGCTGTTCAGTGCGCGTTGCACGTCGACCCAATGCGCTTCCTCGAACGGGAACTCGCGCTCGGCCAGCTTGCGGCGGCTCAGCTCATCGAAGTTGTTCGGTGTGTTCATCGTAATGCGGCTTTATGCGTGCTGCTATGGGCCAGCTCCGCGAGTGCGCGCTGCAGAATGCCGCGCGCGTGATTGACATGCCATTTCGAAGTGCCCTCGCTGATCTCCAGCATTTGCGCAACCTCCGCATGGCTGTGACCGTCGATGGCGAAGAGGTTGAAGACGTTGCGCGACATCGGCGGAACACGCAACAACAGATCGGCAAAGGCTTCGGCTTCCATCTGTTGCAGGTAGTCGTTCGCTTCAAGGGTGTTGCCCTCATCGTACACGTCGTCCAGTACTTCCACGGCCTTGCGCTGTTTCGATCTTCGGAAGGCATCGATCACGGTGTTGATCACGATACGCCGTGCCCAAGCATCGAAGGGTACCTCGGGCCTTCGTTCCCCGATGCGATCGAGGATCTTCAGGAAGGCCGCGTTCATCATGGCCACCGCGTCCTGTTTGTTCCGTTCGTAGCGCGCGCACACCGAGAGCATCATCGGGTGCAGGGCACGGTACAGTTCGTACTGTGCCTTCGGGTCCTTGCGGACACAACGTGCTATGAGCGTTTGGTCCATCCTCTTCGATGTGCCGAAGGGCACCCACCGTTCGGTGGATGCCCTTCCAACACCTTCGTTCTTCCTCAGTTCGCCTTCACGAAGCGCTGGCTCATCGTCTGCGTGCCGTTCGCGATACGCAGCAGATAGAGGCCCGGCGCCAATCCTTCCGTTCCGATGAGCAGTTGGTTGCGGCCATCGGTGAGCGTTTTGCGGTCGGTAAGCATAAGGCGGCCGTTGGCATCGGTCACCGTTACGTCCACTTTCCCGCGCGATGCGTTGCTCAATGCGATGTTCAGTTCATCCAGCGCCGGGTTGGGCCAGATGGCAATGCCATCCGCGATCGTATGATCGGCCACGCCTTGCCCGACCTGGTTCTGCACGTTGATCGTGAAGCCCGATTGGCGATCACCACCACCGCCCGTGAAGCCGGTGTACATGCCGTTGGCATCCACCGAGATCGAATCGCAGCTGGTGCTGGTGCAACCTGCTCCATCATCGATCGTAAGGCACAGGATATATGGACCGCCGTTCGCATACAAGTGTGTTGGGAACGGATCCGTGGAAGAAGTTCCATCGCCGAAGCTCCAGAGGAAGCTGTAGGTGCCGCTGCCACCCGTGCTCAGGTTCCAGATCCACAGTTCGTTGGGGATCGGTTGCGGGCCGTTGATACTGTCAACGGTGTAGCCCTGCAGCACCCAGAAGCCGGCTTGGCATGGGGCGTTGTTGCTGCCCGCGCAATTGCAGTTGATATCCCACATGTCGTTCAGTGTGAGCGGATCATTGTCATCGCATGATGTTCCGGGCATGTCCGGACCGTTCAAGACGCCGTTACAGTCATAGGGGTTCATGATCACACCGGCACAGATACAGGCGGAATTCCAGATGTCTTGCACGGTGAGTGAGTCACCATCGTTGCAAGCCGTGCCGGGCATGTTCGGACCGAAAGGAATACCGAGACAATCCTGGAAGAAGTTGTTGGTGTCGGAGCAAACGCAATTGGCGTCCCACAGCCCCGTGATGATCGTGCCGAACAAAGTGTCCGTGCAAGCCGTGCCCGGCATGTTCGGGCCGTTCCACACACCGAAGCAATCGTACTGCCCGACTGAGCCGCTGCACACGCAGTTCCAGCCCCAAGTGTCGTATACCGTAAGACTGTCTCCGTCGTCGCAGGGGCTGCCCGGCGTGTTGGTGCCGTTGAGCACACCCAAACAATCGTACCAAGGCAAGAAGTTGCTGATGAAGCCCAAGCTGTCCACGTAAACAGTATCGCACGTCGTGCTCGAGCAACCAGCGGAATCGTTCAGGGTCAAACACATGTTGTATACACCCGGCGTGGTGAACGTATAGCCGGGCGCCGTCAGATTGGTACTGCTACCATCGGGCAGCAACCACTGATACTGGATGGGTAGAACACCGATGCTACTATTGGTCGTGCTGATGTTCCAAGCTGAAGTCTGCTGAATGGTAAAGCTCGCTTGGCACCATGTGAGCTGAGTACCGGAACAAATACAGCCCGCCTGCCAAACATCGTTGTACGTGTTGGGGTTGTTGTCACTACACGCAGTTCCGACAACGTTGCTGCCGAATGGAATGCCCAGGCAATCAAGGTTGTTGCCGCTACAGATCCAGTTCACATTCGTGAAAGCCGTGTCCAAGAAGAAGTTGAAGGACGCACTGTCGTAGGCGGTAATGATCGCGCCGCCACACATGGTGCTGAGTTGGATGGTGCCTGATTGGCTGTTGATACCCAAGGTGGCGGAGAAGGTGCACGTGCTGGAATCCACCGCAACCGAAATGGTCTGTTGCGGCAACGTGCCATTGATGGTCTGCACGGTTACCACTTGTCCGGGATAGCAGCCTGTGATGCTGCCGTTCACCACCCAGGTGTACGGGAATTGGGCCATGGCACCGGTGCCCATCAGGGCTACCAGGCCAGCGGCGAGGGTTCGGAATGAAGCTCTCATGATCGTGAGGTTGGTTTCGTTTTGGTCCTTCGATCCCATACACGCGCAAAGGGACCAGGGCGTTGGGTGCCCATTGAACTTTTCCGACCGTCAGGCCAGAGCGGCCGCGACAAGTCCATCGTCCGCTTCGTTCGGCAGGGTCACCTTCAGTTGTGGGGTCCGCTTCATTTCCTGTTCGATGCTCCACACGGCGTTCGGGTTGCGCGCCCAAGCGCGGCGGGCAATACCGTTGTTCACGTCCCAGTGCAGCATTGCCTTCAATCGGCGATCGCTGTCGGCCGTGCCGTCCAGCACCATCCCGAAACCCCCGTTGATCACTTCCCCCCAACCCACGCCACCACCATTGTGCAGGCTGATCCATGTGGCGCCCCGGAACGCATCGCCCACGAAGTTCTGCACGGCCATGTCGGCGGTGAACCGTGATCCATCGCGGATGTTGCTGGTCTCGCGGTACGGGCTGTCCGTTCCGCTCACATCGTGGTGGTCGCGGCCCAACACGATGGGTGCGGTTATCCGGCCGTCCTTGATGGCCGCGTTGAATGCTTCCGCGATGCGGACGCGACCTTCGCTATCGGCGTAAAGGATGCGGGCCTGGCTGCCCACCACCAATTTGTTCTGCTGCGCATTGCGGATCCAATGCAGGTTGTCGGCGATCTGTTGCGCGATCTGTGGCGGAGCATCCTTCAGCATCGCTTCCAGAACGTCGCCCGCGATGCCATCGCTCGTGGCGAGGTCTTTCGGATCGCCGCTGGTGCATACCCAACGGAACGGCCCGAAGCCGTGGTCGAAGCACATGGGCCCCATGATGTCTTCGACATAGCTGGGGTAACGGAAAACCTCACCCCCGGCCCCTCTCCCAAGGAGAGGGGAGGAATACACGTCAGCACCGGCACGCCCCGCTTCTAGTAAGAACGCGTTGCCGTAGTCGAAGAAGTACATGCCCCGTTCGGCCAACCGGTTCACTGCGGCCACATGCCGAACGAGTGTCTCCTGCACTCGCTTCTTGAAGGCGACGGGGTCCGACGCCATCAATGCGTTGCTCTCCTCGTAGCTCAAGTCCACCGGGTAGTAGCCGCCGGCCCAGGGGTTGTGCAAACTGGTTTGATCGCTACCGAGATCCACCTGGATCTTGCGCTCAGCCAATCGTTCCCACAAGTCAACGATGTTCCCCAAGAACGCGATGCTGTGCGCTTCGCCTTTCAGCTGCCATGACAATGCAGCGTCGATGCATGTGTCCACATCGGTGATCACCTCATCCACCCAACCCTGGCTTTGGCGTTTGTGCGCGGCGGTGGCGTTCACCTCGGCACAGACCGTCACCACGCCCGCGATGTTGCCTGCCTTGGGTTGGGCACCGCTCATGCCACCGAGACCGGATGTAACGAACAACCTCACCCCAAACCCCTCTCCCAAGGAGAGGGGCTTATGTGCCGCGACCATCCGGCAGGCGTTCAGCAATGTGATCGTAGTGCCGTGTACAATGCCTTGCGGACCGATGTACATGTAGCTGCCGGCGGTCATCTGGCCGTACTGCGAAACGCCCAATGCGTTCATCCGCTCCAGGTCGTCCGGCTTGCTGTAGTTGGGGATCACCATGCCATTGGTCACCACCACGCGTGGCGCATCCTTGTGGCTGGGGAAGAGACCCAAGGGATGGCCGCTGTACATCACGAGCGTCTGCTCTTCGGTCATCTCGCTCAGGTAGCGCATCACCAAGCGGTACTGTGCCCAGTTCTGGAACACGGCGCCGTTGCCACCGTAGGTGATCAACTCGTGCGGATGTTGCGCGACGGCCGGGTCCAGATTGTTCTGGATCATGAGCATGATCGCAGCCGCCTGCTTGCATTTGGCCGGGTACTCAGTGATAGGCCGCGCATGCATAGGGTGTTCCGGGCGTAACCGGTACATATAGACGCGTCCGAATTCCTTCAACTCCTGCGCGAACTCCGGAGCCAGTGTGGTGTGGTGCTTTGCCGGGAAATAGCGCAGTGCATTGCGCAGGGCCAGCTTCTTCTCTTCAGCGGTAAGGATGTCCTTGCGTTTTGGCGCGTGACTTACGGAGGGGTCAAGCGGCCGGGCAGGCGGAAGGGTATCGGGGATGCCTTCGCTGATCGTGGTGCGGAAAACGTCGGCGGGGGAAGTGGTTGCCGTTGGCATGCTTCAAAGATGAAGGTCTCACCCGGTCTTCCCCTTCTTCGCCTTCTCGTGGTACCCGTATGGGCAATGCCTGCACCCGCTCTGGCAGCAATGTCCACGCTTGAGGTGGTACTGTTCCGTGAACACTATGTACCCTTCCTCGCTGAAGTAGTAGTCGCCTGGTTCGAAGCCCATGCGCCGGAGGCGCTCGGTGCGCTCGGGATGGTCATCGTTGGGCGGTTCGGCAGGCATGTGGAACATCCCGATCGCGTCGGGGTCTGCGAAGGTCGGGAGCCGGTGCATTGATCGACCCGGTTGCTGCGTTCTATCCACCAACGATCGTTGATGGACCGGTGGATGGATCGTTGAAAACGCCCTGCAACCCCCGGTAGTTTTGACTTCTGCTGTCCCCAGACTTTTCCTCATGGATCTTGTTGGATCGTTGAAAACCGGTTTCGCCGCACTGTGCCTCACGGTGGTGCTGCCGCTTTTCGCGCAGGGTTCACCACCTACTGATCCGCCCGGCGGCGATCGTCTTAGCGCCGAGGATTACATCGAGTTGTGGAAGAGCGTTGCGGTTGAGAAGATGAAGCAACATGGGATCCCGGCCAGCATCACCTTGGCGCAGGGGCTCTTGGAAAGTGGTAACGGCAACAGCGAACTGGCGCGCGAAGCGAACAACCACTTCGGCATAAAGTGCACACCGGATTGGAGCGGTGGAAAGAGCTACCACGACGACGACCGCAAGAACGATTGCTTCCGCAAGTACCGCGATGCCGCCGACAGCTACGAGGACCACAGCAAGTTCCTGCAGCGCCCGCGCTACGCTTCGTTGTTCGAGCTGAAGACCACCGACTACAAGGGCTGGGCGCCCGGACTGAAGAAGGCTGGATATGCCACCGACCCCGCCTATCCACGCAAGCTCATTGAGCTGATCGAGCGTTACGAACTCGACAAGCTCGATGCAGGACAGGACATCAGTTTCAGGAAGCGCGAGACGAAGACCGAAGACACGGCGCAGCGTTCCACAGAAAAACCTTCCGGGCGTTCGCGCAGCAAAAAGACCAAAGCCTCGCGCGTGGGTAACGATGAGGTGACCTTCACCTTGGGGAACAGCCGCCATGTGGAGAAGTTCGAAGGCCGAGTGAAGTTCACGCGGGCCAAAGCCGGTGATTCGATACGGAAGATCGCGGAGGATATGGAGACGATGCCGGGCTGGGTAGCGGGCTGGAACGACTTGGACAAGGATGCCGGTTTGGAAGAAGGCCAAGTGATCTACCTCTCGCCGAAGCTGAACAAGAGCAAGCGCACCGCCACGCACGATGTACGCGCTGGCGAAACGTTGTGGACCATCAGCCAGCAGTACGGTGTGAAGCTCTCGAAGCTCTGCGCCTACAACAACATGCAGCCTACCGATACCCTGCGTACGGGCATGGTGGTGCATTTGCGCAAGCCCAAGCGCTAGGACGTCGGGATCGCGGCGTTACTCCGCCGCTGCGGGCAGCGCAATTGCCCTGAGCGTTCCGCTGCTGGAACCCAAAACAATTTCAGGGTTCCCATCCTTGTTGATGTCGCCGATGGCGAAGTACTTGCCACCGCTCAAGGGCATTTCGGGCAGTGGTTTACCGCTCGGGTCCATGATCCACAAACGCTCTCCATCCGCGCATGCAACGGCAACCGCGTTCCTTGTTTTTCCCAGCGACACGCTCCGGGCCGCACCAGCGAGCGCGCAACCGAGGGAACGGGTCCACGACTGCGTTGCGCTACTGGTGATCGACAGTCTGTCGGCACTGCTGCGTATCACTTCCGGCGCGCCATCTCCATCCACATCGGCGATGGTGGCGGTGCCCGGTGCTGCGGGCCCAAGCTCCTTCACCACACCATCGATGGTGCCGCTTTGCACAGCGCCGTTTTCATCGGTCCACACGATGGCACAGCTTCCGATGGTGATACCCATGCGCACATCGAGCACCGTAGCGCGTGGCGGTAATTTCAACCTGGCAGCAAGTCGTGGTGCCCCTTTGCGGTCGAGCAGGTAGACGTTGCCATCCGTGTCGATCGCCAACAGGAAGTCGTTGTTCTTAACGCGCAGGTGCCGCACGGGGCCACCGCTAGCCGCCTGCATGCGCGCTGCGGCCCAACCGTTCACGGGCTTTCCATCCGGCATCAGGTTCAGGATACCGGCTTCCTCAGTGGTTACGAGAATGCGATAGTCCTTGGTGCCCTCGTAGTCGAGCACGGCCAGCGGCCCACTGCATTTCTCTTTCACCAGCACCGGCCACCCTTCAACGTCCTTGCCATTGCGGTCGATCATGTACACACGCTGTGCTGTGTTGAAGAGCAGTTGCAACTTGCCGTTCTTGAAACGGTCCACCTGCTGCAGGGTGCCGAGGATCGGGCCATCCAGTTCGTGTGACCACATCACTTTCCCTGTGCTGCTCACGGCTGTCAACCCGTTGTCAGTGTCCTGCGCCAGCACATATCGGGTGCCGGTTGTGTGGTCGAGCACCAAGTAGGGATCGCGCGCGAGCGGTGCGCGCAGTGTGATGCTCCACAGTGCGTTGTCCGAGACCTCGGTTGTTGCACCGTTGCTGCTGGCGCCGCCATGCTGCAACCGCACATCGAGGTTGAAGAAGCCATGCTGTCCCGGCGAAACCTGGAGTGCGAAACCACCGAGCTCCGAGACGGCGCTGGCGTATCCGTGCCATTGGGCTGCACCGGCAGGGGTCATGTGCTTTTCCACCCAAGTGCTGGCGGCGCCCACGTTGCACCAGTAGGTGAGCGCGCTTTCGGTGGCGATGTTCTCGAAGAACGCTGAAGCACGGATATCCGCGGCCAGCGCGGTGCCGTCGGTCCATGCATCGATGGCACGTTCCAGCGCAACGCGCTCCTTCGCCATCACCACTTTATCGCCGAGCAGGCACCAATGCGGCGCGGTGATGGCATCGAACGGCGGCCCGAGCGATCCACCGAAGGGATCGAGGACGGGCAAGGCGTTCAGGCGCACAGCGCGATACGTGCTGCTATCGCATGCTGCTTCGCCACATAACCCCAACAATGCCTTTTCGGCTGCACCGGGATCGCCTGCTTGCAACACCACGTAGTCAGTCGCTGCGGAATCGCCCGCTGCCGTTGTTGCGAAGGCCAAGGAGCCTTGTACCCAATGGAACAGTGCTTCGGCGAGAAGGCTATCGGCCGGCGCTCCGACCTCCCGCTCCGCCAGCCATCGCCTCGCATCGCTGATGTGCTGCAACTGCAGCAGTTGCGTGTTGGCCGGTAAGACGCGCAGTACGGCGTTGTGCCCGACAGTCTGTCCGGAGATGGCTTTCAGCACACCGTTGTTGGAGGCGGGTTTCAGCAGCCCGCTCAACAGAAGCGCGTCCGGCTTGCTACGGATGTCGAGCGCGGCCCAGCCTTCGGGCCAAGTGAGCGCATCGGCGGTTGCGCGTTGCAGGCGCACGCCCAACAGGCGTGCCAGTCGAGCAGGTTGAACGAGCAGATGCGCGTCGGCCCCATCGCCGAGCGTGCCTTGCGCTTGTGCGAACGTGCTGTCGCTGAACACCGAACGGCCGCTCTTCAGTTGCAGTTGTGCTTCCTCGATCATGCCGGCATCGGAACCGATGAGCAGCAGTCCTTTGGTCCAGAGCAGCATCACCGCAGGGAGCCCCGGGGATGGTGTCGCCGGAAAGACTTCCTCCGGGTTGAACGTGCGCCCCGCAGCATCGCCCGGGTTGCCGGAAAGGATGCCCAGCAGCTGCGGCCATAGAGCGCTGCGATCATCGCCGGGGCCGGCGATCACCGCGAGCCAGCCGCTGCTCTCACCGCGCCGCAGTACCGCGAACAACGGTGACGCCATTGTCTTCGCATCCGCTCCGCTGCGCAACACCCTTGCAACGAGCGAATCCAATGCAACAGCACCTTTCCTATCGCTCACCGTTCCCCACAACTGACCGGCCCCGGTGAAATTGTTCCAAGCGCTCGTGCTTCCGCTCAGTTCCAGGACGACCGCACATTCGGTCGGTATAGCGCTCCACGGATCAGCGGTTTTCGCGGAGGGTTTCAGCCAATCCATGAAGGTCCATGCCGTGCCGCCCACGATGCCCGCCAACAAGACCCAAAGAAGAGTACGCCGCATTGCGGCGAAAGTAGGATCACCGGCAGGGCCTTGGTCCGTGTGCAACGGTGCATGTGCACACACCGGTGTGGACGCTCAGACAGTGATGCCCTCGTGCGCTTTCACCTTGAAGGTGCGGCGGTGGTGTTCCGTTGGTCCGAAGTGCAACAGGGCAGCGCGGTGTTCCTCGGTAGGGTAGCCCTTGTTCACTGCCCAGTTGAAGTGCGGGTGTGCAGCGTGCAATCGTTGCATCAACCCATCGCGGTGCGTTTTGGCCAGGACGCTCGCGGCGGCTATGCTTTTGAAGCGGCCGTCGCCCTGTACATGGCAGACATGCGCAATGCCGAAGTACGGCGCGAAGCGGTTGCCATCTATAAGCAACAGTTCCGGGCGCAGTTTCAATCCATCGATCGCGCGGTGCATGGCCATGAAGGAGGCCTGCAGGATGTTGATCCGATCGATCTCCTCCGGCGAACAAGATGCCACGCACCATGCCAGCGCCCGTTGCTCGATCAGGGGCCGCAACTTCTCACGTCGCGCTTCGCTCAATTGCTTGCTGTCGTTCAGCCCGGGCAGGCGCACGCCCGATGGCAGGATCACCGCAGCGGCGAAGACAGGGCCTGCGAGACAACCACGGCCTGCTTCGTCGCAGCCGGCCTCAATGGCGCCAAGCATATGGTATGCGGCCAATGCCATCCGCTCAGCGTGGAGGTGTTGCCATCATCCGCTCGAAAGATGCCCACACTTGGCGCGCGGTGTTGTCCCAAGTGAACTGACGCGCGCGCTCAATGCCCGCGGTCGAAAGATGCTCGCGCAGTACTGCGTCGTTGCGCAATCGCGAAAGTCCTTCGGTAATGCTGGCAACATTGAAAGGGTCGCAGTACACCGCCGCCTCGCCCGCGACCTCCGGAAGGCTGGTCGCGTCGGCGGCAAGCACGGGCACTCCGCACTTCATCGCCTCGGCCACCGGAATGCCGAAGCCTTCGAAATAGCTGACGTAGGCCAAGCCCAGTGCACCCCCGATCGCGTTGCGCAACGCTTGTTGCCCAAGGCGCCCTGTGAAGACAACGCGGTCTTTGTGCTGCACTTTTACCCAAGCGGCCTTCATCCGCGCATCCCACCAGAAAGCGTCACCGGCGATCACCAGCTTCAACGGTGCAGCATCCGCTTCAACCAATGCGTCGAACGCGAGGAGCAGCCGGGCAATGTTCTTGCGCGGTTGCAACGACCCTACGCAGATGAAATACGGGTCGCCCCCGGCGATGGCGGAGCGCACGGCCATTTGTTCCGCTATCGTGCACGGGCTGTAGGCATCCGCAACACCGTTGTGCGCCACGTCGATCTTCTCCAGCGCGACACCATACTGTGCGTGAATGTCCTGCTTGCTGAAGTCGGAGACGGTCACCAGTCGCTTCGCTTTCCGGGCAAAGCGGGGGAACCACTTCCTGTAATAGCGGCTATAGGAGCGCGGAAGATCTTGCGGGTAATGCTCGAAATTCAGGTCGTGCATGACCCCGAGCTGCGGCACCGCTGCGCGTGTACTGAGGTAGCCATCGGTGCTGATGAATGCGTCCGCCTTCAACCGGCGCAGCAGCCGTGGGAGCCGGAACTCGAACCACAGCACATAGAGCAATGGGTGGCGTGTGGGTGGCCAGAGGACATGCGCTTCAACGTTCGGCGCATACAGAAAACGTTGGTCAGGCTTGCGATCGAAGATGAAAAGGAACCGGTGCTCGGGATGGGCCTTCACAATGCGTGAAAGCGTTTCATGCGCGAACCAGCCGATGCCTTCCAGCTTATCGGGCAATAAGAGACGCGTGTTCACCGCTATGCGCACGGCAGGCAAGATGTGAAGATGTGGTGGATGTGAAGATGTGGAATGCGCAATGAAACGATCTGATGTCCACATCTTCCACATCTTCACATCCTCGTTCATGCGCCGCACTTTTCTCGCGAACCTGGCCTTGGTGCTGGTGCTCAACCTACTGGTTAAGCCCTTCTACATCTTGGGCATCGATGCCGAGGTGCAGGAGCGTGTGGGAGTGGAGGTGTACGGTGGCTATGCGGCATTGCTGAGCCTCAGCTTCCTGCTCAATATCCTGTTGGATCTGGGCATCACGAACTACAACACGCGCCATGTGGCGCAGAACGAAGGTTCCTTACAGGAGCGTCTGGGCGGTGTGCTGGGTATCCGACTGCTTCTCGTTCTGGTTTACGCCGTGGTCACGCTCTTCGCCGGACTTGTCCTGGGCTATGGTGCTGCGCAATTGGCGATGCTGGGCGTGCTCATCTTCAATCAGGCATTGGCGGCCACGCTGCTCTACCTGCGCAGCAACATTGCCGGTGCGCAGCGTTACGCACAGGACAGTTTGATGAGCGTGCTGGACCGTGTGCTGTTGATCGCCATGTGCGCATGGTTGCTATGGGGAAGATCGGGCAGGGAGTTCCAAATCGAGTGGTTCGTGTGGGCGCAGACCATTGCTTACGGTGCAGCGGTGCTGGTGGCGCTGCTGTTGGTGGCGCGCCTCGGCGGCAAGGCCATGCCCAAATGGCAACCGGAACTTGTGGCGCACATCCTGCGCGCGAGCTTTCCCTACGCATTGCTGGTGCTATTGATGACGATCTACTACCGGGTGGACAGTGTGATGCTCGAACGTATGCGGCCCGACGGTGCGGCGCAGGCGGGGATCTACGCCCAAGGATTCCGCTTCTTCGAAGCGCTCAACATGTTGGGCTTTCTGTTCGCCGGCTTGCTGCTGCCCATGTTCAGTCGCATGCTGAAGGAGCGGGCGGATGTAGCGGCGTTGGTAGGTCTTGGTTGGCGCCTGATGCTTTCCGGTTGCTTGGCCGTGGCGGTCGGTGGCGCTTGGTGGGGCGGTGCGATCATGGGCTTGCGTTATTCCGACGCTTCGCCGGGTGCGGTGCTTTCCTTTTCGTTGCTCATGTGCTGCTTCACGGCCGTGGGCACCACGTACATCTTCGGTACGCTGCTCACTGCGCGTGGGGATCTGCGGTTGCTCAATTGGATGGCCTTCGGTGGCATGGTGCTGAACGTGTTGCTCAACCTGTACATGATCCCTCACCATGGTGCGCCCGGTGCAGCCTTGGCCAGCCTCATCACGCAGGCACTTACCGCTGCCGTGCAGGTTGGCATGGTGGTGCGTGTCTTCGGTATGAAGCCTGCCGTCGGACCGGTACTTCGCGGGGTGATCTATCTGGCAGCCATCTGTGCCCTTGCCTTCGGCCTTGATCATCTGTCCTTAGGGATCCTGCCGATACTGTTCTTCTTCGGCTCCGGGGCGGTTTTGCTGGCCTTTGCAACCGGGCTGGTGCGGTTGCCCCAGGTGCGCTCCTTCCTAGGGCCGTTGTCTCGGCCGTAGCCGCAGGGCCTTCTGCTTACTTTGCGCGCCCTCTTACCAGGCACTATGATGACCACCGGAACGCGCGACAGCGCCGGGACTTCCTTCGACCTCGTCCTTTTCCTTTGGGCACGACGCAAGCTCATCCTCTGGATCACGCTGCTCGGCCTTGTGGTCGGGGTGGTGGCTTCGTTCGTGATCCGCAACCAGTACAAAAGCGAGGTGATCCTCTTCCCAGCGGTAACGAACAGCGTTTCCAAAGCCTTGCTGAACGAGCAGAGCACCGGGCGCGACGACATCCTGGCGCTGGGCGATGAAGAAGATGCGGAGCAGCTCCTGCAAATGATCCAGAGCGATCGGATCCGCGACAGTATCGCCAAGAAATACGATCTCGCCAGCGCCTACCGCATCGAGCCGGATGATCCGTACCGGCGCACGAAACTGGACGAAGCTTACGACGACCACATCACCTCGGAGTACACCAAGTTCGGCAGCGTGCGTGTGGAAGTATTGGACGAGGATCCAGCGCGGGCCATGAACATCGCCAACGACATTGCCGCACAGGTGGATACCGCATGGACGGCCATGGGCCGGGAGCGTGCGGTGAAAGGGTTGAAGCTGGTGGCCGCCACCGTGCACGAACTGGAAGCTGCGATCCATGTCATCGGCGACAGCCTGAAAGTGTTGCGCGGCTTGGGTGTGCAGGAGTACCGGACCCAAGCGGAGCGTTACAACGAGTATTTGGGACTTGCCATCGTGAAAGGCGATCAGCGCGCAATAAAGGAGTTCGAACAACGCTTCAAGGTGCTGGCTGAAAACGGCGGTGCCTACGTGACCTTGCAGGACGAACAATACAATGCAGCCGACCAGTTGGGTACCCTGCGCATGAAGTTGGCCCAAGCCCAGGCCGACGTGGACAGCGACTTGCCGCACAAATTCGTTGTGAACCGGGCACAGCAAGCCGACAAGAAGAGCTACCCGGTACGCTGGCTGATCACAATGATGTGTACGATCAGTGCCTTCCTTTTTTCATTGGTGCTCATCGTGGTCCAAGAGAACGTGAAGAAGATCCGAGCCACCCATGCCCGTTGAACGCCCCTTCGAACGCTATTTCCAGTTGGCCCGTCGCAACTGGAAGCTTTTGTCCGCCGTCGCAGTGAGCGCCATAGCGCTCACTTGGATCTTCAGTGGTCCCACTTTCATCAAGCCGCGCTTCGTTTCGCGCGCCGTGGTTTACCCGGTGAACCTCACGAGCTACTCCATTGAAACACGCACCGACCAGTTGCTCCAATTGCTCGAGAGCAACAGCATCCGCGATAGCATCATCGCGCGGTTCGACCTGGCGAACCACTACGACATGAAGCCGGGCGCACCGGGCGCGCGCTTCTTTCTCTACAACGAATTCAACGAGCGGGTAACGATCGGGAAAACGCGTTTCGAGAGCGTGGAGATCGAAGTGGTGGATGAAAGCCCGGACACAGCGCAGGCCATTGTCAGCGGCATGCTCGAACAGGTGAACCTGCTCGCGCGGCGGTTGCAGCGCGAGAAATCACAAGAGGTACTGAAGATCGCCATGCGTTCACTGGACAATGAACGCGAGAAGCTGGATACCGTGGAGGCTAAGCTCCAGATCATGCGGGAGCGCAGCGGGCTGCTCGAGTATGAGAGCCAGACGCAGGAACTCACGAAGGGATACGTGCGCCTGCTGACGCGCGGCGGTGGGGATCGGACGAAGGTGGAGGCCATGCTCGCCGAACTTGGCAAGAGCGGGGGTGAGTTCAGGGAACTCACCGAACTGAGCGACTTGTTCCGCGCCAATTACGATCGGTTGTTGAGCGAGTATGAGCGGGCGGTGAACGATGTTACCAAAGAGCTGACCTACGTGAACGTGGTGGTGCACCCCGAGGTGCCGGACAAGAAGGTCTATCCGATCCGTTGGTTGATCGTTTCCATCGGCACCTGTAGTGCGGTCCTTCTCGCCTTCGTGCTGTTGTTGATGCGCAAACCGGACTGATCCATGCTGCGCGCCCTGCGGACCGACATGGTGTTCTGGGCAAGCCTGGTCTTCGTGGTGCTCAATGGCTTCCTCGTGGCCAACGAGATCTACTGGTTGAGCGCGCTGCCCGTCGTTCTGCTTTGCGGTTGGGCGTTGATCGCCCGCGTGGATCGCCTGCTCCTGTTCGTGGTCTTCTGCACTCCGCTTTCCATCAATATGGAGGACCTTGGTGGCATCGGCGTTTACATACCCACCGAGCCGCTGATGGTGGCGATCATGCTCCTGTTCTTCCTGAAGCTGGCCATGGAGCGCAATGTGTTCGAAGTGGCCGTTTGGAGGCATCCGGTCACTTGGGCGATCTGTGCGCACCTCATCTGGATGGCGGTGTGCTGCATTCCCAGTACCGATCCGTTGGTCTCCGTCAAGTTCCTCACGGCCCGCCTCTGGTTCGTAACGGTGATGTACTTCGTTGCCACGAAGTTGTTCGAGGACACGGGCAACATGCAGCGTTTCCTCTGGCTGTACGTTCTCGCGCTCAGCATCGTGGTGGTATACACCTTGGTGAACCACGCGCAGCATGGGTTCGCACAGGATCCGGCGCACTGGGTAATGAGCCCCTTCTTCAAGGACCACACCAGTTACGGTGCCATCCTGGCGTTCATCATCCCGTTCGGCTTTGCGGCGGTGCGCATGCCGGGCTGGTCGCGCACGCGGCGCATCATTGCTCTCGTGTTGCTCGTGCTGCTCATGACAGGGCTCGTGTTCTCGTACACGCGCGCGGCTTGGGTGAGCTTGGTGGCATCGGTCGTGGTTTTCCTGATCATGAAATGGCGCGTTCCGGGTTGGTTGGTGGGCTTGGGCACACTGGTCTCTTTGGTCGGCTATTTCATTTACCAGGACCAGCTGACGATGACCCTCGAACGCAACCGCGACGAGAGCAGCGATGACCTTGCCGAGCATGTCAGTTCCATCAGCAACATCAGCAGCGACGCCAGCAACCTCGAACGCCTGAACCGCTGGCACAGCGCAATGCGCATGTTCGCCGATAGGCCGCTTTTCGGTTTCGGGCCGGGTACTTACATGTTCGAGTACGCACCCTACCAGGCCTCCAGCGATCGCACCATCATCAGCACCAACTTCGGTTCGGCCGGCAATGCGCACAGCGAGTACTTGGGCCCCTTGGCGGAGCAGGGGTTGTTCGGTATGCTGCTCATGGTGCTGATCGTCGTCACGGTATGCAATACGGCGGTGCGGCTCTGGCTCAGACTTCCACCGGGCGTTGAGCGGAGGTTGGTCGGCGCCGCGTTCTTCGGCTTGGTGACCTATTACGTGCACGGCGCGTTGAACAACTACCTGGACACGGACAAGGCGAGCGTGCTCTTCTGGGGTTGCACGGCCATGATCGTGGTGTTGGACATACGGCACCCGAAGAAGGTGAAAGAGCTTTCTACCTGAACCTGCAGGTCAACAACGCGATGTCGTCCAAGTAGGGTGCGCCTGCGCGGTGCGCTTCGAATTTCCCGGTGATGGCGGTGTTCACGGCGAGCGCGCCGGTGCTGGAGAAGTCGCGCAAGGCGCTCACCAGATGCGTGGTACCGAAGGGTTCATCGTGCGCATCCTCCTGTTCCACCAAGCCATCGGTGTAACAGAGCAGCGTACACCCGCGCGGTAGATCGGCTTCGCCGCTTTTGAGGAACGGGAGCGACGGCATCATGCCCAGACCGATGCCGCCCTCGGTGAGCTCGCGCATGGCATCGCCGACCATCAACAGCGGTGCATTGTGCCCTGCGTTCACGTAGCGGATGCGGCGGTTGGCGAGATCGCATTGGGCTATGAAGAGGGTTACGAAGCGTTCGCCGCGCGCATTGCTGAACACTTTATGGTTCAGGTCGTGCACCATGCTTTCCAAGGTCTCGCCCTCGGCATACTGCACCAGCGCGCGCAGCGTTGCTTGGAAGTTGCTCATGAGCAAGGAGGCGGCGATCCCTTTGCCGCTCACGTCGGCCACGCAAACCACCACGCGTTTGTCGTCCAACCGGATCACGTCGTAATAGTCACCGCCCACTTGCCGGTGCGGCTGGTACCAAGCCGCACATTCGAGCAGGTCGTCGTTGGGCAGTTCGTTCGGGATCAGCATGCCCTGCATCTCGGCAGCCAGCTCCAGTTCGCGGCGGTCGCGCTCCTGTTGTAGCGCCAACTTGCCCATGCGCTTGTTCTCCATGGCCACCACGATCAGGTTCGTGAGGGTCTGGATGAAGTTGAGGTGCTTCACCGTGGGGCTCATGCGCTGCTCCTCCTCGATGTCGCCTACGAGCAGCAACGCCAGCGGTTGTTCCCGATGGTACACCGGCACGGCCAAGTCGAATCCGCTGAGACCCTGCACATCGATCAACGAGATATCGGTGAACTGCCCGAAGAGGTGCTCGGCGTCCAGGTCGGCCTCCTGCGGTGTGATGCCGAAAGCCATCACCCGCTGCCAGCCCTGCACACGCTTGTACAGCATGAGCCGCGTAATGCCCAACTGCTCGCGCATGATGCCTTCGTACAACTGCAGCAGTTCCGCCGTGCCGAGGTTGTTGTTGATCGCCTTGGTGACGTCCAACAGCGCTTTCAACTGGAACTCTTTCAAGTTGAGCCTTTCCGATATGCGGTCCAGTCGCGTCATGTCACAGGCCCAGCTTGGCGAAGACTTCCGGCAGGCGCCGGATCAAAGCGATCTCGCGGAATTTCTGCCGTGCCTCCACGGCCGGTGAGCCGAGCCAATTGCCGCCGGGCACGGAGTTCATGGGTGCGCTCTGCCCGAGGATCGTGGTACCGTTGCCCAGAACGATCTTGGGCGGGCAGGCGCTCTGGCCCCACATGGTGCAACCATCGCCGAGCGTGGTAGCGCCGGCAACCGATACCTGCGCGGCCAACAAGCAGTTCTTCCCGATCACCACATCGTGGGCGATGTGTACCATGTTGTCCAATTTCGTCCCGGCACCGATCCTGGTCTCGCTGCTGATGCCGCGGTCCACCACGCAACCGCCGCCGATCTCCACATCGTCCTCGATCACCACGTTGCCACAGGGCGGCATTTTCTCGTGCCCGCTCGGCCGTTTTTTGTAGTAGAAGCCATCGCAGCCGATCACGCTGTTGGCGTGTATGATCACGCGGTCGCCGATGGTCGTGTTCTCGTAGATGACCACCCCGGGCATGATCAAGCAACCGGAACCCACGGACACGTTCGCACCGAACACAACGCTCGGGTGGATCTCCGATCCCTGCCCGATGCGCGGCTCATCGCTGCCCCACGCTTGGCGCGGCATGAAGTGGCGCACGAGCTTGTTGTACTCGTTACACGGGTCTTCCACAAGGATCAAGGCCTTGCCTTCCGGTACCTCCATTTCCTTGTTGATCAGGATGGTGGTGGCCGCGCTTTCCAACGCTTTGCGGTAGTACTTCTCGTGATCCACGAAGATCAGGTCGCCTTCGCGCACCCGGTTCATCTCGTTGATGCCCGTTACACTGCGCTGCGCGTTGCCGATCACTTTGCCGTCGATCATCGCGGCCACTTCCGCGGCGGTCATGGGATGTTTCAGGTCCATCTGCCATCACCAACGCTGGTGCGTTGGCGACATGGCGCTAAAGGTATCCGCGCGTCCATAAAGCAGAAGCCCCGTGGCGATCACCACGGGGCTTGCAACTGTTCGGTACGATGCACGTACCGTACCGTGCGGTCAGCGCTTCACTTCTTTCACGCGGTCGAGGTACTCGCCTGTCTCGGTGTCGATCCGTACAACAGTGCCCGCTTCCACGAAGAGGGGTACCATGATGCTATGACCGGTCTCCAGTTTGGCGACCTTCATCACTTTGTTGGCGGTATCGCCTTTCACGGCGTGCTCGGTGCTCGTTACCGTCAGTTCAACTTGCTTGGGAGGGCGGGCGAAAATGGCCACATCGCTCTCGAAGCCGATCTGCATGATCATCTCCTCCTTCATGAAGCCCATGGCATCGCCCAACAGGCTGGCGGGCACATAGAGTTGCTCGAAGGTTTTCGGGTCCATCAGCACCAGGTTGTCGCCCTCGCGGTAGAGGTATTGGAGTTCGTGTACTTCCACGCGCAGCACTTCGATCACTTCGCCGCTACGGAAGCGGTTCTCGATCTGCTTGCCGTTGCGCAACACGCGCATCTTGCCTTGGAAGAAGGCGCGCAGGTTACCGGGCGTGCGGTGCTGCCATTCCATCATTTGGCAGATGTCGCCATTGAACCGGATGTAGGTGCCTACGCTGATGTCGTTGGTATTGGCCATGGGAGAAGGTTCTCTGTTCGGGCCCCCCTTCATCCCGACAGGTCGGGATTTCGGCGGGCAGGGCCGCGAAAGTAGGCGCTTCGGGCACTGCGGCAAGGGTGGGGGGAAGTCAGGGCCGCGGTACGAACAGCATCCTGCGCTTGGCGAGCGTGCGAAGGTTGTCGTGCGTGTGGGGCGAGTACGTCATCGCGAAACCCCGTCTGCGGGTTGCAGCGATGCGGTGGTGAACTGCCTGCCAGGTCGCATGGATCGCTTCGGCATTTGAATACCTCGCGATGACGTGAGAGCGAGGTGCTGTCAGTACGGGATCGCGAGCACCACTTGGCTCATGCCGCCGGAGCCACTGGCGCTGATGCCCATTACCTTGAACCAAACCGACTGCCCCGGCTCCAAACCGTAGAGTACGAGTTTGGCTTTGCCGGGCGCGCCCACCTTGCGCCAAGCCTCATCGTTCTGCGGACCATCGGGATTCGTGTACACGATGTAGTTACGGGCGCCGTGTTGCGGATCCCAGCGCAGTTCCACGCGGCCACTGCTCATGCTCCGTACCCAGCGGAGGTTTTCGACCGGACCAAGAGGGGGCAGCAGGATCGGTGGCTTGCGCAATTGGAAACCGCTGCTCAACGCTACGGCTACATCGCCACGGCATTGGGCCCGCACATGCAGCAATACCTTATCGAGTGCCAGATCCAACGCGCTGCGGCAGAGTTTGCGCCTGGCCGTGTGTGCATGGCCGCCGTTGAAGCAATCCAGATTCGCTTGTTGCATCGCCGCACAGCGTTCCTCAAGCTCCGCCAAGAGCGACCCCGCATCGGGGAAATTCGGATTGTTCGACATGGCCTGCAGGATCATGCGCGCCTTCATGGGCATCTCCGCCATGGTCAGATGCTTCGTGCGCTTGCATATGGTGGTGATTACCATGATCCTGCAGTGGCGCCTTTGAACGACTTGCCGTTGGCAGTTGTTTCAGTTCAGGACCCGCTGCCAAAGGGCACCTTCCGGACAAGTCCTTTCCAATGGCGGAGCGAGCACCTCCAGTGCTCGGCGCATTGTGGCCAACTCCCGGAACATCCGCGCAATTGTCCATGGACATTTCGGCAACTCCCAAAACATCCACGCCATTGTTCATGGGAAAAACGACAACTCCCAAAACCTCTGGCAGGATGTCAATGGACATTTCGGCAGCTCCCAGAACATCCGTGCCATTGTCCATGGGAAAAAGTGCAACTCCCAAAACACCCGCGCCATTGTCCATGAGAAAAGCGACAATTCCCAAAACCTCTGGCAGGATGTCCATGGACATTCCGGCAGTTCCCAGAACATCTGCGCCTATGTAGGTCGCCTGAATGCCTGAACGCTAAGGGCCTTCAGGCTTTGAGGCCGGAACGCAGGGCCTTGCAACGTGTTGTCCAACGAGCGGAAAGGGTTCACGGCTGATCCGCCTCCAAAGGATGCGAGGAGGTTATTCAGTTGGAGCATGCTGACCTTCACGACCAAGAACCGCTTCGTGGCCGATGGTCTCACCAGCGATGTGAAGTACTACTTCCGCGTGAACGCAATCGGTGCGGCAGGTGCCAGGCCGATGAGCGACGTCGCATTCGCCAAGGCAGCGTAAGTACAGCCCAACACACAAGAGCAAGCCTCGGCCTTCCGGCCGGGGCTTGTTCCGTTTTATGGGGTTCACGAACAACGAAGCCCCCCGACACATCGGGGGGCTTCGCACATAAAGTGTAGCCGCTGTTACTCGACTTTCACAGCCTGCTCGGTAACGCGCTTGCCGTCAACGGTAAGGGTAAGCAGGTAGAGGCCGGGGGCCATGCCCTCGGTGTTCCATACCATGCTGTGCTGCCCGGCTTCGGTGCCCGCATCGAAGAGCACACCCATATCGCGGCTGCTGGCGCTGGTAACGCGCAGTTGCGCGCGGCCGCCCGTGCCAATGCGGTAGCTGATGGTGGGGTTCTCGGTGAAGGGGTTCGGGGTTACCACCAGCTCATCGGTGCTCAACTGGCGCGTGGCACCACTGGCGCTTTGCGTGTTGTCGATGTAGCCGATGCCGCCCGTGCCGCCCTCGGGGGCCATGCCTTCCGTGCAGCAACCGTTGACCTGGTCTTGCAGATCGGAGATCACGGCTTGCTGCTCTTTGAAACCAGCGATAAGAAGCGGAATGAGGCTGACGTAGTCCAATGTGAGATAATCGATAGGAGCTACGATCATGTTACCCGAAGCGTCTCTTTTACCTGGGTGTCCACCATTGTGCACTAGTTGTGGTAGAACATTCTGCACATCCTGCGCGATCAGCCCCATCTGAGGGCCGGTAGGCAAGTTGATCTGACTGAACGCCACAGTATTGAACTCGAACGTCTTTGGTTCAAGCTGGTTCAGCAGGACAGAAGCTCCATCGAGTTCCTCTATGTTGCTTTTCAGGTTCGCATCCGAGGAACTGGTGAACGATCCCGTGTAGTAGAAGTCACCATTCAGATAACCGGCCCAGCTCTTTGCTGCGACCGCCGCTTCGGCGTAAACGCCGTATCGGCCACCAGAAGTGGAGTTGTACGAAGCATCCGCTTCGCCCCAGAGTCCGTAGGCAACATCCTGACTACCGCTACCTGTTGCACGACCATATGCACCGCAAAGCAGATCGTTCACCGTAGAGCTTGCAGCTCCCGTAGCGATCCCAGCCGTACCATAGGCTGAACGGATCGTGCCACCGGATACCGCTGTGCCCAGCCCGCGAACGCCATAAGCATCAACGGTCGTACCCGCAACGACGGCCTCACCCTGCGAACCGTAAATGTCGTTGTTTGATGTTTTCCCGTTGTCCATTTGGGCTTTGGCTTTCACCCCGAAAGTCAGTACGCCGTTTTTGGCCAACGCATCAACCCCATAATTCTCAGGGGCCGCTGCACCCATGGCAGTGAGACCTTCGCAGGTGGCCTGTATAGCGTAGTTGTTGCTGCCATTCTCGCTATCGGTGTTGGCCAATATGCCGATGTTCGCGCCGGACCCGGATACGTCCTTCCTGAAAACGCTGAGTTTGCTCGTTGGCGAGTCATCCCCTATCCCCACATTGTCATCCTCATCAGGGCAGTCCGGGTCGCTGGAGCCGAAAGCCGTCCACACATTGTTCGGCGCAGACAGGTCCATGGTCCATTCGCAGTGATCGGGGAAGTCAGCCATCGGCCTATGTTCAAGTATGCCATCGGCGTCGACCACGACGATATCATCCGAGACGCTCGGGCTAGGGTCAGGCAATTCGCGTATACGCACCCTTCCGGTTAGTACATCCAAGCGCTCGTCTGGTTCGCCACTGCCGCTCACCAACCAATCCCCTATGCCAACGTTCACGTTGTCAGCATCGGCAGGCCACATGCGCATGGCTTCCAAGCCAACATCTGAACCCATACCGTTCGTGCTGGCATCGGGTGTGCTCGTGAACACGAAGCGGAGCTTGTCGGCGGTCCAAGGTCCCGTTGTAGTGGCATCGCTCCAGTTGAACACCATGTCTGAAACACCGGATCCATTGTATGTCTGCCCCAAATAGCCCAAGTCGCTGTTTCCCGTAAAGGTGACCCCGTTGCGCATCCATGGTCGGTAGCCGATGTCGTTCGCGTAGACACCTGCAGTTGCACCGCCAGTGTTGTCCACCAAGTGCAAACGCGAGAAAGGTCCATCCGAATTAGTGTAATCGAGGAACCCAGGGCGCGCGCTGATTGCCACATAGGCAGGTTTTGTAACCGAGCCGTATCCGTTCAGAGTCACGGTTTGACTCCTCCAAAGAGCCATCCGCTCTATGGCATCCGTCCCTAATACGATCGGTCGGTTGTTGTTGTGCATCATAAGCAAAGGAATCGTAGTCGAGTTGTCCCAGCCTAAGTAATCGCCAGCCGTACCGGAATGACTTAATACAGAAACTTGTGCGCGTAGTTGGCCTGCGCCAACAACGCCAGCAGCCAAAATCAATGACCGCCAATTGCTAATATTTCTCATGGCCTTTCGTATTAACGAGAGACCGGACCAATGCTAGTAATCCACTAAGACGAACTTGAATGCCTTGTGCTGTACACCATGAAACACTTGTAATACATAGCTACCACGTGGCCATGTGGCCACATTCAATCGCAATGTACCAACCGTTGGTTCCGCTACTCTGACTATGCGCCCTAAAACATCCGTACACAGCACTGTGGAGTTCTCCTCAATTCCAGCCACTACTACTTCGCCCATGGCTGGGTTGGAAAAAAACCCAAGACCCTGTGTGCTGTTCCCTAGTACCCCTGTGGCAATATCACATACACCGGGACTACTTGACACACATACATTGTCAATAAGGGTGTACCCGCGCGCATACCAAGGCCACCCTTCTGCCAAATGCACTGTGTCAGTGGTAGCATTGTCAAAATGATTGCCGATTACGATGTACTCATAGGCGCTATCTGCGACAAAACTCCCATTAACCAGAGTCCAATTAAGTGTATCTGTAAGAATGCCGGGGTGGTAGATCTGAGCATAGTTGCGAAACGCAGGAAAATCATCACCCCATTGCCAATGTTGTGCGTTCATGACAAATGTCATACCCACCTTACTCGTTGCCAACCAGATCAGGGGATACTGAAGATTCCCTCCGAAGGCCGTGCTGGCATAGAAGCTGGCGTAGTATATCTCACCTTGCACAAGCGGCGTTAATAGATGAACGACGGCGTATTCTCGCTGCTCGGGAGCATCGAGATAGGTATACAGCCCTATATAGTTTGCACCGTGCTGTGCTTCTTGAAACGAGAAAACGTTCATAGGGACGCCATTAGCCGCTCCATATGGTAGGCAACTTTGAAAGTAATCAGGACTACCACTGCTTGAGAACCATCCTCCGGGTCCCTCATCTTCGTCATAGAAACCGAGAACCTCTAAGCACGTGTCGTATTGCTCAAAACTCTGGTTGGGCACAAGGTTCTGCGCTTCACAGCGCAGGGTCACAATGAACAGCAAGCAGCAGCCAAGCAGTGCAAGCACCACTCGGTGCCGTTTGCCGTTCATCGTGTAGGAGAGCATTGTTCGTTCGTTCGTTCGTGATGATCGGAGCAAAGGTCCGGTCTTAAAACCGCTTGAAAGTAATGCCTTGTTCCGGCGCGGTAGGCGGCGGGCATCCCCGAAAGTAAGACCGGTCAGGGGCGGTGGGCGCTGCCTACTGTGCTTCGAACAATGCCCTTTCTTTGCTTAGCC
>JBDTSG010000092.1:0-6645 GCA_039931265.1 Flavobacteriales bacterium
AAAGGCAAGGTGATGGTGATCACCGATTACGGCGCGTTCGTGGAAGTGGCCCCCGGGGTGGAAGGCCTGCTGCACGTGAGCGAGATCAGCTGGAGCCAGCACTTGCGCAGCCCGAAGGACTTCCTGAAGGAAGGCCAAGAGATCGAGTGCGTGATCCTGAACATCGATCGCGAGGCGCGCAAGATGAGCCTCGGCATGAAGCAGCTCGCGGCCGATCCATGGGCCGACATCGAGTTCAAGTACCCTGTTGGCAGCCGCCACACGGCCAAAGCCCGCAGCCTCACCCACTTCGGCATCTTCGCCGAGTTGGAAGATGGCGTGGACGGCCTCATCCACATCAGCGACCTCAGCTGGACCAAGCGTATCAAGCACCCCAGCGAGTTCTGCGCGGTAGGCGATACCATCGAAGTGCAAGTGTTGGAAGTGGACAAGGAGAACCGTCGCCTGAGCCTCGGCCACAAGCAAGTGGAAGAGAACCCATGGGACGTGTTCGCCGGTGTGTTCACGCCGCTCAGCACGCATGAAGGCACAATCATCGGTCGCGCTGGCCAGAACTTCGTAGTGGCATTGTCCTACGGCGTGGAAGGCATGGTAGCAGCCAAGAACCTGCGTAAGGAGGACGGCAGCAAAGCCGCGTTGGAAGAGAAGCTTCCGTTCGTGGTGCTGGAGTTCAACAAGGAAGCACGCCGCATCGTCCTCAGCCACACGCGCACCTTCGAGGTGGGCGATGACACGCCTGAAGAAGCAGCACCAGCTGGTGCCAGCGCCCCGCGTCGCGGCCGCAAGTCCAGCGCCGATGGCGATAATGCCGGTGGTGGACAGAGCCCCAGCGTGAAGAGCGTGAACGACAAAGTGGAGAAGAGCACCTTGGGTGACCTGAGCGTATTGAGCGCGCTGCGCGATAAGATGGAGGCCGGCGAAAGCGCCGCCGCACCATCTGCCGCTGCGAAGGAGAAAAAAGCCAAGAAGGCTGCGAAAGCCGCAGCCAGCGAGGACCAGAAAGAAGCGGAGGAAGGTGTGAGCGAAGAGTAAGCACTGTCTTCAACGATCAAGTGTCACGGCCCTGCCTCACGGTGGGGCCGTGGTGCGTTCAGGCGGGTGGAAACGCCCCATCTATCTTCGCCCACCCTCCAATGCGCCCTGTTACCCTACTGGACAGCAAAGCCTTCGGCCTCACGGTAACACGGCTTTGCCATCAGTTGATCGAGGATCACGGCGATATGGCCAACACCGCGCTCATCGGCCTGCAGCCGCGCGGCGTGCTCTTGGGCAAGCGATTGAAGAAGGAGCTGCAAGGCATCCTCAAGCGCGACAGCATCACGTACGGTGCGTTGGACATCACCTTCCACCGCGACGATTTCAGGCAACGCTCAGTGACCGCCGCGCCCAGCAGCACCGATCTGGACTTCAACTTGGATGGGATGCATGTTGTGCTGGTGGACGATGTGTTGTTCAGCGGTCGAACGGTGCGTGCCGGGTTGGATGCATTGCTTTCGTTCGGGCGTCCGGCCAGCGTTCAGTTGCTCGTGCTCATCGACCGGCGTTTCAGCCGCGAACTGCCCATTCAGCCCGACTATGTGGGCCGATGGGTTGACAGCATCGCCGATCAGCGCGTTACCGTGGAGTGGCAGGAGACAGAAGGCAAGGACCGCGTGCTCATCCTCCCACGTGCATCTTCAACCACCGAGCGCACAGCGCCGAAAGCCCCCGCCACCGACCCGTGACCGAGCAACTGAGCACAAGGCATCTGCTGGGTATCCAGGACCTGACGGCTGAGGACATCGACCTCATATTCCGTACGGCCGACGGCTTCAAGGAAGTGTTGGCGAGGCCGATCAAGAAGGTGCCTTCGCTCCGCGACATCACCATTGCCAACCTCTTCTTCGAGAACAGTACGCGCACCCGCATCAGTTTCGAACTGGCTGAGAAGCGGTTGAGCGCTGACATCATCAATTTCAGCAGCAGCAGCAGCAGCACCAAAAAGGGGGAGACGCTCATCGATACGGTGAACAACATCCTCGCAATGAAGGTGGACATGGTGGTGATGCGCCACCCCGACCCCGGAGCGGCCGTGTTCCTGAGCCGGCATGTGGAAGCCAGCATCGTGAACGCCGGTGATGGCACGCACGAGCACCCGACCCAGGCGCTGCTGGATGCATACAGCATCCGCGAGAAACTGGGGAAAGTGAAGGGTGTCAAGGTGCTGATCGTAGGCGATATCCTGCACAGCCGCGTGGCTTTGAGCAACATCCACTGCCTGAAGAAACTCGGTGCCGAGGTGATGCTTTGCGGCCCCACCACGCTGATGCCAAGGCATGTGGAAAGCCTGGGTGTGCGCGTGGAACACGACTTCGACAAGGCATTGGCTTGGTGCGATGTGGCCAACATGCTGCGGATCCAATTGGAACGCCAAGGCAGCGATGGCATTGCCAATTTCCCCAGCCTGCGGGAGTATGCCATGCTCTTCGGGCTCGACATGGACCGCTATCGGCGCACCCGCCAGGCAGCGAAAGGCAAGCCTATAGTCATCATGCACCCGGGACCTATCAACCGAGGGGTGGAGATAACTTCAGAAGTGGCCGATCATGCGGACAGTATCATCTTAGCGCAGGTGGAGAACGGCGTGGCTGTAAGGATGGCCGTGTTGTACCTCCTTGCCGGGCGCCTTGGGAAAACTAGTTGAAGCGAAAACTATCTTTGGCCGGATACCTACTTCCAGCACATGAACTTCACCATCGAGGACAAAGGCAAGTACACGCTGATCCGCAGCAATGTGGACAAGCTCGATACCACCTGTGCGCCTGAATTGAAAAGCGAACTGGTGTACCTGAACAAGACCGGCGTACGTAACGCCATCATCGACCTCACCAACACGCGGTATTGCGATAGCAGCGGCCTGAGCGCCTTGCTCGTGGCCAACCGCTTGTGCAAGAGCGTGGGCGGCTCGCTTGTTGTCTGCGGCTTGCAGGAGCCTGTGCAGAAACTGGTACAGATCAGCCAACTCGAAAGCGTCCTTTCGATCACCCCGACACTCAGCGAAGCCTCCGACCTCCTCTACATGGAAGAGATCGAGAAGGACGTGAAGAACGACCAATGACCATGAAACATACTTTACTCTCCATTGCTTTCATCGCTGCTGCGGCCACCGCCAGCGCCCAGTGCACCCCGGATCCGCTATACCAAGACAGCATCTTCGGTGTATGGCCCGACACTCTTGAGGACTTCGCCCCAGGCTTGGTGAACGTGCCTTACAGCGACCAGATGGACCTGAAGATCCCGAGCGATGCCGGAGATATCGACCCGAACTTGGCAGGGACCCAGATCGACAGCGTGGCCTTGGACAGCATTTCAGGCCTCCCACCCGGATTGGCGATCGTCTGCAACAGCCACACGAGTGCTCCATGCACCTACCTCAGCGCAGTATTGGGTTGTGGCTTGATCGAAGGAACCCCTACAGTGGCAGGAAGCTACCCCTTGACCATCAACGTTACCGGGTACTCCATCCTCTTCGGCTTCCCCATCTCCTTCCCTTATCAATTCACGGGATACCAGATCGATATTGGCATTGCCGGTGTTTCCGATCTACCGGTGGCCATCAGTGGTGCGCAAAACGTACCCAATCCTTTCGGGCAGCGCACGAGCATCGAGTGGAACTTGTCGCGTCCGGCGAGTACCACCGTCAAGGTATTCAACCTCCTTGGCGAGCAACTCTGGTCGGAAACGTCAGAGGGCCGTATCGGTGCGAACAAACTGATTTTCGATGGTAGCGCTTTGGAGGATGGCATTTACCTCTACGAAGTGCAAGCCGGCGAAACCCGCTTCACGGGCCGCATGGTGCTGCATCGTTGATCGACAAGACTACTTGGACAGGGAGGGCCCTCCGCCATATGGCGGGGGGCTTTTTCGTTCTTAGCCTTGCTGCACATGATGCGCTTCGAGGTGACCACCATCGGTACCGGTGCTGCTTTGCCCGCCCGTGGCCGGCTGCCAAGCGCGCAAGTGCTGAACCACGGGGATCGTTTGTACATGATCGATTGTGGCGAGGGAACCCAGGAACAGCTGCGTCGCCGTGGGGTCCGCTTCCAGCATCTGAAGCACATCTTCATCAGCCACATGCACGGGGATCATTACCTGGGCCTCATGGGACTGCTCAGTACGCTGCACTTGTTGGGAAGGACGGAAGAACTGGTCGTGCATGGCCCGGAACCGCTGGCCGAGGTCATCCACGTTCAGTTGCGCGCGTCCGGGACTTACCTCCGTTATCCCCTGATCATTCGGGCGACCGCTGCGGAAAGCGGGGAAGTGGTGATGCAGGACGATCGCATGATCGTTACGGCACTTGCCTTGGCGCACCGCATTCCATGCACCGGATTCCTTTTTCGCGAGAAGCCGGGGTTACTGCGGCTGCGGCCGGAAGCGGTGGAACGCATCCCGCACTACATGCGCAGCGCGATCAAGAACGGCGCCGATCTGGATATCCCGGAAGGGGAGACCGTTCCGAACTCGGAACTCACCTTGCAACCTGCCCCAACCCGGAGTTATGCGTACTGCAGCGACACGGCCTACTCACCGGATCTGGTAAGGCATCTCAACGGGGTGGACCTGTTGTACCACGAAGCCACTTTTACTGAGCAATTGGCGGCTCGTGCCAAGGAAACCATGCACAGTACTGCGGCACAAGCCGCCTCGATCGCGCGGGACGCATGTGTCGGCCAGTTGTTGCTCGGCCACTTCAGTTCGCGTTACAAAACAGTTGACCCCTTGCTCCGTGAAGCACGAACGATCTTCGCGAACACGCTCGCCAGTGAAGAAGGCGGCGTGTACGTGATTGGTTCACCAACAGGTGTTGGAAAGATGACGGCTTCGTGACCGGTGGCGCGGGTACATTCGCCCCGTCAAGAACGATTCTAAACAAGGCAATGGTCGTACGAACGCTGCTCGCGGATAGTGGGGAATTGGCCCTGATGGGCTTCCGTGCCGTGTTCGCCAAAGTTCCGCGCGTGGAATTGCTCGGTGAGGTGCTGGACGCGGAAAGCATGTACACGAGCATCGAGCAAGACCGTCCGCATGTGGTGTTGATCGATCACACGGCACAGGGCTTCGGGGCCGATAGTATCCGCGAAGGCATGCGCCGCTGCAAGCACACCCGCTTCGTGGCCATCACCCCGGATCCCTCACCGATCACCTTGATGAACGCACTTCGGGCCGGCGTTACCAGCTATATCAAGAAGGACTGCGGCATTGATGAGATCGTGGACGCCGTGCTCTCGACCGCTGACGGCGGCAAATTCTTTTGTGGAGAGATCGTGAAGACCATGGGACGCGAGGGCGTGCTGGTTGAAACCATCACGGAGGACAGCCTGAACTGTGGACCGATCATGTTGAGCGAACGGGAGGTTGAGATCATCCTCTTGATCGCCGAGGGTCAGAGCTACACGCGGATCGCGGATCGATTGAACCTCAGCCCGAACACCGTGAACACTCATCGCCGCAACATCATGGGCAAGGTGGGCGTGAACAGTACGGCCGCGTTGGTGATGTACGCGGTGAAGCAAGGGATCGTCAGCCCGAACAAGTTCCTGTTCAATACGCAAGGCTGACGCCTGCGGAGGGCCGTTACCTTGGCCACATGCCTGATTTCTTGGAGTTGATCGCCGATGTCGGCGGTAGTTCATCACGTTGGGCGCTACTGGCCGAGAATGGCAATGCCGTACGGCTCTCTGGAGGTCACGCTGTCCTTCCCGGGTTCAATCCAACGGTGCAGTCTTCTGGAGCGTTCGTTGAAGTCCTGAAAGCAACGCTGCGCGATGCCTTGCCCGCCGGGGCGGAGTTGGACAAATTGGTCGTCTATGGGGCCGGTTGCGGAACGGACGAACGGAAACAACGGATGCGATCCGCTTTGGCCAACATAGTCCCCGCGAACGAAGTCGTGATAGAGACCGATCTGCTCGGGGCGGCTCGTGGACTTTGTGCCGATGCTCCCGGTCTTGTGTTGATCCTAGGGACAGGAATGAATGCCGGTTGGTTCGATGGTACAGTGCTGCAAACACCCATGCCATCGCTTGGCTGGGTCCTTGGCGATGAGGGGAGCGGTGCGGATATCGGCAAGCGTCTGCTCGCCGATGCCGTGCACGGTGCGATCCCGCCGAGCTTGATGCCCGTAGTGTTCGGTAAGGACAGTCTATTGGCCTCCGAAGCACTTGCCCTCATCAGTGCAAGCGCGTCCCCGAGCAGCGCGGTGGCCTTCTATGCCGGCAAACTGACAACCTTGGAAGGAGAGGGATACGTGCGGGACCTCTTGGCCGATCGGTTCGCGGCGCTCGGCTCCTTGTTGAGGAAGTACTTCGGATCGCGGGCGCCTTGTTCGATCTCTGCAACCGGTGGCATCGCCAATGGCTACTCAGCCATGCTGAGGACAAGTCTCGCTGCGTTCGGTTTCGAGATCCGGAAAGTGGAAGCCGACCCAATGGAGGGGCTTATCGCATGGCACCGGAGGCGCTTGCCGCGGTAGTGCCTGCAAGCGTGTCGTGCACCCCCACGGTAAGTTCTTTCAAGCGTTCGAATCGCTTTTGGTTGGCGGGGCTCTTGATTGACGAGAGGACTTGCAATTTCGGGAATTTCTATGTCTGAAAGTTTCGTTTGCGG
>JBDTSG010000093.1:0-17767 GCA_039931265.1 Flavobacteriales bacterium
ACCGGCCCGCCGTGATAACCTTTGCATGTACCAAAAGCCCAAGCCATGGAACGCCAGCACTTCTCCATACGGATCAACGCACCGCGCGAACGCGTTTGGCGGGTGCTGTGGGATGATGCCACGTACTCGCAATGGACCGCCCCGTTCGGCGCTGGCGGCCGTGCGGTATCGGATTGGAAGGAGGGGAGCCGCGTGCATTTCCTCTCGGCCGAGGGCGATGGCATGTTCAGTGTCATTGAACGCAGGGAGGAGAACGCCTTCATGGGCTTCAAGCACCTTGGCATGCTGAAGGGCGGAGAGGAGCAACCGGCCGATGATGCCATCCGCGAATGGGCCGGAGCGAAGGAGGAATACACGCTGAAGCAGAACAACGACGGCACGGACCTATCGGTGGCCATGGATGTGGGCGATAGTGAGGTGCCCGCGTTCAAGGAGATGTTCCCCAAGGCGCTGGCGATCGTAAAGAAGCTGGCGGAGCAGTAGGGTCGTGTTGGCCTACGCCACCTTATTGGCACGCAGCCTTGGCCCCCACGGTGCTCAAGATCTCTTGGAGCGTACCGAATTCCATGGGCTTGCCTACGTGGCGGTCGAACCCCGTATTGGCGGCGCGTATCACGTCCATTGCTTCATTCCGCCCTGTCACCGCCACAATAAAGGCTTGGGCGCCCCAGTCGCTCTGGCGCATTTCCTTGCATACGTCATAGCCGGAAATGTCAGGGAGACCGATGTCGAGGAAGACCACATCGGGGCGCAGGTCCGCCCCCTTCTCCAAGGCCTCATGGGCATTGTAGGCCACCTCCACGGTGTTGCCCAGGTGCCTCAGCAGCAGGGCAAGTCCCAGGGCGACATCGTCACGGTCGTCCACCACCAAAGCGCGTAGCATGGGTTGCGCGGAGGTACTGTTCTTGATCATGCGTCCATCTTGGTTGAGGTTCTGTTGCAGGAAGGACCAAGGAGCATGCCGCGCCCGTCTGCCTTCACTACAGGGGCGAGGACCCGGAAAACGGGTACGCAGTGTTGAGACATCGCCCCGGCCGTGTTCCACGGCACCGACCAAGCCGCGCAGTTGGTGTTGGGCGGCGGCTCCAACGTCGATGTGCTTTATGGCGGAGCGTTCAATCCCACGTTCAACACGTTCGGTGGAGCAACGCACTACACCTTGCTCTGGACGAGCACCATGGACGTGAACACCTATCCGTTCCGCCGCGGATCCACAACTACGAAACACGCGTGTGGAGAGGCTGCGGCAATACGATGGACAGTCCCCGTTACGGCTACGGTATGCGTTGCCTACTGAACCCGCCGTCCACCATCACGGGCGAAGTAGCCGGTGCGGCGGGCATGAACATTCATCCCGTCCCCGCCACCGAGATGCTCTTCGTTGAAGCCGACAATAGCACCGGACCGTACGCGCTACAACTCGTGGACGTGTTGGGCAGGATCGTGCGCATGTGGACGATGGATGAACAGCGCATCGCATTGGATGTGCGCGATGAACCGCGCGGCGTTTACGTGATCACGTTGCGGTTGCGAACGGGCGTGATGCACAGCAGGAAGATCCAATTGGTGGAGCCGTGAGCGCGATGCGTTGCGCAAGGCACACGATCAATGCATCACCTGCAACCCCTTGTGGAAGGTGGAGTGATCATCGAGCACGCGCAGCATGAGGTCGGCGACATCGGCGCGTGAGACGCTCGGCACCAAGGCCTTGGGATTGATGTGTTTACCGTAGCGGTATTCGGCCGTGTGCGGTCCGTTGGTGAGCATCACCGGGCGCACCATGGTCCAGTCCACGGTGCTCGCTTCTATCCATGCTTCGCGGTCTTCGTGGTCGGCCACCACGGCGTGCAGCAGCGGCACCATCACCCAGTTGAGCAGCGGCCCCGCCTTGCGGCGGCCATCGTGTACGCCCGCGAACGAGAGGTTCACCATGCGCCGCACATCATGGTCCTGCATGGCGCGCAGGATGTTGCGCACGCCGATGGTGAGCCTGGGGTCGCGCTTGAACGGCGAGCGCTGGCCGAGCAAGCAAAGCACGGCATCTTGTCCCTTCATGGCGCTGCTAACGGCCTTGGGCTCCGTTACATCTCCCTTCACCACGCGCACGCTTTGCAGATGAAGCTTCGAAGGATCGCGGGCGAAAGCGGTCAACGTGTGTCCGCGTTTCAGGGCCTGTTCGATCGCCTCATTCCCCGTCCTGCCCGTTGCGCCGAAGATCAGGATCCGCATGCGCGCGTTGTTCGTGGGTGTGCCATGGTGTTTGCCGAAGGCAACAACAAGGCCGCCGTACCAGCGATGGACTGTTCGCCTTGTCGCGGCGCTTTCCGTCCCGATCCGGTTAGGGGAAGGAGGGTGGTGAGCGGAGGGAATTCTACACTCCGGGGGAGCGGGTACCACAACCACGTAAGGCCCCGCCAAGGCACGCACATGCCAGAACACTTGCGGGACGCAGCTTAAGCGAAGTCCGGACGAAAATGGCAGGGTGCTGGTAGCACCAAGGGAAACCCTGAGACAATGGCTACTCTGCTATCCCAAACCCCTCCGCTCACCGCCTTCGAGAACTTGGAAAGCAAGTTGGAGCAACTGCTGAGTGAGGAGCTGGTCGGATTGGATACCGCAGCCATGGTTTTGGCCGCTACGGGTTACCCCGTTGAAGCCGGTTACGATGAAGCGGGCGGCAATGGTCAGCACACGCCCGCCGACGGCGTTAAAGACACTTGGTTGTGATGTTGAACCAAGTACAACGCGGTTTGGCCGCCGGGTTCGACATGCTTTTCGAGGGCATGAGCACGCTGCTCTGGCAAGCGGTCGCCGCCAGCTTCGTTACATCGGTGGCATTGTTCTCCGTGGCGCTGCGCTTCGTGCGCAACCACCTGCGCGATCTGGTTGATTGAAAGGGCTGGGGGCGTGCACGGGCACGTCTGTTCGGATCGCACGGAGCGCGATCACAGAGCGGCCTTCAGCAGCAGCCCCATACAAGCGGCGATGCCGATGATGATCGGCTCGTTCATCTTCTTGATGTACAGCAAGGCGAGCATGGCGCCGATGGCGATCAGTGCCGTGGGCAGGTCCACAATGCTGCGCGTGGCGATCACGATCACAGCGCCCACCAACGCACCCACGATCGCGGCGGTAATGCCATCGACGAAGGCTTTGATGGAACGGTTCTTCGCGTACTTCTTGAAGTAGGGCGCCGGGATAACGGTGAACAGGTAGCAGGGGAGGAACACGGCCGCAGCCGCCACGCACGCCCCGGGAAAACCAGCGACGAGGTAGCCGATGAAACCAACGGTGATCACGACCGGTCCGGGGGTGAGCATGGCCACGGCCACGGCATCGAGGAACTGTTGCTCGCTGAGCCAGCCGAACTCCTTCACCACGCCGCCGTGCAGGAAGGGCACGATGGCCAAGCCGCTACCGAAGACGAACGCTCCGGCCTTGGTGAAGAACCATGCGATCTGTGCGAGCGTGCTCCATTCGAAGGTCCAGAACGTGCTTCCGCCCAGCAGCAGGAGCGGCGCCGCGTTGCGTTTCCGCGCCCAAGCAGGCGGAGCTTTAATGAACATGTACAGCATGCCGGCGGCCATGAACAACAGCACTTCCTCGCGCTCGGTGATGACGGTGAGCGCAATGCCCGCCGCATAGAACAGCCACAACAACCAGCCCGCGCGGAACGACGGCAGTGTGAACGTGCCGATGGACCGCACCGTGAGTTTGTATGTGCTGATGACGATGATGCCGATGACGGCAGCGCCCACGCCATAGAACACCGCTTGCATCCAAGGCAGGCCACCGAACGCCACGTAGGCCATGCCGATCAGCACCACCATGATGAACGAGGGCACCACGAACGCCAATCCGGCCAACGTGCTGCCACGCGCGCCGTGGTGTACATAGCCCAAGTAAATGGCCACTTGTGCGGCCAACGGACCGGGCGCCAATTGCGCCAACGCAAGGCCCTCCTTGTACTCTTCCTCGCTGATCCATTTGCGCTGCTCCACCAGATCGCGGTGCATGTAACCCACCAACGCCACAGGGCCGCCGAAGCCGATCGTACCCAGCTTCAGGAAGTACTTGGTAAGCTCGCCGAGACTGTACAGGGTTGTTGACGGGGCCGCCATCGCGCGATCGAACGGAGACGTTCGGGGGTGAAGGTGCGCTCTTTGGTGGGATGTTCCTCGCGCTCTATCGCCGCGCGCTATGTTCACTGCCCACCATGTTGTTGCAAGTAGCAGTTACCGGCGCCAGTGGGCATATCGGCAACGTGGTGTGCAGAACGCTCCTTGAAAGGGGCCACCGCGTGCGCGCCATGTACAAGGCCGACGACCGCGCGTTGGCGGGTTTGCCCTTGGAGCGCGTGCAAGGCGATGTGCTGGTGCAAGAGGATCTGCTCCGCCTGCTGCGGGGCTGCGATGTGGTGGTGAACTGCGCGGCGATCATCAGCGTTGCGGGCGATCCCACCGGCATGGTGTACCGCACCAACACCGAAGGACCGCGCAACGTGCGCGCCGCCGCAGTGGTGCAGGGCGCGAAAAGAATGGTACACATCAGCAGCGTACACGCCGTTACCGAACTGCCGCACAGCCAACCCTACGATGAAACGCGGCCGTACAAAACCGCCGCGCGTTACGTGTACGACCGATCCAAAGCCTTGGGCGAGCAAGCGCTTTTCGCGGCCATCGGCAACGATGCGTTGGAGCTGGTGGTGCTACGGCCGAGCGCCGTTATCGGTCCCTTCGATGCCAAGCCTTCGATGATGGGCGCCGCACTGCTCGACTTCCGTCGCGGCAAAGTGCCCGTGCTGCCGCCGGGCGGCTACGACCTGGTGGACGTGCGCGATGTGGCGCGATCGATCGTGGAGGCGATCGACAAGGGGCGCAACGGCGAGGTGTACATCCTCAGTGGGAAGTACCACACCATGAAAAAGCTCGCGCAAGTGATCGCGCGGGTAACGGGCAAGCGCATGCCGCAACGCGTGATGTCCCACGGCTTGTTGAAGGCGCTGCTGCCGTTCGTTGCGCTGCACGGAAAGATCACGCGCACCGCGCCGCGCTTCAACCGCGCATCCATCGATGCGTTGGTACACGGGCACCCGAACATTGACAGCACGAAAGCGCGCAAAGAACTCGGCCACACCACCCGACCGTTGGAAGAAACCTTGCGCGACTTTTACAGGTGGCAGAAAGAGCAAGGCGTGATCGACTGACACATGGCACTAAGCACATTGGAATGGATCACCTGGGGCTGGATCGCCTTGGCCCTCGTGGTGCATGTCACCATGTTCTTCGTCACCGCGCCGTTCGGGCGGCACACCTCGGCGAAGTGGGGGCCGATGATCAACAACAAGTTGGGCTGGTGCATCATGGAACTGCCCTCGTTGGCGATCATGGTGTACTTCCTGTTGCGGTCCATCAACCCGCCGCACAACTATGCCTGGCTGCTGTTCGCATTGTGGATCGCGCACTACCTCAACCGCACGTTCATCTATCCGTTGCGCATCCGCAGCACACCCAAGCGGATCCCCTTGTTCATCGTCGGCAATGCGATCCTGTTCAACCTCATGAACGCCGGCCTCAACGGATATTACCTCGCCGAGCTGGCCCCTGCCGGGAAGTACGATGCCTCTTGGTTGATGAGCCCGCACTTCATCATCGGCCTGTTGCTGTTCGTGTGCGGCATGTTCATCAACATGCGGTCGGACACCATCCTCATCAACCTGCGCGAGAAAGGCGGCACGGGTTACCGCATACCGACGGGCTTCCTGTTCGATCGGATCTCATCGCCCAACCTCTTCGGCGAGATCATCGAATGGTCGGGCTTTGCGCTCATGGCTTGGAACCTGCCCGCCCTCAGTTTCATGGTGTGGACCTTCGCCAACCTGGTGCCACGCGCCAAGAACCACCACGATTGGTACCGCCGCGCCTTCCCGGAATACCCCAAAGAGAGGAAGGCGGTTTTTCCGGGATTGTTCTGAGCGGGCGTCCTACCGCTTCAACCGGTACTCGTGCCGCAAACTGAATTCGGCTGCGCCTTCCGAACGTACGTCCTTGCGCATGGTGCAGATCCTGCTGCTGCCCGTCCATGTTTTGCGGATGCGCGCGGGCTTGTCGTTGTCCTCGCCATCTTCTTCGAACACGATGCGCGTACTCTCGGCATCGCGCTCCACGCCGATCACGTGCATTTCGTTCAGCATCCGTCCGTCGACGCTCAGGCGCAGCGTATCCGTTTCGTTCGATCCCGGTTCTTTCGGGTAGCCGTACAAGCGGTGCCATGTGCCCGCAGCGATCGGCACGAAACGCAGGATGGCATCGATCGCGGTTTCCGCCCCGGAGGTATGATCCATGTGCACGAGCTGGCCGGTCCACGCGCCCTCGAACACAGTCAGGTCCGCGGCGGTGAGCGTGTTGCGTTGGGCTTGCGCACTGGTCAACAGCAAGCAGGCAAGAAGAACAGGCAGTATGCGCATGCGATCGAAGGTAGCGGACGGTTGAGCGCTACCGCCTTGCCGATCGCAGCACCAACACAACGCACAGGGGGATCAACCAGATCATCTTGGCGCCGAGCCGATCGATCGCATTGGCGAACGTGCCGCAGGCCCAAGCGTTGATGAGCACCGCTGCGAGCAGGGTGGCAACGACAACAGCGGTAGTGGGAGGGGCGCGGAACATGCTCCACGCCAGGAGCGCGCAGGCGGCGAACACGCACACGGTGCAGAAAGCGTTCACAATGGGCAAGGCGGCGAGCCGTTGCTCTTGCTGCCTGCTTGTCGTGCACTGCATCGCATCGCCCGGAACGTACTGCGCAATGCGCTGCGCCACCGGCGTGTCGGCACCGAACGCGCCCCAGCCATCGCCCACTTGGAACAGCAGCAACTGCTCACCGGTGGCCCGCACCGAAGCAGCGATGTGCATGCCGATGTACTTCGGTTCGGTGAGCGTGTGCCGTATGATGTCCGCGAACTCATCGTTCACCGCCGCGAAGCCGCCGAGCTTCTGCACGGGTCCGTCCGCATCCCAGATGAACGCATAGGCGCGCTCCGGCAGCGCATCCTTCAGCGCGCACAGGCGCTCATCGCCGGGGCAGTGCTCATCGAGGTAGGCTTTCAGGATGCCGTGTTCGGCCATGGCGCCCATGAAGAAGACCGACTTCGATTTGGAAAGCGCTGAGCCCATGGTGAGGATGCTCAACGCAGCAAGCAACGCGGCGAACAACAACGGCCGGATCGCAATGCCGCCGCGCAAGGATCGCGGGCCGAGGTAGCGCAACAGCACCAACGCCCCTATCAGTGCGAACGAAAACGAGAGGTGCGAAAGATGGGTGGCGCAGGAAAAAAGGAAAAGCACCGCAACGGTCGCCCGGTGGCCGCGCGCGAGCTTTCCGCAGGCGAGCAGTAACAGGCACAGGGCAAGGATCGGCGTGAACACATCGGGCATCAGTTGCGAGGACACCCAACCAATGCTCGTTGTTGCGGTGAGCAATGCGAGCAACGCCACATGCCATGCCCACGCCATACGCGCACGGAGCCAACGCAACAACAGCATGACCACATAGGCCAACGCCGCCGACTGCGCAAGCACCACACCCCAGAGCGTAAGGCCGTTCAAGCTGGCCGCGCGCACGAACAACCCATACGTGATCGGCCGATCGAAAGGGGTTTCCAGTTCGAAGCCGGAGGAGAGATAGGTGGCGGTATCGGAGTAGAGGAGGGGATAGCCGTTGTAGAGGGCGGGGCACACAAGGATCAGTGCGCCGATGAGCACGACCAGCACGGAACGCTGCCTCGGCCACGGCGATCCCACAGCTTGCGCGCCTGCTGTATCCGTCACGAGGTAAGTGTACGACAAGACAGCGCCGCGATCGTCCACCACAAGGCCCTTGGGCTTTGCAAATGGATGGCGATGCGTGCAGGTGAATACCAATAGCGCTCTCTTTGCGTTCGCCACCAACTCGCCCACCAACATGGACCCTTTGCGTTACAGCGTACAGCTCCGCTGGGCCGATATGGACCCGAACTTCCACCTGCGCCACGATGCGTTTTACGGTATCGCCGCGCAAGCCCGCGTGGAGGCATTGGTGGTATCGGGCTTCACCTCCCAACGCATGCAGGAGCTGCACATCGGACCGATCCTTTTCCGCGAGGAGTGCATTTTCAAACGCGAGATCCGGCTCGATGAAAAAGTGGAGGTGCTCATCCGGATGAGCAAGGCCCGCGCCGATGGTTCGCGCTGGACTTTCCACCACGAGTTCCGCCGAGCGGATGGAACGGTATGCGCAACGCTGATCACCGATGGTGCGTGGATCGACACCGAGCAGCGGAAGCTCGCGATCCCGCCACAGGATTTCGCTGAAGACTTCTTAGCGCTTCCGCGTACGGACGATTTCGAATTGCAGCCGGTGCCGGTGCCTAAGCAGGCTTAGGCGCTACGGCTGGTTCTTGAACCGCAGCACCAGCACACCTTCGGAAACCAGCACGTTGTTGGCGGTGCTGTCGCAGGAATGGAGTATGGCAACGAATTTCGCCCGCACCTTGGTGTAGTGGTCCTGCCCGATCTGCTGGTACGCCGAGTGGGTGATCTCCAACGAGCCGAAGTCCTGGCCGCAACCAGTGCTGAATTGATGGCCGCTGCCGTCCCGGTACTTCAACACCACGCCGGGATCGTACAACGGGCTCCAGCCTGGATCGAAGAAGTCCATGAACGCGCCATCGGTGGGTGTGGTGCCCACGAAGCTGAGCGTGCCCTTCTGCAACGAGAACACCTCGTCCGTTCCGTTCCCGAACCCCGCGAGGTAGGAGGCATGGGAGGTGTCGGGCGCTGGCCCGCCCGAGATATTGGAATCGAAGATCTCCTGTATGCCGCCTCCCAAAGACAAGGTGATCGGCCCGGCGTCGGTTTGCATCCACACCACCGGATCGTCGGTTATGGAGATCTGATCACCACCGGAAGTGGTTTCGGCAACGGGCTCTTCTTCTTCCTTTTTGCAGCCGCCCAGTAGTGCGGGCAACACGAGGGCGAAGAGGAATGCACGCGAGGGGAAATGTTCCATGGGGAGGGGCTTAGGGCGAACCAAACTAAAGGGTACCGTGCGGAAATCAAACGCGCAACGCACCCCATGGCGACCGGTCCTGCTGGCTTGCACCTGTATATCGCGGTGCGCATTTCGCGCCTTGTGCCCCATGTGCGAAGCAACCGGCACAGTGACGAACGGGTCAGCACGTCATGATCCAACCCTTACGCACCATGAAGAAGCTGATGATCCTGCTGCTATGCGCCGCCGCTGTGCCCGCGCATGCGCAAATACAGAACGGTGGTTTCGAACAATTGAACGTCGATGTCCTGCCGGTTTACTGGCAGGGCATTCCCTTCATCCAGTTGGTATGGATCGATTCCAACGGCGTGGCGCATGCCGATTCCGTGGTCTTCGATGAAGGGCTTTACGTGCTGAATACCGCCGATGTGCACAGCGGCAGCAACGCCGCCGAGTTGCGCAATGCCTACAACTACACCATGAGCACCACGATCACCGGCAACTGGATCGCTTCCCTGGACACCTTCACCTATGGCTTTCCACAGGCCTTCCTCGGCACCGCTATGCGACCGGGCGGGCTCTCGTTCTACGGCAAGTACCTGCCCGCCGGCACCGACTCGGCATACGCCGAAGTGCGCGTGTACGACGAAGCGCTCAATGAGATCGGTGCAGGCACTCTGGCGATCGGGAACACCGTGTCCGTGTACACCTTGTTCGATGTGCCGATCAATTACCTCGCACAGGACAGTGCGGCCTACGTGACGATCCATTTCAGCACGGCCAGTCCGGGCAGCGCGGCCACGTTCGGCACGCGCTTCCTCATCGACGATGTGAGCATGAGCTACATGGCGACCGCCGTTGCCGACATCGCGGGCCCTTCGGAGAACGCACCATACCCGAACCCGGCCACCGATATGGTCGCGCTCAAGGGTATCGATGCATCGGGCCAAGGCGTGCGATTGTTCGATGCGTGTGGACGTCAGGTCGCATTCCGATCCGTTACGAACGCGGATCGCATAACGATCAGCACCGCAGGATTACCGCGCGGTCTGTATGCGCTGCATGTGGAAGGTGCCACGGGCAACGTGGTGTACAGGATCGTGCTCGAATAGACGGACACCCGGAGCGGATCCACTGTCAGCGAGTACATTCGAGGGCCTGAACAACGCCCCCCGACATGCACACTACGAAACCGTTTCTGACCCTGACGATGTTGCTTGTGCTCGGCTCCGCGCGAGCGCAATGCACGGACCAAGTGACCAACACGCTGGGAACGGCTGTGGTGGATGGCACGGACGTTACCGTGACAAGCGCGGGCGTTGTCGATGTCAATTCGGTCTACTGCGCGGAGACCTTTCCCTACTTCATCGGCTACGGCACGGGTTCGGGCAGCGCGGGCAGCTACACCTTCGCGTTCAACCCCGCGATCGCTTCCGCGATGATCAATGTCAGTGGCATCTCTCAAGACGCTAACAATGCGGAGGAGGTCAGGCTTTTCGTGAACGGCGCGCACTACTCCATTCCGGCCCCGGGTCTTCCGCAGACCTGCGATCCAATGGCAGTGCTCACCGCGAACGGGGATATTGCAGCATGCACGAATTGCTCCGTGTCGGGCTGGGGTGGCACGCCGATCCCCGGGCCCATCACCACACTTACGGTGCAGGACACCATACTGCTCGGGGCACCTGCTGGCGCCATCTTCTCCTTGTTCATCTGCGCGCACGGTGAAACGGGCTTGGGTTCGGAAACGGAGGGGTCCCTCGGGAAGCCGTATCCCAACCCCGCCACCGATCACATCACACTGCATGGCATCGATGCGCGAGCAAGTGTGCGCCTGTTCGATGCACGCGGCAGTCGTGTGCCCGTCAACATCAGCAACGCTTCAGGCAACCTATCGATCGGCCTTGGCGCCGTGCCACCGGGGATCTATTCGCTGCAGGTGCAAAGCGACGCCGGTACGGTTGTACACCGCGTGGTGGTCCGGTAGGACCACCTTTGCGGCATGATCAAAGCTTACCGGCTTTTCACCGGCGCCGACGGCGATTCGCATTTCGAAGAAGGCACCCTGCGCGAACACGACCGCAACGAAGTGAGCGCCATCCACTTCGCGGAAACAACCGCGCACGGCAACTACGACTGGCATACCGCGCCGGAAGAACAATACGTGATCACGCTCAGCGGCACCTTGGAATTCACGGTGCGTGACGGCCACACCTTCATCCTGCGGCCGGGCGAGGTGCTGTTGGCGCAGGATACCACAGGTACCGCGCACAAGTGGCGCATGCTCGGCGATGACCCTTGGCGCCGCGCCTACGTGGTGCTGCGTTCCGGAGCGGGCCATCTCTTCGTTCCTGACGTTGGAACAGAGGCTTAGAGCGATCGGGTTCCGGGACTTTCACCATTTTTCGGAACGGTGCTTGCGTACCGCAGGTACAGAACCCCACAACGGATCCTCATGAAGACCACGTTACTCGCCGCGTTCGCGTTATCGCTCACCGTTGCATCGCCCGCCCTGGCCCAAGAGGGCAAGCCGCAGAAGGCCGATCATCGCAACGCGTTCTCCGATATGGTGGTGGAGAACAGTACGGTGAAGATCGAGTTGAAGGATGCGCTGGCCGAAGCCACGTACTGCAAGTTCCGTTTCAAGGTGACCAACAAGACGAACGATTATGTGTTCGTCGATCCAAGCAAGTTCAAGGTGACGCTGGGTGGCGCGGCCATGGGTTTCAAGGAGAAGGCCTTCATGATCCGTCCGTACGAGGATGCTGTGCGCACACTGAACGTAGTGGGCGGCACCAACTACCACAGCGAAACTTTCGCCATCGATTTCGCTGACGCGTTCGAGCAAGCGCCGAGCAAAGGCACCGTCGTCGCGGTGGAGGAATTCACGTTGCCCGCTGCGAAGAACGAAGTGAGCGGCGGCCCCTTCACCGTGAACCTGTTGAAGCTCGACCAAGAGACCGATCAGACCGTGGCCAAGTACAACGTGAAGTACACAGGCAGCGCGCTGGGCGTTGTTGATCCAAGCAAAGTCGCCTTCCGCATCCCGGCCGGACAGGTGTTCGCTACGGCCAAGTCGAAATCGAAGCCCGTGGTGTTGACCGGTGGTGAAGAAGACAACTTCACGATCACTGCCGAGATCCCGGGCAAGATCGCCGACATGCAATTCACCACGCTCACCGTGTTGTGGAACGAGACGTTCGTGGAAAGCACGAAGAAGCCGGTCAATGTTAATCAAGCCACCTTCGCGCTCGATGCCGCGAAGACGGCGGAGATCAATAAGTGATCAACGGATCACCGTCGCTTTGCGCGCTTCAAGAAAAGCACCAAGGACGTGATGCACCCTGCCAGGATCAGCAGGAAGCCAACGAACATGACCCGGAACCAGAACTCCAGGTCGTGGTGTTGCGGGAAGCACGTGGTAACGAACGGCTCGCACGCGTGCATGACCCACACGTACGTAAGCAGCAGGAAGGCGATCACATGGAATACGATCGACCGCGTGCGGCGCATCAGCCTTTGATCGCAGCGATCCCGGGCAACACCTTGCCCTCGAGATATTCCAGCATTGCACCACCACCGGTGCTCACGTAACTGATCTTGTCGGCGAGGCCGAACTGGTTCACTGCAGCAACGCTATCGCCGCCACCCACCAGAGAGAACGCACCACCGGCCGTTGCTTCGGCAACGGCGTTCGCTACGGCGATCGTGCCTGCTTGGAAACTCTTCATCTCGAACACGCCCATCGGGCCGTTCCACAACAATGTCTTGCTGCGCTTCACAGCCGCGCTGAACGCCTTGATCGTCTCCGGACCGATGTCCAAGGCCATCCATCCATCGGGCACAGCATCGGCCGCGCATTGATCGGTGTTGGCCGTGTCGGCGAAGGCATCCGCAACAACAGCGTCGGTGGGCAAGTGCAGTTTCACACCCTTCTCAGCAGCCTTCTTCAGGATCGTGCGCGCAGTTTCCAAGTGATCGTCCTCCACCACTGAAGCCCCGACTTGTCCGCCGTTCGCCTTGATGAAGGTGTTGGCCATTCCGCCACCGATGATCACCTCGTCGCACTTGCCGAGCAGGTTCTCCAGCACATCGATCTTGCTGCTCACCTTACTGCCCCCGATGATGGCGGTGAGCGGCCGCTGCGGATGGTCGAGCACCTTGCCCACACTGTCGATCTCTGCCTGCATCAAGTAGCCGAACATTTTGTCCTTCGCAAAGAACATGGCGATGACGGTGGTGCTTGCGTGCGCCCGGTGCGCGGTGCCGAAGGCATCGTTCACGTAGACATTACCGAGGTCGGCCAATTGTTTGGCGAAGGCCGTATCGCCCTTTTCCTCTTCCGGATGGAAGCGGAGGTTCTCCAGCACCAGCACTTCGCCGGGCAACAACGAAGCAGCAGCGAGTTTCACCTTATCGCCGATGCAATCGTCAACGAAGCGCACGGGCACGCCAAGCAGACTTTCCAAGTGTTTCGCCACGGGCAGGAGGCTCATCGCCGGGTTCACTTTGCCCTTCGGTCGGCCAAGGTGGCTCATGAGGATGGCGGCGCCACCGTTGCTGATGATCTTCTTCACCGTGGGCACGATGGCACGCGCACGCGTATCGTCCGTCACGTTCATGTTGGCGTCCAGCGGAACGTTCAGGTCCACACGCACCAGGGCTTTCTTGCCGGAGAAATTGTAGTCGTTGATGTTGAGCATTGCTTGCGTTCGTTCGGGCGGCGAAAGTAGGGGGGACACGACCGCACGGAATGATCACCGTCCGTCATCGCGAGCCCATTCACATGGACGAAGCGATCCATGCTCGGTCGCAGAACGCGATATGGTGGTCGGCTTCCCCAACCGCTGCATGGATCGCTTCGCTCGAAGACTTGCTCGCGATGACGTGGCGCGAAGACGAAACGCACCTTCGCAACGTGGACCACGCATACGACGTCATCATAGTAGGGCGCGGGATCGCTGGTGTGGTGCTGGGCGAAACCCTGCTGGCCATGGGCAAGCGCGTCGCGATGTTCGATGTGGCAAAGCCGAACGCAGCCTCGCCGGTAGCGGCCGGTGTGGTCAACCCGGTGGTGCTGCGGCGCATTACGCTCAGTTGGCGCGCTGCTGAAATGCTGGCCTTGGCCGAGCCGTTCTATCGGCAACTGGAACACGAAAGCGGCAACCCGTTCTGGCACCCGATGCCGTTGGCGAAACTCTTCCACACCGAACGAGAAGCGGCGGCATGGGACGCGCACATGCGCGATGCGGAAGTAGGCCCGTTCCTTGCGCAAGGCGAAGTGCCCGGTTTCGATGCGGGCAAGTTCAATGCGCCCTTCGGATATGGCTTGGTGAAGCGCTGCGCTTGGCTTGACGTGAACGCAATGCTTGCCGCCCATCGCGTGAAATGGTCTGCGATGAACGCACTTGTTGAACGGGAGGTGCGGCCGGAGGATCTACACACGACGGATGATGGCGTCCGGGTTCATGGTGCCTCCGCTCCATGGTTGATATGGTGTACAGGGCCGTTCGCTCCGTTGCCCGGCTTGGCACCCACGCGTGGTGAATTGCTCAAACTGCATCTGCCGGAACTGGAGACGGAGGCGATGGTACACCGTGGGGGCTTTCTCTTGCCCATCGGCAACGATCGTTACAAGGTGGGCAGCACCTTCGCTTGGGACAATGTGTGGAGCGGACCAACGGAAAGTGGCAAGGAGGAACTGCTCAGGAAGTTGAAGAACCTCACCCCCGACCCCTCTCCCGAGAGGGGAGGCAATCGCGGCATTCACTCCCCCTCTCCTTGGGAGAGGGGGTTAGGGGGTGAGGTACACGCCGCCGGTGTCCGCCCCGCTTCCCGCGATCGCCGCCCCATGCTAGGACAAGTCTCGCCGCACCAAGCGGTGTTGAACGGCTTGGGCTCGCGCGGTGTACTGCTGGCGCCATGGTGTGCAAACCTCCTTATCGCGCATCTGTTCAATGGTGCCCCGCTCGATCCGGAAGTGGATGCATCGCGATTCAACCGTTAGTGGCCCATACGCTACGGCGGCCTTGGAACGTTTACTCCGCCCACCTTTACCCCCCCGACACATCGGGACTCTGAAGCATGCGCCGTACCCTCTTTCTCTGCTCGTTCATCATCGCGATCGTTGCCTGCAATTCCAAGAAGAGCCAGATGACCTTCAGCCTGAACGATCCCGACCCACGTTGGGCCCGCGTTGATTCATTGGAGAACATCGGGCAATACGGCTCGGCGCTGGAGGCCACCGACAGCATCGCCACCGCTTCGCGGACCACCGGCGATTGGCGCAACGAGTTCCGTGCGTTGAAGCAACGCGCGCGCTACCAACAGTACACCGGCATTGAGGCGGACGCGATCACAGCGCAGCTGGACCAGCGCACGGCAACGGCCACCTATCCACTGAAGCAACTGCTTCATTCCGCGTTGGCGGAACGATGGTGGAACCGCTATCAACAAGAGCGCTGGCAGATCCTCGACCGGACCAACGCCGATGCGACGAGCGCCTCCGGGGATCCAGCGACTTGGAGCCAGCAACAATTCATGGACAAAGTGATCGTCGAGTTCCGCGCATCGCTGGAGCCGGTCGATTCCCTCATCGCAACACCAGCAGGGGAATTGGGTCGCCTGCTTATCGGTGGCGACAATGCATTGTTGAGGCCAACGCTCTTCGACATCCTCGCGCACCGCGCGCTGGAGGTGTTCCGCAACACGGAGACGCGGTTAACGGAACCGGCTTGGGCGTTCAAGTTGAGCGACCCGCGAACGTTCAGCCTGTTCGAGACTTTCGCCAACAAGCCCTTCGCGCACCGCGACAGCACGAGTTGGGAATTTCAAGCGCTACGCCACTACCAGCGGCTCGAGATGCTGCACCTGGGGGATGCTAAGCCCGATGCATTGGTAGATGTCACGCTCGAGCGACTCGCATTCGTGCGCGAACGCAGCACGCTCGCCAACAAGGACAGCCTCTACCTGAATGCGCTGAACACGCTGAACACGCGACTGCCCAATGACACCTGCGAAGCGGAGGTGGCGCACGCCATCGCCACATGGCACGCGGACCAGGGCACGTCGCTCACTCGTGACGGAGGTGATGCATGGAAGTGGGAGAAGAAGAAAGCGGTCGAGTTGTGCGATGCGGCTATCGCCAAGTTCCCCGGATCGTTCGGTGCGAAGAACTGCACCGCATTGAAAGCGCGTCTGATGGTGTCTTCTTTGCAGGTGATCACCGAGGAGGCTGTGCTTCCCGATGCGCCGTTCCGGATCGCGCTGGAATATGCCAACACCAAACAAGTGTGGCTGCGCGTGATCGCCGACAAAGTGACGATCAATGCGAACCCGCCGCAGGACCGCGAAGACTGGTTGCTGAAACAGAAAGCGATAAAGGAGTGGACGGTGGAGCTGCCCGACGATGGTGACCTGAACAGCCACTTGATCGAGCTGCCGGTGGCGGGCTTGCCTTACGGCCATTACACCGTGTTGGTGAGCAGCGCCTCAACATTCAAGCGTCGTACGGATGTGATCTCCTACGCATCGTTTTGGAGTGCGCGACTGAGCCTCTCACAACGCAACAAGGGAAGCGAAGTGGATCTACTTGTCCTTGATCGCGGCACTGGCGTTCCTATCCCGAACGTGGTGGCCAGGTACCATGTGCGCAACTACGGGGCGAACAACGGCGATCGCTTCATTGGATCAGCGCTGTTCAGCACGGATACGGAGGGAGCATTGCACGTTTCGATCGTGCCGACCGAAGGCCAGGTGATCTGGTCCCTGACCAAGGACAACGATGAATACATCAGCGATGTGCAATGGATGTACGATCCCGGGACCGCCACCCCTGGTCCGGAGCTCCGAACATTCCTCTTCACCGATCGCGCCATCTACCGCCCGGGCCAGCCGATCGAGTTCAAGGGCATTGCAACCGCGAGGAAGGACAAGGTGACGGAAGTCTTGGCGAACAAGAAGACACAGGTGCGTCTCTTCGATACCAACGGTGAGTTGGTGGATTCGCTCAACGTCACCTCCGATGCCTATGGATCCTTCAAGGGGAGGTTCACTGCGCCCGGCGGCCTTACGGGATCCATGCGCATTGAAGAGGAGAACGGCAGCCAAGGTTTCCAAGTGGAGGAATACAAGCGTCCCACGTTCGAAGTCGTCTTCGTTCCGGTTACCGCAGCGCCGAAGCTGGAACAGCAGGCCGAGGTATCGGGGATGGCGAAGAGCTATGCCGGTGTGCCGCTCGATGGGGCACAGGTGCAATGGACGGTGAAGCGTAGCGCGCGCATGCCGTGGTGGTGCGGCTGGGGTTGGCGCGGCTTCCCCGGTTGGGGCCGCGAAACGGAGATCGCAAGTGGAACGGCAACGACGGATGCCGCAGGCAAGTTCACGGTGAAGTTCACCGCCACCGCCGATCCGTCGTTGCCGCGCGAAGCCGACCCGACGTTCTCGTATTCAGTGGAAGCAAGCATCATCGACATCAATGGCGAAACACAGAGCAGCAGCACGAATTTGAACGTTGGCTACCGCAGCATCGACATCGCGCTGAACGTTGGCAACAGCATCGACCGCAACACCACGGACAGTCTCGATGTGCGCATCCAGAATCTCAACGGCCAGGATGTGGATGTGCCCATGGACGTACGCATCAGTGAACTCGTCGTGCCCGACAGTGTTCCGGAAGTCGAGCGCTTGTGGGCGGAACCCGACCGCGTGCTCGCTGGCGAACCGGCGCTTGTTCCGCATC
>JBDTSG010000094.1:0-105614 GCA_039931265.1 Flavobacteriales bacterium
CGGCGCTTTCCTCGGCATGGAAGCCGAGCTTGCCGTTGTACGGCCCAAAGTGCCCATGCAGCTTGGGTAATCGGCTGGCGCGGCGCAGGAGAGCGCGGCCCAGGGTTCCGGTCAGTTCGGTACACAGAATGCCGCAATGTGCCGTGGCCTCGGCCTACTCCATCGCCTCCAACGCCCCGCTCAGCGCCCCAGCGAAACTCGCGAAGAAGGTCTTCGGCGAAACGGATGGCGTAGGCGAGAGATGCGGCCCGGTGGCACCATTGGGCGAGGCGATCAAGCAGGCGGAGGTGTACAAGTTCTCTGCCACCAACTTCTCGCACAACATGCGGTAGCGGTCCAGGTACGAGGTGTTGCGGAACTCCGGGAACACCTTGAAATACGGTTCTTCCACCCGCACCACGCCCGTCGATCGGTCAACGTGTTCCAGTAGCATCAAGAACCCTACAAATGGGCGTATCCCTATGTCCTTGCCGTTGGTATGCTCCATGGAGTTGCGCAACGCGAAAGCTTGCTCCCGATGCGCTGTCCACAGGTCCAGCGATGAGCCGAGACTTTCCTCCGTGCGGTTATTGAAGTTGTTGCCGAAGCTGCCCACCTGGCTCTTCAGTTCGAACGCCGCGAGCAAGTGCCCGCGATGGATCACCAGCGCATCCCACATCTTGGTGGGCCTGAAGTAGCCGGGCAAGGTCAGCGCCTGCTTGCCCGAGATGATCACGCTTTCTTCGGGACATCCGCAATGCACGGCCACATGCCGGATCAATTCACCGATGCCGTCCATGTTCTTGCCACCGATCACCGAACCGCGTCCTCCGGCCTGTGAGCCTTCGGTCACTGATCCCCGTGCGGACCAGAACCGGCGCACCGCTTCGGTCACGCGCTCATCCAGATCGGGCGGCAGCAACTTGCTCATCAGAAACCAGTGGTCTCCACCTCCACCGCTTGCTGGCGGTACAAGTCCAGTGAGGTCATCATGCGGTCATGCGCCATGCGTGCATAGTCGGCATCCACTTCCACGCCGATGCTGTGTCGCCCGATCCGCGAGGCGGCGAGCATTGTGGTACCCGAGCCGAGAAAGGGATCCAATACCGTATCGCCAACGAAGCTGAACATCCGGATCAGCCGGTTCGCCAGTTCCTCCGGATAGGGTGCAGGATGCTTCTTGGTGCTTGCACCGGTCAACTGCCAGATCTGCGTGTACCACGCATTGAACTCCTTTTCGCTGATGATGGAGAGGCGGCGCATCTCGGGCTCCGGCTTGCGATAGCCGCCGGGCTTGCGCAGCATCAGGATCCACTCGATGTCATGCTTGATCACGCCGTTCGGCTCGTACGGCTTGCCGAGGAACTTGCCGTTGCCCTCCACCTCGAAGCTGGCGTTGGAGATCTTGTTCCAGATGATCGGCGCGAGGTTGTCGAAACCGATCTTCTCGCAGTTCACCTGGATGTCCGCATGCAAGGGCACCACTTTATGTCGGCCGAATTCCTTTCTCGATAGCATCACATCACCAACGTTCACGATCATGCGCCCGCCGATGGCGAGCACCCGGAAGCATTCCGTCCAGACCGCATCCAACGCCGAGAGGAATTCCTGGTAGTCCTCCACGTGTCCCAATTGGCCGTGGCCTTCGTTATAGCGCTTCAAAGTCCAGTAAGGTGGGGAGGTAACCACCAAATGCACCGAACCATCCGGTATGGCCGACAAGTCGCGCGCGTCGCCCAGAATGATGCGATGATGCGTGGGCAGCTTGGAGACTTCCTCGCGGATAGCCATCATCTCCTTCGCATCCTTCGCCAGCGTCGGGATGGTCTTATCCAGTTCTTTCGTCTCTAACAGCATGCGTCTTCGTCCCGGTTTGGCGAGAGGCTAAATGTAGAAGGTCACCAAATCCTCTCCCTCTCCCCCGCCTCATTCACCCTCCACATCTCCCCCATGCCGATCACCTCGGCGCTTTCCTCGGCATGGAAGCCGAGCTTGCCGTTGTACGGCCCAAAGTGCCCGTGGAGCTTCGGCAAACGGCTGGCGCGGCGCAAGAGCGCGCGGCCCAGGAAACCGGGTAGGCCTTGCACCAAGTGGTGGAGCATGTGGAGGATGGCTTCCATCTCACATATGTCGAAGCGCTCTTCCCATCGTGAGGGAACGTAGTTGTGCTCTTTGTTGTAGGCTGCGAGCTCTTCGTAGGACATCACCGGGAAATTGAAGTTGCCAGTGAGGGTTCCGGCTACTTGGGCTTCGGGCCAGACGATGCGGAGGTGAGGTTCGGGGTGGGGAGTGGGTTGGTGGTTCATGGGGTGTGAGTGGGGAGTGGGGAGTGGGGAGTGGGGAGTGGCGAGTGGCGAGTAGTGTCTTTGGTCGTTGGTCGTTGGTCTATGGTCGGGGGTGAAGGGTGAGAGGGTGGTTGGGGTGATGGAGGTGATGGAGGTGATTCCTCTCGGCTTCCATTCGCTATTCGCTATTCGCTATTCGCCATTCGCTATTCGCTATTTGCCATTCGCCATTCGCTATTCGCTATTCGCTATTCGCCATTCGCCATTCGCTGTTCACCATTGGCCAACGTCGGTCTTGCTTTCACCACTTCTTCCCCGCTCCCCACCGACTTCGCTCGAAGGCAAGTGGCAGGAAGCGGGGTTGAAGTCTGTGCACTTACGCGGCTTTCGCGCTCGCGATATCGCTCACGGGGCTGGGGCCTGCGGTACCGAGAGCCACGGTGCGGAACGTGTAGGTGGCATTGCTCACCAGGTTCTCGATCGTGTGCCGGTTCTTACTGCTTTGCAGCAGCAGTTTCCAGCCACCCGGTTCCAGCGGATCCTTGTCGGTGTAGTACAGCTGGTACAGGAGGCGGCCACGCACGCCGTTCCACCGCACTTCCAGTCGGCCGGGGTAGGGCGCAACGATCACGCGCAGGTTCTGCGGTGCGTTGAGCGGACCTACCGGGTCGTTGGGCCTACGGGTGTCGAAGCCCGTGCTCAGGATGAGGTCCTTGTCGCCGTTGCAGTTGGCCTGCACGTAGCCGCCCAGCTCGCGGAGCAGGTCCTTCAGCGCGGTGAAGGCCGTGTCGCGCGTCTGCTTCTCCAACTTGCCGCGGTTGAAGTCGTAGGCCTGGTTGGCCACATCGAGCGCGTTGCACGCTGCCGTGATCACCAACAAGGTGGGCGTGGGCGTGGGGAAGGCGATGTTGCCCGTGAGCATGGTCACATGGTTCCGGCCCTTTTCCACCAAGGCCGTTGAGGTGACGCCCGTGAAACCGAGGCGTACGGTGAAGACAGTTGTTAGTGCCATTGTCTGTTGGGCCTACGATGCTGTACCCAAGCGTTTGTGTGCAGCCAATGTTGCGGGAAGCAGTACCCCGGCACCAGCTTTCATCCGTTACGTGAAGGAGGCGCGCACCATCCTTCACGTGAAGGAGGTGCCCGCCTGAAAGCCGCGCCCAGCAAGGGCCGCAGACCTTCACAGGAAATGATGCTCCGACCCTTGCACTGCATGGCCGAACCTCATGAGTTCATGGCTCCACCTCTTGAGGTCGTGGCACCATCTCTTGCGGTCGCGGCGTCACTTCTTGAGGTGATGGCGCAGCCTCTTGAGTTCACGGCCCAAGCTCTTGGAGTCGAGGTTCAAGCTCATGAGGTCAGGGCTTCACGTCATGAAGTCGCGGCCCCGTTTCTTGAAGTCACGGCATCAACTCTTGAGGTCGCGGCTGCACGTCAAGAGATCATGACGCAACGTTCGAAGGTCATGGCCCGATGTGTTGAGATCAGGGCGCAACGTCATGAGGTCGCGGCTTCAACTCCCGTGGTCGTGGCGCAACCTCCTGAGTTCGGTGCGTAACGTCTTGAGGTCACGGCGCGGCTTCTTCAGGTCGCGGCGCAAGCTCTTGAGCTCAGCGCTTCACTTCGTATCGTGCTGGCCCGCTTTCTTGCTTGCTGCTATGCCGACCGGCTTATCGGCAGCGAGCGTGATGTTGTTTTGCCATGCGAAGTAGAGGATGCCGACGCGGCCGCGCACGCCCAGTTTCGCAGCGATGTTCTCCACGTGGGTAGCCATCGTGGATCGGCTCCGACCAAGGCGCTTGCCGATGCTCAGCAGGGTGAGCCGTGGAACATGCAGCAGCCAGCGGAACACCTGTCGCTCGCGATCGGTGAGGCTATCGATCATCTCTCCGGCGGGAACGGGGGCCGGATCGGGCATGCGGCCCGCGCCGTGCAGGAACTCTTCCATATACTGGTTGCAGTGGATGCCAGCGGTGAGCAGGTCGCGCAAGGCAGGACCCAAGACGTGTTCATCGGCATCGGAATCGACCAATGCGCGCGCACCGGCACGGATGGCGCGGAACTGTGCTTGCCTGTCGCCGGCGGGGCAGATGGAGAGGACGGGCACGCGCTGTTCCTTGCATAACCACGCGATGAAAGCGAAGGCCTCGGGCTCCTGCGCGACTTTCACCACCACCAGGTCAGGGCGTTGGCGCGCGCTCTGGTTAATGTGATCCTCCCAGCTGGACGCAACGATGCGTACCCGGTAGCCCAGCTCCTTGAGCGTTGCCACCAAGCCCTTGCGGTAGATGGGTTGACCATCGACCACGGCCAACGTTCTGCGTTCGCGCATGCTCCCGACCCGTAAAAGCGGTAGACACGTGGAGCATTCGTGCAGGGCGCGTTGATCGCCTCCGCTGCACGCCAGCCCGCTTGCGCAGGCCGGGCCTACCGACAGGGGAAAGTACAGGGCCGGATACATACGGCGCAAGGGGGCGCGGCCAACATCAGGGGAAGCCTACAGCTGGACCAAGTGGACCGGGCGGGTGCGATGGACCCTCGATATCGCCCATGGCATGCTCATCGAACACGAGGTCGGCCTTTGCGCATGCCAAGGAGCACACGCTGTATGCCTCAGCATCGCTTCCCTTGTAAACGTATTTGTGGCGGATCATGCCAAGGGGGGGGGCCGCTCCTACTTCCTCCTTGCCGGGATCGGCAAGTCGTACCAAGTCACACCAACAAACCGCACTCCCGCTCTCACTTGTCGCCGTCGCGGCATTTCTCGCAGTTGGCGATCGCGTCCTTCACCTTTTGGATCTCGCCGGCGTGGTCCCGGTTGCCTTGCTCCCACCGGCTGACCATGGGGCCCACGAGGTTCTTCACTTCGGGGTCGGTTTCATTGCCTGCTTTGGCGATCACGGTGTTGAAGATCCTGGTCGTCTCCTCCCGGGCCGACAGGCAGCGCTGCCCCACGAGGATATTGTCGCGCATGTACTCCACCTCCTTGCCGAACTTGTATTTCATGTCCTCCAGCCGTTTGGCGGTATCGTCGATCTTGCGTGTGAGCTCGTCCATGCTGTTCTGGTAGTTCTTGCGCTCATCGTCCGATGTGCTGGCGTTGCGTTTGTCGGACAGCTGGTCCCGTTCGCGCTTCATGTTGTCGATGCCGGTTGGCATGCTGGCGATGTTGGCACGTAGCTCCCTGGTGCCCGTACAGCCCCACTCGATGCTCTTGCAGTACTCGCTGATGACCTCGCGTTTGCGCAGCGCGAGGTTGCGCTCGTCGGGATAGGGTATGGATTCAGCGCCGCGGTTCTCGGAGGCTGTTTTCCAATCGGCCAGCGTTTGTGCGGCCACGGGGCCGCCAAGGCAAGCCAGGACAAGGCTGCCCAACACGTTCTTCATTCTCTGGTTCATGATACAGGGTGTTTGACCGTCGGGGTCAAAGCAACCCCCGGCGCCAACCGCGCACAATACCCTGTTCAGGGTATATTCGGACAGGGCGCAACGGAGGCGGCCCCGCTCCTGAAAATACCGGATAAAGGGTATTTCACGGGTCCGTTCGGCGCTTTTCCTTTGGACGGATCAAGCAAGCACATGCCTCCCATGACACAGCCAACGATCACACCCGATACCCCGGTCCCGCAAACGCCCACGCGGTTGCTGCGTCTTGCCATGGTGGATGAGGTTGAAGCGCTCCGTTTCGGTTGGAACTACGGGATCAGCAAGATCCCGGGCACTGAAGTGGTGTTGATGGTTGCCATGGGCAGCGAGCTGCTCCAAGCGCTGCGTGCTGGTCTGCTGGTGGACGTGGTGTTCGTGCGCCTGCATGCGCGGCATACGGCAGCCGACGCCTTGGTGAAAGCGCTGGCCGATCAATTCCCGGCCGTGCGCACGATGATCGGTTTGGAGGAACGCGAAGAGGCGCTGGCCGAGCGCGCCAAGGCGGTGGGCGGAACGTGGATCGTACCCTTGGCCGATATCAACCAAGAGCGTTTAGTCAGCCTCGTGGCGGAGATGCGCGCGGTGATCTGAGGGGAGCAAGGGCCGACAATCCCGCTTTGGGGTCATCCCACCCCCCTTTGCGGATCGGATGCACACGTGCTTTGGTGAGTCCATGCAGGGTGGCCATGGGCCGTGGGCCGTTCGCCGGTAAGCGGCCCGGTGTTCGTTCATCTGTATCATATGAACGAAACGATGCAGCCGGAACCGCCGGTACAGGAAGCCGGGAAAAAGGTTGATGCCCTTGATCGGAAGCCGCTGTTGCGACCTATTGCCCAACCTGCGGGAGCCACGATGAAAGCGCTGGTGTACCACGGACCGGGCAAGCGTGCATGGGAGGACAAACCGCGACCGGTGATCCAAGAGCCGGGCGATGCCATCGTGCGGATCACCACCTCCACGATCTGCGGAACCGATCTGCACATCCTGAAGGGGGATCTACCCGCCGTTGTGGACGGGCGCATCCTTGGCCACGAGGGCATCGGCATCGTGGAGGGGATCGGCAGTGCCGTTACGGAATTCAAGGTGGGCGACCGGGTGATCATCTCGTGTGTGACCGCCTGCCTGAAGTGCGACTTCTGCAAGCGGGCCATGTACTCCCACTGCCGTCACGGCGGTTGGATCCTCGGCCACCTGATCGACGGAACACAGGCCGAATACGTGCGCATACCGCATGCGGACGGGAGCCTTCACAAGTTGCCCGCTGACGGCGATGAAGAGGCCATGGTGATGTTGAGCGACATCCTTCCGACGGGCTTCGAATGCGGCGTACTGAACGGACAGGTGAAACCGGGGGATACGGTCGCCATCGTTGGCGCTGGACCGATCGGGCTGGCCATACTGATGACGGCACAGTTCTATTCACCCGCAGCGATCATCATGATCGACGTGGACGACAAGCGCTTGGCCATAGCCAAGGAATTCGGCGCGACCACGGTGGTGAACAGCACCGATGGCCATGCAGCGGAACGGGTGATGGAGTTGACGAACGATGCCGGGGTGGACGTGGCCGTTGAGGCGGTCGGCATCCCGGCCACCTTCGGCATTTGCGAGGCCATCATCGCCGCTGGCGGCCACATCGCCAATGTGGGCGTTCACGGCAAGCCTGTGGAACTGCACTTGGAGAAACTCTGGGACCGCAACATCACGCTCACCACCCGGCTGGTGGACACGGCGACCACGCCCATGCTGCTGAAGGTGGTGCGCTCGGGCAAGTTGCAGCCGGGCAAGCTGGTGACCCATCGGTTCGCCCTGGACGCCATCATGAAAGCCTACGACACCTTCGGAAATGCGGCAGCGGAAGGTGCGCTGAAAGTGATCCTCACGAACGGCGGCACTGCCGCTGCGCCGCCAGCGAACAAGCCTTGACTTTCATAAAAACCAAAGCACATGACAACGCACAACAAGAAGCAATTCGGGGTATGGATGGATGCGCACAACGCGACCGTTGCCGGGAAGGGAAGTCCCGAGAGCAAGGATTTCGTGGTACTGGGCCATGTGAAGAACCCGGGCGCAGAGCGCAACTCCAACGAGAACGCGGCGAACCACCAGGAGATCGCCTTGACGCACAAGTTCTTCAAGGATATCGCCGCGATGATGCCCAACGTGGATGAGATCCATGTTACCGGGACCGGACAGGTGCAGGAGCAGTTCATCCATTTCCTCGCTGACACGCCACAGTACAAGAACACCGTGTCAACGGAAAGCACGTCGAACAAAATGGGCGATCAGCAACTGACCGCGTTCTTCGGCAAACACTTCAACTGAACGAGGCGGCTTTCAGGGGACCTGGGGACGGCCGCCAGGAACCAATTGCTTTTCACCTGAACGACCTTTGGCTTGTCGGCAAAGGATGCCGTATCGCATGACCTCTCCCTTCCTCATCGACCAGCGGTTCGCGGTGAACGCTGCCACCAACACCTTGAAAGACCGCCAGAGCGGGACGGTGGAACGCTTGGAACCACGGCAGATGAAATTGTTGTGTGCACTTGCGGAGCGGCAAGGGCAGCTGGTGGAACGCAGCGATCTGATCACCCGGCTCTGGGGCGATCACGGCGGTGCGGACGATGCGATCACGCAGGCCGTTTGCAAGGAAAGTCGCAACGCGGGATACAGCCGTTGAGCCCCCGGGGTGATCGGAAAGTGGGATGTATTGAGGCCGCTGTGCAATAGGTTTGATGTACCGGTTCCCATTCCGGTGCGCACGACCATGAATCACACGCTACGCCTCCTTCTCTTCACTGCCACATCACTCTCGCTGCAGGTGGACGCCCAAGTGTGGGTGCAGACCAACGGTCCGTACGGCGGCGATGTGCGCTGCATCGCCTTCAACGCGAGCGAGCACCTCTTCATCGGCACCCAAGGGGGTGGCGTGTTCCGATCCACGGACAACGGCGACAACTGGACCGCGGTGAACAATGGCATAACCGCGAAGGACGTGTGGGCGGTCATGGTTGCCGCCAACGGCAATGTTTTCGCCGGTACCATGGGTGGCGGCGTGTTCCGCTCCGCCGATGACGGCAACAGCTGGACCCAAGTGATCAACGGGCTCGACTGGCCGTACGTGATCAGCTTGGCCACCAATTCCGGTGGTGATCTCTTCGCCGGAACGGTGGAAGGTGGTGGCGTTTACCGCTCGGTGGACAATGGTGATACATGGACTTTGGAGATCGATGGTCTCACCAACACATGGGTGAACGCACTCGCGGTGAACGCCAACGACGAGCTCTTCGCAGGCACCTTCGGCAACGGCGTGTTCCGATCCACCGACAATGCCGACAACTGGGTGCCGATCAACGATGGCCTCACGGCCACCGCCATCCTCTCGTTCGCGATCAATAGCGCGGGCGACATTTTCGCCGGAACGGACTTCGGCGCCGGCATTTTCAGGTCGGTGGACAATGGCGACAACTGGAGCCCCTTGCCCATCGCAACAGCGAACAACATCGATGGCATCATCATCGGCGCCGGTGGCGATCTCTATGCGGGGACCTATGGCGATGGCGTTTTCCGTTCCACCGATAACGGCGACACGTGGGCACCGATGAACATCGGTCTCAGCACCACGTACGTGCTCTCCGTCGCGGTGAACTCGAACGGTGATGTGTTCGCTGGAACGTACTTCGGAGGGGGTATTTTCCGCAACATGGGCAGCGGTGGCAACTGGACGGAGATCAACGATGGCCTCGCGGCCACCGATGTGCGCTCGCTGACGGTGAACGCCGTTGGCGATGTCTTCGCGGGCACCTATGGCATCGGTGTCTTCCGATCGCAGGATGACGGCAATACCTGGGTGAAGGTGAACAGCGGCTTGGATGCGCGGTACATACGCGCGCTGGCGGTGAACGCGAACGGCGATGTGTTCGCCGGTGCCGATTTCGTGGACGGCTTCGGGGGCATGTACCGGTCCACCGACAATGGCGCTACTTGGGAAGAGGTGAACGACGGGACGATCACCAACGATGTGCGCGCCATCGGCATCAATTCGAACGGTGACATTTTCGCTGCGACCTACACGAGCGGTGGCGTGTACAAGTCGATCGACAATGGCGACACGTGGACGCAGATGAACAGCGGGCTCAGTTGTCCCTTCCTCTGGAGCTTCGCCGTCAATTCCAACGACGACCTCTTCGCTGGAAGCGCAGGGTGCGGTGAGGGCGTGTTCCGCTCGGTTGACAATGCCGTGAACTGGACGCTCGAGAACACGGGCCTTGCCTTTACCGATATGACGGCGATCGCGGTGGACTCCAACGATGAACTCTTCGCGGCAGGGGTGGGCATGGGCGGCAGCATGTACCACTCCGTGGACAACGGCGACAACTGGACGGAGATCGTGAACGGATTGACCAATACCAACGTGCAGGCCTTGGCGATCGGTGTGTTCGACCGGGTGATCGCAGGCACCTCCGGCGGCACCTTCATGACCGACAACCAAGGCAACGATTGGTACGAAACGAACACGGGGTTGACCACCCTCGACGTGCGTTCCTTGGTGGGTCACAACCCGCAGGCGTATGCTGGAACAGCCGGCGGCGGGGTGTTCATCACCACCATTGTTGGATCGATCGCCGAACCGGTTGCAGCGAGCGCCCTTCTGGAACAGAACCAACCGAACCCCTGCAGCGCCAGCACCATTATCCGCTACCGCCTTTCATCGGCTGCGCAAGTCGCGCTGACGGTCTTCGACGCACAAGGGCGTGAAGTGACCACCCTGCGCAATGCGTTCGAAGGCCCCGGGATGAAGACGGTCGTGTTCGACGTGTCCGGATTGCGCGATGGTCTCTACTCCTATCGACTGAGCGCAGGAGATCACACTGCGACCGAGCGGATGATCGTGATGCACTGAGCCGATCCTGGAAAAGATCGTTCCAGGACCATCGGGACCGATCATCACCGAGGACCCGGCGTAAGTGAAAAATGAGCCGGGGTTCTCGTGCTTCGCGCGGCACTGCACTGGCGAAGGGCAAGGTGGGATGGCGAACGACTTCGTCGGGCACTGCAACCGACGGAGCCGCGACCATACATTCGATCATGCCTTGCTCCGGTCGCCCGTTCGTCGCACGTGGGGCATCGATGCTGTTCGTGTGCTTCAGCACATGGTCCGTCGGCCGGGCCCAAACCGACGTTATCGACAGCCTGCGCAACGCCGTGGCATCGGGTTCCCAAGAGATCATGGTCAAGGCCTCAAGGCTGTACAAGTTGAGCCGCGAGTATTGGGACCACGACCTGGACTCCGCCTTCGCCATAGCGGATCGGCTCCTGGCGTTTTCGCAGGACTCCAACTACTCGACCGGCATGGGCCATGCGTACAGCAGCATGGGCGTGGTGCGCTGGTACCAAGGCAACTATCCTGATGCGCAGCACTACAACGAGCTGGCGCTGAAGGCACATCTGTCCGTGGAGCCGCAGCGGAGCACGGACGTTGCGGGCAGCTACCACAACCTCGGGCTCGTGCACGACGATCAAGGCAACTACCCGGAAGCGCTCAAGTATTACCTCGAAGCGATGAAGGTTTACGCCGCCGCCGGCGTCAGCGATGGCGAGGCACAGGAGCGCAGTGCGATCGCTGTGATCCACTTCAACCAGAAGGATCTGCCGGCCGCGCTCTCGGAGAACCAAAAGGCCTTGGCGATCCGGGAAGCCAACCGCGATGAATGGGGCTTGACGGAGACGTACAGCAACCTGGGTATCACCTATGTGGCCATGGGCAAGTACGACTCCGCACTTGTCTGGTACGACAAGGCGCTTGCCCTGCGCACACGCATCGACGATCAACAAGGTTTGGCCGTCTCCTTCAACAACTATGGTGACCTCTACACCCTGCAAGGCCGGTATGTCGATGCGCTGGCGGATTTCGAGAAGTCGTTGGCGATCAACGAGCGCTTGGGGTACAAGAAGAGCATGGCCGATGTGCGCTTGAACATGGGCAAGCTGTTCGACAAGCAGGGCGATCCCCGACGGGCATTGCACCAGAAGGAACTGGCCTTGAAACTGGCCGAAGAGGTGGGCGCGACGGACTACGAGCACATGGCTTTGGGGGAGCTCTCCACCACATGGGCGCAGATGGGCGATCATGAGAAAGCGTACGCGTATCGCCTTCGCTTCGAAGCGCTCTCCGACACCATCTTCAATGAGGAGAAAACGCGTTCGCTGGTACGCCAGCAGATGAACTACGGCTTCGCACAGCGGCAACTCGCCGACAGCCTCGCGGCCGTGGAAGCAAGACACTTGGCGGAACGTGACCACGCGATCGAACTCTCTACGGAGCGGAACCGGCGCAACCTCATCGCGCTGGGCGCTGTGTCAGTGCTGGTGGTATCGCTGGGGCTTTGGTCGCGGTTGCGGTATGTGCGCCGGACACGCGATACGATCCTGCGCACGCAGCAGCAACTGGTCGCCAGCGAGAAGCAGCGCGAAGCCGAACAGGTGCGCACGCGGATAGCGCGCGATGTGCATGACGAGATCGGCAGCGAACTCACCAAGATCACCCTGCTCATTGCCCAGACCAAGCGCGATCAGGCCCGCACCTCAGCAGGGCCCCTTCCGCACCTCGATGGCATCGCCTCGTTGTCGCGACAAGTCAGCGCTTCGTTGAACGATATCGTGTGGGCCGTGGACCCACGGCACGACAGCGTGCAGGCCTTGGTGGTGCATGCCCAGCACTACACCGAACGTATGCTCGAGAACAGCACGGCGCGGATCGAACAGCACTTCCTGCACACCGGTCCCGATCGCCCCTTGGATCCCGCCACCAAGCGCAACATCTTCCTGTTGCTGAAGGAGGCGCTCAACAACGCATTGAAGTACGCCAATGCCGAACGGATCTCCGTGTCACTGACCACCGACGAGCGGGGCTTTGCGCTCTGCGTAGCTGACAACGGTGTGGGCTTCGATGCCGAAGCAATGCGGCGCAAAGGCAATGGGCTACGCAACATGGAAGCACGTTGTGCGGCGCTTGGCGCAACGCTGGAGATCAGTTCTTCGCCAAGCGAAGGATGCACGGTGACGGCCTCCGGACTGATCGCTTGATCCGGACAAGAGCAGCGCATACGGTACTTTCACAGCATGAGCCGCAGGGGTATCCGGGTTGCGCTTGTAGAGGATGACAAGGAAATTCTCAGCTACATGCGCGGCATCTTGGAGGATGATGACCGCATCACCGTGGCGGGCACCTTCGCCAATGGCGATGACTTCCTCCGCGTGATCAAGGACCTTGAAGTGGATGTGGTGCTGATGGACATTAACCTCCCGGGTCGCAGCGGCATCGAGTGCATAGCCGAGGCGAAGCTGATCCGACCGAACGTGCAGTACATGGTGCTCACCGTGTTCGAGAACCCCGCCTACGTGTTCCAAGCCTTATGCGCTGGCGCTACCGGTTACGTGGTGAAAGGCAAGGCACCGGAAGAACTGGTGGAGGCTGTGCACGACATACATGCCGGTGGTTCGCCGATGAGCAGCGCCATTGCACGCATGGTGGTGGGTTCCTTCCAAAAGGAAACGCAACAGCGCATCCTGGACGAGCAGTTGACCGAGCGGGAGAAGAGTTTGCTGGACCAACTCGCCACCGGGCTGCTGTACAAGGAGATCGCTGACAAGTGGGACATCAGCATCGAAACCGTGCGCAAGCATGCGCGCAACATCTACGCGAAGCTGCAAGTGGGAACGCGCACCGAGGCCATCCGCAAGGTGTATCCCGGTCGCTGATCCGGAGTGTATCCGGACCGGTTATCCGGAAGGGCGTACTACTATTCAAGCATTGTGGATCCCGGCTCCCCGTGTTCCCTTTGATCCATGAGGTCGCTTCACCCATGGACGCTTGCGTGCTACGCCATCCTGCTCTTTACCGCCGTACGCGCGCAATACACCGCGCAGATCGAAACGCATTGGTACCAACCCACCGGGCTGCCGCGCGCGGTTGCCGAGGACGCAGCGAACAACACCGTGTACATCGGCGGCGATTTCAATTCGGTGAAGCCGCCCTTCGAAATCGGGCGTGGCGCTGACCTGAGCATGGCGACCGGCGCGGCTGACATCCGGTTCAAGATACCGAACGACCAAGTGAACGCCGTGGTGAGCGATGGCAACGGTGGCTGGTTCATCGCAGGGATCTTCGTGACGGTGGGTGACTCTTCCAGGACGAAACTGGCCCATGTGGGCAGTGATGGCAACGCGAGCGCGTGGAACGCCAACCTCAGCTTCAGTACCACCATCTCCTGTTTACTGTTGAAGGGCGACACGCTGATCGTGGGTGGTGCCTTCACCCAGTTCGGTGGTGTAGCGCGCAGCGGCGTAGCGCTGGTTCACAGGCAAACCGGGCAGGTATTGGGCATGAACGCGATGACCGCCGGGGGAAGCAATTGGGTGAGCGCCATGGCGCTGATAGGTGATGTACTGTTCGTTGGAGGAAGTTTCACGTCGGCCATGGGTCAACCGCGCTCGAACTTGTGCGCGATCGTCCTGTCAGTAGGCGCGCTTGCCCCATGGGATCCGGGAACGGTGGGCAGGGTGAGGACGATGGCCATAGACGGTGGCGCATTGTACATCGGCGGTGAATTCACATCAGCGGGCGGAAGTCCACGTACGCGCCTGGCAGCACTGGACCTGGTCACCGGCGCGCCTTGGTCTTTCAACCCCGGAGCGAACAACACCGTGTGGGCGCTCGCCATATCCAATGGGCAGGTATATGTAGGCGGGCAGTTTTCCATGATCGGCGGCCAGACGCGGAACAAGTTGGCGCAGGTGAGCACGACAGGGGTGCTGGGTGCATGGAACCCGGATCTGAGCGCCTTTGCCGGAACGGTCTGGGCCTTGATCATCATGAACTCGACCATCTATGCGGGCGGGACTTTCTCAACAGTGAACGGCATCCCCCGCGTCGGGCTCGCCGCACTGGGCGAGCCGGGGTCCAGTGTGCCCTTCATCACGGCATGGGATCCCGGCTGCACGGGCAGCATCCTGGCCTTGGCTGCGCACAACGGTCGCATTTACGCCGGTGGCCAATACATCAACATCGGCATACTGAAGCGCTCACGCCTGGCAGCCTTCGACATCACCACAGGCGAGCCCACCGCGTGGAACCCCGGGGCGGATGGAAGCGTCTTTGTGCTGGCGATCGGCACCGATGTAGTGTATGCAGGTGGCAACTTCACACAGTTGGGCGGCGCCCCACGCATGTACCTCGGCGCAGTGAACCGGACGAACGATGCGGCTACAGCGTGGAACCCCGCGCCTTCGGCACCGCCGTACGCGCTGCTGATGAACGGGAGCACCCTGTATGCCGGTGGCCATTTCACGCAGATCGGTGGTGCGGCCCGTTCGAGGCTCGCCGAACTCAGCACGGCGACCGGTGCAGCCACGCCATGGAACGTGGAGGTCTCCGGCCAGGTGAAATCGATCCTACGCAGCAATGACACGCTTTTTTTCGCCGGCGCGTTCCAGCAGGTGAACGGTATATCCCGTTCGAACCTGGCGTCGGTGCTCACTTCAACAGGCGCGGTTACCTCCTTCAACCCCAGTGCGGATAATACGGTGAACGCGATCGCCAAGTCGGGTAACCGCATTTACGCAATAGGCTATTTCAACACCATCGGTGGCCAGAGCGCGCCGTTCAATATAGCCGCAGTGAATTCCGTAACGGGGATAGGCGAACCCTGGGTGTCCCCCGTCGGCGGTCCACTGGCGGCGATCGCAGCCTCGGACCACGCGGTATACCATTGCGGCAACGGAACCGGCTTGCCCCTGGCGGTGTATGGCCTGTCGCCGGTGGACGGAGCCGTGAACGGGTTCAGCGTACCAGCGGTCACCAACGACGTAACGGATATCGCGATCGGTGCGAACAACCGCATCTATTTCGTTGGATTAATGGACGGTGGTACCTCCCCGAACTACAACTACAGCTTCCACTCGGCGATCGAAGTGCCCGATGTGAACCCTCTTGATCTGCGGGTTTTTCTGGAAGGCCCCTACGACATCGGCACGGGCTTGATGACCGATGCGCTGCGCACGCTGCCTTCCTTCCCTTCTACTGAACCCTTCACGGCACTGGGCTATGCGCATGTTGGCGGTGGTGGTGGCGAAACCTGCTCACCCGCGGTTCTCGCTGTCACCGGCAACAACGCGATCGTGGATTGGGTGCTCGTGGAGTTGCGTGATCCGCTAGCACCAGCGGTCAGGCTGTATTCCATGAGCGCCTTGCTTCAGCGCGATGGCGACATCGTAGGCATGAACGGCGCTTCCGGACTTGTCTTCAACGCGCCGGCAGGGAACTATCATGTAGCGGTACGTCATCGCAACCATTTGGGCGTGATGACCTCGGAACCGGTGCCGCTCACGGCCGTGGACTTCACCTCGTCGACCACCGACGCGTACGGAAATGGTGCGCGCAAGACCATGGCCGGCGTGGAGGTACTGTGGGCCGGCGACGTGAACTTCGATGGCCTGGTGCGATACACGGGCGCGAACAACGACCGCGACCCCATCCTCGTGGCGATCGGCGGCAACGTGCCTACCAATACGATCGTTGGCCAATACCGTCAAGAGGATGTGGACCTGGGCGCCACGGTGAAATACACAGGCACGAACAACGATCGCGATCCCATCCTCGTGAACATCGGAGGCTCGGTGCCGACGGACACACGGGTAGCTCAATTGCCGTGACGCGATCGGCCTACTACTATTCAAGCATTGACGGTGGGTGTGGGCGGGAATTGCTTTGGTGTCCATCCCGAACCCGCCTGCCATGGTCTTGCCCTCCTCCCTCCTTCGCAGTGCTATCTTTTCAGTTGGTGCTCTTGTGGCATGCGCGGCGAGCGCCCAGAACATCGGCATCAACGCGAACGGTGCGACACCGAACGCATCGGCTCTGCTCGATATCGATGCCAGCGCCATCGCGGGGACCAAAAAGGGGTTGCTGATCCCGCGCATGACGGGCGCCGAGCGCGCTGCCATACCGGCGCCCGCGACAGGTCTTCTGGTGTACGAAACCACAACGAACGGCTTCTGGTACTTCAACGGGACCATCTGGATCCAACTCCTGAACAGTGGTGGTGCGGGCTGGTCCACCACGGGCAACGCGGGCACCGTGGCTGGAACGAACTTCCTGGGAACCACCGATGCGGTACCGCTTGAAGTGCGCGTGAACAACACCCGCGCAGGGTTTCTTGGCCCGGGTCCAGTGTTCAGCCCGGGTACCAATACCTCGTGGGGTTATGAAGCCTTGATCGCCAACACCACCGGCTCCGGTAATGCGGCCATCGGCTTCCAAGCATTGAAGGCCAATACGACCGGAGGCAACAATGCGGCCTTCGGCTCGGCAACCTTGTTGGCGAACACGTCGGGGTTCAACAATATTGCGGTCGGTAGTTCCGCCTTGACGAACAACACGATCGGATCGGAGAACGTCGCTGTGGGTGTCTTGTCCCTTGCGTTCAACACCAGTGGAAGTCGCAATACGGTCTTTGGGAGCAGTGCCATGTACTTCAACACGACGGGAACGGAGAACACGGCGGTGGGTAAGAGCACGCTCAATGGCAATAGCACGGGGAACTTCAATTCCGGTCTCGGTGCCTGGGCACTGGCAGCGAACACGAACGGCAGCTATAATACCGCGTTGGGATGGTCTTCATTGGGGGGCAATACCACGGGCAGCTACAATACCGCTGCTGGCCATGAGGCATTGCGGTTTAACACCACCGGAGACTGGAACGCGGCCTTCGGCGCGAACGCGCTGTTCAACAACACCAGTGGCGGGTTCAATACGGCAGTAGGGATATCGGCGCTCGGAGACAACACCACCGGACCATCCAACACAGGGGTAGGTGCCAGCGCTCTGCGCTTCAATACAACGGGTGGTGGTAACACAGCCATTGGGCAGGAAGCGCTCTACACCAATTCGAGCGGTGGCCAGAACACGGCCACGGGCCTGAACGCCTTGCGCCTTAATTCCACCGGTTTCGCCAACACCGCCACCGGAACAGGCGCGCTGGCTTCGAACACATTCGGATCCATGAATACCGCTGTGGGATCCAATGCGCTGTATTACAATACCGCAGCATTCTACAACACCGCCGTTGGCTTCGAGGCCCTGTTGAACACGACAACCAGCGGATACAACACCGCCACAGGGCACACCGCGCTTCGGGGTAACACGACGGGCTTCAGCAACACCGCCACCGGGTACGAGGCGATGCTCAGCAATACCACTGGATCACAGAATACCGCGAACGGTGCCGGGGCATTGTACTCCAATACCACCGGGGGCAATCTCACGGCCTTTGGCTCCCACGCGCTCTATGCCAACACGATCGCGAACACCAATTCCGCGTTCGGCTACTACGCGTTGGCGAGCAACACTACGGGGCCCGGCAACACAGCGATGGGAACGAACACACTGACCGCCAATACCACCGGTTCGAGCAACACGGCCCATGGAACGGTCGCGTTGTCCTCGAACACCACCGGATCCGAGAACACGGCCTCGGGTCGTTCAGCACTCCAGAACAACACTACCGGTTGGTCCAATACCGCAATGGGCTATTCCACTCTCCTGAACAACACCACCGGATCTGCCAATACAGTGGTCGGTGTACGCGCTGGTCTGTTCACCGCAACGGGAGCCAACAACACTGTCGTAGGCTACGAGGCACTTTATTGGAACAGCACCGGCAACGACAACACCGCCACCGGATATGGCGCACTCTATTCGAACACCACCGGACTGTCGAACAGCGTGCTGGGAGCGTTCTCCCTCAACAACAATACTTCGGGCACCGCCAATGTCGCGCTGGGTGTGGCCGCATTGACCCTTAATACCACGGGTAGCAACAATACAGCGGTGGGCGTTTGGGCCGGTCCGAACTCCGGGGCCCTCGGTGGTACCATTGCGATAGGCTACTACGCCGCGGCCACCATCAGCAACCGTGCAGTGATCGGCACAGTGGCGAACAACAACCTCACCGGTGGATACGGGGCTTGGCAAAACCTCAGCGACGGGCGGTTCAAACGTCGAGTGCAGGAGGATGTGCCGGGCTTGGCATTCATCACCAAACTGCGTCCGGTCACCTACACCTTGGATGCGCGCGCTGTGGATACCTTCCTCGGCATCGCGCAGCGCATGGACACTGTTCCGGACGAAGCGGCAAAGGCGATGTACAAAGAGCGTTTGGCTGAAGTCTCGACCGAGGTGCAGACCGGCTTCATAGCGCAGGAAGTGGAGGCCGCAGCCCAGAGCATCGGGTATGACTTCGCAGGTGTTCATCATCCTATTTCGGATGCGGACCATTACACGATCGGCTACGAATCGTTCGTGATGCCGCTGGTGAAATCCGTACAAGAGTTGAACGATCGACTCGAAGAATTGCGCCGAGTGAACACCGTTCTGCTCGCTCGCATGGCGAAGTTCGAGGAGGGGATCGGCCAATAGGTCAAGTCGGATCGGAGTCCGCCTGCGGAAAAGTGCATGCGAAGCGCAAGGGCACGCACCCCCATCTTCGCCGCCCCGATGGAAGCCCTCCACCTCTCCCACCGCCTGCGCCGCTTGTGCCGCGCGGTGGACATACTACAGGCCGACCTGCGGCAGCGCTCTGTGAACGAGCACTGCCGGACGGGAACGAGAAGCGGATGGAGCATGGCCAACCCTTAGTTTTGGATGCTCCCCTTTGCCGCAACAGTTGATGTGCGTGACGATCAGATGTGCTGCTGCGGTGCGTTGCCGTGCAACCGTTCTCGTTCGGTACGCCATGGTCTGCACCACCTTGCTTTTGGCGGCTGCGGAAGCACACCCACAAGCAACAGCGCCCAGGGTTGACGGAGTTACAGGCTCGTGCCAGGAACATGTGGCACGCGCGAAGGAGCTGCTGCCGCTTGATGCGGATTCGGCACTCGTGCATGCCTTGGCAGCCGAAAAGCAGCTGGGCGAGTTGCGCACCAGCGATGAAAAGTCACGCGCGCTGATCGTCCTCGGCGATGCGCACCTCGCCGTGCGGGACCTGCCTGCGGCCATGAGCGCCTTCCAACGGGCGCAACGGCTGGTGGACGAAGCCGTGCGGCAGGAAGGCACCCTTCCGTCACTGGTGCTGTCCCGGTCGGACATCCAGGCGAAGACCGGCCTCCTGTATTTCTACCTGCGCGATCCGGACAAGAGCATCGACTGCTACAACGAAGCCCTCCGCGGTCTGGAACAGCTGCACGACCTGGATACGAACGAGCTGGCCCTGCGCAAGGTGCGTCTGTTCAACAACATCGCCGGGGTTTATGTGCAGCGTTCGGACCATGCCACTGCACTGCCGTATTTCCAACAGGCCGTGGAGATGAACCGGCCGCTGAACGACACGCGCAACGAGAGTTCGTTGAACAACAACATCGGCATCTGCCTGATGGAAATGGGCGAGCATGAGCGGGCCAATGAGTATTTCCTGAAGTCGCTGGCGGTGCGCAAGGCAGCCGGCGATGCGCGCGGGCAGGCGCAGGTGCTGAACAACCTGGGCAAGAACCAAGTGTTCTTCGGCCACTTCGGTGCGGCGCGCGACAACTTCGAACAGGCACTCGCGATCGGCCGGGAGATCGGCAGTCGTGAGTCGATGGTGATCTCGTTGGAATCGCTTTCCTCCGTGTGCGATACGCTGCACGACTACAAAGCCGCCCTGGCGGCCCACCGCGCGTTCAAGACCCTCAACGATAGTTTGTACAACGCCGACACCCGGCTGACCATTGCGCGGCTGGAAGAGGAATTCCGCCGGGACAACGAGCGTGAGGCGTTCGCGTTGGATGCCGAACGCAAGGATGCGGAGAGCGCGCGCAGGAAGGTCTGGAACATCGCGCTCGGCGGTGCGCTGTTCTTCCTCCTTCTCACCGCCTTCCTCGTGGTGAAGATCCTGCGCGCCCGCGTGCGCACCGGCGTGCTCGAAAAGGAGAAGCTCCTACTGGAGAGCGGGAAGCTGGAAGCCGAGCAGACCATCCTCAGGGACAGCCTGGAGTTCAAGGACCGCGAGCTAACGGCCAACGCCTTGTTCCTGTTGAAGAAGAACGAGCTCATCGGCCACATCGCCGAGCGCCTTCTGAAGGCGAAGCCCACCTTCCGGCAGGAGAACCAACAGGTGATACAGGAGATCGTTCGCGATCTGCACTCCAACCACGACGAGCACAATTGGAAGGAGTTCGAGGCGCACTTCACACGGGTACATTCCACCTTCTACGAGAGCCTTCAGGAGCGCTTCCCCGCGCTCACTCCGAACGAGCGGAAGCTCTGCGCCTTCCTACGTCTCAACATGTCCACGAAGGACATTTCCGCCATCACCCAGCAGACGCTCAACAGCATCACCGTGGCGCGCTCGCGGCTGCGAAAGAAACTCGATATCGAGGGTGAGGAGGTGAATCTCGTCGACTTCCTGCAGTCGATCTGAGGCTTTCCGGGGTCCTTGTTCAAATCGCGGCGCGTCAGGCGGTTAGCCCTTTTTGTAATGCGGATGTAAGGTGGTGCCGTCGCTTCTGTGCAGTGGATGTTGGGCCTGTACCGGCACCCTGGTTCCGTGGCGCGGGCACTTTTGCGCCGTCATGCAAAACACCACGACCGGTCCCGAACAAGAACCTCTTCCGCCATCGGACGATCTCGATCGTCTGGAGCAGACTTTTCGGCACTTGAAGGAGAAACAGGAGGCTTGGCGCAAGCTGCTTGAGAGCATTGAAGGAATGAAGAAAGGATCACCCGAAAAACCCGAAACCGAACAACCATCGACATGAAAACACAACTCTCTTTCATCGGCGGACTCTGTCTGCTGCTCTGTGCAACCGCCCAGGCGCAATCCGGCGCGCTCGATCCTTCGTTCAACAGCAACGGCTTCGTCGTGCAACCCATCGGGCGCGATGTGGTGCAGAAGATCCTGGTGCAGGACGACCAGAAGATCCTCTCCATCGGCATGAGCTGGGATGGCACATTCACCGCGCATGCCCACGTGTTCCGGTACAATCCCGATGGCTCGCCCGATACGGACTTCGGCACCAACGGCATGTTCACCCACACATTGGACAACGAGGCCCTGCTCTATTCAGCCCTGATCACCGATGCGGGCAAGATCCTCCTGGTGGGCAGCACCACCGATTACCAGACCTACCGCTTGATGCTGATCCAGATCAATGCGGATGGAACGCTGGACTCCTCCTTCGGCACCAACGGCGTTGCGCTCCAAAGCGTGAGCATGGTAGGACCGAACGCAGAGGACATGGCCTACGACGTGACGCTCGATGACGCGGGCAATATTCTCGTCTGCGGATCTTCCTACGATGCGAACTATGTCCGGCGTCCTGTGGTCGTGCGCTTCACATCGGATGGTGTGCTCGACAGCACCTTCGGTGTCGATGGCGTGGCCACCATACCGGTGATGGCCGTGGGCGCCTCTTCGTTCCAAGGGCTGCTGGTGCAGCCCGATGGGAAGATCCTTGCAACGGGCTATTTCGGCCAGACCGAATTCTGGTACCTGCTGCTCCTGGTGCGCTTCAACAGCGACGGAAGTCTGGACAGCACCTTCAGCACAGATGGCATCATCAAGCACAACCATGGTAACGTGGACGACGAGGGTGAAGATCTCAAGCTGAATGCGGACGGTTCCATCCTGGTGGCCGGTATGACGGTGACGGCCACCTACAACTACAGCGCGCTGCTTATGAAATTCACACCCGACGGCGAGGTGGATCTCACCTTCGGGAACGTCGGTGCGGTGGAAGAGGACCTGGACGAGTTCGACTACGCCGCGCACTTGGAAGTGCAGTCCGATGGCAGGATCATCATGGCAGGATCATCGGGCGTTGGGCCGCCCAGCAGTTTCGACATGGCCGTGTGGAAGTACATGCCCGATGGAACGCCGGACAACAGCTTCGGCTCCAACGGCCTCGCTTACCATGTGATCCCGGACTACAGCACCATGATCTACGCCCTGGCCATGCAAGCCGATGGCAAGATCCTGATCGGCGGACAGGCCGCTACGCCGAACAACGACCGCTACTTCTTCACCGCGCGATTGGAGAACGATGTGATCAGTGGGATCGCCAGCGTGCCGTCACCGACCGAGGCCTTGGCCTTCCCGAACCCCGCAACGGCGGGCTCCTTGGTTACACTGCGCATGGCAGAGCCGATCGGTAGCGATGCCCGCATCGAGTTGTATACGGCTGACGGTCGCGACGCAGGCAGCTACAGCGCACACGAGTTCGATCGCGCTGCCGGAGGTGTGAGCCTCCAACTACCGGACGGACTCAACTCCGGCGTCTACCAAGTGGTGCTGTCACAAACGGGTACGCGCAGTACATCGACCATGCTCGTGATCGAGTAAAAAGAGGAAGGAGCACACGAAGCCACCACCGGCTACCTTGGCATCATGCGTTCCATGATCCTGTTGTTGGTGGTGGCTGCTTGCTTCCCTGCTTGCTCCCCCACCGGTCCCTCCACAGCCCCATCTGCGGTTGTCACGCGCGAACAGTTCCAGGAGATCCGTTGGATCGTGGGCAGATGGCGAGGGGCTGAGGCCGGCGGACCGCCCTTTTTCGAGAGCTACCGTTTGGTCGATGACTCCACGCTTCAAAACTTCGCTTGGAGCGATAGCACCTTTTCGAACCCCATCTTTTCAAGTGTCATCAGCCTTCGCAATGATCTGGTCACCTCATCATTGCTTAACAGAGGGGATAGCGTTTCAGTCCGATTCTACTTTGAGAAATTCAACGCGGTCGATGACAGCACGCTTCGTGACACCAATTGGCTCGATAGCATCAGCAGGGACCCCTACACCATATGGGTCATCACTAACACGGATACGAGCAGTTCATCAATAGCTACCAAATGGGATGGCGCATCGGTACACTTCGAGCCGAACGGGAAAGCAGGGAACACCTTCACCTGGCGAAAAGAAAGCGCCGACCGGTGGAGCGCCCAGCTCTTCTGGAACGACAAGAGCGGTGCTCCGCAGACGCGCACGTACGCCATGACGCGCGTTGCGCAGTAAAGTGGGGCGGTCCCCATCTTCGCCGCCCCGATGGATGCCCTGGACCTCTCCCGCCGCCTGCGCCGTTTGCGCCGCGCGGTGGACATGCTGCAAGCCGACCTGCGGCAGCGCTATGTGAACGAGCAATTGCTGGGCGAGATCGAGAAGCAGATGGAGCATGGCATCGCCACCGATGCGCGCTGCACCGGCCTGCGCACGCACGTGGACACCTTGCGCGAAAACACGCTGACGCCACGACCGGAACTATTGGTGGATACCGCTCGCGCCTGCGAGCAGCTGAAGTTCGCGATCGATGGGGTGGTGAACGTGTTGCACTGAGCGCGTGCGCTTGCGCCACTTGCCTCCTTCACCCCCATCTCCCTCTTCGCCATTCACGATCCGCCGCTCGCTGGTCCTCAGTCCTTCACGAACTTCAACCGTTGCACGGGTGATCCATCGTTGGGCTTGAGCGTAAGCACATAGCTACCGGGGGCCAACGTGGAGACGTCGATGCCGCGTTCATCGGTTGTGCCACTGGCCAGCGCCAGCCTGCCCTTTTCGTCCAGCACAGCATAGGTGCACGGCGCGCGCAAGCCTTGCAAATGCAGTCGATCGCCCGCCGGGACCGGGTACAGCGCGCAGCCCGGCCGCTCGGGGCCCTCGATACCGGTGAAGGCATCGGCCAGCTTTGCCACGAACACATCGCGCACGGCCGGTTGACCGGCAAGGCCGGGCCCGGGATCGAACTGCATGGATGTTTGGAAGCCACCGGTAATGAACACATCGCCCCCCCGCAAAGCGATGCCACCGACGGTCTCCGAAAGTGGTCCGCCGCAACCCTTGGCCCACAGCACATCGCCACTTGGCGAGAGCTTGGCCACATACGCGTCCGCGCCTCCGTTGGTCTGGAGCGCAACGTTGCCCAAGGTGAGCGAGCTGCCGAAGGTGCCGTTGACGTAACTGTTGCCCTCCGCGTCCGACCGGATGCCCACGGCCCGATCGCTGCCCGGCCCTTCGCCGCGCGTGGCCCACTGAAAGGTGCCGTCCGCACTATCGCATTTCGCAACGAACACATCGTAGCTCATGTCGCTCGGCCCGGGAAGCGTAAGCCCGCCCATGGCGATGGTGCCACGGTATGTACCCGTTACGTAAGCGTTCCCCTGCGCATCCATGTCAACGCTTTGGCCGAAAGCATAGCCGCCCTCGCCTGCTTTTTGCGCCCAGATGGGCACCCCATCGCTGTTGAGCTTGGCAACATAGATGGTGGCTTCTGGGGATCCGGCATCCAGGGTGAACGCGCCGAGGGTGATCGAGTTGAAGAACTCACCGGTGATGCACAACTCCGCCGCATCGCCGGCGCAGATGCCATCGCCGAGGTGCGCAACGCCGTAGTCCTGGGAAAGCGTGGTCCAGAAAAGCGTTCCGTTGTAGGCGAACTTCGATACGAAGACCTTCGAGCTTGAAAGGTTGAAGGGTGTCAGGTGCAGGTCGCCGGTCACGTAGATGTTGTAGTACCCATCGTGGGTGATGCTGGCGCCATAGTCGTAACCGGTATCGCCGATGGAGTGGGCCCAAACCGGTGTTCCGTCCTGCTCGTATTTGGCAACGAACACATCGAAGGAACCGGCGGAGGTGAGGATCGTTCCGTTCGTGCCGGGAATGAAGGCGACCGTGCCTTGGAACATGCCGACGATGGCGATGGCGCCCCCGTAATCGATGGTGATGCCGTGCACGGCGATGCCCGGCCCGTTGGCCACGATGTGTGCCCACTGGAGCGTTCCGTCCGGAGCGAACTTGGCCATGAAGATGCCGTCCTCGTTGGGCGTGGAAAGCAGCTGGCCCCCGAAACCGATGGTGCTGTTGTAGGTGCCCACGACCACGCTATTGCCCTGCGCGTCCACGGCTATGGCCTGCCCTGCGGCATCGGCCGCACCGGCCCCGGGTTCGGCCCATTGCCATGTTTGGGCATGGAGCATGGATGCGGAGAGAAGTAGGGACAGGAAAAGGGGGCGTGGAGAATGGCGCATGGTGATGGGGAGTTGGCCCTGTGGACGGATGGACGGGAAAACAGGCCCTGCACGCTGCACGGGCGCGGCCCAACCGTTGAAAGTGCCTTGAACGGTGCCATCCCTGCGACCGGCAGTACCCTGACAAAAGGCACGCCGGGGGCTGGCAAGTCGCGCCGCCAGCGCCCACTTAACAAGCAATATGAGGTGCGGAGCAGCAGAATGGCCGCGAAAGAGCTTCCTTCGCGCACCCGGCCGTGCCGGGACACAATGAGTGCAGCAGAAAAGCCCAGGAGCATCCTTTCGTCGGGATTCATCAAGATGAAGGTGAAGGCGATCACGAACCGCGCGGAGAAGAAGAAGGCCTGCGAGGCCTATTTGGCGCAGATGGCCGGCCAGCGTTTGGAGCAGAAACGCAGCCGGAGCAAGGTGGACGATACCGACGATACCATCCGCTTTTTGGAGATGGAGATCGCCCGCCTGAGCGATTGAGCGATCCGCTCAGCCGCAGCCTCTTTCCGCTCCGATAGGTTCGGTCCGTACCTGCGCGCTAGGCACAATGTGCTTTGTCAGATCGTGGCGTCGCGCACGCGTTCGCGCTTCACCATCCTTTCCAACGCGTACAGCAACGCCACTGCCACCAGCAGCATGCCGGTGAAGAGGTACCATGTGGCCGCGTAGCCGAAGTGCGCGATCAGGTTAAGCCCGAGGGTATGCCCGAGGATGTGCGCCACGCTCCACGCGATGGTGAAGAGCGCCATGTACGCGCCGGGCTGTCCACGATCTGACCGATCGTAGGCGAAGCGGTTCATGAACGGGAAGTTGAGCATCTCGCCCACGGTAACGAACACCATGCCCACCCACAGGAAGCCGACCACCGGAAAGACATTGAGCACCACGAAGCTGAGGGCGATGAGCAGCACGCTGGAACGCAGGGTGGCGTGCAACGCGAAGCCGCGCGTTTCGCAGTATTTCACCAGCGGCATTTCCAAGAGGAAGATGAGCAGGCCGTTGACGCCGAGCAGTACGCCGATGTATTCCTCGCTGAGGTGGTGCACCTGGCTGTAGAACAAGGGGATCGTGCTGAAGTACTGCAGGAAGGGAATGCTGATGAGCACAGTGGTGAGCAGGAAGAAGATGTAGGGCTTGTCGCGGTACGGTGAGCCGGTGGCGCTGGAACGCGCGGCCACGCCGTCCTTCATCGCTTGTTTCCGCGGAAGTCCGGACCACATGAGGGCCGCCGCCGCGAAGCATGTGAGACCGTCCACCCAGAAAAGCCCGCCGTAACCCCAACCGGTGATGATGAGCCCACCGATGGCCGGCCCCATGCTGAAGCCGAGGTTGATGGCCAAGCGGATCAGCGATACCGCGCGCGTGCGGTCCTCGGGCCGCGCATAGCTGCGCAGCGCGACGAACATGGCGGGGCGGAAAGCATCGCTCAGCACCATGAGCACGAAGACGCCCACACAGAACGGCACGAAGCTGTGCGCGGTCTGCAACACGAGGAAGGCGACGCTCGAGGAGAGCAGCGCACCGATCATGATGTCGTAGAAGCCCAGCTTGTCGGTGAGCTTGCCACCGAGCCAGGAACCCAGCACCGAACCCGCGCCGAAGCAGCTCATGATCCAGCCCACCTGCTCGAGGGTAAGGCCCATGTCCTTGGTGAGGTAGAGCGAGAGGAAGGGCACCACCATGGTGCCCGCGCGGTTCACGAACGTTACGAGCGCCAGCAACCACACCTCCCGGCTGAAGCCTTTGAAGGAGTCCACATAGAAACGGTAAGCCTTGGCAAGCGCGCGCACGCGGCAAACCTATCGGTGCGCCGGGATCGGGATCGAACAAGCAGTACCAACCGCACCCCCGTGCTACTCCATCTCCACGGTGAAGGAATTCGCGCGCACCAAGGTTTGCGGACCGAGGACATGGAAGCCATTGCGCACGGGCGCATCAGCGATGCGCGTGATGCTGTCCGGGACGAGGATGATGCGCGGCGTGCGCGCACCGAGCGGGGCGCGGAAGAGCACCTTCACATCGTGCATGCCCGTCTGCTTGTCGGGCCACAGCGGTTGCACCGCCAGCACGTCCATCGTCAGGAAGCGGTCGCGCGGTGTGGCATAGAGGAACCCGCCCTTGAACTCGGGACGCCAGTCGGGCGGCAGCACGCGTACGACCGTGCTGCCATTGAACAACGTGAACTGGAACTCGCCGGAGGATTGCGCCAACGCAGCACGCGGCACCAGTGCAACGAGCGCTATGAGGATCCACCGTGTCATGCCGCCCTGCGCGCAACAAGCCTGCCGCGCGCCATGGCGTGACAAAGTAGCCGCTCACTCCTTCACCACGCGCGTGCGCATCACCTGCGCGCCGCGCTGCACCAGCACCGTGTAGGTGCCCGGTGAAAGTCGCAGGCCCAGTTCGTTGCCCAGACCCGCAGCCTCTTCCACCGTGCGTCCGCTGGCATCGATGATGCGCACCGCAACGGCAGCATCGGAAAGCGCTCCGCCACTGACCAAGTGGAAGGAGGTGGAGAAAAGTGAAGGGCAAGCAACGAGACCGGCTTCGGCTTCCGCGATCAGCCCGATGCCGGTGCCCAACGCGGGATCAACGCGCGCTACCACGGAGCCACGCACGGCCATGGGATCCACGGTGAACGGACCGAAGGTGAACGGATCGCCGGTGGTGGCCACGAGATGGCAGATGCCGTCGTGCGTTACTGCAAGGTCGTGCACCACATCGAGGGAAACAGCGCTACCACCCTCGATATGCGAGCGAGCGATGCCCGCGTTATCGAAACTCAACAGGCTGACCTGCTCTGTCTGCAAACCGCCGGTGTTGGAGACCATGCCGTTGCCCCAATCCACACTGCCGGAAACATTGCCCAGCACGTAGGCGTTCCCATCGTCGTCCACGCCGAGACCCATCCCCTGCCCTATTCCGAAACGACCGATGATGCCGGCTTGCGGAGGTTCAACGCCCCATTCGAACACGCCCGAGCTGTCGAGGCGGGTGAGGAAGAAGGAAGTGTTCCACTCCGGCGCATTGAAGTGCACGTTGCCCCACGATACCGAGTCCAGCTGCGATCCGAGCAGGTAGGCGTGATCTTCCCCATCGGCCACCACACGCGGACGTTGGAAGGTGACATCGTGCGCGATGTGCAACCATTGTGCATCGCCCGCAGCGTTCATGCGCGCCAGGAAGAAGTTGTATTGCTCCACCACCGGAAAGGTGGTGCCGTTGATCGACACGCTGGGTACCGAAGCCGAACCCGAGACGTACATGCCGCCCGACGGATCGAAACAGATGTTGCCGATCGTCTTGGTCTCGAGCAAAAGGCGCGTGATCACCGGAAGTCCGTCGTTATTGAGCCGCACCAGCTTGGAGCCGAAGAAGGTGGAGAGGGCCACCCAGAGCTGCCCTTGCGGATCGAACGCGAGCGAAGCCACGCTCACATCATCGATCTGCCCGCCGGACTTGTCGTGCTGCCACAGCAACAGACCGTCCGCATCGAACGCACAGATGAAGGATCCCATGCCCGTGTGGAACGGAGGCACGGCCACCGTGGGATCGCCATCGATCACCAAGTGCCCGAAGTAGCGCCCACCGATCACCACCGTACCGGCCGCGTTGCTGGTGATGCTCTCCACCTTCACCGAATCATTGAGCACGACGGTCCACACCGGATCGCCGTTGGCATTCAACCGGGAGAGCGAATTGCGGCCAAGGATGTCGTTCCCATAAAGGATCGTCGCGGAGTCGAGGCCTGCCACGTACACATGATCGGGATCGCGTGCGCAGAGCACATCGGTCGGGAGGCTCGGGTTCAAGTTGAAGGAATTCGGCGCGACCGTGAGCCACTGCACCTGTTGCGCGGAAAGGAGTTGCGGGAGGAGGCTTGCGGCGAGTGCGGCAGCGAAGAATGAAGTGCGGAACATGATGAACGTGTTGTTGGTTGGACGGACGACCGATCGCGGATGGCGCCCCGGGTTCGTTGTTCGGGTGATGCGCTTGTCCATGGCCGTCCAAGGACAACAGGAACCGGTCAAGCCACTGGTTGGATGTTCTGGTTGGTGCGGAACAGGTTGGTCGGGTCCCCGGCATTGAACAGCAGCATCACCAAAACCTCCTTGTGGAGGATGCTCTCGGGCAGGAAGGGGCCGTTCGGCCCCTTCGACGAACGCACGCGCCTCCTTCCGATGTCGGTCCCATGTTTGTCACATCGGGAGAAAGGGCCGACCATGCAAAAGCGATCCAAAATTCTTCTTGCATTGTGCAACGGCACGTTGACCGCAGCAGCGCAGTGCAGCATCGACCTTCCTACGGACACGGTACACCTCTACCTGGGCTACGAACCGCTGACCTGCACCACGTTGGAACCTGTTGTGAACAGTGCCCGTTCCCACGAGCTGGTGTGGAGCAACGGCCTCACTGCTTCCGCGATCGACGTATGTGCGACCGCGAGCGAATGGTACTTCGTGGCGTTGATGGGCGACAAGGACTGCTACGCGGCTGATTCGGTTTTCGTGAACGTGGTGGATGCGCGCTGCGACGACGGCAAGGTGCGCATGTGCCATACCCCGCCGAACAACCCGTCCACCATGTACACCATCTGCGTAGACCGGGATGACGTAGCGACCCATTTGGATCACGGATGCGTTCTGGGCGATTGCGGTTTCACCACGGGCTTGTCGGCAACCGAAGACCCACAGGGCTATACGGTGCTGGTGAGCATAGCACCGAACCCCATGGATGGCAGTGGCACTTTGCGTGTGGTCAGCCTCCGATCACAGCATGTGCTCGTGCGCGCCCTCGACCCGACCGGTCGCGAGCTCATGGTCTTTCTCGATGAGGAACTCCAAGCGAACGAGGAGCGGCAGATCGCCATGGACGGCAGCAATTTCCCGCCGGGCTTGGCAGCGGCATGGATCGAAGGCCAGGGAAGATCCGAGCGCCGGGTACAGCCGCTCATCCTGGCACGCTAGGCCTGCATCAACGTTCCGCTTTACACCGGGCCATGCGGCCTTGGCTTGATATACCGGCTTGGATCCACGCCGATGGTTGTGCAGAGTTCGCGCACGGCCTTCTCCCGCTCCTTCATGTCCTCCGTATTGAAGCGCAAGAAGAAGGGCCGGTGGTCCCAATCGAACGCTGAAGCGGACTTTCCGTTCAGGAAATAGAGCATTGCAGCATAGTGGCAAGCGGTGCCGCCGTCGCGCTCCATGAGGCCGCGCAAAAGGGTGGTGATGATCTCCGGCGGATGGAACGACTCCACTTGGAGCAACGCCGTTGTGAGACCACCGGACCGGTCGCCTTGCTGCAAGACTTGAACAAGCGACGCCGTACGCTGCGGTTGCGAGATCAGCTCCGGTGCGTACGAATGCACGGCCATCCGTACAGCGGAACTACCGCTGTTGAATGCTTGCTTCAAGGCCTCCTTCGCACGGTCCGTGCCCAGCGCAGCCAGTGCTTCAACGTCGCGCCAATCCTCATTCCTTCGTTGGATGAGCAGGCCCTCGATGGCGTTCCGTTCTTCCGCAGTCGCCTGTGGGATCAGCTCAAGATCATAGCCAATGCCATCGTGCCACTTGTCGTAGTCGATCTGCATACTTGCCTTGAAACGGGCCAAGACAGAGTTCGGATCATGGATCAGCTTTTCCCAGATGGCGCGCTCTGCCGGTGTGGCATCGCTGTACGCGGAACGTCCGGTATTCGGCACATTCGCTGGAGGATCGGGGATCGCGTTCGATGCGGCGTAACTCGCTTCAAGCTTCGCGCGGATGGCATCCATGTCCGGCTCCGGTTCGGGCGCATGCGGTGGTTCCAGCACGAAGAAGTGCCGCTTGTCATCGGTGAATTCACCGGAGTAGCTGCTGCTGTTGCGGTCGTAGAAATCAAGGTCGGCGGTATTCCCGCGTGGTCGTGAGGATACGGGCAGTGCCAGTTTGATGTATGCTCCGCACGGTGCCGCAGGAAAGCCGTGCGCGAACTCAGCGATCGAATTGCCTGCTGCGAGTTCAGCCATCACCAACTCGCGCAGCACGGCCGGGAATTCCGCGAACTCTTTCTCGTTCTCCTTCGGGATGCTCATGGCGTGCGCATTGCTCAGCTTCAGGTCGGATCCACCCTTTCCTTGAAGTCGGCAATGACCGGGGCGAAATCCACACCGGTGCTTGCGAATTTCTCAGGGAGAACACCGAACATCTCCGTACCCCAGCGACGCAGATCCCTGAGGTTCTTCTTCGTGGTGTAGTTGGGTGCGGGAATGCGACCCACCCAACGCTGCATGGCCGAACGCGCTGGGCTGGCGAGACGGGCTTGCTCGGCAGGAGTCAGCGTTGCGCTGTAGAGGAACTCGACCGCAGGCTCCACATAGCCGGTCTCCAATTCGGTGGAGAGCCTTTCCGGAAAGTCAGGGTGTGAGCGCAGGCGAGCGGTGGCGGCCTCTCGTATTTCGCGGCTGGCATACCGGGTCGCCAAGCCGAGGAGCTCGTCGAAACCGGTCTGCGGATCAAGCGTGGATACCTTGGTGAGAATTTCCTGCGATGATGGCCCGTTGAGGCGTTGAGCGATGTTCGCTATACCGCCGACACCCTCGGTGGCGAGCCAATAGCCGCCAAAGCCAACGCCGCCGACAAGGCACAGCCCGGCGCCAATGGTCCACGGTAACCGAACGGTTCGCGGAGAAATTCCGAGCTGCGGATTCAGGCTCAAGACGATCAGCAACATGGTGGCGAGGAGAACAAGGAGAAGCGGCAGATAATAGATGAAGCTCGGCGCGAATCCCGGCCGGATATAGCTGCCGACGAGCACGAACGAAACGACCGTCAGCGCGAGTGCCGCGGCCACGGTGAGCACGTAAAGGGCGGGACGGCCAAGTCGCAGCCAGTCAAATCCACCACTGCCGGTCACGCACAGCAACCCGGCCATCAGCAGCAGCCACATGGGGGTCAATATGTACAGGGCGGGCGTCACCCATGAAGAGTCGCTCAGGTGTTTCCGCGCGTATTCCCATAGCAGATAATTCAGCGGCACCAGGAAAATAAGGGCAGCGAGGGCGACGCAGATATTGCCGGTGGTTTGGTAGGGTGACATGGTGGGTGGGTTCATGTTTTCGGGGCACGCGCTATGCGACGAGATGATCCAATAGCTTGCCCAGCGCGGGATCACCGTTCGCAGAAATTCGCCAGAGGCAAGATCCCAACAGAGCTGCGGTGATGATAGCAGGGAGAATGGAAGCGAGCCAGTTCATGGGTTCTTCTCTAATGCGGACTTGTTCAGTTCATCGAGGATCACGCGCGCGTTCACCTCGATCTCGTCCAAGGCGTTGCCGGTCACGCGATCGACCGTAAGGTCATGGATCTCCTTCACCGGTGGGCGACCATCCACACCGATACGCTGGTGGATCGTCCACCACGCCTGCTTCCAATAGTTGAAGCGCGTGTTCAAGTCCTGTCGCACTTGATAGAACGAGGCATCGTCACGCGTCAACGTGTTGAAGGCACGGATGCCGACGGCGATGGCATGCCCTTCAGCGAGTACGGCCTCCACGACTTCCGGCGCGGGCTGCTCCGGATACTCGGCCGCGCGCAAAGCATACTCGCGCGTGGTGGCCTCGGTCGATCGGATGAGTTCCGCCAATTCCACCTGGCGCTCGTTGATCGCCTTGATGACGATGGCGCTGCGTTCGTCGTTGGGCTCTTCGAACAGGAAGGGCAGCAGTTCGGCCAACGAAGGATCGGCCTTCAGCGCAGCGAATTGCTCTGCGCGCACCACTTCAGGATCGGGCGGCGGTGGTTCGGGCTGCACCACTTGCACGCGCCAACGCATGTTGAACTTCGCCTCTTTGGGCGGCTCCGGTTTTCCGGCATCCCAAGCCGGCTCCACCCATGTGCTCCACGTGGTGTCGCTCTGCTTCGGGTGCGCACGCAGAAAGAGGCCGAAGAGCAAACTGTTGTCCTTGTCGAACCGTACGGAGACGAATTTCTTGGAAACACTTGTCGTCAGCGGAACCGTGGCCGGCACCACCCAGTGTCCATCGAGGAGTTGCGCTTCTTGCAGCCGTAGGTCGTGACCCGGTAAGCGACGGCCACCCGGCAGATACACCTCCGCAGTGGCGCCGTATTCATCCAACGTGTCGGGGAGAACGAAGCCTTTGGGGCAACGCACTTCGATGTCGAGTTTCAGCGGACGGCCGTCGATCTCCGGAGCGATGTCAGCGCTGAGCCGGCACAGTGCGAGCACGATCAGCGAGATGCCCAAGATGGCGCCACATGCGACACCTACGCCTTTGAGGAACCCGGGTGAGGCACCCGCCGCCACATAGCGCGCAGCCACCATGCCGATGATGAACGACACAACACCACCGAGCAATGCGATGAAGATGACGTAGTAACCGGAAGCACCTTCGCGGCTGGAGATCCGGAACCAATCCACACAAAGGCTCGCGATGAAGCCCGTGCAAATGAGGCCGAGGATCCCGGATATCACGGCGATGAAGAAGGAAGCGAGCCAGCTCATGGGCGGTGGTGCGTTAGGTTGAAGTTCGATCCCGCGCCGGTGTGTTCCCGTGGAGGTCCACTAGAGCAGCGCAATGAAGAAAACGATACCCATGACCACCACAGGGATGAACGCGATCAACGCCGCCCAAGCGATCTGGCCATTGCGCATCAGAACGATGCTGGCGATCACGCATACCAATGCAAGGATGCTGAGCCCACCAGCCCAGAGCTTCATGGAGCGGATCTGTTCGGGACCCGCGTTCGCTGCTCCTGCCGCATGGAACACGAGCATCAGGAGCGTCGTTCCTACGGTACACACCATGGCGGCGATGGGCAACAGGTACTTCATGGTCGTCGTTCGTGGTTCCGGTTGGTTGGTGCAAGATCATCAAGCCCCGGGGTCGCTGCCGTAATCGGACACGAGTTGCTCCCGGAATTCATCGCGCTCCTCCGAGAGCGCTGTGCCCTCCCCACCGCTAGTGGCCATGCTGGCATAGAAGAAGATGAAGTGACTGGACTTCTTGAACGCGGCAAGAGCACCAGGTGCATCACCCGCGCTCTTCAGTCGCAGCATTCGCAACCGGTACATGTCGGCGGTCGCGTGGGCAAAGGCCAGATGCGGGACACCATCACGGATCACTTGCTCCGCCTCTTCCAAGCGATCCTGCTGCTCCAAGGCCACCGCTTTGTTCCACCATGCTGGCAGATCTTTCGGGGCTGGCACTGATGCAGGCGCTTCTCGACGTTCAGGCTCGAAAGAGCAGCTATTGAGGATAAGCTCAGCAAGGTTGCACGCTGCGGTCCTACGCTCAGGTGAAGTGGTGACGCGGGCGCGGAGCACCATTTCATCGGTCCGGTGTGGGAAGAGCATGTGGTACTGCTCGATCGCCTGGCCACCGACCGCGATGTTGCGCACGCCGAGCGCTTCGATCTTGCCGTATGCAAAGCGCATACACTCCGGCTCCGGGTAGTCCTTCCTCACCTGCGCTTCCAATTCGTTCAGGAGTTCGTCATAGTCACGGCCTTCCGTCGCCATGGTGTTGAGGCTGATCTGCACCTCGTCCTTCGGATCCAGCACCAGCGTTCGTTTTCCGTCGTCGATCACGTACCATCCGTAAGGGACGTTGAAGTGCGCGAGGATCGCTCCCCCAGCGAGCGTCGCGACTTTCGTTGCATCGTCCGTGGCGATCACCTTCGGGACAAGTCCGATCCCCTTATCGCGCAGGTTCGCGTTCACCTTGGCTTCCGGATCCAGCGAGGCCGCTGTGCCAGCGAACGCGAAGTCAGCGAACGTGGGATCCTTCTCGGCTACGGGCTCTGGTGGTTCGGGTGCCTCGGACGCGAACTTGTGCGCTTCGATGTCCGGATCCACCGCTGGAGGTGGCGCTGGCGTTGCGGTCTCTTCGGTGAAGCGCGAACCCTTGGGTGTTTCCAACGCGAACGAACCGATCATGGCGAACCATGCTTCGCGCACAGCATCGGCGAGCAGTTCGGGAGCTGTCAACGTGAGGTTGATCAGGCGTCCGCCATCCTCCAAGAACGCGAAGCGCACCACCATCGTTCCCAGTTCCGACGGTTGCGTGGCCTCCCCCATCATGGCCGTTACACCTGCGATCCGGGCAGGGCCGATCGCACGGGCCGTGAGCTGGTTGTTGTTCAGGTTGTACCATGCCCAATCGTGCAAGGTGCCATCATCGTATGCTGGTCGCGCGGCGAAGGCGAACACGATGGCTGCGTGCGGGGCAGTGACCAACGCGAGTGGAAAAAACGAGGTCGGGTTCGAGAAGTCCGGTTCTTCCGGCGGCAGTTCATGCGCGATCCAATCCACAGGGATTTGCGCGCTGAAGCCCAACTCAGCAACGCGATCAGTGAACTTCCGCAGTGAGAGATCCATTGGCATCTATTTCCAAAGTGAGGTGGTGGAGAGCTTCCCTGTTGTGTTGTCCACGATCACCAGGATCGGCTCGCTCACCTTGTCCGGCACCATGGGCCGAGGGCCGACAAAGGCCATGGACTTCGCGCCCGGAAGGATCTGCGAAAGCAGGAAGCGATCGATACCGGTATCCACTTTCCAAATGATCTTCCCATCGGTATCCACACGCGCTACCACAAGCGTTCCGCTCAGGCCGGGCTTGGATGTGAACTTCACCAGAAAGCCATCGGGGTCAGCCAGGCGGATCGGTTCCGACGTGTCATCCATCCGGAGGAATGCGCCATTGAGGAAGGTGTCCACACCAAGTGCGGTCATGCTGATGATCCGGTGGTGTCCATCGCTCGTATCGGGATCGAGCACACCGCGATGGAAGCGGCGCTGCTCCTTGGCATCATCGGCTTGCACGACGCGCTTCAACCAGGACTTCGGTTTGAAATGACGTGCCGCTTCATCCGGCGAATGAAGGCCGAGCCATGCACCGTTCGAAGTGAAAACACCAGCGGCAAGGAAATACTCCGGCTTGGGTCCGAGCGGCCATTGGTTGTTGCGAACGACCTCCACGGGAACGGCTTTCAACGTCCCCGGTTCGAACTCCATGGCGCTCTGCTGATCGCGCGCGGTGGAACGCAGTCGCCCTCGTATCTCCATTCCCCGTCCGTCTTCCCACCAGACCGGATCGAGGGTTGGATTCACGCTACGGAAGTCGTCGGCCCCAACAACGTCGAAGGTCTTCAGGTCCACTCCGCCAATGCCGACCACATCGAACCAAAGGGTCTTCCCATCGCTGCCAAGGATCTTCGCGAGGCTGAAGGAATTCCCTTCCAACTCACCGGTGACTGGGGTCAAGCGCGGATCGGAGCCATCCAGTGGGACAAGGAACACGCTGACGCGATAACGGTCCTTCGACGCATCGCGATGCAAGCTGGGTGTGTAGGGCACCAACGACTCGATGAGTGTAGCGATGTGCGTGTCCGTTCGCACGGCAAGCCCGATCGGCGTGCCCGGACCCGGGTCGATCACCAGCACCTTGCTCTTGAACCACATGAACCCAGCAGCGATCAAACCTACTACCAGCACAGCAAACCCAAGTTTCCCACGGAGCTTGGCATACCGGCCCATCCACTCAGCGGCCTCTGCGCGTTTCAGTGCAGGGGTTGTGGCCCCACGGATGTGGATGTATCCGGCAGCATCGTCCAGTTGTGCAATGCTCCCCGGCGCCTTCTGGCGAACAACCTCATGGGCAACGAAGCGCAGGATGTCCGCGCGGCGATCAACGGCCCAAGGATGCTGCTGGCGCCAAGTGTCGGCGGTGCCCACCGTAACGATCGCGATCACATCATCGCCGCCGAACTCCCAGTAAAAGGTGATGCTGCCGGCGGGATCATTGTAGATAACCGAACCGGAGCGACCCTGCTCCTCGATCCGCACGCTCCGGGAAATCGCTCCTCCGTCGTTCGCCATCCTGCTCGTCATTGTGCACCTCTCCGTTGCGCTGTGAAAGTCACTTCAAGAATAGCGAAGACCGAAGATCCGCTTCCTTGGTACCGTCTTGGACAAGACTTCCTCCCCCATCCGTTGGACCAGTTATGGCAAGGCGTTCCTGGCCACCGTGCTGTGGGGTTGTTCGTTCATCGCCATACGGTTCGCGCTGGCCACGGCAACACCCTACGGTGCGGTGTGGATGCGCAACCTCCTTGCGGTGGCGCTGCTGATCATCATACTGAAAGCGCGCAAGCAGGAATTGCTTCCCGAACGAGCGGACCGCGGTCGGGTGGTGCTCTTGGGCTTGGTGCTTGGTGTTCACCTGATCACGCAAGCCTATGCCGTGCAGCGTACCGCAACCATGCGCGCCGGTTGGATCATCGCCTTCATTCCGGCCGTGGTGGCAGTGGGCGCATGGTTCTTCCAGCGCCAGCGGTTGCGCGCGATCGGCTGGGTCGGGATCCTGGTGGCCTCCGGTGGTGTGCTCGTACTCACTTCCACACGACCTGCACAATTCGCCGAAGCGGGCTTGGGGGATCTGCTCATGTTCGCCACCACCTTCAGTTGGGCCGCGTACACTTTGCTCACCGTGGGCCCCGCGCGACGCAGTGGCGGCTTGCGTGTTGCGGCAGGTGCCTTGCTCTTCTCCCTTGTGCCCGCGCTGATCATGGCCGCCATCGAGGGTACGTGGACCGCGCCGCCGGATACCCCATCGATCATTGCGTTGGTCTTTCTCGGCGCTGGTTCGAGCGCCATTGCCATGTGGACCTATTCCGACGCCGTGGCTGAGCTCGGTCCGGAACGCAGCGCTGCTTTCCAGTACGTACAACCGCTCGTGACTTTGGTGGCAGCCTTCACCTTGCTTGCAGAACCCATTACCCACGAACAGCTTATCGGCGGGCCGATCGTGCTGGCCGGCGTGTGGCTGGTGCAGCGTGGAAAGAAGGGGTTGTAAGTAGAACCGTGCCCGACTAAAGCACGATCAACCTTCCCTGCTGCACCACATCCGCAGCTCGCCGCAGCACGAAGGTGTAAGCGCCGGGCTGCCAGACCCGCAGATCGAAGCGCTGCGTGCCCGAGGCAAGCGACCGGCGTTCCAGTTCTCGACCGGTCACATCCACCACCGCGAAGCTGAACGGGCCGGTACCTGTCAATGTCCCGTTGAAATGGAACAACCCTTCGCCGGGGTTCGGGAAACAGCTCAACATCCCTTCTGCCGCAACGGAAGTGATGCCGACGTTGGTGCAAACGCCCGGGATGTTCGCATCCAGCCAATCCAAGCGGCGGGCGATCCAACCTTTCAGCGTGTCCAGCTCGGCGGTGTAAGTGGTGGCGCACGCGTTCACTTCGGGCGCAGGGCCGCTCATGCCCAGGATGGGCCATTTCTGGAAGTGCCGTGCTTGTGCGTTCTGCACGCGCTCGCCAACGCTATCGATGAAGGCGAAGATGTTCGCGGTGTCGAGCACGGTGGTGCGGTAATCGTCATAGGCACAGCGCAGTTCGTTGTTGAAGGTGCTGTCCTGCAACAGACGCACGTACCAACCAGTGGAGTAGTTATCGGTGAAGCAATCATTGATGAGGTGCGCCCAGCCTGAGCCATCGGTGTTGTCGAAGAGATCGCAAGTCGCGAGGTCCTTCCAAGCCCAGTCGAAATCCCAGACCGGTCCGGCCTTCAGCTTGCCGCCATTGCTGTACTGGTCCTTGTGGAAGAACACGCTCTTCTTGAAACCGTCGTTGTTGCGGGAGACTTCATTCACCAAGAAGTAGTCGATGAACGACTTCACATCCATGTATTTACGGTAACCCAAGCTGGTATCGGCGAAGGCCGGGGAGTAAAGTGCAGTTTCCAAACTGTCCACGTAGCTGGCGATGTAAGTGCGCTGCGGCTGGGTGAGGGTGTCGGGTTGGGGGTAGTAGTAAACGAAGTGCACATCGAAGCCGGGGTGATCGATGGGCGAGTAGTTGCTCTGGAAACTGTTGTTGGCGTCCCAGTAGTTCTGCGTCAGGATGTAGCCTCCAGTCACCTCATCGCCACTGTTCTCCGATCCGGTGAGCGTGGCAATGTCAACGCGCCCATTGTCGCGCTTGATCTTCTCGCCGAAGAGATAGATCCCCTTGTACACACTATCGATGAGCACCTCGCATAGGTGCGTGCGCGGCGCATACTGGCCCATGCCCGAAGAGAGAGAGAACGCAAGTTGATTGCGCAGCAACGATCGGTCGTTGTAGTTGCTCAGCATCACCCAGTCGTGCTCCTGCGGCATGCCGAGGATACTGACGTTGTTGTTCGTACCCAAAGCGGTGCGCGTTTCCAAGCCATAAGGCCGTTGCGGGTATCCGGCTGAAGAAGCGCCGCGGATCTCGATCCCGATGTTGCCGTTGTAGACGTTCGGCGGATCGGTGACATAGGTGAGGTTGCCGGGACCGTTGTACTTGACCTCCATCAAGCAATCGATCTTGGGTTCGTCCACGATGGTCTGGCCCAAGGTGTTGATCAGCACAATGGGCAGCTCCGAGCTTTCCAGATGCACGGATCCCGGGTCGGTGACACAGAGTTCGAACTGCCCTTCGCCCCCACCGTACCCGAAGGCCTGTATGTAGAGTGTTTCGCCAATGGGGAGGTCGTTGGCCATGACGAACGAAAAATAGTCGGTGCCACTGTCGTCATCGCAACCGCGCCAAGTGAGGTCGACGCAACTGGTACCGGTCCAGAGGGCGATGCCGGTGTCGTTCAATCCGCCGGTATCGTACGTGCCTACGATCACGTTCCCCGAGGGCGGCACCGGCATGGCATACCAGAGGTCGCCACCTTGGTATTCCGCACAGCCGCCATTGATACCCGTGCCGAGAACGCCCGTGTTGTCGGCGATCACGCAATCAAGTGTATCGATAGGGAAAGCGGCGCATGGCACGGTACCGGGGGCAGCAATGGCGTTGCAATCACCGACACCGGTGAAAACGATACCCGTACCGGGGTCTGGTCCGTCGGCGAAAACGACATTGCCCAATGGATCGAAGAGGATGTACGTGTTCTCGTTCTCCCAATCCATGGCGGTATAGTCCAGCACCAGCACATCACCATTGCAAATGGTGAAGGTGGCATTGCTCCCTGCGCCCGTTGCCGCGAAGGTGCCGATCGGACTTCCGTTGATGGAGATCTCCAACGTCCCCCCGTTCCAGCCGTCGCCATAGCTGTCGTCCATGGTCAGGATATAGTCGCAGCATTGCGCACTGGCCTGCGCGGCGAAGAGGCTGACCCCGAGCATCGCCGATTGCACCCTCCTCTTGATCATCCCCATGTGTGTTGCTGTGTGCGGCGGAACGCGGCGCGATCCGGCCGACAACCACTGTCCGCAGGCAAACTTAGCCGAACGGTAACAAGGCAACGGGCGCGACTACTCCTTCGCGAACCGCACCATCCGCAGCTGCCCGTTCAGCGCTTCGACATGAAGGACTTAAAGCCCGGTGGGGATCCGATCCAAGGGAATACTGCTCCCGGCAACGCGGTCCTCCTGCACGATGGCACCGGCTCCGTTCAGAATGCGACAGTGCTGTACTCGTGCGCCACCCCAAGCCACTTCGATCATGTCGATGGCGGGTGAAGGATGGACGATCTTGATACAATCCCCCCCGACCAAGCGATCAGCAGCGGTCGCTCCCACGGAAAGCCCTGCGCAATGATCATCGATGATGCGCACATCAAGGATCCCGACAGCAATGCTCTCCACATGGTGATGGATCTTCCGACCAATGACCGCCGAACGATCACCTCACCACGATCCGTTGCACCAGCGTTGCACCGGCGTTCGCAATGCGCATAACATACACCCCTGCTTCACTGCTCAGGTGGATGTTGGTGACAGTACCGGAGATGGATCCGCTCTGCACCAGTTTGCCAGCAACATCGAGCACCTCATACAAAGCACCGGGTACAACGCTACCACCCAAGACCAAGATGATCGGTCCGTTGGTCGGGTTGGGATGCAGCGAGAACGCGAAGGGTACGTTGCCCGCTATACCCGTACTGAGCCAGAGGAAGACATCGGAAGTGCTCGTGCAGCCGTTCGCGTCGGTTACCGTTACCGTGTAGTCGCCGTTGGCCAGCGCGATATGGAAGACATCGGTGGCTCCCTGGATCAATACACCATCCAAATACCATTGGAAGGAACCACTGCCTGTGGCGAGCAACGAATCGGTGGAAGAAGAGATGACCGGAACCACTGGCAGTGGGTTCTCCGTGACATCCGCAGTAGCCACTGCTTCCGAGGAACAACCGTTCGCGCCTGTAACCAGCACGCTATACATACCCGTGGCATCGGCTGTGAATTCGGTGGAATCAGCACCGGTAACATCGCTGCCGTTCCACGACCATTGGTACGTAGCACCAGGGACGGTATCGATGGAAAGAACGACCGATCCACTGTCGCAGAAGGAAAGCGGTCCATCCGCGTTGATCGTTGGTGCATCGGGCAGGCTGTTCACCACCACCATGATCGAGATGGACGGATCCGAAGAACAGTTGTTCGTATTCGTGGCAACCACCGTGTAGATCCCCGCTGCGTCCACCACGAGCGAAGGGCTGTCGGCCCCAACGATCGGCGACTGATCAATATACCACTGGTAGGTCGCGCCGGGCACGAAGCTCGCATCCAGGACCACTGAGCCGCCATCGCAGAAGATGGTATCACCCGCTGCGGACACCAAGGGAGCGTCAACACTCTCCACAGTGAGCGTAGCAGCATCCGTCGTGAAGCTGCAACCCGTGTTGGCATTCGTTGCAACGAAGGTGTATGACCCTGCCAGCGATGCATCGATGGTCGTTCCTGTTTCGCCGGGCACGGGTGCATTGTTCAAATACCACTGGAACGTAAGGGGGCTTTGTCCGGAAAGGTCAACCCCGGTGAACTGCGCGGTAGCACCTGCGCAAATCGTGTATGCCAGCGTATCGAGCTCCTGCATCGGCGGCAAATTCACTTCCACGGCAATGGTGTTCGATGTTGCGCTTCCGCAGGCGTTGTCCACGACCACCGTGTAGTCACCCGCCTCAGCCACAGGCAGGCTTGCACCGGTTGCCCCACCGATGTCGGTGCCGTCCAACTGCCATTGATAGGAAGGTCCACCGACGGCGGTGAGCATCAGCGTATCGCCCGTACAGATCGTCGTGGGTCCACCGGCACTGATCGCAGCCGTGGTGGCACCACCGATGGTGATATCGAAGCCATTATCGGTCCCGATGAAATCCGGACTTGTCGAGATGACACGGATACGGTAGCCGTTGCCGAGCGGGGTATTGCCGGGTATGGTCGCGGTGATCGAGCCGGAGGTCGTCGAAATGGTATCACCGATGTCAACCGGGTTCGTGAAATCGCCGCTCGCATCCGAAAGCTGCGCCGTGAAGTGGTTGGCTTGGATCAGGAAGCCGCCCGCGTTGTAGGCACCGGTGGCCTCATAGGGAACACTCACCGTTGCGCCGGGACAAATGGTGGCGGCCAACGGCTGCACCACTTCAATGCTGCGGGGTACATCGTAGTAATAGATCGCGTTCACCACCTGGAAACCGAAGATCTCCGTGGTATTGATCTGCAACACTGGCACGCGCAGTCCCTGCGCCAGCCATTTGTATTCGTGCACGATGGGGCGGTTAATGGCGAACCCGGTACCCAGCGAATCCAAGCCGATGGTATCGCTGATCGTCAGGGTGGTATTCACACGGAGCACATCGAACGAACCGGCGGGTGTCGTGATCGCCCCCCAACCGTCCACATCGTTCGCGCGGATCTGGCGGTAGCCGTAGTAGCCCAAGCCGGGGAGGTCGATGTTCCATGAAGAATAGGACGATGTTGCAGCGCCGAATTGCACGGGCAACTCATAGATCACATCGTGATCCTCGAAAATGATCGGCACAGGGATGCCGCTCAGCTCCACACCGAAGCCGACTGCCTTATAAGTTGATGGGCTGCGGTAGTAGAACGTGTAAGGATTCTCGATCGGGAGCAGTTGGTTGAAGGGGATGTCGGCACCGCGCTTCGCAACGTTGGCCCTGTTCGGGTTAAAGAATAGATCGGCGTAGGTGATCGCATAGATGAAGTTGGTGGAAGCCACTGTGAGATACTCTGCCGTATCGCCCGTGTTCACGGTAAGGTTCGAGAAATCCCAAACATGCGCCGCACCCGTGGTGGCGTAATCGATGAAGGGATTGGTGAAAGCCCTGGTGCGGACGAGTTCATCGTTCGCGTGGGGCATTTCGTTCTGGCCGACAGTGATCTGGCCCGAGGCAAAGAAGGGGGCACAGATGAGTGCAAGGGCGGCATAAATTTCAGCGGTAGTGGTACGGAGCATGAGGGGTAGCTTTGAGCCGAAGGTAATCCGCTACCGTGGCCTTGGGCAAGGGATGATGCGATCGGCCCTTTGCCGCGGATGTCCGAACGGCACGAACTTGCGTGCGCGGAAGGCAACAATATCCGCAGGTTCGTCGACGCCGTCATTACCCTGCATGAGCATAGAACCAGCATACGATCAGTGGTCCGCGCAATATGACACGGACAAAAACCGCACACGCGATATGGAGGGGCGCGTGCTGCGTGCGGAGTTGAAAGGCCTTTCATTCGCACGCGTCTTGGAGATCGGGTGCGGCACGGGCAAGAACACCGAATGGCTGGCCACCCGTGCCGAGCACGTTACGGCCGTGGACTTCAGCGAAGGGATGCTCGCCAAGGCCAGCGCTAAAGTGCGGTCCTCACATGTGCACTTCGTTAAGGGGGATGTCCTCCAACCGTGGACCTTCAGCAACGGCTCTTATGATCTGGTCACCTTCAGTTTGATCCTGGAGCACATAGAGCATTTGGGACCCGTGCTGAGGGAAGCCAGTGCGAGCCTTTTGTCCGGCGGTCATCTGTACATCGGCGAGTTGCACCCTTTCAAGCAATACAGCGGAACGAAAGCCCGGTTCGGTGCGGAGCACGGGACGCAAGTGGTGACCTGTTTCGACCACCACGTATCGGAGTTCATCCATGCGGCATCGGACAACGGACTTCGCCTGCTCCAGCTTGGCGAGCACTTCGACGATGAAGATCGCAGCAAGGCTCCCCGTGTGCTTGCGCTGGTCTTTCAGAAATGAACTCCCCTGATCGTGCTGCCAATCCCCAAGTCGTGAGCGACCTTCCGACCGAACAGGCCTGAACGGGAGCACTTCTGTGATCGGCAGTGCTGCTTGGTCAACGACTTCGTTCCACTCACTGGAACGCACCTGAAGTCCTTTGCCGCGTGGTGCGCCAACGATGGAGACCGTAGGCGCAGGTGCCGGGATGGCCGCAGGCCGAACGGCTGTACTCCTCAACAGTTCCAATCGATCGAGCATCTCTTCTTCTTGCTTGATCCTGTTGTCCGAGCAATTGCCATACGGTATGCCGCAACCGCTCGATCGGCCTGTTCACCTTGACAGGGCATCATGTTCCACGATGCGCGAAAAAGCGCAAAGCTGAAGCGTCCGATCTCATCGGCACATGTGGAAATGTTGACGCACGGAGCGCGGGCGGAAGCTGTGCAGGGCGTTCTACACCATGTAGAATACGATACCCCCAATGGCGAGGGCCACGCCCCTGCTTTCCCATTGCACTGCTGCCCACGAATAGCGGACCCAGAATGGCATGGTGGTGCGAAACCCGTCCCAATGCCTACCCCTGAAACACCAACGGTCAAGCGTCGCGTCATCCAGCCTCAATACCAGAAACTCAGCGTCATCCTTCTCGGCCTGGCCGCCCTGTTCTATGCGCTCTCGATCACGGCCTCCATTGTTGTCCCCTTGCTCTTCGCGTTGCTGCTCGCCATGCTGCTCAACCCGGTGGTGAACGCGCTCAACCGCATCCGTATCCCCCGGCTGATCTCCATTTCGCTCGCATTATTGCTTTCCATGATGGCGCTGGCCGGCCTCGGCTACTTCATCGGTAGCCAAGCCGTTCATTTCAGCGAAACCCTTCCGCAGTTGGAAGAAAAGCTGAACGGTTTGGTGGTGGAGGCGGAGCGCTGGGCGCAGGATGCCTTCGACATGAAGCGTGCAGAAGTGAACGACGCCGTGGACAAGGTGAAAGACGAGAGCATGGCAAAAGGAGGATCCTTGGTGGGGCAGACCCTTACCACGGTGGGCACCTTGTTCGCATTCTTCTTTCTGCTCCCGGTGTTCACATTCCTGCTCTTGCTCTACAAGCAATTGCTGATCACGTTCATCGCGAAGCTCTTTCCGCGGAAAGACCACGAAATACTCGGTGATGTGCTCAACCAGACCAAGGTGGTGGTGCAGGGCTACTTGGTGGGCCTGCTCATGGAAGCGGGCATCGTAACCGTCCTCAATTGGGTGGGATTGATGGCCATTGGTGTCCCATACGCTCTTTTGCTCGCTGTGCTTGGGGCGGTGTTGAACCTCATCCCGTACATCGGGATGATCATCGCCACCATCCTCCCCATGCTGATCGCATTGGCGACGCTTGACCCTACGGCTGCCCTTTGGGTATTCGCGCTGTACTTGGTGGTGCAGTTCGTCGACAACAATTTCATCGTCCCGAAAGTCGTGGCCTCGCGCGTTGAGCTGAACGCTCTGGTTTCGATCATCGTGGTAATGGCGGGCGGGGCGTTGTGGGGCATTCCGGGAATGTTCTTGGCCATACCGATCACGGCAATGCTCAAAGTCATCTTCGATCGGGTGCCAGCCCTCGAGCCCTTCGGTTACGTACTGGGTGATGGCGGCGATGAGGACCACCGAGCCATCTTCCGGCTGAAGGGCAAAGCCAAGGGATCCCCGGCCAAAGGCGGAAAGGAAAGAGATGCTTAGCCCAAAAGGAGCAATAAGGTCTTAGTCGCCTTCCGGAGATCGAACGTGCCTTTCGCAAGAACGCCGCGGAAGAGATCACCCAGCTCTTCGACCCGGTCAGGTACGGTGTTGATATTGAAAGCAGTGCGGTCAAGGCTTGGCCTGACCTCCTTCCAATCCAATGGTGTGCTCACCGTCGCTCCCGGCCTCGGGCGGATGCTGTACACACTTGCAAGGGTCTGCCCCCTGCGGTTCTGCAGATGGTCCAAGTAGATCTTACGCTTGTCGCGCTTCGCCAACGAACGCTCCAACGTGGTCGTTTCCGGCAGCATGGCTTGCACTACGAGCATGATGTTCTTCGCGAAAGGCGCGAGCTCTTCATAGGTATGGCGCCCTCCGACCGGTATGTACACGTGCAGTCCGGAGGCGCCGGAAGTCTTGCAATACCCGGCGACGCCGATCCGGTCAAGCACGACTTTCACAGCCAATGCGGCTTCAACCACTTGGTCGAACGTGTTCTTATCGCTTGGATCCAGATCGAGCACAAGATGGTCCGGCTTCAACAAGTGCTGTTTCCGCGAGGTCCAAGGGTTGAGCTCTATGCAGCCGAGGTTCGCCATGTAGAGCAAGGTGCCCAAGTCGTTGCAGAGGATGTAGTCGATCGTATCGCCCCCGCGACTGTCGGAAGGCACTTGAACGGAAGGAACCCATTCGGGGGCGCTGCCTCCTGCATCTTTCTGGAAAAACCCGGGGCCCTTCATGCCGTTGGGTGTGCGGAAAAGGGATTGCGGCCTGTCCTTCAGGTGCGGGAGAAGCACGGTGTGCATGCGCTCGTAATAGGCGAGCACATCGCCCTTGGTGAAGCCTTCCTTCGGCCAGAACACCTTGTTCAGGTTCGTTAGGTGCACGGTATTGCGGCCAACCTTCACATCGCGTTCGTTCGACCCGGGCCCATCTCCCCCGGCCGATGACTTTTTCTTTCCCGACGTTTTCGTCTTGCGGCCATTCGTTCCGCCCCTCTTCACGGACTTGGTCGATGTCGTTCGGACAACGGCCGCCTTCTTCTTCGGTGTCATCGGCTCTTTGATAACCGCGCGAGCGTCCTTGTCCGCGCGCAGGCCGAGGAAAACCGGGTGGCGCATGTGACCATCCCGTGTCCACTCGGTGAACTTGATGTTGCATACAAGCCTCGGAGCCACCCAAACGGGTGGCATGTTGGCATCCACGTGGTTGTTGAAAGGCGAAGTGCGACGGATCAGGGGTTTCATGGCCGACATGAGTTCATCGAGTGATCGCGCATCGAAGCCGGTACCCGTATGTCCCACGTATACCAACTCCCCCTTTTCGTACACACCGAGCAGAAGCGCACCAAAGTGCTTCCTGCTGTTGCGCGGTTCCGTGTAACCACCGATCACCGCTTCTTGCGAACGATGGTTCTTGATCTTCATCCAATTCCGGCTGCGCACCCCTACCGCGTAAATGCTCTCCTTCCGTTTTCCGATCACACCCTCGAGGTCCTGTTGCACCGCCGCGGAATAGAAGGCACGACCCTTCGCTTCCACATGGTCGCAATACCGCACATGCGTACCGTTCTTCAGCACGCGGCGCAGCTTGTCCTTCCGTTCGATGAGCGGCAAGTGCGTCAGGTCTTTTCCATCCAGGCGCAAGAGATCGAACACGTAATACACCAAATGTGTGGTGGGGTCGAGCGATGCATGTTGCAAGAGTTGGAAGTCCGGGCGCTCGCGATCATTTATCGCAACGATCTCCCCATCCAGCACCATGCGCTTCCGAATGGAGCGTAGTTCAGCGACCACATCCGGGTATGCTTCCAAGAATGACAGACCATTCCTGGAGTAGAGCCGCAGATCCCGGCCTCCCGTTTCCGCCACAGCCCGGTAACCATCCCACTTGATCTCGAATAACCAGTCGGGGTCATCGAAGGGTTCGCCATCCGGAGAGGCCAACATCGGGCGGATGAAGTCCTTGACCTTCGTTGCGCTGCCAGCGCCGCGAAGCGTGAAGCGTTTCGCTGGTGCTGGCTGCGCGATCGCAACCGGGCTGGCTGAATTGGCGATGCGGGTACTTCGCCTCTTCTTCGCCGCCGGTTTGCGTTCCTCCTTCGCAAGGGCCTTGTTGATCGGCGAGTTCTTCGGTGTGTGATCCTCACTGTCATACACGTTCACCGCATACCTGTCGCCGTGTTTGATGAGCAGCCAGCTTTTCTCCTGTCCATGCATCCGCACCAGTGCGAATTCACCCTTCAACTTCTTTCCCTTCAGGATGATCTTGAGCGATCCCTTGCGCAGCATTGACATGAGGAAAGTCTCGGGATCCTTTCCTTCCGGCAGCCCCAACGGCTCGTATGTGCCATGATCCCAGATCTCGACGATGCCGGCGCCGTAATTGCCTTCCGGAATAATACCTGCGAAATCCTTGTAGTCGTACGGGTGATCCTCCACCATCATTGCCAGCCGCTTATCGGCCGGTGCCAGCGAAGGCCCCTTGGGAACCGCCCAACTCTTGAGCACACCGCGCATTTCCAGCCGGAAGTCGTAGTGGAGGTGCGAGGCTTTGTGCCTCTGCACAACGAAGATCAACGGGGCAGGGGTGTGCTTGCTCTTGGCGCCCCCGGGTTCCGGTGTGCGTTTCAGGTCGCGCTTGGCGCGGTACTTCTCCAAGTTCATGCGCTACGAGGCTTTGCGCTGTTTCGTGGCCGTGGTTGCCTTTCCCTTGACCGCTGTCTTAGTGTTGTTCTTCGCCGCTGATTTTCCGGAAAGACTGGCTTTCAACACCGCCATCAGATCATCGGTCGGTTTGCTGTGCACTACTTTCATCGGCGTGGCCTTGGGGCCCTTGCCCTTGGCTTTGGCACGGATCATTTTCATCAACGCGGCCGTGTATTCGTCCTTATAGCGCTTGATGTCGAAGGTCCCCGCCCCTTGGTCGATGAGCTGCATGGCGAGCTTCAGTTCATTGGGCGCGATCTTCTCCACCTTCGGGAGTTTCAGGTCATCGATCGGGCGCACTTCCTGCGCATAGCGTAATTGATTGAGGATCAGTACGGGTCCATCCGGTTGCAGTAAGGCCGGATGTTCTTTTGTGCGCATCACGAAACTGGCGATGCCCACTTTGCCGCTCTTTCGCAAAGCTTCGCGCAGCAAGGCGTAGGCCCGTGATCCACCCTTGTCCGGTTCCAAGTAATAGGGCTTCTCGAAGTACTTGCCTTCCACCTCTTCCTCCTCCACGAAATCGTGGATGGTGATGACGTCGCTTTTCTCCATGGCAGCGCTCTTCAGGTCCTTGTCCTCAAGCACCACATACCTGCCTTCCAAGTTGAAGGCTCGGACGATGCGTTCATAAGGAACTTCCTTTCCGGTGTCCTCGTTCACGCGATGGAAACGGATCTTGGCTTTGTCCTTTCCGTCCAACATGTCCAGATCCAATTCGCTCTCCTGCGTTGCGCTGAACAGGCGCACGGGGATCGTTACAAGGCCAAAGCCTATAGTGCCTTTCCAAAGGGGGCGCATGGGTCAGAGTTTGAGGTTTTCGCCAGCGGGGACGGGCGGTACCGGCTGCACGCGTCCCTCGTGATCGTGGGCGGCTAGCGGCCTCACCATGCGGTGGATGAAGTCCTGTGCATGGGCACCGTACTCACCGATGAGGAGGCCTTTCAAGCCAATGCGCGCGGAACTGACGGCGTATACGATGCTGGCATCCGCCGGATCGCTCGGCCCCTCGAACCGGTGGAACGAATCGATGCTGAACTCGGCAGGGTCCAAGGGCTGCGCATGATTGAAGAGCCCCTCTTCCGTGAGCGTGAGTTCATCGTTGTAGCCCTTCTTCTTGAGCGCCTCAACCGCTTCCGAGAGGGTGCCGTATTGGTTGTCCGGATGGTTCATGACATGCAGTATTGCATTCAGCACATGTCGATCCCGTGCCTTTTGACAAGACCCAAGACCATCAAGGGTTTTCGCATTCACCACGCTCAACGCATGTGGAAGGATCTCCTCGGAACGTGGAGATCCGGGAGCATCCACGCCAGCGGCATCCTTGCGCTCCTTGCATGAGCAAAGGGTGCCCAGGAACGGCACGGGATCATCCAACGCCTTGGTCCACCCTACCTCATCTCCTTGAACATGGCCATCCGCACTGTGCGCGACAACACAGCCCTGCACGCAGCCCCACCTGAACGGAGCGCAAGCGCTGCCCAACTCCGGTACATTCGGCGTTATACCAACGGCATCGAGCGGACCGGCAAACGCAACTTCCGGTATCGCTTGGGCGGAGCCATCGTTCGCGATCAAGCCACGCTCGCACGGATACGGCATCTCGCCATACCACCGGCATGGACGGATGTATGGATCTGCCCGCACGAGAACGGGCATCTGCAGGCAACCGGGTTCGACGTGAAAGGGCGCAAACAATACCGGTATCACAATGATTGGAGCGCCGTGCGCAACGAAACCAAGTTCGCCCACATGCAAGCGTTCGGTAGGCAACTGCCAGCGATGCGCAAGCGGCTGGCCGCCGATCTCAGGCGCGCAGGACTTCCACAGGAAAAAGTGCTCGCCGCAGTAGTGAGCATCATGGACCGCACGCAGATACGCGTGGGGCACGACACTTATGCGAAGGAGAACGGGAGTTTCGGGTTGAGCACTTTGCTGGACCGGCACGTAAAGGCCGAGGGTGGTCACGTGCGTTTCGTGTTCAAAGGAAAAACCGGTGTGCAGCACAACATCAAGTTGGGTTCGTCGCACTTGTCGAAACTCGTATTGCGCTGCAAGGACCTACCCGGCCAGGACCTGTTCCAATACTTGGATGGGAACGGTGAGGCGCGGCCCATTGATTCAGGCATGGTCAACGACTACATCCGTTCCGTCACGGATGGTCACTTCACCAGCAAGGATATCCGTACCTGGAAAGGCACGGTGCATTGCGTCCGGGCATTGCTCGCGCAACCAACGGTCCATACGAAAGGCGACCAACGCACCGTGATCAATGCCGCTCTGGATGAAGTGGCGCATGAACTGGGCAACACACGTGCGGTGTGCCGCAAGTACTACGTGCACCCACAGGTGATCGAAGCCTACGGAACGGCTACGTTCCGAACACCGCGCGGATCCGCAGTGAGCAAGAGCATTTTCACCGCCGACGAGCAAATGGTTTTACGCATCCTCGCCAAGCGGCCCTCCGCGTCCGTGAAACCACCTTTCGCCAAGGCAGCATGAGCATGAAATGGGAAGTGATCCCGGAGCGGTCCATCGGCCAAGTGGCGATCCGGATCCTCGCAGCTGTCGTGCTCACCTTCTTGGCCGCATTGCCGGGTGCACTAACAAGCGAGGCCGTCGATGGGTGGTTCTCTACTTTGGACAGGCCCGCGTTCGCTCCACCGAACGCGGTGTTCGGCCCGGTATGGACGGCGCTCTACGTGATGATGGGCATAGCCGCGGGACTTGTCTGGGCGGCGGGATGGCGCGCACCGGTGAAAAGCGCGCTGCTATTGTACTGCGGGCAGCTGGTGCTGAATGCATCCTGGACTATCGTGTTCTTCGGTCTGCATGCGCCCCTGGCCGCGTTGTTCGTGATCGTTGCGTTGTTGGTGATGATCTGCCTCACCATGCGTGCGTTCTTCCCCGTGCATCCCTTGGCCGGATGGCTATTGTCCCCCTACCTCGGTTGGGTAGTGTTCGCCACGATGCTGAACGCAGGGTATGTCTACCTGAACTGAGCCTGCGGCCCGCTCCTTGACCCTGTTGAATGGACTAAAGCAGATGCAACCATGTTAAGCCAACCCATAGCGAAACAACTGGAAGCGCACTTGGATGAAGTGAGCTTCGTATACCGCTCGTTGCCGCATGCACTGGCCCGGGTGGAGGTGATAACACCTACCAAGGGATGGCGCTCATTCTTCCATCGTCAAGCCGACATCCTGCGCGCACACCAGAGCGAACTGCGCGGGATAGTTGCCGCTTGGGGCAGGCGCCTGCGCCCGTGCGCATGCGAGGAGGTGACGGAGAAATTGAACGAAGTGCGTTACGCGCTCGCCGCGCGGCCGGGCACTCCGTTGTTGGAACGCACCGTCCACAAGGTGCTGAGTGAATTGCGCGCCATGGTGATCAAGGATCTGGAGGATGCTGAGCGGATCGCTAAGAAGCTCGAGGAATTGGACCTCTCCGCGCAACTGCACAACCTCCTGAAGTCCGAGCAGGAACTGGCACGCGCTCAGGAAGAGCCCTTCCGGAAATGAAACGGCTTATGCCGATGGACATAATTGGTACAACGGCGTACAGCGAGGTGCGTGTTTCGCATAATGGGGAAGAGCCCATGTGCGCGGGGAAACGATTCCACGATCCTGGTGCTCATGCACGCTCGCGGATCAATGGCCCCGACCTTGCTGTAAGCGACTACAACCTGTTCGTGGGGAACGGGTTGTTTTCGCAGGCCATGGTGAATGGGGACATCATCATGGTCGATCTTAAAGCAGCGGCCCTTGACTTTCTGTCAAGGGCCTTCTGCATTCAATGGGGTTGAGGCGCATTCACTTATCGTCAACGCCGTGCAACTCCTTTTCATCGCGGCCCAACGGAGATCCCAGCGAACCGGCGACATCCCCTTCGGCATCCTTGTTCGGCAAGGAATGTCCCCGTCGCTCCTCTTCTCGGCCCACGGGTAGGGCACCCGGTTCCACAGGGCGCGATGGTCCGGAAGTGCCCCTACCGCTAAGCTCTTGCAACTCGTTCAGTTCGGAAACGATCGTACTCCTGAACTCTTCGTTGAGCTTGGCCACCTCCTCGTGCAGTTCCACCAGGTCCTTGTCCTCCAAGTTGCTGAGAATGCGCATGAGCAGTCGCTTGTTCACGGCGGCGGCGGTGAGGAGGTTGGCGAAGGCTTCGAATTCAGGTGCGGTGCTCAGGAAAGTCATGGCGGTGCTGTTTTGTCCATCACGCACGAACGGAAGGCCGGTTCTGAACGGCACACGCCCCGCTTTCCAGCAGGGCGCACGCGAAGAGTGATGGGGGTATTATTTCTCGATGTGCTCGAATTGGGAGCGCAGTGTCTTCACGCGGTCCATGTTGCCTTGCACCGCATTGCGTTGCTCTTGAAGCAAAGAGCGTGTACCCGCTGCCAAGTCATGGTTCTTCAATATGTCGTCGTAGCGCATCAACAGGTACGATTCGCCGCGTTCGCATTCGGCGAGCAGGTTCGCATTGTCCGCTTTGCTCAGCGCGTCGCGGACCTCCATCCATGTGCGGTGCAGATCGCCCTTCAATGTTCCGTCCCGGTGCGGGGCTCCGGGATCCAGCTTGCGGAGTTCAGCGTCCAGGTCGGCTTCCAACGTTGCGCGCTCGCTGCTGAAGGCCATCAACAGGTCTTTCACGCGGCGGTCATCGGCGCGCTGGCTTGCTTCCGCGTAGCCCTTGCGGCCGTCCACGAGCAGGTCGTGCACGTTGTTCAATTCGGTGAGGTCTTTCTTCTGGTCCATGGTCGTTGTGTTTGCGAAGGGTAAGCGAGCATCAGGCCGAACCCATCCCGAATTCCGATGCACGGGTTTTCCTGAAGAACCCGTGGAATGGATCACACGGTTCGAGGAAAGTCGTGGACAGATCAATGGACCACAACCAGCCTTTGCCGCGCGACTTGCCTTTTGCCGCCCTCCACGCACGCAAGGGAATAGCAACCTGCATCCAAGTGGCGCAGGTTCAGCCAGCCGTCATCAAGTGGTGCGCTGAATACCAAGCTACCACGAGCATCGTACACCTCCGCTGTCGTGGCGTGCAGCCCATCGGGCATGCGCACATTCACGCCTTCGTTCGCGGGGTTGGGTGCGATCGAAAGTGTTGGTGCAGTGCTGGGCTCGTTCATACCTGTGGCCGGCTCCACTACGATGAAGCCTTTCTCCCCGTTCACTTCCACATGGAAAGCGCATACGTAGTAGAACGTGTCAGCAGTGAGCAAAGCGAAGGTCTGGCTCTCACCAACGAACGCGGGCGGTCCGATTTCCAACCCGCTGATGGTGCTGCTGTCAGCCAGCCAAGTCTCTTCGCTCACCTGCCGGAAGGAGTGGTCCAGCGCGAAGAAGGTGACCCGCACCGAATCACCCGCTTGGATCACGAGCGAGTCCGGTGCGAAGCCGCTGTCCGATACGGCGATGTCGTAGGTGGTCTGTGCGGTTGCGCTCAAGCCCATGGCCGAGGCAAGGAGTACGAGGTATTTCATGGTGTTCGGTTATGTCCTCGGATCAGCCAAGTACTGCGCCACAACCTTGGCAGCGCACTATGCCGACCATACCCCTTCAGTCGGGGAAACTTTGCCACGCACGCGTGGAAAAACGTTCAGGAAGCGCGGCGGATGTATGCATGCTCGTATGCGCTGCCGTGGAGACGTTCCACCAAGTAGCTGCCCACATTGGCGAGCGCTAGGCCGAAGAGATCGGCTTCGAGCTTCACGGACATGAGGTTGTGCGCGGAGAGCAGCACCGTCTCACCCCCGATGATGCCGATGGTATGCGCCAATACTTCTTTGGGCGTGAAGGCATCCTGCGGGTGCGGCAACTCGATGAACAGCGTGTCCTCCGCATGCTGCGTGTCCATCCAAGTGTGCACGGTGCCCACTACGTCCTCCCCGCCCTTGCCCGAAGTCATCTTCCTGGTCTCCTTCATCACCGTGCGTATCCACGGGAGCAGCTCGTACATACGGCCCGGCCCGGTGTGCTTGCGCGACCACACGCGCACGGGTTGGGTGGCATAGCCCGCTTGGCCCATCAAGTATTGCCGGGGTTCCATGTTCGTTACATAGGAGTCCACCATTTCATTGCCCAATAGGCTGAAATAGCTGCAGGCGTCAAGCGATTGCTTGGGGCCGGGTTGGAAGTCGTAGCGCAGTGCCATGCCGTTGCGTTGACAGATCGCGCGCCAGTGGTTTCTTATGAACAGGCCACGGTTCGATCGCGTATTTCAACGGCATTGTTGCATGGTTCGGGGATGGCCCAACTACATCGGGGCTTTCACTACACCAAGAGGAATTGTGGAACAACCTGGGGCGCATGCGCCCCTTTTCCCTGCTCTGCGGCTACCCCAAATCGGTTTTCGGTTCCGCTGAGCGGGCGGAATCATTTGCTCGCATCTGCAACGCGCATTCGCACGTGCAGGCGGCCTAACCAGCGATCACGCATCCGAGCAAACGAACGGCGGGCCGCTTGCGCGACCCGCCGTCTTATATCAGGCCCTTTCACCAAAAGCAAGAAGGAGCCGATACAGCGTTAGTGCCCGTCCTTGTCGTTGTCGGCATCGGTCATTTTGTCGATGCGTTCCGCTTCGCGCTTGAACCAATTGCCGGTGCTATCGGCAACTACGCGTGTTTCCATTTTCAGGTTCGCCCAATCGGTGGCGGTGGTGGTGGTCATGCGCAGCAGTGCGGCATCCACGCGGGTAATGTTGATCTGCAACTCGGCGATGTGCCTTTCGCACTCGGCTTTGCGGTCGGCATCCTTGATGCCATCGGCCAATCGTTTCTGCTCGCGTGCTTGGCGTGCGAACATGTTCTCGCGCAGGTCGTTGAGTTCTTTCACGGCCTCGTCGCGTTCGTTCATCCATTCCTTACTGTCGTCGGCGTTGGCCATTTCCTGCCGGTTCTCCGACATCTGGTCGGTGGTGCGCTCGGTCTCCTTGCCGGGCTCGCTGCCGCAGGCGGCGAAAATCAGCGCACCGCCCAAGAGGGCGGCGAATGCAATGCGGTGGGTGGTCATTGTTGTGTTTGTTTGGTTCGTGCTGCACCGTAGCACCAAAGACAAGCCGATCCAGTTGCGTACAAGGGTCGCACGGGATGAACTGCTCCGCAGGCCCTAGAAGGACGGGAGATTTAAGACCTGCTTGCAGCGCGATGGCCGGGTGGCGGACCGGCTTACCATGGGGAGATCTTGCCACGATCGTTCTACACCCTTGTATTTGAGCGCTGCGTAAAATTGTACCGATCAACCCGCCCACCTCTTCGCTAGTCGCGTGCAAGTCGATTTCCTCTCCCTTACCGAAGCGGCGGCGCTATTGAAGTGCCACCACAACACGGTGCGCGCTTGGGTGCGCCAAGGCAAGCTTGAAGCGATACCGATGGGCGCAGAAAAAGTGCCCATGTACCGCAAGCGCGATCTGGAAGCATTGAAGCGTCCGTTGGAGAAAGCGGGTGTGATCGTGCGCGACGACAAGCATGCCTTCCCTGTGGTGGGCATCGGCGCATCGGCCGGTGGCTTGGATGCCGTATCGAAGGTGCTCGCTACGATGCCCACGGATCTGGGCTTGGCGTATGTGATCGTGCAACACTTGGAAGCCGAGCGCGAACCCGTGTTCGCCGATCTGTTGCGGAAGAAGACCGCTATGCCCGTGTTCGTGGCCGAGAACGGAATGCGCTTGGACCCCGACGTGGTCTATGTGATTCCCGGCGGAACCTATGCGGCTGTGGTGAACACCACTTTCGCACTGCGCACACCCAACGAGGCCGCGCGCCCCATCGATGCGTTCTTCACCCAGCTCGCCGGCGAGTACCAGAACAACGCCATCGGCATCGTGCTTTCTGGCACGGGCATGGACGGCACTGAAGGGTTGCGCGCGATCAGGGCGGAAGATGGATTGACCATCACCCAGGACAGCACCGCGCAGGAACAAGGCATGCCGCAGAGCGCGCAAGAGGCCGATGTGGTGGATGTGGTGTTGAAGCCCGAAGCGATCGGCCCCGAGCTTGCTGACCTCGTGAAGCAGTTGTACCCCGGTGGCGAAGCCCGCATACCGGGCAAGCACGAGAACGAGATGCGCCGCATCCTGCAATATCTCTACGCGCAACGCGGCATCGACTTCACCCAGTACAAGGAGGCCACCATCCACCGCCGCATCATCCGGCGCATGGTGCTGAGCAAGTGCCGCAAACTTGCCGATTACTCCGCGCTGTTGCACGGCTTGCCCAGCGAAGTGGACACCTTGTGCAACGACATGCTCATCAATGTCACCAGCTTCTTCCGCGATCCGCTCTTCTTCAAGGCGCTCACACAGCAGGTGTTCCCCGCACTGCTGAACGACCGGGTTACGAACGACAGCCTGCGGATATGGGTACCCGCTTGCGCCGGTGGCGAAGAGGTGGTGGGCATCGCCATCACCTTGTTGGAATTCATCGGCGATCGCGCTGTCACTGCGCCCGTTCAATTCTTCTGCACCGACCTGAACGAGCGCACGATCGAGAAAGCGCGATTGGGCATCTACAAGAAGAACGCGTTGCAGAACATGGACCCCGAGCTGGTGAAGAAGTACTTCCAGCATGTGGATGGGCACTACCAAGTGATCAAGCCCATCCGCGACATGTGCGTGTTCGCGAAGCACGACCTGCTCAAGGACCCGCCTTTCAGCCGTGTGGACCTGATCAGTTGCCAGAACATGCTGATCTACTTGGAGAACGCCGCACAAGGCCGCGTGATCAAGTCGTTCCATTATGCACTGAAGCCAACCGGCTTCCTCGCTCTTGGAAAGTCGGAGAGCGCGAGCGTGGCCGGGGAGATCTTCGACCAGCCGGATCGCACCTTCAAGGTGTACACCAAGAAGAACACTGGCAGCGAGCGCCTGAACTTGGATGTGCGCTACAAACCGACCCTGCTGCAACCACCTACCGTTTCCTCCGGCGCGCTTCCCTTTCAGCTATCCGCCACCCTGGCCGATCTGGACCGCGACACGGAGAAGTTGCTGCTGAACCGTTACACGCCCGCCAGCGTGTTGGTGAGTAAGGACCTCAGCATCGTGCGCTTCCGGGGCAACACCGCTCCTTATCTATCGCCAGCCACAGGCAAGGCCAGCTTGAACTTGTTGAAGATGGTGCACGAGGACCTCGTGTTCGAGCTGCGCGGCTTGTTGCAGAAGGCCAAGAAGGAGAAGGGGGCCATCCGCAAGGAAGGGGTACCCATGCGCGCGGATGATCTGTTGAAGCGCGTTTCGCTGGAAGTGGTGCCCGTGGGCGATCCGCGCGAGCAGCACTATCTGGTGCTTTTCAAGGAAGACATGCAGGCCACCACCGCACCGCCCGATGGTCGCAAGTGGAAGAACGTGCGTGATGAGCGCGAACGCCGCATCCTTCAACTCGAGCAGGACCTTGCCGAAGCGCGCGAACAGATGCGTGTTGCAGCCGAGGAATCGGAGACCGCCCAACAGGAACTGCAATCGGCGAACGAGGAGGTGGTGAGCAGCAACGAGGAGTTGCAGAGCATCAATGAGGAACTGGAGACGAGCAAGGAAGAGTTGCAATCCATCAACGAGGAGTTCGCCACCATCAACGAAGAACTGCAAACGCGCAATGAGTCGCTGCTGGAAAGCGAAGAGCGTTACCGGCAGCTGATACACCTTATGCCTGTGGCGGTCTTCGTGTGCGACTCCCAAGGCCGCATCACCATCTACAACGAACGGGCAGCGGAGCTTTGGGGAAGGGTCCCTGATCAGCGCGAAGGCCAATGGAACGGGGCGTACAGGCTGTACAGCGCAGCCGGGGATCTACTGGCGCATGACGAGGCTCCCATGGCCCGCGCCATCAAGGAAGGCCTCGCCATGATCAACGAGGAACTGATCGTGGAACGACCCGATGGTACCCGGCGTCGGGTGCTGGTCAATCCCACCCCGCTGCTCGACAGTAAAGGCCGGCCCAGCGGTGCCATCAATGTGCTGGTGGACATCACCGAGCACAAGAAGGCGGACGAACAATTGCGGGAAATGCGCGTGCGTCTGGACCTCGCGTTGGATTCCGCCGAACTGGGCACGTGGAACATCGATGGCAGGGTGGAGCACATGACGGTGGATGAACGGTTCAAAGCCATCTTCGGATGGGCCGGGGACACGATCACCGTGGCACAGGCGTTCTCCGTGCTGCATCCCGACGATCGGGAACCTACACGCGTTGCGATCGAAGGGGCGACCCGTCCCGTGGACACCTTGCCGTATGAAGTGGAATACCGTGTGGTCCATCCGGATGGCTCCATCCATTGGGTGCTCGCCAGAGGGCGGTCCATCTTCACGGATGCCGAGCAGGGCAGGGAACTCCTGAGCTTCAATGGTACCGTGATGGACATCACTGCACGGAGGGCGGCGGAGGATGCCCTGCGCATGAGCGAGCAGCGCTACCATGTGCTGGCGGACAACCTGCCGCAGATGATCTACATCGGCGACCTTACCGGCAAGGCCATTTGGGTGAATGACCGATGGGTGGAGTTCACCGGCCTGAGCAGCGAGGATGTGATCGCCGGAAAATGGGCCGAGGCTGTTCACCCGGATGATGCCGGGCCAATGATGGAGAGCTACATGCAGTGCTTCGCAAAGGAGCAGGATTGGGAGTTCACCTTCCGGATCAAGAACAAGCAAGGCCAATACCGCTGGTTCCTTTCGCGCTGCTCACCGCTACGTGGAGAGAACGGCGAAGTGCTGCGTTGGTTCGGAACCAACACGGACATCACAGAGACCAAGCGGGCAGAAGAAGTGCTACGTTCACAGGCGGAACGCCAAACGTTCATGGTGCGGTTGGGCGATGCGTTGCGTCCCCTGCTCGATCCCGTGGAGGTGCAAGCTGAGGCGAGCCGACTGCTGGCCGAGCAACTCGGTGCGGACAGGGTGGCGTATTTCACCATCAAGGATGAACAGTACATCGTGGAGCGCGACCACGCCGTCGGTGTTCCATCCGTCGTCGGGGGATATCCGGTCGCGGCCTTCGGTGACAAACTGTTGGCCACTTACTTGAGCGGAATAACGGGGCTGAGCGACGATGTGCGGCGTGATCCGAATTTCACATCGGCCCAGATCGAGGCGTACGACGCGCTCCAATTAAGGGCTTTCATCGGGGTGCCCTTGGTAAAGGATGGAACCTTGGTCGGTGGCCTGTCCATACATAGCGCTCAACCCCGCTCATGGACGGCGGAGGAGATCGCGATCGCCGAAGAGACGGCCGAGCGCATCTGGGCCTCAGTGGAGCGCACACAAGCAGGAGCCGCCATGCGCAGCAGTGAGCAACGGTATCGCATGCTGTTCACCACCATGGAGCAGGGGTTCTGCGTGGTCGAGATCGTCGATGATGAAAACGGGAATGCCATCGACTACCGCTTTGTGGAAGTGAACCAGGCGTTCGAAACGCACACCGGCCTCTCGAATGCCGCGGGCAAGACCATTCGCGAACTCGTACCGGATATCGAACCGATCTGGACCGAGCGCTATGCCCGCGTGGCGCGCACTGGCGAGGCAGCGCGCTTCGAGGATCATGCCCCAAGCATGGACCGTTGGTTCGATATCTACGTGTATCCGATGAAGCATGCTCCGGGCCGCGTAGGCATCCTGTTTTCCAACGTGAGCGAACGGAAACGCGCAGAAAGGGAGCTCGCCACCAGCGAAGAGCGCTTTCGCCTGCTCAGCGACAACATCGCCCAACTTGCTTGGATAGCCGAGCCGGATGGCGCCATTCATTGGTACAACAAACGCTGGTTCGAATTCACCGGCACCACATTGGAGGATATGCGAGGTTGGGGCTGGCAGAAGATCCACCACCCGGAGCATGTGGATCACGTAGCGGCGAAATTCAAACACCACATCGAGAACGGCATCGACTGGCAGGACACCTTCCCTATTCTGGGTGCTGATGGCAAATACCATTGGTTCCTGTCCCGTGCGTTCCCGGTGCGCGATGAGAAAGGGACCATCCTGCGGTGGTTCGGCACCAACACCGATGTGACCGAATTGCGCGAAGCCGAAGAACGCCTGCGCGAAAGCGAAGTGAACTTCCGAATGTTGGCCGACAACATGGACCAACTGGCCATGATCACGGATGCCGATGGAAAGGCTGAATGGTTCAACAAGCGATGGCAGACCGCACTGGGCGTGGACTTCGCGAGCCTGAGCCGTGAAGAACGCTTAAGCTGGATGCATCCTGATGATGTTGAGCGCATGTGGAACGCGTTCCGGAATGGATTGGCCTCCGGCAAGCCGTGGGATGCGACTTTCCGGATGCGGGTGAGCAGCGGTGAGTACCGATGGTTCCTTACCCGTTCGGTTCCAGTTGCCGGGCATGAAGGCGAAGTGCTGCGTTGGTTCACCACGAACACGGACATCACCGAAGCCAAGCAAGCCGCGCAAGTAGTGCAGGATCGTCAGGACCGGTTGATGTCTGCTGCCGAAGCGGCGGAGCTGGGTGTGTTCATGTGGCATATCCACAAGGATGAACCCTCGTGGGAGAACGACCGGATGTTCGCCATTTTCGGTCGCACGCGGGAGGAAGGCCCCCTGACCAGTGCGGCGTTCGAACGGGAAGCGGTGCATCCAGAAGATCTGCCCGGCCTGCGCGAAAAGGTGGCCGGTGCAGTGGCAGAGGTGGGCGCATTCGATCATGTGTTCCGCATTCATCGCCCTGGGGAGAAGCAACCCCGTGTTCTTCAAGTGACCGCCCAGGTGCAACAGACCAGCGGAACACCGGACCGCATCGTGGGTGTAATGGCGGACATCACGGACCGCGAAACGGACGCCGAAGCGGCACGGCGCTTGGCGGCCATCGTCGCATCCACCCATGACGCCGTGATCAGCAAAGACCTCAACGGGATCATCACCAGTTGGAACCAGGCCGCCACCGAGGTGTTCGGCTACACGGCCGAGGAGACTGTAGGACGATCCATTCTGATGCTCATACCGGAGGAACTACAAGGCGAGGAGGCGACGATCCTGGCCCGGTTACGCAAGGGCGAGCGGATCGAGCACTACGAGACCGTAAGGCAGCGGAAGGATGGAACCCGCATCGAGGTGGCGCTTACAGTATCGCCCATCATAACGAACGAGGGCGTTGTGATCGGCGCATCGAAAGTGGCGCGGGACATTTCCGAACGCAAGCGTTTGCAACAGGACATCACCACGGCGAACGAACAGTTGCGCATGGTCACCTATCACATGCCCGTGGCCGTGGCGCGTGTGGGCCGGGATCAGCGTTTCATGTGGGCAAGTCAGGGTTATCTGGAATGGATCGGGTTGGCTGAAGCGCGGGTGGAAGGCAAGCAACTGCGCGAAGTGCTCGGCGAAGAGGCCCACGCGGCATTGCTTCCGTACATGGAGCAAGTGCTGAAAGGTGAGCCAGTAGAATGCGAAGTGCATGTTGAACTGCCTACACGCGGAAAGCGCTGGTTGGATGTGAAGTATGCGCCCCTGTATGAAGGTGAGAACATCCCGTCCGGCTGGATCGAGGTGATCACGGATATCACCGAGCAGAAGCAGACCGAAGAAGCACTGGAGGAAAGTTCAAAGCACAAGGATCACTTCCTTGCCACGCTTGCACATGAGCTGCGCAACCCGCTGGCCCCGTTGAAGAACGGATTGCAACTGATGGAACTGGCGCCCGACGACCCATCGGTGATGGAATCCACCCGGGCCATGATGACGCGCCAACTCGACCACATGGTCCGCTTGGTGGACGATCTGATGGACCTGAGCCGGATCAGCCGTGGCAAGATCGAACTGGAACGGGAGCCGGTAGGATTGAACGGTATCGTGGCCATGGCCATTGAAGCGAGCAAACCGCACATAGAGAACAAAGGACACCAGTTGGAGGTGGACATGGGCCACGCGGACAACATAGTGAACGGTGATGCCGCGCGGTTGACACAAGTGGTGGCCAACTTGCTGAACAATGCGGCCAAATACACCCTCCAAGGTGGTCGCATAAGCATTGCCGTAGGACGCCGTGGCGATGAAGCGGAGATCCGCGTGAAAGACAATGGCATCGGTATTGAACCGGCCTTCTTGTCGCACGTCTTCGACATGTTCGCCCAAGTGGACCCTTCACAGAAAACCCAAGCCGGTGGTGGATTGGGGATCGGCTTGAACATCGTTCAGCGGCTGGTGAACATGCATGGCGGCACTGTTGAAGGGCGTAGTGAAGGATCGGGGCGTGGAAGCGAGTTCATCGTGCGCCTGCCCGTGTTGCCCTCCATTCAGCGACCTGCGGCCGCGCCATCTTCCAAGACCCGCCCCGAAGTGCCGTCGCGACGCTTGCTCGTAGTGGATGACAACCATGACGCCGCACTTTCAATGTCGATGATCCTCAAGAAGCGTGGCCACCTGGTGCAGGTCGCGAACGATGGGGAACAGGCCCTGGCAGTAGGTGCCACCTTCCATCCGGAAGTGGTGCTGATGGATATCGGCATGCCGCGGATGAACGGCTATGAAGCGTGCGCACGCATGCGCACTTCGGACTGGGGTAAGGACGCTTTGATCATAGCGCTAACCGGCTGGGGCCAAGAGGAAGATCGGCGTCGCAGCCAGGAGGCCGGTTTCGATAACCACTTGGTGAAACCCATCGAGACAGGCACATTGGAGCGTATGATCGCTTCGGTGAAGTGACGGATCACTTCAAAGCCCGACCGAGAAAACCCTTTGCCGCTTCGTTGAACACCTCAGGTGCTTCCGCGTTGGGCAAGTGTGCCGCATCAGGAACGATCACCAAATGCGCCCGGGGCACCGACTTGCTCATTGTTCCGCTTTCGGTGCTGGGGATCAGCGTATCCCGCTCTCCGGCAATGATCAACGTTGACACATGGATCCCGGCCAGCATACCGGTTCGATCAGGCCTTGCGGCCATGCCGCGCAAAGCAGCAACAACGCCATCCACACGTTGTTCAGCCATCATCGACCTGATGGATGCACCGAGTTCAGGTCGTGCGGCAAGCGTTGTGGGCGCCAGCATCTTCGGAAGCATGTCATCGGCCAACCGGGCCACGCCTTTGTCCAGCACCGCGAGGGCCGTTGCCTCTCTGGCGCTCTTTGCTTCATTGCTGTCCGCGCCAGCCTTGGTGCTGCAAAGTATCAGGCCCCGAAGCGCTCCGGGAAAGCGTGCGGCGAACGCCAGCGCAACATACCCCCCCATTGATAACCCGCAGATCACAGCACCAGTGATACGCAAGTGCTCGAGCAGCGTCTTCACATCCGCTGCGTGCTCCTCCATTCCCATGGTGGCAGGCACATCAGTGGCAGCGCCGAAGCCGCGCAGGTCCGGTACGATCAGACGCGCGCTGTTGCGCAATCCGTTCAACTGCGGCTCCCACAAACGCCGATCGTGCGGAAAACCGTGGATGAGCACCAGCGGAATACCTGTGCCCACTTCGGAATACGGGAGAAGTCGTGTCATCTGAGCGGTCGTTCAAGTTCAAGCATCGGCCTTGCACATCTGTTGCATCCACGCCGCGGATCGTAGAAATAGTGTGGCGGTCATTGCACAGCACCAGCATGCGTGGCTGTGGTCGGCTCTGCTGCATCGCTATCATTCCCTACCAATTCTGCCGGATCGAACAACCACAACAACGAGAAAGCGCCGATGGAAACGATCACAAGCCAGAACATGAGCTTTGAGAGCACGGACTGCGGAAGCAGTTCAGGTTCTGAAGCCGAGCGCGTGGTCATTTTGTCTATGGGATGATGGGGCATGAGGTGTGGGCTTGGCAAATGTGTTCGCACAAACGCTACGCCATCCGGGATCGGCGCCGGATCTGCCTCAACGCGTTCAAAATCCGATCCGATGCCCACAACCCACAATGCCACCGCATCTGCAACTGCAGGTGGCACCGACAACTCATCGCCCAATGCGCCAAACGGGAAAGAGATGCGACCAAGGCGTCGCCGCGTACTGCGACCTTACTTCAGTGTGAAACTTTCAGAGGCGGAGCGGAAGTTCCGAACGTGAGGCGGAAAATGGATCCTGCGCGCAGCACCATGCCTTGATCCTGAAAGCCTCGTTCGATCAACGATGAACAGCGGCAGTTCACAAACTGACCGCACACATAACTTTCGCAAAACACCGATCATGGCACAGCGCAGCAACAGCAAAAAAGCAACGAAATCGAAACCCGTGAAGAAGGCTGCGGCAAAATCAGCAGCGCGGAAAAAACCGGTCAATACGAAGCCGAGGAGGGCGACACGAAATGGCACAGTGAAAAAGGTCGGAAAGGCGACCAAAACGATCAAGAAGGTGACTGCCGTGAAGAAACAAGCGGCGCGCGCAGTATCGGCTATCAAGGCGAAGGTGGCCGCGAAAAAAAAGGTGGTTGAACGCACGGTGGCGTCCTCCAAAAAGCGCGCAGGAAAAAAGGAAAGCGCCGTGAGGAAGGTGGTGGTGAAAGTCCTGGCATCCGCCATCGGAGGCGTGCGCGAAGTGCGCGCGGTGGTCGGGCACGCAATTCTTGGGGAAGAACCAGCGGCTCAACCAGAAGATGGAAAGCAAAAGACCAGTCCCAAAAAGTAGAAGGGCGGATCGGAAAGCACGGCTCCCGAATTCGTTACCTGGAGCCTGAACACCACCGCCCCCAAGCCTTCATCTGTGCCGCGTTGAGCACCTTTCCCAGCTCTTGGTGCAGCCCTTCCGCACCGACCGATCCGGCAGGAAAGGTCTGAACAACAGCGCTGTCCGGCGGAAGTGTAACTGCTTGTTGCTTTGGAAGTCTCTTGACGTTGGGCGGATCGCCAGCCGGATTGGTATTGAAGCCTTCCTGGATCTCTGCCGGTGTTCGGATGTTGCTGCTGGTATTCCCACCGGATGTCGGTGCTGCGGATTGTCCATCAGCGCGTTGACCATCAGGCATTGTCGTTCCGGCGGTGCTGCTTGGATGTTGTGCAGCGCTGGGGAGGGTCCGACCCAAATTGTCCTTTTCAGTGCGCACACGTCGATCCTCGTTTGAATGCGCAAGGATCCTGTCGCCACTCGGGGCGTTCTGCGTTCGGTCCCGCGCAGCATCGCCGGTATCCGGATAGCGCTGCCGAATGGCCATCAACTGAAAGACCTGTTGTTGATCGACGCCGAGTTGCGCCCATGTCGAACTGTCCGCTCGCCAGAGGCATTCACGGTATTGCAACTCAGTAACCGTTCCCTGTCCCGAGCATGCGGTGCGGATCACGACCGCCAATGCCGTTGTCAAAAGTGTTGTTACCCGGAGTTCCATGTTCGTTGCTAGTTCCTCCCGCGAGGCGTTCATTTCGCGTGCCATAATTGGAGAGGAGTAATGTGCGTTGGCATGCGCATTGACCCTCACGGTTCAACGAACAACCAGAACCAATGAGCAACCATGCGCGGATCCGGGATCGCGAAGCGACCGAAAAATTGAAGGAGATCGTGAAACATCAAGGCATCTGCATGATGATCACGAACGTTGACGAGCACCCCACGAACAGCCGCCCGATGGGCGTTGGTGAAGTGGACGATGAGGGCAACTTCCTGTTCCTCACGCTGCGGACAAGTCGCAAGTACGCCGACGTGACGAAAGATCCGCGCGTCTACTTGTACTTCGCGAACCCCGGCGATCAAGAATTCCTTTCGGTTCTTGGCACTGCCGAAGTACTCAATGACATGGCGAAGAAGAAGGACCTGTGGAATCCTCTCGCCAAGGCTTGGGTACCGGATGGGGTGGAAAATCCCGACCTGCGCGTAATGAAGGTGGTGCCGCAAGATGGATACTACTGGGATACGAGAGATGGGAAAGTCGTGGCCGCCGTCAAGATCGCCTTCGCTCTCATCACCGGTAAAACCTCCGATGATGGCGGTGTTGAAGGCCGTGTGAAGGTGTAAGTGGAGACCGAAATCGAAGAACCGTGGACAAGGCTACGCGGCCATGAGGCGGAAGTCCTGATCCACGACCAGAAGCAGTTCACGCACTTCCGCAGTATGCGCTACCGCTCGGTCATGATCACGGTTCATGGACGTCCCGCCCTTCCGTCTTTTTGGGATCGCGTCCTGCGCGGTCCAAGTTGGGGCGGGCCTCACCTTTTCCCGTGACTTCCTTCCCTGCTTTGCTTCCCTTCGGGTCGATGCCTGTTGAGTGCGTGGCGACGGGACTGCCCTCCCCTCTCTCCGCGCCCGGGATCTCCGCAGGGTACGGCCCGTCCTTGTACTCGGGTGATACCAACATGTCGTTGCTCTCCGGCCCTTGCGGTGTGCTGGGCGGAACGGTGTTCGGGTTCAACGGGCGGTTCTCGCCATCCTTGCGTGCAGGCTTCATCGTGAGCTTGTTTATACCCATCGCGACAAAGCCCGCGCCATCGCGAACCGGCCCGGTCAAAGCCACGATCCCGGTGTCCTTCAAGAATGACATTCCCACAAGAGAAAGGACCCGCGTGTCATTGCCCCTTACCGCCCGGGCTGGAAATGATCAACACCGGACCGCAATTTGCCATGGCATTGGTGCTATGGAAAAACTCATCAACCGGCTGCGCGATCTTGCCGCAAAGAAGGATCGCTTCGTGTACGACCTGCGTGGCAATTGCGTGGTATACAGCGGTGTTGTGTGTCCCTATCGTGCCATAACCGCGGACGGAAACGCACAACTATCAGTGGCCATATTGGATGCCTTGGAACACGAGAGCATCCTTATGGGATCGCGCGGTATTGACGGGACGGCGGTTTACGAAAGCTGCCGACTGTTCACCAACGTCGACCAAGCCATGCGCTTCGCTAAGAGCCAAGGACGGAATACTGTTTACAGCCTTAACCGCCAGGTGCTCCTGGAGGTGGAAGCACGGCCAGTGGCAGCATAGTCCGATGGCGTAGGGAGGTATCGCACACGGCATCATTGTGGAGCTATTTCCATTCGCGCCAACCAAGGATCGGCCACCACTCCCGCCCAGCGTGATGAGCCCCCCGCGACGCTGAAGTGCGCCTATGATAGCGAGCGGAGCGAGGAAACTAGGTCGGGCGGTACTGCTTCCATCCGTTCATGATCCAGCTGATCACGTCGGTGGAAGAGGAACTTGAGGCGTAACCGAAGGCCTCGCGTGCCAAAGCCACCAAACGCTTTCCTTCCGGAGTAAGGTGAAGACCGACCCGTGACCGCTCGGAGCACTTCCTGCATAACTCGGCGTGCTGCGCGTAGAACGCCTTCTGTACTTCGGGGTCGCGTTTGGATCTGGGCACAGGCAAGTTGAATGAGTATACGTTTTTATGGGATTTTACGCTTGCATAACGCATGCCCCTTTCAACCGTCCCGGTTTCGCTTCCCGGACCAGCATCAGCGTGTCGGTTCAGTGCATGCGCGCGGTGGGGCAACGGTCGTGTCGCACTAGTGTGTGGGACCCATCGGGGAATTCATTGCACAAGCCGCCTGGATGGCTGCATACCTGTTCCGGAACTGTAACGGTTCGGGTGTCATGTGCTTGCCCAGCGTCTTGAAGGCTGCGGAAAACCTTGCCCGCCAAATTCCGCCGGAGTGCAACCTGTTCCCCATGTCGGCTTCTCGCACCCACTCGGATCACAATGGCATGCAGGATGGAATGAAGGGACCACAAACCATTTCCATGATACCTGTCCCACCCTCCTTGGACGCATTCAAGCGGCTCATCGCGCAACAAAGCCTAAAGCCGCTCTACTCCGGCGACCGCATCCGTGTACAGCGATCACCTATCACCACCATACGTGGAAAGGAGTTCGTAGTGATCGAGCAGACCGAGGATGGCACACTGACGTGCCGCAGCATTTCAGGCTCCGCAGTGTTCAAGCTCTTCAGCTACCAAGTACGACTGGTACACCGACCGATTCTGAACACCGTGCGAACCCTCTTCGCGGTGTTCGCCGTGTAACCCGAAATGAGCTAGCTCCCTTTTGGAATCCTGAGCCATGAACAAGGATGAACAAGCCATCCGCGCTCTTGTCGACCGTTGGTGGGCGGCAAGCCGCGAAAACGATGTGGATGCGACGCTGACAATGGTAGCCGACGACGTGTTGTTCACGGTCAACGGCACCGAGCCCTTCAGCAGGGATGTGTTCGAAAAACAGGCGCTCAAGATGAAGGACGTCCGTATGGAAGGGAACACGCGGGTCCTGGAGATCGAAGTGTTGGGTGATCGTGCTTGGATGCGCGCCTATCTCACCGTGCGCATGGAATTCCCCGATGGCAACAGCATGGAACGCGAAGGATACCTGTTGACCATCCTGCGCAGGGAACAAGACGGGCGATGGGTCATTTTCCGCGAAGCGAACATGCTGCCGGCAATGGACTTGAAAGGTGCCGGAGCAAAAAGATCGGAAAGTCACGAGCGTTGCATTGCATGAACAGCCCTGGATCACGGCATGCCGATCGCCGCGGTACGGATATGAAGGAATGGTTGCGGATCGGCACTGCAGGCTGGCAGTTGCCCAAGACCTTCAGGGAATTGTTCCAGGCGGAAGGCTCGCAATTGGAGAAGTACTCGGGCCGGTTCAATGCGATTGAGATCAACAGCACGTTCTACAGGCTGCCGCGTGCGGCTACGGTGGAGCGCTGGGCCGCGGCGGTACCTGCGGATTTCCGCTTTGCCGTCAAGTTGCCCAAGCGCATTACGCATGAAGCGCAACTCCGCAACGTCGGTGCTGCGGTACATCAATTCGCCGATGTGATGGAGGCGTTCGGCGCGCACGCTGGCCCGGTGCTGGTCCAAATGCCACCGCGCTTGGCCTTTTCCTCGGTCGCGGAGGACTTCCTTCATCAACTGCACGAGCAAGGTTTCCCATCGGTAGTTGTGGAACCCCGGCACAGCAGCTGGTTCACCGCTGACGTGAACGCGATGTTGCTGCGCTTGGATATCGCACGGGTGGCCGCTGATCCGCCGCGAGCGGACGGGGATGGGATTCCCGGAGGGCGTGGGACCTTGGCCTATTATCGCTGGCATGGGCAGCCGCGTGTCTATTGGTCTGCTTACGACGACGCCACCTTGCACAACCTCGCCACAACGATCCGTTCACGCGCGGCCAATGCCAAAGAAGTGTGGGTGATCTTCGACAATACCGCGTTCGGTGCCGCAACGGGCAATGCACTTACCCTGCTCGGATCGTTCCCTTGACCGGTGGCGGTCGCGGGGGACCCGGCAAAACTTTAGGCGGTCATTAGCCATCGGCGTCCCCGCACACGCTCGGCCAATGTCATTAAGTTAAGGGTGCCTAAGGCATTCTTCCAGCAGGTATCCGTCCGGTCCTGCTGGTAGCCGCGCGTGGACTATGGGTCGGACGCAACCACAACCGACCTTAACTTAATGACATTGCACGCTCGGCTGTCTCTTTGTGCACGCGCTCGAGTCTTCCCGATGGCGCTCTCAGTCCAGAGCCTTATTCTATGTCATATCCAAGCGCTTGATCGGTACTTCCGCAGCGTTGGTCATGTAAGGTCGTACCACGTAAGGGGTGCGGGCCAAAATCACCGCGCAGATGCGGTGGACAAGCTTTATTGGGGAAGGGCATTGAGAACGCTCATGGCATTCTTGCCTTCGGCGAGTTTGCGCTGGTAGATGCGCGAAGTTCCGTGTGCGCTGCAGGACACCGAGGGCAGCCATGTGCAGCAGCGCCTTCAAGCGTTTGTCAGCATGATGTTCTTGCCACGCACCATGCCCATACGCAGTTCGATTTCCAAGGGGTGTGCCACCCAACTTCCGGCAGTTGGGCAACCGCATGGGCTTCAGCGTGCAAACCCTGCATAGCCACTGCAAGAACATACGTCACAAGACCGGTGCGCACAGTTAAGGAGTTGGTGCAACTGCCGCTGAAAGGCGGCTTGAATGGCGTTGTGAAGCCTTCGTCAAGGGGCTCTTCAAGCTCAAAACCGCGCGTTGTAGCATACGATGATCGCGCGACGCTATATCACGCTGCGATCACACCATACGACGATCGGAAATGCCAACACTGCGATCGTGCCGTACGCGCGTTCCACATGCTCCGGTGCAGGCGGTGCGCGGTGGTGCGGTGCTGTGCGGCTGCCGTGCAACGTGGCGCGCAAGGCGCAAAATGCGCGGTAACACCGGATGTGGTACGATGAGTGAGTACACGATACTTGAACTACACCGGGAGTGCATCGAAGCCATGGGGGGTAGCATCGCGCAGGCATCCACCAAGAACGGGGGTCAACACTCTCGTCACTTTAACCACAGCAACAGCTGTCGCGCGCTGAGAGGTGGCGAATAAAAAGGATGGCCAGGAATATGCCGCGTGTACGTGCGTGTGCGCGTTGCGGATGCGGGCGCAGGATTCCTCCCGCTCGGCTGAACCGAAAGTCGATCTGGGATAACCGCAGGGCAAACAGAAGGGCGGTGCAAATGCGCCGCCCTTCTGTCTTACGATCGGTTGAGCGCTCAGTATTTGTTCACCCGACGCAGCACGGTGCCGCGATCCGTTGCGATCCGTACCAAGTAGGTGCCTCGTGCCAGTTCGGTCATGGGGATGGTCGACAACCCTGTGCCTGCACGCACCGCGACCTCCCGACCACTGAGGTCGGCAATGCGTACTTCTTCCACCTGCGCGGTGCCGCTGATGATCGTCAGCATGTCGTCGACGGGGTTCGGGTACAGTTGGAGTTCCACTTCGGCCTGCTCCTCCACGCCTACACCGGAGCAACCGTTGCCGGGCGCGCTGGTGTAATTGAATACCACCGCACCGGTACCACAAGCCGTGATCATGTTGTTGGTACCCTGATCGCTGATGGACGAAACACTCTGCGCGTAAATGGTGTTGTTGCTGCCGAGCACGCCAAGGAAATTGCCCTTGTAGTAGATGGTGTTACTGCCACCGTTGATGCTGACGAAGGCACCGGATTCGATCCAGATCTGGTTGTTGCTGCCGGTGAAGATCTTCTGGAACGCATCGCCGCATACCCAGTAGGTGCCACCGCTGCCGGGGATCTGCGCGGCGCTGGCGTTGTTGATCACCGCAACGGAGCCGGGCACGGCGCTGGTGCATTGGGCAACGGCCGCTGTGGAAGCAACGAGGCAGATGGAAAGTGTAATGGTTCTGTTCATGTGTGTTGGTTTTGTCCAAACCTAAGCAGGCCATCGGCGATCACACAACGGTTCGTCACGGTACAACGGGAGTACCGTGCGCGATCCGTTGCCCGTGCTTGCGGCGCATTGTGCCGGGGCGATCATTGGGAGCTATCGGATCTTGCGCCAGCGGTCTGCGCTGAGTCGACACGCAGGGCATTGTCGTTCGTGTGGCCCCGTGCATCCTCCTGCGGCCAACCCAGATAGAGAAAGACCGCGACGACGAGGACCGCGAAGCCGATGGCCCATGGCCATAGCGACCTGTTGTCGGCATGGCAGGAAGGATCGCTACAAGTGTGTGGGCTGAGTTCGGTGCTGGCGAACAACCGGATGGCCCGCATTGGCGCACAGGCAGATGCGGCCGAAGTAGTAAGGAGCAATTGCTTGAAAACAAAAACGCCCCTGACAAGTCAGGGGCGTTTCTCGCAGGTGGTGGCGATCAGTGCTGTTTCGCAGGCATCTTTTTCGGAGCGGCGGCTTTGCCATTGCCCGCTTTGCCATTTCGTGAACCGTTGCCATTGGAGGCGACTTTGGAGTGGCGCGTGTTACTGCTGTCCTCCTCTTCCTCCTCTTCGTCGTTGCCGTCGTCATCCGTATCGGCCTCGATGTTCACCACGGTTTCGGCGATGCCGGTGAGCTTCTCATCCGCACCCTTTTCTTCCTCGAGGGTTTCGTCGATGAGCGATACCACATCTTCCAATCCGAGCTGCTCGGCCCATGCCTTCATGCTGCCGTAGCTGGTGATCTCGTAGTGCTCCACCTTTTGTGCGGCGCATACGAGGCCGGCATCCAATGCAACATCATCGGAGAATTCCTCCATGATCTCCTTGCCTTCTTCCAGGATGCCATCGATAGCCGGGCACTTCTGCGCCTTTGCCGGTTTGCCCAGCGCCTCGAACATCTCCTCGATGCGTTTCACGTGTCCCTCGGTTTCCTGCAGGTGACCTTCGAAGGCCGCCTTCAATTCGTCATCCGTTGCGGCCTTGGCCATCTTGGGCAAGGTCTTAACGAGTTGCTTCTCCACATAGTAGAGATCGGCCAACTGGTGTTCCAGCAATTTCATGAGGCCGGTGCTTTCTTGCTTTGCCATAGTTGTGGGTGTTATAGGGTGGATTGAACGTCCCGTCCGCGGCACTGCATCCGTGAACGGGCGCTGGTTTTTGTTCAGCCTTCGGCTTCCGCCTCTTGGCTCATTGCATTGTTATCCTTGGTGCCGGTGGTACGTTCAGCATCGTTGCGCTTGCGGTCCGCAGCGTCCTCATCACGAGCGGCTTCCTCATCGCGCTCGCCCTGTTGGTTCGCCGGTTGTCCTTGCTTGTAGGCGCCTTCTTTGCGGTCGCCCTGTTGCCAAGAACCTTCGTTGCGTAAGCCTTGGCGGTCACTTTCCTTGCCTGCACCGGGTTGGTCTTGCTTGTAGCCCCCTTGCTGACCGAGTTGGCCGGTGCCATCAGCACCACCCTCCTTGCGGCCTTGCTCACCTTGACCGGCCTGTTTGCCCTGGCCAGGGTTGCCTGGGGCACCGCCTTGGGCGGAACCCCGGATATCATTACGCTCTGCCATTGTAGTAGGATATTGAGTGTTGTTGTAGCGCTCCGGCAGGTGCCGCTTTCGGCACTTCCACCGGAGCTGATACTGCACAGGCAGATCGTTCACCGATCGTTTCACATCGCGATTCGCCCGTTCTGAGAGCCTTGCTGGACAAGCGTTGCGCGATTTCTCTGGCGATGGATCGGACCGTGCCAATGCGACTTTCCTGTGGAATACACTGCTCGCTGCGGGCGATTTTTTCCGCAGAACTGCCGCACTTCAGGAAGTGGGGAATTGCATGCACGATCCCGCATCTGATTTCCACAACTGCTATCGTCCTTCGCGCTCGCGCGCGCTCAAAAGGCAGGGCATTGGCACGGCATCATTCCTGACAATGCTGCGCTAAAACCTTGAACCCATGAACAATCTGCTCAACATCATCATCGTGCTGCTCATCGTAGGCTGGCTGGTCGGTTTCATCGGATTCGGCGCCATGGTCGGTAACATGATCCACATCTTGATCGTGTTGGCGGTGATCGCCATTATCTACCGCTTGGTGACCGGTCGCAAGGCCGACCTTTGAGACACACACGGTGAAAAGGAACCCCGGGCTGGAGCGGCCGGGGTTTTCTTTTTGGAAGCGGTCATGAGGCTCGTGGTGAAGAGCATAGCCAACTCACGCTTGTGGGATCGGTTCCACGATCAACAAGTGCGTTCGCGATCAATGCCGGTCGGCCCTTGATCTGTTGTTCTTGTCTTGAACGACCAGACCTTACAAGCCATGAAAACCAACGAGCCGAAACCGACCACCACCCCCAACCAACCGATGCCGAAACGCGAAAGTCCGGACCCACCGGGTGAACGCCCGCGACGCCGCACGTTCGTGGAACCCACGTTCCGGCACTAGGACGCTAGCGAACAGCCCATTGAACAGGCCGCCTTCCAGGCGGCCTGTTCAATTTCTCATCCTTCCAATGGCGAGCGCGCGGCGAGCAGCCAGCCGATAACGAACGAGGCGTGTATGAGCCCATCCAAAAAGTAGGGCCATGAGATGGTACCCATGAGCGAAGCGGTAATGGCCACGAGCGCCAGCACGCCGGATATTCCGCCTGCCATTATCCCGAGGCTACTGCCGATGTACCGCCGCCTGAGCGCGTCGTGCAACAACACCGCACCGAGCACCAGCAGGATACCGGCCACGGTGCGCACCAACCAGTCGTCGTGCTTTGGTCCGGTGACCGCTTCGAAGCCGCGCATGTTTAAAAGCGCCCATCCGCCCCCGGCAATGTCGTACGCGCCTTGCACGCAGGCCAAGATGATCCTCGTGTTCCTCGTCTTCCGGCGTGCTGTTGTGTCGGCCATGCGTTCTTTCGCGGCCAGTTCCATTCCGTCCGGCACGCGCTGTGTCGGGATCATGGAAATGCAATGCCACGATAGGGCAACGCACCCAAAAGCGAAATGGAAGATGGGAAGAATGCAGTGGTGCTCGTGGCCGATGCGGTGATCGCCGATGAACAGGAACGCATCTTCATGTGTGCCGCGCGCACGAACCTTTCCAGGATCAATGGCCCCTTCCCGGTGGCAAGGTGGAGCCTGGGGAAACGGTGGAACAGGCGGTGATCCAGGAAGCGCAAGAGGAGACTTTCCTTGACCTGATCGTTGAGGGTTTGGTCGGTGTGTATTCCGAACCCGGACGGGATCCACGCGGATCGTCCGTGAGCATCGCGTATCACGCGACTTTCGCCGGAGGCGCGCCGGCATTGACGCAAGAAACCACCGCCTTCCGTTGGTTGGAACCCGGTGAGGAATGTGCCATGGGTTGCGACGACGAAAAAATCGTGTCGGATTTCCGAAAAGCCGTCATAAGAACAACTCCTGCCGAGCGCACATGAAAGCCCACGCCAAGAACAACAACGGTTGGAAGACCTTCGTTCGCGGGCACAAATACCGCAGCACTGCCTGCCCGATTTGTTGGAAAGGGAACACCCGGAAAAAAGGGAATGCCCCCCGGAAATGATCCGGAGGGCATCCTTGTTCGCGGTACGCACCCCCATGCGCACCGCATTCCGATGTTCAGCGCGTAACCACCAAGCGCTGGGTTCCGAGCAGGAGCATATCCGTATCACGTAATTCCAAGAAGTAGATCCCGTTCGGCAGATCGGCGATCGAAAGCGGGATCCCTCCTGACATCGTCGCCGACCGGTAGAGTTTCCCGGTGGCATCGAAGAAGCTGATCACCAGCGGCGGTGCCCCTTTCTGCAATACCGAGAGCTGATCGTTCGCCGGGTTCGGCCCCAAGGAATACCGAGTGGTTCCGGCTGTTTCACCGATACCTGTTGCATCCACAACAGTGAAGGTTCCCTTCATGCCCATGTCCACATGGAACTCGCAGATGTAGTAGGAAGTGCCCAGTGTTGTGGGTGTGAACGTGAAGTCGGTCCCGGGGTTCGATGTGCCCACGCCGTAAGCGAACCCACCGGGCATCGGGGTGTCGTCGTTGGCCATCCATGTGGCTTGCGTCACCTGCGTGAAGGTGTGTTGTGCGTCAATGAAATTGAGGTGGATGGCATCACCCAACTCAATGGTGAGGGTGGGTGGTAGGAATTCGTCGTCCACCACTTGGATCTCATGCGTGGTCTGCGCCTGCATGGTGAGCGCGGCACATGCAAGCAGAAGGGTAACAGGTCGTTTCATGGGTCGTGGGTTCAGTCCCTGTACAGCACGAACGGTACCGATCGCTTGCGAGCATGCCGTTCGTCCCTTCATGTTCAGAGCGTTCCACGATCGTGGTGTGAAGTCCACGGGGAAACCTATGCTCACACCCAACCATCCTCGGCGCGCAATTCCAAATGGATAGCGCCAGCGGCTGCTACCGAAAACACGACCTGGATCACCTCGTGCTTGCGGTATTGCACGCCGTATGATCACATCGAGATACCGATCGCCACTCGGCCGGATCATGGCAAATGATCACGAAGCTCAGAGGAACATGCTCAGGGTGTAGCCGGGCCGCTCTTCATCGATACCGTCCGCATCGCGCGCAACCAACTGCGTGAAACGTTCCTGCCCGCAGTGGTACACCGCCGTAACGTGCAGCCCATCATGCACGAACGATACATGCATGGTATGATCCACGCTCCTCGCCGGTTCTTCGCACAGTTTTGCGTCGACCTGATGCTGGAGTTCGGTGAGACGGGCATCGAACGCATCGCGGAGTTCGAAAAGAACCGCAGGTGCCGAGAGCGGCAGGGGTTCGGGAAAGGGGTTGCTGATCATGGACGTGCGAGCGACAAGTAGAATGCCAACGCGATAGCACCGGCAGTATCCTCTTGCTTACCTTCTGTACTTACCTGAGCGGAGCAAACCACCGATCGCGATCACAAGCCATGCCGCCTCCAGAACCGTGAAGCCCCAAGCCTGCATGCGGACCGCTTCGATCAGGAGCAGCACCGAGCCCACCGCGTTCAACACAAGGTACCGCGCGGAAGCATCAAGGCACCTGCGTTGACCGGCACCGGAAGGCGATCAGTTGCAGCAAGGCGCCGATGAGTTGTGGAGTTTGTTCCCACATGTGCAAGGAGAGGAACGAAATAGAGAACGCCCCGATCCAGTGGATCGGGGCGTTCATCAACGGCGCTCAGTGAGGAACTAAACCGCTGGGTTATTCGCTTCCCGATCGCGGTCGGTTTCCTCCGTGTCCTCCTTCTCCTCACGGCCGCTCAACTCGCTCTCCTCCTCACGCAGGTTGGCGCTGTCGCTGGCTTGGCGTGCTCCGCGATCGGTCCCCGTACCCGTTGTGCGCTCATAGGAAGAGCTCTGCCCGCTTTCGCCGCGTGTGTTATCACGCGAAGTGTTGGAAGCATTGCCCTGTGTATCGGGCGTTCCCATTTGGGTGTTCTCAGCGCCTTGGCGTTGCGTTCCGGGTTGATTGCCTTTGTTGACCTGCCCCTCGGTTCCCCGCCCTTCGCTGCTTTTGCCGCCCCCCTGTTGAGGCGTGGTGTTCCGTTCGGCGTCGGGCTTGCTTGTGCTGCCCGTGTTCGTTGTACCAGTGCTGGAGGCACTTGTGTTCTTGCCTGTGTTAGGCTGATCGCTGCGCGTTGCCATTGGTCTTATCGTTTTTTTGTACCGGTTTCTTCTTCCTCGCGATCCACTTTCATTTTTCCTCCATCAGCCTGATCGCTTTTCTTGCTGGTGGTGTCGCGTGTGTTGCGCTCGGCCGCGCTGCCGGACTTGGAAGGGCCGCTCTGCATTTCGTCCTTCTTCGCATTGTCTTTCTTGGTGCTCATTGGAAGAGTGTGTTGGTTTGCTTCAGGAACAACAAGCCGCGGACCGGAGGTGCGGGCCATGGGTTACATCGTGCGCATTCACTTGCCAGTGTTGGGAAATGTGATGAATGCGAACCGCCGCCCCCAGCCGAGCGCTGTGGAAGCTGATACACTGTTCCCAGAAGATCGCTCCACGATCGAGGTGGATCCGTGACAACCAGCGACCGGCCCGCCGATTGCTCCAGCATGAGCATGAGATGGAAAGGACGCGTTTTCCTGCTCCTGCTGATCCTGCTCCTCCTCTTCGGAGTGATACAGCTGATCCGTTGGGCCAAAGCAAAAGAGAACGACCCGGATGCCACGTTCATCCTACCCAGGGTAAGCATGGCGAACATGAACATCCAAAGGTTGGATCCCGATGCCACCACGATGCTCCTGGTGATGACGATCGACCAACCAGCTCCCATCGGGCTGACGGTGGATAGTTTGGACTATACCCTTTCCATCGCGGGGAATGAGGTGATCCACAGCACTTATCCGCACGCGGTGTCCATTGGCGCATATGACAGCGCCTCCATCTCGCTACCGGTGACCATTCGCACGAAACGCCTGATCGACGTGCTGAAACAACTGGAAGCGGAAGGAAGGGACAGTGTGATCTACGCGATGGATACGCGCTTCCACCTTCCTGCCGCGTTCTGGACCAAGAAGCCGATGGAAGTGAGGATCGAACGGAACCTTCCGCTTGTACGGATCCCGCGCGTGCATTTGCAGGACCCGAGCGTGGTGAAGTTCGGCTTCGGTGAAAGCCGCATCAACGTCGATCTGGCGCTCTTCAATCCGAACGTCTTCGATCTGGCGTTCCGGGATCTGGCGATCACGGCTGATCTTGAAGGTCATGAGGTCGTCCTGACTTCCGCCGACACGCTGATCAGAGCCGCAGCCATGGACACAGCCATCATCCATCTGCCCATGCGGATCGCCTTGGGGCATATGATCGAAGGGGTATTCGACCTCCTCTTAAAGCCAGCACGCACAGTCTACTCCTATCACATGGAATTCACCGTCATTTCGGACCAACCTTCATTGGACGAATGTCATTTCATCGTTGTGGGTAAAGGGCACCTGGATGAACTGAAGAATTGGGGCAGAGACGCGGAGCCCAAGCCACAGGCGGATTGACCGAAGGCCGAAACCCTTGATGGCAGCGGGGTCCGGATTACGCATTGTGCGTGGAAGTGTGACGGGACCTCCTATGGCACGGACGCACAACGCGCTCATAACCTTCTGAGGATCATCGGTCTCAGTGGAACGCATGGTTCGGCGTACGGATGGCAATAGCAGTATGGAACAAACACAAGCGCCATGCGCAACACTTCTCCACTCTTACTGTGTATGGCGATGTTCATCGCATGGAGCCCTTCGTTGAGGTGTCAAGGATATCTGGCAATGAACACCACCGCCAATGATGCGCACGCTTTGGAGACAGCTAGTGTCCATTATAATCTGGTGGAAGGGGATTTTGTGACACTTGCGACCCGCAAAACCAAGGAGCCGCTCGTCCGCCCGGTGATGGAGCGTGCGGATGGCCTGATGGCTGTTCGCATTGTTGATGCGCACGGCCAAGTGCGTATGGAAGGCATCTATGCGGATGCGGCCTTGCATGTTCCCCATGGCACCTTCCACTACTACTATCCGAGCGGAGCAATGGAAAGCGAGGGAGAATACGTTCAAGGGCGGAAGACAGGCATCTGGAAATGCTACACCCCCGATGGTGTTCACCGTTCCGATCGCAGTTACCACGGACTTGAATGGGACGACCTGCAGATCGTGGTCGGCCTTGCAACACGCGCCACACGCCATGCGTTCTGATCGCTTTTTGACGAGGGAAGCCGTTATGCGCAAGCTTCCTGCGGATGCCCGCCTTACCCAGCTCTCTGGGACATGGGTAATGCAAGGTCGTCAATTCGAAAGCATTTTCGGGCCAGCGGCCCGCATCAACGCCAGAGAGACGTTCGAATGGCTCGAAGGCCACCACTTCATGATACATCAAGTGAACGGACAAGTAGACGACCACTTGATGGGATGCGTCGAAGTGATCGGGACGGAACGTATCAACTCATTTTATGATGATGGCCGAAAGATCATTTGGGCTTCATCCTTCGAGGAACAAACGTGGATCATCAGTGGGTGGCGGATCCATGAGCATACGCCGATACAGGTGCGATGCACTACCCACTTCGCCGACGATCGACACCGCCATGCGGTATGGGAACTATCCACCGACGGAATCTCTTGGCAGCAGTTCTGGGAAGTGGCGGCATGGAAAGTCAAGGATGGGGTGTGAAAACGCACCTCCATGCGAAGAGGATGGTCTGTGTTGGAGCGATGGGAAAGAGGATCAATAGGCTTTCCCCATGCTTGGGGATATTCTTCCGCAGGACTGTGTAAAACCGGGAATTGCCGCTCGATCCGAGAGCATGCATTTTGGTGGCACAAGGCTGGTTGAGGCGCAATCACCACACGAACCACCATGCAACACCGTATTACCCGCCTCTTGGCAATAGTCTTAATGCTCACATTGATCCTCAGTGGTTGTGCCACCAGCCACGACGTCGTACAGAACGGGATCTTCCAACACCGGAAATACAATCACCCTGGTTGGTTCGTAGACGTGCCGAGCCGCACCCACACGGTGGAAGCGCCGTTACCCGTGGCAACTTCGCAAGACCCCGCGCCGCTCCCGCCGACGATGAGCGTTGTTGAAGTGATCGCGCCGGATGATCGTTCCGAGCTGCCTGAACTTGCTCAGCAGGGGCGCGACGAGGAAAGGATCGTCGTGCAGGACAATGTCAACGCATCCTTGACAACGCGTGCTTTATGGGTTCCATCGCCTAGGAACCAAGCAGATGCTGCGTTCGCTCCAGTGCCCTCGATCGATCGGATCACTATCCCAGATGAAAAAGCCTCACCGCAAGACGCCGGTGGCTTGGACATTTTCGCATTGCTGGGTTTCATTTTCGCCTTCATCTTCCCGATCGCCGGACTTGTGCTTTCCATCATCGGCATGAACCGCACCCGCGGCGGGGGCCGCGGGCATGGATTGGCGTTAGCAGGCCTGATCATCAGCATCGTTTTCCTCGCCATCTACGGCGTTGCGGTGCTGCACTGATCGGCTATCACGGGGTATTGTCCAGGTCCCCGCGCTCAGCCGCCTTCTTCATGCGGTCATTGGCGTAGATGGCGATCTCCACACGTCGATTGGCTGCCTTGCCTTGTGCGGTCGTGTTGTCGGCAAGCGGTTGTGTCTCGCCATAGCCCATGGTGGTGAGGCGCCCCGGCCTTACACCATGTGCCACCAAGTAGCGGCTCACGGTTTTCGCGCGACGTTCGGACAGGTCCTCGTTGTAGGTATCGGACCCATCCGCATCCGTATGTCCCTCGATGAGGATCTCGGTATCGTCATACTTGTTCAAGGTAGTGCCGAGCTCGTTCAGGTTGGTTTGTGCACTGCCGCTCAGGTCGCTCTGGTCAACGGCGAACAGAAGTCCACTGTCGAACGTGATGCGGATGCCTTCCCCTACACGCGTCACGGTCGCACCCTTCAGGTCGTTGCGCAGTTCTTCGGCTTGCTTGTCCATGTGCCTACCGATAAGTGCGCCCGCGGTTCCCCCGACCGCAGCACCTATCAGTGCACCGATCACGGTGCCATTGTCGCCGAGTTGATTGCCGATCACCGCACCTACACCGGCGCCTGCAGCGCCACCAATGGTTCCTCCGCGCACTGCGCGTGAGGTATTGCAAGCCGGGATGAATGAGACCAGGCCAACGCCAAGTATCATTCTGGAAAGGATCGTTCGCGTTATCATGTTCTGAGGATTTAGTTGATTGATGCACACTCCCTCCCCAAGGCCATGCCCTTCGCAACCCAACGGCAATGCGTGCGCGCCCCCCGTTCATGTGAGGTAACGCTTCCACGAATCGGGCACCAATAACCCCAACAACGCTGACACCCACCACCGGAGGCAGGCTCCAGATCACTCGATGCAATGCGGCCCGAACATCGCTTTCGGCGGTACGGACTTCGACCGAATGTCCCCGCCCCAATAGCCAAGGACAAGGACATTGCTCATCCCCGCTCCAATGGACATCACGATCGCGTTGGTACAAATGGTCATCGCACCCAGCGATCCCGTGCACAATCTGCGTCGCATGGATGCCTTCGTGCGAAAAGCGAAGAAGCAAGGCGCCGACTTGGTCGTCTTCCCAGAGGATGCGGTTTGCGGGCCCCTGGGTGGGCAAGTGAACTTCGTTGAACACGGACCCACTTATCTCGCCCACTTCCAGCAGATGGCCGCCAAGTATGCTATGGATATCGTGCCCGGCTCTTGGACCGTCACCGACAACGGTCTGTTGTTCAACCAAGCCCACTACATCAACTCGGACGGAACCTTGGCCGGTACGTACAGGAAAGTGAACTTGTGGGAAACGGAAAAAGTGAGGATCACAGCGGGCTCATCGGCGTCCGTGTTCCCCACCCGCTTCGGCATGACCGGCCTCATCATCTGTTGGGACATATCGTTCCCCGCCATGTTCGCCTCCATGGTAGCACAAGGTGTCCAGCTTGTGATCTCACCCACGTACTGGTCATTCACCAAACCGGCGGAAACCGTTGAGGACGTCATTGACGATGAAGTACTCCTCATCGATTCGCTGTGCACGACACGGGCTTTCGAGAACAACATCCTGTTCGCCTACTGCAATGCGGCAGGGAAACTCCGCTCGGAGGGTACGGAGGCGGTCCTTTCCGGAAGGTCGCAGATCACGCATCCGATGCATAAAGTGGTTTGCAAGGCGGAAGGCAATAACGAGGAAATGCTCATTGGCCGGGTGCAATTGTGACCCTTTGCCCAATGGCGTTTCGAACATTGGCAGAAAGCAAACGCCCCGGCTCATTGCTCACGCAAAGGCCGGGGCGTATCCACTGCCGAACGGACCGTTCAGCTCTTGCTGTAACCCGCGTTGGCATGGCTGCGTGCTGACGAAGCAGCGTCGCTGGCCGCATCCTTCACACGCTCTTTGGCCGTTTGGGCGGCATCCTTTGTTTTGTCGGCCAGATCCTGGGCATCGCCTTTCAGCTTTTCGATCAGTTCGCCACCTTCCTCGACCATATCGGCCAGGCGTTTTTTCAGATCCGATCCTTTACGCGCAAGTTTCTTGCGGGTGTCGGCTCCGGATGCGGGGGCGAGCAACAGACCGATGGCAGCGCCTGCAGCAAGAGCAGTGAGCGCGATGGCAATGGTGCTTTTGGTTGACATGGTGTTGTGGTGTTGATGGTGTTGTTTGGAATGTTGGATCATGAAAGCCAACAGCCGTGCCGATCCACGCAGCGTGGCGGCAGGTGCTAGAACAGTGCCGCATGCGAGCGCATTCAGGCCTGAACCGCGATGCTCTTCGTGGCAGTTGTTCGGGTATGCTACTTCCCTGATCGTGGCATTCCTTCCTCAGGCCGCTGCGGGGTCAATGATGATCCGCACGGCGGATACAGCGTTGGCCCGTGAATGCCTTGACGACAAAACAATGGCCTGAAGCGTGCAACCTTTACGTGCACCCATCCGGTCACCCCCCTGAAACATGTCCTCGAACGCCCTGCGCAATCTTCTCGCGCTCCTCCTCCTCTGCACCATAGGCTTCTCAGCCGTGCGCGTTTTCCACTTGGGGAGCGAGCGCAGAGTTTTGCGGAACGATGCCATGGAATTGTCTCAAGTAACCTATGGGCTGTTCGATCCGACAGAATGGAAAGTCGTGATCAGTGCCATTCTGGAGAAGAAAGTCGCCGAGTTCGAGCTCACACCCGCCAACCGGGAGCAAGCACGGACCCATTTGATCGCCCTGATGACCGATCTGCTCAACGAAGTGGAGCAGGTAATGCACAGCAGGAACAAGCAGAAGGGGTTCGGTGGGCTGGTGAAGAACGTGTTGATGGACGTGCTGGTGGATGTTGACGACATCCGGTCGGGCATTCCGCGCTACGCGGACCTCATGCTCGATTACGTGAACGACCCAGCGAACAAGGAGGAAATGCAATGCTTCATCATCGACCAACTGAATACGCTCAGTGACAAGACGGAAGGCTTGGTTGATCGCAGCCTTTTATACGCGGTGATGAAGCGCTACGGGACTGCGGATCGCTCCGCATCCATGGCCATCATCATCCCCCGGATGCAGGAATTGAAGCGGCTGGAGACCTGGTACTTGGTGCTCTTGGGCACGACCTGTCTCATATTATTCCTGCTCGCAGCGACCGCGCCGGTGCGCGAAAGGATGCCTTTGATCGCTACGCTCTTGGGCGGACTGGTCATCCTGGTGGTCGGGCTCTTGCTCCCCATGATCGACATCGAGGCGAGCATCTCCGAATTCTCGTTCACCCTCATAGGCGAACCCATCATCTTCAAGGACCAAGTGTTGTTCTACCAGAGCAAGAGCATATTGGAAGTGGTGAAGGTGCTCTTCAAGGATGGGGACCCCGCGCTGACGGTGGTCGCCGCACTGGTCCTCAGCTTCAGCGTGCTTATCCCGACCGCGAAACTGGTGCTGTCGATGATAGCCCTTTTCAGGGGGCGTGCCCCAAAGGCGAAGCTGCCATACTTCCTTGTCTTTCTTTCAGGCAAGTGGTCCATGGCGGACGTCATGGTGGTGGCCATTTTCATGGCCTTCATCGGTTTCAACGGCGTGGTGAACAGCCAGCTGGCCGTGCTCAGGGACTATGCCTCCAGCATCCATGTGCTCACCACGAACAATAGTTCGTTGGAGGTGGGATTCTATCTCTTCACGGGGTATTGCCTGCTCGGGCTGGCATGCGCGGTGCTGGTGAAACGCACGCTCGCACACCGGTCGGAGCATAACGGACCGATCAGAGGATGAACCGCGTTGCAGTACATCTGAGAAGGCTGCGTCGGCAGAGATACCGGCGCATGCAAGCCGTTAAGCAATTGCTCTGGTGGCAGAAGGTGATACTCTTCATCACATTCATGCTTGGCTTGGCCACGATCGACTTCTTAGTGAACCATCCACACCGGCAGTTGCAGCGCGTGGACCAAGACGCGCTTTTGGACCGATGAACGAGCGGGGCATGCACAACACGATCGGGGAAGAGTCGCCCCGAACGGCAGACGGGTTGTGCGCTCCCTTTCTTTCCCGCCCGAAGGCGCCCGGCACACAGAATCACAAGGAGAAGCCATCAGGATGGGACTTGGCAAATGAATTGACTTGTATAAGCTAAACACCGCACGATGTCCACGAACCATAACTCCGCACATGCCCCATCGCGCCCGTTGACCGATGAAGGTGGCGCACTCGACTTCAGCACGTTCGTGGATGGCTTCGCCCAGGATGTGCAAGGTTTCGTGAGAGCCGAGAAGCGCTACATTCTGATGCAAGCCTCGGAGAAAGCAGGGGGCTTGATGGGCAAGACAGTTGGAATGGTGGTACCGTTCCTTGCCTGCATCATGGCGTTGCTGTTCCTGTGCATAGGCCTGGGATTCTACCTCGGCGAAGTGGTCGGATCACGTGCGCTGGGGTTCGTTATGGTGGGCGGCCTTTACTTGATCCTTCTCGGGATCTTCCAGCTATGGTGGAACAGCGGCGGACGGGATCGGTTCATCCTGGGCCGGATCAACGAATTGAACGATGATGACCATGAGACACAAAAGCCTTAGTGAATACCGAACCGCCAAGTGGCAGGCGCGCCGCGAACGCGACCATTATGCCCATTCCATTTCGGAACGATGGGAAGCGCTGAAGGATCCTGATACGCGGGGCATCTTATTGCGCGACGCAGCGGGTGACGCGTTGCGCAGTTGGGGCCCGTACAGCAAAGTTCACGACCTGCTGCATGGAAAAGTCTCCGGCTCCACGGTTGCGTCCGTTGGCACCGCCGTGGCCTCCATGCTTCCGAGCTTCAAAAAGCGCCTGCTTTTCGGGGGCCTGAGCATGCTGATGGGAAAATGGATCGGCGATGATCCGGACAAGAAATCAAACACGCTTTCATCGGTGGCAACGGGTATCGGAACAGTCGTGCAATTCCTCCGACATCGGCGTGAGCGGCGGGCGGCTGAGGCCGCAGCCGAAGTGGAAGCCTAAGACCAGGAAGGCGGTGAACCGGATGGGCATCACGGGAACCAACTTGGATCCCGGTCACTCCACACGAGCGGACCAAGACACGCACTAGGCCCTTCATACAAATGACCGAAGCCCGATCAAAAACAGATCGTATTTGGAAGGGGCGCGTCTCGCACTTCTGGTCCACCCTCGTTACGGCCGGGAAAGAATTCATCGCGGGCGACCCGATGAGCCAAGCCGCCACCATCGCGTACTACACGATCTTCTCTCTACCTGCAGTGATGATCATAACAGTTATGGTAGCGGCGACGATGTATGACGAGTCTTCAGTGCGACAGGCTTTGTTGCAACAAGCCAGCAGACTGATCGGTTCGGGAACGGCGGCTTCCCTGAATGAAATGCTGGAGAACGCGCGTGTGACCGAAACCAGGTTCCTGGCCAAAGTGCTGGGCGTGGCTGCCTTGGTGGTGAGCGCAGGATCCGTGTTCGCCAGTTTGCAGAACACCCTCAACAGGGTCTGGAAAGTGGAAGCCAAACCGGGCCGGGCGATACTGAAATACTTGAGCACCCGTTTGCTTTCGCTCGCGCTTGTGGCCTGCTTCGGCTTTCTGATCCTCGTGTCGCTCGTGCTCGATGCCGTGATGGTTGCTTTCGGGGAACAGCTGGCGCTCTGGTTCTCTGATGTTACGGCCGTATTCGTTGCCGTAGTGAACGTACTCGTGTCGTTCGGCATCATCACATTCCTTTTCGCTTTGATGTTCAAGATGCTGCCCGATGCCCGCATACAATGGCGCCATGTGTGGAGCGGTGCGGTGATCACAGCACTGCTTTTCACTCTTGGCAAGTATTTGATAGGACTGTACATCGGATACAGCGGCGTGGGAGATACATACGGTGCCGCAGGAGCCGTGGTCATAATCCTTGTCTGGGTTTACTACTCCACCGTTATCGTGATCTTTGGGGCCCACTACACGCATGTTTACACACGTGAGCATGGCGGCGTTACCCCCTCACCCCATGCCGCAACAATGAAGACCGACGCTTCATCTTCCGGCAAAAGCGCGGAGCATCAGCCAGCGGCTCGGTAGCATTCCTGCCGTAGGGGTGAGATAAGGAGGGAACGAACTATCGCCGATGTCTCAACGGGCCAGGAGCAGCACATCACCCTCGCGGAACACCTCCTTATGGAACCACTTCGAGGCCTCGGGCATCGTGGCGAGATCACCGGTGCGCACCAAGAAGTGCGTCACCTTGTACTTCTCCATCAGCACGGCCGTTGAGGAGCGCGGTGCGCGCATGCCTGCCATGAGGGAGTCGCGATCCACACCGCGATGCGACTGGTCGAGGTAAGGGTTGCCCATGGTGGGTGTGGTGGCCACCACTTTACGCGCAGAAGGCAACAAAGGCCACACGCTCAAGTCGTGGTCGCAGAGCATCACATCATCCCAGCGCAACAGTTTGTTGATCTGCACACAAGCATTGCCATCGTGCGTCCGCTCCATGAAGGCGAGGTTGCGATTGCGCACAGCGAACACATCGCGGCGGGTGGCATACGCCGGATAGTTGAGCGTACACGCAACGGCCACGATACCGAACACCCACAGCACAGGCTTGGGAGATGCCGCCAGCCCGGTGCTGGCCCACGCCGGACGGAGCCGTTTCGCAAGCAATTCCCCGCCGTGCCACACGGCAAGTCCCGCGAACACCGCCATGGCCGCCTTCATGTAGAAATAGAAGTGGAACGGGGGAAGGATACCGGGGAGATGAATGCCGTAGTGCTGGTCCAATACGGCAACGCAGTAGCTGTATACCATGAGCAGGATGGAGAGCACGAACCACACAAGCAATATGCGCCTTGCCATGGGCGCGCGACCCGTGGTGTCAACGATGCGGCGGCGGTAGACCAGCCAAGCACCGATCAATGCCAGCACGTTGATGAGCGAGATGTTGTGGTAGAAGAAAACCTCCTTCTCGTGCAAGGTGAGCCCGTAGTAGTTGTAGAGGAAGTACGAGCGGTTGACGACCTTCATACCATACTCCCCTACTACGATCGATGTGAGCGGCAAACTGGTGATGATGAACGCTGTACCGGCCACGATCGAAGCCCGAAGACGCGGCCAGCCATAGGTGCCATCCTTGCGACGTATGGCAGCCACCACCTCGTTCATGGTGAAGAGGAAGATGATGAGCACGGACAAGAGGGCCGGGGCTGCGTGGGCGAGGAAGGTGACACCGGCACCAATGCCCGCTATGAGCGATGGCATGATGCGCGTGGACCGGAAGGCCCGGTCGATGAAGATCACTTCGATGTAGAGGAACCATTGGCAAAACGACACGGGAATGAGCCTGGGGGAATAGGTCGGCAGCGCCCAGCCGGGTTCGTGTCCGATAGTGAAAAACAGGAAGACGGCCGAACCCAGCACGGCGCGCACCGGCCCGAAGAAGTACCACAGCATGATGAAGAAAGCGATCGGCACCAACAGGTTGGTGTAAGCGCCCATCTGCACGATCACTTGATCCACCGAATGACCGGTGAGCCAAACAACAGCGGCTTCCAGTGTTCCTACCAACGGCGTGTACCACATGGCACCGCCCAAGTAGGTCGGGTCTTCTCCATAGTGCCCTTCAACCATTGCACGCACGAACGAGGCATCCCGGTGGAAGTCGACCGAAGCCCCCCATGTAAGCCCCTCCACTGCCTTCAGCCCAGGGACAAGGGCCAAGACGAACAGGAATGCGAACATCAAAATGGACAGCAGTGCAATGCGCCGCCTATCGCGATCGGGGTCGATGAGCAAATTGGCCATTGGGTCAGTGAGGGGATGAACTGGCTACGAGGGAGATGCGGCACCCGGCAGAAGATCCACCTCCTCATCGTGCTCAGGATGATCGATCTCCAAAGGCAGCGGGCTGATCCGCATGGAGAGCCTTGGCCCGAACAAGGTGCTGCGCACCCGTATCTGCCGGTCCCAACGGGCGTCGTCCACACGCAACACGCGCTCCCGTTCGTCCAAATGCCATGTACCCTCGAAAACTGGGACCCCGGCAGCGGAAGAAAGGCTCATGGTGCCATCGCTGCGAAGCACCAGTTGCGCTGGCAAGTCGGCCACCTTCAGGAAACGGATCGAGGCGCGGTGGTAAGTGCCCGATAATCCGGCACCGGTGACGCGGGGCCAAGCCATGCAAAAATTCAAGAAGACGAGGAAGGCAAGCACCAATGCGGCCAATGTGAACAGGCGCAAAAACGCCGCATTCCGCAACTCCTTGAACATGCGGCCAAAGTAGACCAAGTCGCGGATGCCGCAAGCGGATCCCCCCGTAGAGGATCGACGGAACTGGCATTAGGACTGGATTTCCGGATCCGGATCCCCCAAATTCGCGGCCCAAAACACGTTCCTCATGCGGTCCTTCGTAGCGCGTTATCCGGTGCTGGTGTTCGTCTGTATCGTTCTCGGTTTCCAGTTCGCGATGATCGGATTCGTCTTCGCGGTGGTGCCGGACGGCATGTACGTTGACGATGTGCCGCTTGCACACAATGTGTTCCGGCTGCGGGTCTTCTTCCCCATCATCTTTTCCACCCTGATCACCTATTACTTGGAAGGCACCACTGGCCTGAAGCGGCTCTTCGGGGCATTTTTCCATTGGCGCGTATCGGCCAAGTGGTATGCCTTTGCGCTCACTTGGAAGTTCATCATGGGCTATATCGCCATCGTGCTGGCATGGCTCGTCTGGGGCGACAGCCCGACCTGGTGGTTGAGCGGGACACTTACTGCACTCGCCACGCACATGCCCTTCATCGTCGGGATCGCCATCGTGGAAGAGACATCATGGATCCGCTTCGCCATGACGCGTATGCAAACGCGTTACAGCGCCTTCTGGTCGGCCATGATCGTGGGCAACTGTTGGGCCTCTTGGTACCTGCCGATGAACCTCATCGATATCGGTACACCGCAGGGAGTCCCGGATTGGGTGTTCCACTCAGGCGTGGTCTCGCTTACCGTGTTGTTGATCTGGGTTTACAACACCACCCGCAGCGGCTCGGTGCTCTTGATCATGCAGATCCTCAGCAACATGGCCTTCTTCCTCATGCCCGTGCTTCCTGACGACAGCCGTCCCGATCACCGCATCGTGGCTTACTCATGGGTATTCATGGCGGTGGCCCTTACACTGATCCTGGTGTTCGGCACGGAGAACTTAAGCCGCAAGAAGCGCGTGCGTTGGGGCGACGACGATGAACCGGCACCGGCTGAAGATCCCGTGGTCGGAGGGCTGGCGCGGACGGCTTAGTGCAGGTCTCCCCGTAGCGGTCCCACCGCCATCATAGGCGAAGTGCACCCTCCATGGGCCCTCAAACGGGGTTCTGTTCCCCGGTGTGATTACATTGTTCGTTCACATTCCGAACATGAGACCACCTGCACGCTCCGCGATCGTTTTTTCTTGCTTCTTATGCGGCACTGTTTCCTTGAGTTCAGTTGCGCAGGACATTCCTACCGATGTGATCGGTGATACCGGTTGGACTCTTTTCGGTTCGGACACCATCGTATTGGTTCGCGCTGCCGATGGCAATGCATGGACACAGCAGAACATGGGTGCGCAACAAGTCGCGACGAGTTTCAACGACCCAACGGCTTTCGGTGGCTTGTTCCAATGGGGCCGCTGGCAAGACGAACACAGTATCCCGACCAGCGCCACTGCCCAAGCATCAACGCTATCGCCGAACAACCCGCTCGGTCTCGGGATCGGGAGCGATAAATTCTACATCGGGAGCAATCCCTCCGATTGGTGGGGCGCCGGTACCGGCACGGACACGTGGAGCAATGTAGCGTCGGCAACGAGCGGGATCGACCCGTGCTTGTCTTTGGGAACCGGCTGGCAACTGCCGACGCAAGCGCAGTGGACTGCAGTGATCGGGGTTGAAGGCATCACGAACACCGCCACCGCGTTCGATTCGAACTTGAAGCTTGCAGCCGCAGGCGCCCGCGACGGGGGGTCGGGTGTTTGGATCAACGCCGGGTTGTATGGCCAGTACTGGAGCACCACGGCCAGCGGGCCATATGCGAAGGACCTTACCGTTGGTGATACATGGGTGAACCCGGATGATGATGCTTTGCGCAGCTACGGCATGTGCGTTCGATGCCTCAATAGCGCGTTGCACTTGGGCATACAATCTTCGTCCATACATCCTGCGTTCGGGATCTTCCCTAACCCTTCCAGCGGAACGATCACTATAGACGGCGGAACGAAGGGTATCGAACGGGCTTCCGTCTTTACCCCAGGCATGCAGTGCGTCGGCACGTTCGGTATCGGTGCGACTTCCACCACCATGACGTTGGAGGTTCCCGACGGCCTGTACATGTTGAAGATCGAAACCGCTGATGGCATCACTTGGGAGCGCTTGGTAGTGGAACGCTAGAAAACAGTTTACAGCGTGTTCCTCGGGATCCTGCGGCGACGCGTTCCATCACATTGCTGTCAGGAAGAGCCCTCGACGGCGCGATCTTCATCCCTCCTCAACACTTGACCAATGCGGATCATCATCCTACCCTTCGCTGCCCTTGCCTGTTCACTGCAAGCACACGCACAAGCCGGCACGCTCGATATGGACTTCAGCACCGATGGGCTCTTCGCCTGGGACCTGAGTTCATCGGACGACCAGATCTCCGCCGTGATCGTGCAACCTGATGACAAGATCGTTGGTGCCGGATGGGTGACCGATGGCAGCTTCGCCTCGATCGCGGTGCAGAGGCTGATGCCCGACGGAACGCCCGATCCCGGGTTCGGGACAGGCGGTCTCGTCTACTCCAACTCTCCGGATGGTCAGTATTTCGCCTATGCAGTGGGCGTGCAAAGCACAGGCAAGATCGTTGTGGCCGGCCTCGCGTACGACATCAACTTCGATGGGAACGTTCTGCTCTTGCGCTATCTGTCCGATGGAACACCGGATGCGGGCTTCGGCACCGGCGGCGCGTTGTCCACGGACCTGGGTGGCGGCCCCGGGTTCCAAGCAGCATGGGCCATGCGGATCATGGCCGATGACCGCATTGTGGTCGTTGGGGATGAGAACGCCAACGGTGCCGTGTGCGCGCGCTTCACGCCGGATGGTGACCCCGATCCGACGTTCGGCACCAACGGCGTTTCGCCGATCGGACTGACCTCGAGCACAGGGCTCTGCATGGATCTGTACGACGATGGATCGGTGATCGCGGGCGGGTATTACGTGCCGGGCGCCTCCGATTGGATGCTCGCACGTTTCGACGCTGGAGGTGTGCTGGATCCCTCTTTCGGGGTCGGCGGGGTTGTTACAACGAGCATCGGAAATGGCGACACCGAGTTCATGCGGGGCATCAGTGTCATGGACGACGGGCGCATTGCAGCGTGTGGATCACAGAGCTACATCGGGCTCGATGACGAGCCGATCATCGCCCTGTTCAACGACGACGGCACACCAGATAGCAACTTCGGTTCAGCGGGTGTTGTTGTCCTTCCGTTCGTTGCGCCATTGTATGGCCAAGCCCGCGCGATCGCGACCCCTGAAGGCAAGCTGCTGGTGGCCGGCTTCCGCGCACAGCCGGGTGTTCCGAACGATAACGACTTCTTCCTCTATCGCTTGCTGGATGATGGCACTTTGGATCCGTCCTTCGCCGGGAACGGGCAGGTGTATACCGATGTCACGGGTTCGTTCGATCGGGCTTTTGCCATGGCACTTGCACCCGATGGCGATATCGTTCTGGCCGGATACGGCTTCATAACTGAGCGCGCAACAGGATACGCCCGTTACGTTAATGATCTCAGCACCGGCGTGCGACCCGTGCCACTACCGACATGCGCGCTCACCCTGTTCCCTGTGCCTGCATCGGACATATTGTTCTTGGACCGCGTTAACCGCGTGGCGGGACAAGTCACCACAACGCTATGGAGCAGCGATGGCCGCTGTGTGCTTATGGTCGATCACGGTAAGCAGCCCGCAGGCATGCAGCGCTTGTCACTCGACTTGCCGAAGGAACTGCGAATTGGGATCTATACCGTTCAGGTGGCCGGTGGCGGGACCGTTGACCGCGCCCAAATAGCGATCGCGGGAAGCGGACATTGATCCGATCAGCCTGTTGGGTTTCATTTGCACGCGCCCTTTCCCACTACACGCACCCCTGCGCGCCAAGCCTCGCACTTGTTCGAGTAGGTTTTGCCATCGCATCCACATACGGGGTAATACTCCCTCGTACAGGGTCCATCGCTCGCCCGCGACAAGTCGGGGCATGGGCCATCAACAAGGACCCGCATGAGCGCAGCTTCGAACTCAGCCGGTTGTTCCATGTTCACCGCGTGACCGGCCTTGCTGATGACGATGAGGTGATCCGGAGGCAGTTCGTTGCGCAGAGCGATTCCCTTGCCGGTGCTCAGGGGGATCAGACGATCACCTTCACCCCACATCACGTAGGCGGGCATGCTCCACATGTAGCGCTTGGTCGCATACTCCGCCTCCCGCTTCAGCAGATCCTGCAACAGTGCAAGATGGTCGGCGCGTTGGACGGAGAGTTTCGTCAACATCTGCTTGAGAGCGAACCGGGGGATCTTTGGCGGCTCGAAAAGCGCGATGGAGAGCAACCGATATTGCTCGTCCGTGTTCTCCGGCGTAAAGAGATCGGTGATATCCTCGGCACCGACCGAACGCGCGATGCTATCGGCCATGGCTGCCGTGTAATCGCTCGCAGGGCCGTCCTGTACCACGAGGGCGCGCACACGCTCGGGATACTGCTCAGCGAAGTTGGCCGACATGGCACCTCCATATGAAGCACCCACCACATATACCGGCTCATCAACACCAAGGCTGTCGAGGATCAAGGACAGATGCGCCACCTGCGCTTCCACACTGTTACCATCCCATTTCTTAGTGCTGCGGCCATGGCCGATCAGGTCCGGAACGATCAGGTCGAACTGCTTGCCGAGCGCCGGCAGGTTGTTGGCCCACATGGCACTGCTGCTGGTGATCCCATGCACCAACATCAGCTTCGGTCTGCCGTTGGTGAACCTGCTGCTCCACGTGTAATGGTCACCCGCTGCATCGGTGAAGGTGTGCGCCACCAGCCCATTCTCCGTGAACGTCTTCGTACTCGCCTTGTCCAAGTGCTTGGTGACGTTGCAGGCACTGAGAGCAACTACCAGGACAGACAACGATGCTATGCGGAACCCCATGCTCGAAAAGTAAGCGGCGTGAACGGCGCGAACGCAAAGCAGGGCAGGGCTATCGTCTCTTGATCCCTTGGTGGTATCCGCATGGGCCATGGTTTGACCCTCCGGGGTCAAACGGCTTTTGGGGCTTGGTAGGCATTCTAATATCTGCGACCCCTCCGGGGTCGAATGCGACGCAGACTTTCGACCCCGGAGGGGCACCATAAGTACATGGGTGATGTGAGAGAAAAGAGGCGATAGCCCTGCAAAGCCGGGTGAGCTATCCCCGTTATCTCTTTCCTCCCGTTCCTTTGCCAGCCACCAAGCGATCATGAACCTCTTCCGCAACTTCAAGTCCGTTACCAAGACCTGCTACGGCCGTGGCAGCTTCGGCAAGCTCGATGAGATCCTCGCACCGCAGCGTTCGGCCAATGATGGCTTCATGGTCTTCGTGGTGGACGACTACTTCGAGGACAAGAAGGAATTCGTTGATCGCATTCCGGAACTTGAAGGGGACGAGGTGCACTTCATCAGTGTGCTCAAAGAACCGACCACTGATCTAATCGACAAACTGCGCGATGACATCCTGAAGCGGCGCGGCCTTCCCGCCGGCATCGTGGGCATCGGTGGTGGCAGTGTGATGGACATCGCAAAGGCTTCCGCGCTCATGTTCACCAACGAGGGCAGCAGCGTGCAGTACCAAGGGTTGAACTTGATCAAGAAGCCAGGCATCTACCACTGCGGTGTGCCCACGATCAGCGGTACCGGTGCGGAAGTGAGCATGACCGCCGTGCTGACCGGTCCCGTGAAGAAGCTCGGCCTGAAGTGCGACTGGACGGTCTTCGATCAGATCGTGCTGGATCCGGATCTCATCGCCAGCGTGCCCACCGATCAATGGTTCTATACCGGCATGGACACCTACATCCACAGCGTGGAGGCGATCACCGGAACCAAGAAGAACACCTTCGCCGAAGCATACAGCGAAAAGAGTTTGGAGATGTGCCGCGAGGTCTTCCTGCGCATGGACCGGAGCAACGTGAAGAGCGATGAGTTCCTGATGGTGGCCAGTTACATGGGCGGCCTCAGCCTCACATACAGCGAAGTCGGTGTGTGCCACGCGCTGAGCTACGGCCTGGGCAAGGTGCTGGAGATCCACCATTGCATCGCCAACTGCATCGCCTTCGACAAGTTGGAAGATGTCTACGGCGACTATGTACAGGAGTTCAAGGGCATGGTGGCACATAACAAGGTGCATGTCCCACAAGGCCTCGCGAAGGACTGGAGTGAGGAGACCATCAGCGCTATGGCCGAAGTGGCTTACAACCTGCCGCACATGTGGGACCATGCCTTCGGGCCGGATTGGCAGAAGGTGCTGGACCGGGAGCGGATCAAGGGGTGGTATAGGAGGATGTAAATGCTAAACGAGAGCAGGCGATCACCGGAAGGGGATCATTGCGTGACCTACTTATCTGAGGGAGAGATCCCATTCGGACCTGAATATTATTCCCTCGCAGTGGATGGGACAAAACTCACCACAATGACCTTCGGAGGAACGGGCAAGTGGTTGAGCAACACGCTCTACGCTGCTGAGGAATGGTTGACAACGAATAGATCGGAGGGGCCCATCACGCGCATGGTCTTGATAGATGCTTCGAAGAAGCAATTCGCTCGATTCAAGATCGTCGCGGGATTCATCAATCCTCAGTCGTTGGTTGGTGATACCATGACGTACTTGAAGGATATGAGGACAGGCGGTGGAGCCGAGTCGGAGGTAACCCTTTCAGCCATCCGGAATTGGGAGAAGTACGCGTAACTGGTCCTCGACTACTTCAAAAACTCCCCATCCACGATCAGCAGCTTCACAGGTCCAACGGTTCGCGAACGATGCGAACTCAGCCCATCGGAGACCGCGTAGGACGAACCGGCCTTCATCACCGTCGTTGCGCCGTCCTTCAGTTCATTGATCAGTTCGCCTTCGAGCACGAAGACCAGGTGGCCGAGTGCGCACCAATGGTCGGCGAGGTAATTCGCACTGTACTCGACCATGCGGATGCGCAGATCGCCGAGTTGCTGGATGCGCATGGTGGCGGTATCTGTTGTGCCGTGTACAACGGCGGTAGGCACTTGCGACCAGTCGGTGATCTGGGATGTTCATGTTGCTCAAAAGGTATCCGTGATCCCCGACATAGTGCGTCGAAGCAGATATCCGCACGATCTTGTTCGGCGCGGACCAGTTGTTGCGCTGCATAGTGCCAGACCACTCCTATATGACCGCAAGAACCCGAAGACGCCTGATCGGATCCGCCATTGTGGCGATAGTGCTGGTAGTGATCGGTCTGTGGCTTCCGGGTTGGCTTGAGGGCCAAGTGCTCAGGCGCAGCGAAGCGCTGGTTGCCCGAGCGGCGGGACCAGAAAGCCGGATCCGGATCGACAAAGTGGATCTGGACCTTTGGAGGGGCGATGTGCAATGGACAGGCGTGGACATTGAACAGCCGATCAGCGCCGAACGCCCGCCCGCCCCAGGGCAGAGATCCAGCGGCACCGTGGAGAAGGTGGACGTGCGTGGCCTCTCCTACTGGCAACTGTTGGTCAAGGGCAAACTCTCCATGCGCTCGCTGCGGATCACACGTCCGCACATCCTGTTGGAGTCGAGCAGCGACACGCTCGCCAGCGCGGGAGCGGCAGCGAAGGAGCAAAGCCTTTCCGCATTCCAGAGCGACACCTTGATCGTGGACGGCGGCGCATTCAGCATGCGCAAGGCAGCGACGGACACAACCACCCTTTCCGTGGATAGGATCGATATCGAGGTGATCGGCACCAAGGTGCAAAAGATCCAAGGCAGTCCTTTGGACGTTAGCATCGCCTCAGCTTCTGGGCAAATACGGGGCATTAGCGCCACACTTCCGCCCCTCCAGATCTTGCACGTGGACGGTGTTGAACTTTCGGGGAACGGGACTTCGCTCCGGATCACCGGCACCACCTTGAGACCCGTGAAGGGGCCCCAAGACTACCAGCAGATGGTGAAGGAAGAAAGCGATCTGTACGATCTGCGCATGGATACGGCCGTGCTGGACGGGCTGGACCTTGGAACACTGCTCAGCACACGGTCGCTTACAGCATCCGCTGCGCGGATAGCCGGTGTGACCGCGGATGTGTTCCGCGACAAAACACTGCCGGATAATGCCTACAAGCACAAACGACTACCCGCCCGCATGCTGCGCGAACTGCCGTTCAAACTCCGCACGGATAGCGTGATCCTGGACAGGTGGAACGTACAGTACCACGAGAAAAACACGCTTTCATCCGAGTATGGGGCCGTTTCGTTCGCCGACATTCACGCTGTAGCGACCGGCGTCAGCAACCTGGACACGGCGGGAAGCGATACGCTCGTGATAACTGCCACTGCACGTGCATACGATCGAACGCAGGTACACCTGCTGTTGCGCACGGCGATCATGGATCCAAGCGATCGCTTCATCGTGAACGCAACCATCGGCGCATTGCCGATCGGGATCTTCAACCGTATGACGAGCGACCTTGTGTTGGCACGCGCGACCGCAGGCACGATCGGTGGTGTGGACCTCACCATGAACGCCACGGACGAACGTGCGACCGGCCGTGTGGACATGGAATACGACAACTTGGAACTGGAACTGTTGAAACAGGACGGTTCCGGCGAGCGGAGAAAATTCATGTCGGGTCTGTTGAACCAAGTGGTACACCAGCGCAACCTGCGCTCCGACCCCGGGTTCCGGCATGGCGATTTCGACTTTGAACGCCGCAAAGACCGCTCGTTCTTCAACTATTTGTGGACCGGGCTGCGGGAAGGAATGATCACAACCGCGCTACCCGGTTTGTTGGATGACGTGCGGCAGATCGACCAAGCCAACAAGACGGAGAAGCACAACGAAGGAAAGTGACCTCAGTACGGGATCAAGTCCGGCCGTGAAAATGCGAAGTCGCGTGCGCCGAGCGAGAAACTGATGGACGGGTTCACCTGGAACACCGAGCGCCCACCATCGGGCAAGTAAGGGTAGTACGCAACGGATATCTCGAAGGTCTTTACCAGCAGGTTCTCGTTGCGGATGAGCAAGCCGAACGAATACGCACTGTAAATGCGGCCCGAGAAAAGGGCCTCGGTCTCCTGGCCCACATTGCCGAACCCGATGAGCAACACGGGTGCGAACCTGAACCCCAGTAATGTGTAAGGAGCATAGGCCACCGCTTCCAAGTTCAGCAGGGTTTTGTGCGTTCCTGAAAGTGTGTTGCCATTAAGGCCGTACAGTTCCGTACCGCTGATGGTGATCCTGGAATAGACCGGCTTGTCGAAACCCAGAACACAGTGCGCGCGAGCGAAGGCGCGCAGATGCCAACGACCCAACGCTGCAAGGTTGCTGAAGTAGGACAGGTCCGCCCGCAGCGTTCCATCGGCGGCTTCGCCATGATCGAAGAAGGTGCCGTAGCCCAATGTTCCGGATAAATAGCCGAGGCGATCCGTGTTGGCACCCATGGAGAACGTGAACCCGATGTAAGGGAGTGCAGCCGCTGACCCACGCTGCAGGAACCCCGCGCTCACCGTGGAGAGCAAACCCTCCGGCACGTCCTCGGTCGCACCGAAACGATAGAGGTAACGCTCTTCGTAATACTGCCGCATACTGAGGCCCGCGCTCACCAAGTACAGCGCAGTGTTGCTGTAGATGCCGATGCTGTCGACTTCCACCGGCGGGCGGGCGGCATATTGGGTCAGCGCATAGCGCGCACCCACCACGATGTTGCTGCTCCGTCCAGCGGCTGTCACGCCGTCGCCAAGCCGGAAACTGCGCGCGAGCCAAGTGTCCAACACCACGGGTGCGATGGGATAAGCGGTGATCGTCCCGTTCAAGGCATCGGTGCGCACATCGCTGCTCCACGACTTGCCCAAGCCGAAACCACCAGCCCACCGCGTAAGCGGGGAGTAGAACGAACGATCAAAACTCAAAGCCGCCCTATCGACGGTCGTGGAAGTGGAATACGAGAACGTGGACCCGATGTACGAACGGCGGATGTTGTAGATGGAGTACTTCCCCTGCAGTTCCAGCTCGGGTTGATCGGGCACATAGAGAACACGCTGCTCGAGCTCGTGGCCCCAGCCCAACACGTTCCGATCGCGGAAGGTTCCACTTGCCGAACCCAGGTCGCCCTCTCCCGAAACATCGATGTTCCACTTGTCGTGCACGAGTACGAACACGTCAACACTATCGCGGGTTCCCCGCACTGGCACCACACGTATGGCGGCATCGTTCACCACAGGCGATGCCCGGAGCAAGCGTTCCGATTCCATGACCTTGAACGGATCGAGCCGGTCCCATGTGCGCACAACGAGAAGCCCGCGCACAACACGACCGCGTGTTCGGCGATGGACAGCATTGCCGGTGCGCTGGACGAAATTGGTGGGGCTACGGATGGTATCGTCCACCGAGAAGCCGAACGGATCGAGCACCTGAACGTTGATGCTGCGCACGACGCGGCCCTTGTACTTGATGTTCGGATCCACCCGGCGCTGCGGAACTCCTGCGGCCGCCGGTGCCTCATCGGATACGGGCGCGACGAAGATGGCGTCGTAGATCCACCGCGTCACCTTGTACTTGCCAGCAACGCGTTCGATGTTCCGGTACAACGCCAGCGAATCGTTCTGTGCAACCACTTGGCCGGTGGATACGAGCAACAAGAACAACACAGTGGGGAGCAGAAGGAAAACCCTCGTACGCATGCACCCGTGTCGCGTTTCGATCTTCATTGGCCAAGCTGAGCCGGTTCCGCGATCCTCTTTTTGAACCAACGGATGCTCCGATCGGCCGGACGTATCCGCTGGTTGAAGCGATGGACAAGGTTGAGCCGGACGTTCCCCACGTTCCATCGGACGTTCCCGACACCAGCGCTGAGATAGCCCACATTCTCTTGGTTGAACAACAGACCTACATACGTGCGGCGGCTGTTGTACCCCAACGCTGCGCGCCATTGGCCGTGCCAACCCGGTCCGGCATCCGTCCTGATCTCCTCTCCCTCCGGAAGCGGCAACACGATACGTTGCACGCTCAAACCCGCACCCACCGCAGCCGACAATGTAATGAACCAATGCTCCTTGAGCACGTACGTGAAAGCGTACCCCGCCATAGGACCCACATCGGTCAAGTTGCCACGGCGCATCAAGGACCCGGCCTCGAACAGAGCGTTCAACCGCGTCGGTACCAGCGACGAGTCCGCCCGGAAGTTGTAGTACGTGAGGTAGCCCCCCACCAAAAAGGAGCCCTGGCTGCGCCGTTGCCACGCATCCTGGTTGAACGCGGCCCTGTAGCTGAACCGCTTGCTGTTCAGAATGCGCAGCGCACTTGCGCCAAGGTTGTACTGCACCAGATCCTCCCGATAAGGACGTTGCGTGTCCTGCTGCCAGCCCACCTCATCAAGGTCGTGGGAGGAGATGTAATAGCCGCTGAACGCCTGCAGGAACATATTGATGGCCCAACGCTGGGAGTGGATGTTCGCTTGCGCGTCGAGGTACTTGGTCCGGCCGCGCACAGCATCGTCGTTGTTCAGGAAAGGGACCCCGAAACCGATGTTCAAGGTCAAGGCACGGTAGCTCGCCCCGACACCGATGTTGATCCTGTTGTTCGGCCGGTAAACCAGATTTGTGGCCGCATCGGTCACCAGGGTCAACGCATTGTACTTGGTGTTGGAATAAAGCCGCACAGTAAGCTGGTGCGAATAATCCCGCACATAGGACGAGTCGAACGACCCCGGCCGTCCCTTGACTTGCGCCGTCGAGGATCCAGTGAAGAGGACCATAAAGAGGACAGCGGTCCATATGCGATCGGTGTTCGGCACGTGGGGGTAAGGGAGGCCTGCGTTGTTGCCCTATCGCTTACATGAACGAATAGGCTGCCACATTCAAGCCGGGTCGTGCAATGCGCTGCGATCCAAAGCCACCAAGCTAAAACCGGATGCGTGGACCAAGGTCAGCGAACGACGACCGGGGCGTTTCTTCCCCAGCCGGGAGCGGTGCATTGGCCGTTCCAGCAAAGGCGGATGCACAAACCGCGTTCCTACTGTGGCGGATGGTGGCAGTGCCCACTCCACCGAGCACCAGGGTGTGGGGTACCGCGGCCATAAAGGGGAGGCGAAGGCTCATCGGCGTGAAGGTCGGCCATTGGACCGGTGCACAAGCATTCGCGCATCTTCGTGCGGTGCGCCAAGTCCTGCACCTCTTGTTCGAAGTGGCCGCCTTCGTGGTGGGCTATTGGTACTTCCAGGTGCTGAGGAACCGGAAAGGCGATCCCATTCAGGAAGGAAAACGGACGTGGATCATCGTTGGGGCCGCTGCCGGAGCACTTATCGGCTCCCGCGTGCTCGGTGCACTGGAAGACCCGACAGCACTTGCATGGAACTGGCGGGCGGTGTTCATAGCCTTCAACAACCGCACGATCGTCGGTGGCCTGTTGGGTGGCTTGATCGGCGTGGAAGTCACGAAGAAACTGATCGGTGAGCCGCAGCGCAGCGGGGACCTCTTCACGCATGCGTTGATCTTGGCGATGATGATCGGCCGTGTTGGATGCTTCTTGGGTGGCCTCGAAGACAATACCTACGGCCGGCCGACGGAACTGCCATGGGGCATCGACCTTGGCGATGGGGTCAACCGGCACCCGACGAACCTCTACGAGATCCTCTGGCTCGGCTTGATCTGGCTGCTGCTGACGGTAATTGAAACGCGTTGGGTCCTTGCGCCCGGCGCGCGCTTCCGGATCTTCATGGTGCTCTATCTCGAATTCCGCTTCTTCGAGTTCTTGAAGCCCGCGCATCCGGTACTTTGGGGTTTCACAACCATCCAGATCGCCGCTGAACTGGGGGTGTTGTATTACTTCAAGGTCTACCTCGAGCCCCGCTCGCTGATCCAACGCGCCGATGGCTGAACGGAATCATATCTACTACGACTTCACCATCAGCCTGTGCAGCACCTGCCTGCGCCGTGTGGATGCCAAGGTGATCTTCCAAGATGAGTTGGTTTTCATGCTGAAGCGATGCCCAGAGCATGGGCGGGAGCAGGTGCTGATCGCCACGGATATCGACTACTACAAACGTTGCCGCCACTATTTGAAACCCGGCGAAGTGCCATTGAAGTTCAACACGAGAACGCACTTCGGATGCCCCTACGACTGCGGGTTGTGCCCGGATCATGAGCAACACAGTTGCTTAACGCTTATTGAGGTGACCGATCGCTGCAACCTCTCTTGCCCGATATGCTATGCGAGCAGCGGGCCAATGCACGGCCGCCATCGAACGCTCGCAGAGATAGAACACATGTTCGATGTGATCGTGGCCAACGAGGGCCGGCCCGACGTGGTGCAGGTCAGCGGTGGCGAGCCGACCGTACACCCCGACTTTTTCGCTATTCTGGACATTGCCAAACGCAAGCCCATCCGGCATTTGATGGTGAACACGAACGGCATCCGCATCGCCAAGGACCGGGCCTTTGCCGAACGGTTGGCGGGCTATATGCCAGACTTCGAGATCTACCTGCAGTTCGATTCATTCAAGCCTGATGTATTGAAGCGGCTACGGGGCGAAGACCTGAGCACAACGCGCCAGAAAGCCATCGATCACTTGAACGAATTCAACCTGAGCACCACCCTGGTCGTTACGGTCGAGAAGGGCGCCAACGATGACGAGCTCGGCGAGATCATCAACTATGGGTTGAAGCAGCGGTGTGTACGTGGTGTGACTTTCCAACCGGTGCAAGTGGCGGGGCGCACTGAGGATTTCGACCCATCACGGGACCGTATCACGCTAACGGAAGTACGCCAAGGCATTCTGGACCAGAGCCCGCTTTTCACCCCGGAAGACATCGTGCCCGTGCCTTGTAACCCGGATGCGCTGGCCATGGGGTACGCATTGAAGCTCAACGGCGAAGTCTTCCCCCTCACACGCATGATCGACCCCGATGACCTGTTGAACAACAGTCGCAATACGATCGTGTACGAACAGGATGAGCGTCTGAAGGAACACATGGTGAAACTCTTCAGCACGGGCACGCCGAGCGACAAAGCTGCAGAGACCCTGCACAGCATCATGTGCTGCCTTCCCAACATTGATGCACCACAACTCGGATACGAGAACCTGTTCCGCATCATCATCATGCGGTTCATCGATGCCTACGATTTCGATGTGCGCGCGATCAAGCGCAGTTGCGTGCACATTGTGGATCCCAACACGGAAAAGATAATCCCCTTCGAGACCATGAACCTCTTCTACAGGGATGCCAAAAAGCTGGAACGGTTGGAGGAACTGAGAGATCCAGGCGGTGCTTGAGCCACGCGCGGACATCCTGAACGGAAAACACACGAACTCGAATGAAAACCGGCATCCTTTGGAAGAACCTGCTGATCATGGTTGGCTACTCCATCCTGTTCATGCTATTGCAAGGCGTCATGGGCGAGGATGCGATCGGCTGGAACTGGGGGGTGCTCTTGGTACAAATCCTCGTGCTGTTCATTATGTGCATCGTGCGTTTTGCGGGTAAGGTGCCCGACCAAGGCGTTCAATACCTGCTGGCTTTCCTGCTCGTTGGTCTGGTGGGCCACGGCCTGTGCTTCGTGAACGGCCTTTTGGGGTTCAACGGCTTTCACTGAGCCGGGCCGAGTTCAATCCCCGAACCTATCAAAGGCTCCCAGACGCTCTGCAGCGCGCTGTGCCGCCAAAGCCATCAGTAGCGGTTTGGCATCACGCACCCGGCCGACCTCGCTCCGCAACGCGCTCACTTGCTCGGCAATGTGGATAAGCCCGGTGCTGGCATCAATAAGCGCCACACGCACATCCAAGCGGTCGTCATCCAAGTGCAGCACCTGTCCGGTAAAGACGAACTGAGCCCCGAGCAACTTACCCGCCTGGGCCGCCGAGCTTTCTTGCACACCACCGGTCAGCGCGCGCAACTGCTCGGCCAGCAAGGCATCGGTACAACTGCGGTCGATCAGTTGCACAAGCGGATCATCCAATTGCACGATCGATGCTTCCATGGCCCCAGCAAGGAGCATTTCATCGTTGCTTGGTTTGGGTGCTTTATCGCGGCTGAAGCGACCGGGCTTGCCGGCCGGGATCATGAGGTAGGCCAAGGTGAAGGCAGCCTGATGCTCTGCTGCGGCCATCAATGCACGCGCGTCCTTGTAGCTTGGATCGTCCTTGGTCACTTGCCGCAGCGCACGGAAGGCCTGCGTGAACCGGCCCAGATCATACGCGCGTTTGCCATCACGATAACGCGGCTCGTTGCGCGCCATGCGCTGCAAGTACTGCGCGTTGATGCGTTCGGGATCGTGTTGCAAGACCCGCCCTGCAATGCTCTCGGCTTCCTTGAAACGGTCCGCGCGGAAAGCTGCTTCTCCCTCATTGTACAATCGATCAAGCCAAACGTTCCGGGCTTCGCTGCGCCGCAATTCGAAAAGCGTGCTCCATTGCACCGGAATGCCCTCGCGCGACATGCGATCGCGAAAGGACTCCGCGTCCAAGCGTTTCTGCTCGCCTGTGGGGTAGTCGCCGATCATGTAGCTGGAACCCGCATCGTCCTGCAAGCGGTCGAACAAGCGCTGTGCGCTGCGCTGAACGCCCTTGCGTGCGTCCGCGTTGCCAGGTCGGCGATCATCGATCGCATTGTATGCTGCCAGCGCCTCTTCCAAGTCGCCATGCTGTTCGAGCAGATCGGCCTCGCGCAGGTTCTTCCGAACGGAATAGCATCCGGCCAGTGCGAGCGCACACACAACGATGGCAAGACCGCGCAGCATGAGGTTGATCCGGGGGGTGGGAAGATTGGAACGGTTCGGCCGCGAAGGAACGAGCGCGCAAGGCAAAGCCCGTTCCGTTCCGAAAATGCACAAGTATGTTTGTCCGATGCCCATCCGGAAGTCCTTGCTGTTCGCGGTATTGGTGCTGACAGCCGCAACGCTGTTCCTGCTGGACCTGCTATTGGGTAGTTCCGGGATCGCGCTCACCGAAGTGTTCGGAGCCTTGTTCAACAGCCAGGGCACCGACCCGGTGCATGTGCGGATCGTTCGCGAAGTGCGCTTGCCGCAAGCCATCACCGCCACCTGCGCGGGTGGCGGGCTCGCGTCTTGCGGCCTCATGATGCAGACCCTTTTCCGCAATCCGCTGGCGGGACCCGGGGTGCTCGGTGTAACAAGCGGCGCAGGCCTGGGCGTCGCACTCCTGATGTTGGGTGGTGGGGCGTTGTCGGGGGCTTTGCTCCAGCTCGGGGTGATCGCAGCGGCGTTCGTGGGGGCCATGGCCGTGCGC
>JBDTSG010000095.1:0-3141 GCA_039931265.1 Flavobacteriales bacterium
AGCGGCAAGGTGGTCCTTGATCAACGCCCAGCGCAAGCGCATGGCAACAGCCCCATCCGAATGGATCCGGGCTCCAACGCTCCGGGCATCTACCTGCTCCAGGTCACCACGCCTGGTGCAGTGTTCACCGAGCGGATCAGCATTTTGGAATAGGGAGGGTGAGGACACCGTGTGGAACCTGACGCAAACCCTGCGAAGGTTCAGAACCTTACGAATGGTACGTTTCTGCCGCGTTGATGGCGCTGCCGGCGATGCACGAGACCATCCAGAAGAAACGCTTCTGAAAGTGGCGGGCATGACATGAGCGGAAGAACCGCGGATCCTGTGTTCCACGGATGCCGTTCACAATGCGGCATCCTTGCCGATGTACGGGCAACAAACACTCGATCATGAAACAACTCCTTACCCTGTTAGCCCTTGCAGCCAGCTCCGGAACGGCCATTGCCCAATGCGACAGTCCCGTGCCAGCCAGCGCAACGGTGATCGATACCGACGGGGTTTACAGCATCGTCGGGGCGCAATGGGTATGCGGCAGTGTTACCGCCACCTTGGGTTCCGCCTTCGTGAACGCCTTCATCGAAGGGAACGCAAATGTGACGGCCAACACCAACCTGGGCGTGTATTCCGTGCGAACGGGCAGCACGCTTACCATCAGCGGCTTCAACAACAACATCTACTACGACCCCACGGCCACCATCGTGGACAATGGCACCAATACCATGCTCACCGTTTGCCCTGACCTCACCTTCGACTATACGAACGCCCCTGCCAACGGCTGCGACCTGTCCATGCACGTGGGCAGCCTCAAGCTACCCACCATCACCGTGTTCCCCAACCCCACCAACGGGATCCTTACCATCACCGGAGGGCAGAACCTTGCTCTCGGTGTTCGCTTGATCGATCCCAGCGGCAAGGTGGTCCTTGATCAGCGACCCGCTCAGGCGAATGGCAGCAGCTCCATTGAGATGGACCTTGGCTCGAACGCTCCGGGCATCTACATGCTCCAGGTCACTACCCTTGGTGCGGTGCTCACCCAACGGATCAGCATTTTGGAATAGGGAGAACCTTCCGCCATCTTCGGTGTACCGGAGCCCGATGCGCCACCTCCTCCTGCTGTTCCTTTCCGCCAGTGCATTGCCCGGCCGCGCCCAGTACGACGCGTTCTCCTACCGCTACACCTACACCTTCGTGGAGGACAGCAATGCGCTGGTGCCCTTGCAAGGGAAGTACACCGTAGAATATCTGGCGCGTGGGCAATGGTGGAGCTACATGCCACCGCACACACCGGTGGACTATCCCGGCGAGAGGAAGGTGCTGAAGCCGCTCTTCGAAGTGAATGGATCACCGGTGATGGTGGTGGAGACCGGTTACCCGTTGGTCACCACCGATCACAAGCTGCGCGTGGTGCGCGGCGCGGATACCTTGATCGTGGACATTCGCACCTACAGCGATGTGGAACAACGCATGCGGGAGCGTACCGCCAAGCTGGGCAAAAGACCACGACCGCCGGTGCTGTTCCCGTTCCGCAAGGGCTGGTTCAATGAGGGCGAGTTGAGTTCGGATCCGATCACCATCGCGAACACGGTACGTTTCGATGCGCTGTGGATGTCGCACCGCACAGAGGTGCTCGCCGCCTTCGATACCGCGCGCTATGCGTTCGATCTTGAAATGGACGCCCTGCGCACAGGAGCACTGGAACGCTGGATCATGCGCGATCCCAACTATGTGCGGCACCTGGTGCATTTCCCGGCGAGCGGCCCGGGTACGCACTTCGAATTGTACCGGCAGGACAGCACCGGTGTGGCAAGCACCACCATGAGCCTGCGCGTGGATATGCCTGCGGATGGCGGCACCGGCCAGTGGGTGGACATCACCGATCTGCGATCAGGCAAGTACAGCACCTACCTGAAGTGGGGCGAACACGAGAGCGTGTTCTACTTGATCATCGGATGATGACGGTGGTACAACGACAGTGGTCCATGAACGTCTCTTCTCCCGCACTGCTTCGTGCCCACTGCCATTCGGGGGGGCACCCCGTTCACAAGACTGGTGGGATCGGCCGATGCGGCCAGTGCGCATAACTGCGCGGCGGAGGGAAAAATGGTCTGCCTAGCTGCGGCTCAATGCGCGCATAACACGGTCGAGTGTTCCGGTCTGTTCCGCATAGCGCAGGTCATGCTCCCAGATGCGGAGTACGCGCCAGCCCTCTGCACGGAGAAGACGGTTAACCCTGCGATCACGCGCTTTGTTCGCTTCCAGTTTGGTTTTGCCAGGATTACACGCTGCATTTCAGTTGCACAGCATGGTGCTATTCGAGGACTTCCCAGCAATCAACTAGGTCTGGACTGCTGATGAAATCAACCCCGGAGGTCACGACACCATCGTACCACGACCAATTCTGCTCAACGTGCTCCTTGACGTGCACTAATTCATTGTCCGGTCCTATTACATGGTGCGCGACTGCGGTGCCACGGTTCTTTGAGATAAGGAACAGGCACGTCTCTATCGCAGCATCCAAATGGTCACCAGTACTTTCGACAACGACTGACAGATCGCGCCATCTTCCATTCTTCAGTTTCCAGTGATCCTTGGGTGGGCGCCAGCGGCAAAGAATGGTGTAACGGGTGAAGACGGGTGTTCGGAAACCGAGTCGGGCAATCTCAGCGAGGTAGAGGTCTCTCATGGTCGATCTTGATACGCTTGTTGTTTCAGCAGCACTGCGATGATGCGGTGGTAGTGCTCGGCCAGTTGTTGGGCCTCATTGCCATCGGTGCATTCTTCAGCCACAAAGTCATCAGTCGGCGTTTCGCCGGTGTTCAAGTAGGTGGCGGTGTTCCGCCAAGCGGCTGCGCGGGCTTCGAGGCCGTCTACCAGCTGGCCAAGGTCAAAGCCGTTGAGGCGGATGACGTATTCCTTGTCAGTAAGCATGAGGCCAGGTTATGAAGTCCCGGGCGCAAATGCCAGGCTTACTTCTTCACTCAATAGGCCTGCAACCAGCTTGTAACAGGAAAGCATGCGTTTCGTCCAACTCAGGGATCGCTTTCGGAAGGCAGATCAACACTCCCTCGCGCCCACGCGTGAGTTCGTCTTCGCGCCTGGTGTCGTGCCTGGCGGCGATCGGCGGCGCGGCCGTCGCCTTCC
>JBDTSG010000096.1:0-55317 GCA_039931265.1 Flavobacteriales bacterium
GGCATGCGGCGAAGATACGTCCAGTCGCGGGTGTCGGTCCCGCGGATTCGGTCGCATCATCGAGCGACGCTCTGTCGCCCCTCGCTCTCGTGCGCTGATGACATCGACACGCGACGCCGAATCGCAGTTCGCGACGTTCCTCGCGAAGTACACGCCTGAACTGGCGGCTCAAGCCCGCGCCCTGCGCAAACGCATGAGAGCGCGGTACCCCCACGCGCACGAAATGGTCTATGACAACTACAACGCGTTGGTGATCGGCTATTGCCCATCCGAAAAACCGAGTGAGGCGATCCTCTCGCTGGCGATGCTGCCGGACCATGTCTCCCTCTGCTTCCTCCAGAACGCGGGAGCATTGCGCGACCCCCGAAAGCTGCTGCAGGGTTCAGGGAATACCGCACGGCACATCAAATTGAAAGGAACGGAGGAACTCGATGATCCTTCGATCATCGCCTTGATGGAAGAGGCGGAACGGAAAGCGAAGCGTGCGTTCGACCCTGATGTGAAGGGCCGGCTCATCATCCGCTCCGTATCCGCCAAGCAGCGACCAAGGAAACCCGAGTAGTCATGCAACCGCACCGATGCTCGCGCGACAGTTGCGGTGCCAGTGAGCAAGAGCCGACCGGGCACCGGATCCAGACCAACTTTGCCCTCCCCGAACGAGGCACTGTGCAACCATGACCAAGAAGACCACGGACGGACAAGTCGGAACCCAACGGATCGCACTGGCGACCATGGCATTCTTGCACGATCTGGAGCGCAACAACGATCGGGACTGGTTCGAGGCCAACAAGGAACGGTACCGCAATGCACACGCGAACATGGCGGCTTTTGCCGATGCGCTCATCGCGCGCATGAACACACATGATCGTCTTTCCACGGAAAGTGGCAAAGCCAGCCTCATGCGTATCTACAACGACCAGCGGTTCCAGAAGGACCGGCCACCTTACGCACCGCGTTTCGGTGGCCGCCTTGGCCGCTTGAAACCTGCCTTGCGCGGCGGCTATTTCTTCCGCGTGCAGCCCGGCGGTCGTTCGCATGTCACCTGCGGTTTCATGGGGCCCGAACCCGACGACCTCAAACTGATCCGACAGGATATTGCCTACGACCACGAACCATGGCACAAGCTGTTACGCGGCAAGAACCTTCGCTCCCACTTGGGCGTACTCTTCGGCGAGGAGTTGGCTTCCGCACCGCGTGGGTTCGCCAAGGACCACCCGGCCATCGACCTGTTGCGCAAAAAGCAGTTCTTGTTGCGGCGCACCTTCACCGACAAGGAAGTGCTCGCTCCCGGGTTCATGGACGAAGTGATGAAGACCTATCGCGCGGTGCGGCCTTGGTTCGACCACATGAGCGAGGTGCTGACAAGCGACGCCAACGGCCGTTGAAGGCGATGCAAGATGGACCACCCGTTGATCCGGTTGAATGAAACTTCAATGCGGGATGATACAGAAGGCATGAAGGCCATCGGGATCACATATCGAGTGGCGGAAAGCGCTGCCGGGTTCAGCGCAGGCGAACAGCTTTTCCGCGAGTACGCGGGTCTGTTGCCCATCGACCTTGGCTTCCAGGATTTCGAGCACGAGTTGAAAACGATCCAAGTGCAATACAACAAGCCGACCGGCGCCCTGCTTCTCGCGTGTGATGGTGCTGAAGCCATCGGTTGCGTTGCTGTGCGCCGTTCGGAACCTGGCGTCGCCGAACTGAAGCGCATGTATTTGCGGAACAACTACCGCCGTCTCGGGATCGGCCGTGCGCTTTTGGAGCGCTCCATCAACATAGCCCGCGACTTGGGGTACGTGCGCATCCGATTGGACACCTTGCCGGACATGGCCGAAGCACTGGCACTTTATGGTAAGTTGGGCTTCCGGATCATACCCGCCTACCGTTACAATCCTGTGGAAGATGCAGTGTTCTTGGAAAGGCGACTGGATCAATGAGCAGATCACGAACGAGTTTCGTTTGAAGAACGTCGTGCATCGAAGAAGGATCCCCTCACCCATTTCCGTATGAACGTACAGCCGGGCTATCGTCGTTGGACCATGATCCTTGCGATGGTCGAGCTCCTTGTGCTCTCCTCGGCTCGTTTTGTACCACCGTCCGACACTGCCGGGTTCGCTGACGGGTCCGGTGGAGCGTTGGTGATCATCGGGGTTGCGGTACTGCTCTGTGGCATCGTCGTCGTGCGCGTTTGCGCCCATCACGGTTGGGCGACCACACGCGATAAGTTGCTGAACGCCGCGATCCTGCTGTTCTCGCTGGCGCCTTTAGCCCTCGTGACCATGCTGAACTTGCTGATGAAGGGTTGACATGAAAAGCCGCGCAACACCCGGATATTCTTGCTGTGCCAGGTTCTTGCTCGCGAGCTTCCAAGAAGAAAAACGCTCCACGGATACCTTGCGCTGATGCATCCCACATGGCGCACGGCAGCGCTCACGGCCTTTGCGCTGCTGATGTTCGCCGCGAACTCGTTGCTGTGCCGGATGGCGCTTGGCACCGCCACAGTGGATGCCGCCTCCTACTCCACCATACGGATCGTGTCCGGCGCCGTTGCCTTGGTCGTGATCGGCGCCCTGCGGCATGGAGGGAAAACGATCGGCGGCGATCGGTCATCGGACTTCCTGCTGTTCCTGTACGCAGTGCCCTTTTCCTTCGCGTACGTCGGGCTCACCACCGGCACCGGTGCGTTGATCCTGTTCGGCTGCGTGCAGCTGACGATGCTTTTGGCCGGTTGGCGATCCGGCGAACGTCTTGGCCTGGTACAATGGATCGGCGTGTTGATCGCAGTCGGCGGACTGGTGTACCTGCTGTTGCCCGGACTGCACGCACCCAAGCCGTTGCCCGCGCTGTTGATGGGTGTTGCTGGCGTTGCATGGGGCCTGTACAGTTTGCGGGGCCGGCAAGCCGGTGATCCTTTCATGCGCACAAAGGGCAACTTCCTCCGCGCGGTACCATTGGTTGTGGCCGTATCGCTGATCGCGTGGCCATGGCATGCGTTGGAATGGAAAGGTGTTCTGCTCGCCGTGCTTTCCGGGGCAGGCGCCTCTGCCGTTGGTTATGTCGCTTGGTACGCGGCGCTGAAGCATCTGGGCGCAATACGCGCATCGGTGCTTCAGTTGCTCGTGCCGGTGCTGGCAGCGCTTGCTGGGGTCGCAGTGCTCTCGGAGGCCTTCTCACTGCGCCTCGGACTGGCGGCCGCTTTCGTGCTCGGCGGCGTATCCCTGACGCTGCGGTACAGCCAACAGAGCACTAAGGAACGCTGAAGTCGCTGCGCTATCTGCTCCTTTTGACCAACCACCGCGCGGTCTTCTCCGGAAAGATGTAGACGATGAACATGACGGCTGACAGTACGAGGCACCCGGCGATGCTGAAAAAAGAGATGAGGAAGATGAGCCCGGCGATGATCCCCGGAAAGATGTACAGCCGTGTCGTGCATCGCAGCACTTCGTCGGAAGGCGCCTTCACCATGCCGTTGCGCAGGGCGAAGAACCAGATGCCGGACATGGCGGCACCCATGCACAAGAAGTTGAAGCAGTAAAGGCTCACTGCCGCGCTTTCCCATTCGGTACCGAGGTTCTTTGAAAGAAGGGCCGTAGCGAAGGGTGTGATCGTGACCACGAGCAACTTACCCCCGTTCACGAGGATCATGGCGCTGTTGCTGCGGTGGATCATGGTGAACATGTAGTGGTGGTTGATCCAGCAGATCAGGATCGTCATGAACCCGATGAAGAACGCGAGCAGTTGGGCCCATTCATGTTTCAACGCATCGAAGAGGCTGCCAGTGCCGTTGAATTCCGGCACGTGCATTTCCAGCACGAGCAAGGTGATCGCAATAGCGAACACACCATCGCTGAACATCTCCAGCCGCGCGGTGGCTGTGGTGGTTCCTTGCTCTTGCGATCCGCTGTTGGTGCTCATGGTCCGATGGTGTTCAGGGTTGCGTGTGTCCTGATGGAAAGGTAGGATCCTCTGGCCCACTGTTGCGGGGGTAACTTTCCGCCTACCGATGCATGGGGCCGTTGCACATTGTTCCAACTTGCCCCGCCCACCGATCCCGATGAAACCCTTTGCTGCCGTGTTGTGCGCCTTGCTGGCCGTCGCCTGCCACGGCCAGTATGCCAAGAAAGACCTTAAGGCCATGCGCATGCTGCTGGACCAGTGGAAACCGGAAGATCTTGGCGACACGCTCCCGAAGCGCTTCCCCGGAATAGTGCAGGAACGTGGCAAGGCGCCCTTGGTGGCAGTGGAGGACGAGGCGATCAAGGACGCCGTGCTCACCTACAGCAAGGAGACGGTGGGCCCCTTACACAGCATCAATGGAACCTGTGCTTTCGTGCGCATACTGGAACACGGCAAGACCATGTGGGCGCGTGCGAGCTACGTATACCTGAACAAGAACAGCCGCCCGCCCGATGCATTGCAAGCGCGCGCCGACTCCATCCTCGGGGCGATACAGGCGGGTCTGCCCTTCGCGGAAGCGGCGAACAAATTCACCATGGATGGCAACAAACGCGGTGGCGATCTCGGTTGGTTCCAACTCTCGCAGATGGTACCTGAATTCAGCGCGGGGATCGCCGCGCACCACAAGGGCGACCTGTTCACACTACCTGTGGAAGTCTACGGCTGGTATGTGGTGTTGATCACGGAGGAACCGGGCAGCTACGAGCATGTGCAGTACGTGCTGGCACGCGGGGCGATCTGCCCGAAGTGAGGGAACGGGGACGACGTGCTTGGTCGTGAAGGATTTACCTCGTCGACAAGGTGCGGTCCAAATTGGGATGGGAATGTTCTTAGCGAACAGGGCGACGGACTACTTACAAGCACCGCAGGCCTTGCATGCGCCGCAGGTTGAGCGCTGCTGCTCGGGCTTGTCGGAAAGTGGCACACGGCTCAGCACGGGCATCCACGTCCGCACCAAGTAAGCCGCAGCAACAAGCACGATGAGGATGGTAAAGGCGGTCTGCATCAGATGCTCGTGAGTGCGTTGGTAAGCTGGTAGGTTATGAGGCTTGCAAGGTAGGCCAGCCCGAAGAGGTAGCCGCCCATGATCCACATGTACTTCCACGAGTTGGTCTCGCGCTTCACCGCCACGAACGTGCTTAGGCATTGCGGTGCGAACACCAGCCAGATCAGCAGCGAGAGCTTGGTGGCCAATGGCCATTCCTTGTGGATCCGTTCGCGCAGTTGGGCGTCCACATCCGCTTCGCTGCCGTTCATGGCGTACACCATGCCCAACGAACTCACCACCACTTCGCGGGCAGCCATGCCGGGCACCAAGGCAATGGAGATCTCCTCATTGAAGCCGATCGGGGCGAACACGTATTGCAGCGCGTGGCCCAATTCACCGGCCAAGCTGCGGGTGATGGGCGCACCTTGAGCATGCGTGCGCGGCGATGGGATCGTGTACAAGGCCCACATCACGATGGTGAGCGCCAGAATGATGGTGCCCACGCGACGCACGAAGATCATGGCGCGTTCCCACATGCCGATTGCGAGGCTGCGCGGATCGGGCCACTGGTAGGCGGGCAATTCCATCAGCAACGGCGAGCGCGATCGGTCGCGGTCGGTGCGTTTTATCACCCAAGCCACCGCCATGGCCGCCACGACGCCGAGGGCGTACAGCCCCACCATTACAAGCGCACCTGCAACGGGATCGCGGGGGAAAAGCGCGGCGATGAGCAGCGTGTATACGGGTATGCGCGCAGAGCAAGCCATGAGCGGCGCAATGAGGATTGTAGTGAGCCGATCGCGCCAGTTGCTGATGGTGCGCGTGGCCATGATGCCCGGTATGGCACAAGCGAAACTGGACAGCAGCGGAATGAACGACCTGCCCGAGAGACCGGCCTTGCTCATGGGCCGATCCAGCAGGAAGGCTGCGCGCGGCAGGTAGCCGGACGATTCCAAGGCGAGGATGAAAAGGAAGAGGATGAGGATCTGCGGCAGGAAGGCGAGCACACCGCCCACGCCACCGATAATGCCTTCAGTGAGCAAGCCGCGCAACAGGCCATCAGCCATGTGCGTGCGCAACAGTTCGCCAAGCGCGCTCGTGCCTTGCTCAATAAGGGCGGTGAGCCAGCCGCCGAGCGAAAAGACAGCAACGAAGGTGAGGAAGAGCACCACCGCCAGCGCAACGAAACCCAGCACCGGGTGCATGAGCAACCGATCGATACGATCGCTCCGATCCTTATCGACCGCGGGCTCCGTGACCACGCGTTGGAAGATGCGCGCCACATCTTTCTGCGTGGCCAGCACCTGTTCCAATTTGTGCGCCTTCCACGGCATGAGCATGGTGGCTTCCACCGGTAGGTCCAGAAACGCGCGCAGGGCATCGGCACCGTGCGCATGCACGCCCACGGTGCCGACAACAGGCACGTTCAACCCGCGCGCAAGGACATCCATGTCGATGTGGATGCCGAGCTTCTTCACCCGGTCCATCTTGTTCAGCACCACCACCATGGGCAGCCCCAAGCGGCGGGCCTCCAGCACCAAGCGCAAGTGCAGGCGCAAATTGGTGGCATCGGCCACGCACACCAACAGATCGGGCAGGGCCTCAAGGCTGTGGCCAGTGACCACATCGCGCGTCATCGCTTCGTCGTTGGAAAGTGCGTTGAGGCTGTACGCACCGGGCAGGTCGAGCACCGATACGCGACGACCACTGGTGGTGTGCAGGGTTCCCTCCTTCCGCTCCACCGTAACGCCCGCGTAGTTGGCCACCTTCTGGCGGCTGCCGGTAAGCAGGTTGAAGAGGGCTGTCTTGCCACAGTTCGGATTGCCGAGCAGGGCAATGCGCGCCGGAAGTGCCAAGCCCTCTCCTTCCATTTCAGGTAAGTGGGCTCACCAAAATGAAGGACGCCTCGTGGCGGCGCAGGGCGAAGGTGGTATGGCCCAAGCGCACGGCCAGCGGTTCACGGCCGGGCTGGCCGACGCCCACCACGCGCAAGCGCTCGCCGGGCACGAAACCCAGTTCCACCAAGCGCAGCACCAGGTCGCGGTCCACAGGGTTGGTGGGTACGGTAACATCCACCACGCTGGCCCATTGCCCCTCGGGCAGTTCGTTCAGCAACAAGGTGGGCGTGTCGGCAGCGGTCAACATAGCAGACAAAGGTCCGAGCCGAAAGGGTGAGCGGCCATACCACGATCGAAGTATCCGTAACGCGCCAATGGATCGGCCAAGGGCGCTCCTACTTTGGCCGAATGAACAGCCAGACGGTGCGCGCCATGGCGTTGGACATGCCCGGCACTGCTGTAAAGGAGCACCATGGACGGCCCAGCTACAGCGTGAAGAAGAAGACATACATGACGGTGTGGCCTTACGAGAACCGCGCGGTAATGAAGCTGACGGTGCAGCAACAAGCCACGTTCTGCGAAGCGCATCCGGATGCCTTCGCACCCAGCGACAGCAAGTTGGGCAAGCACGGTTGGACAACAGTGCACATGGACTACACCAGCGAGCGGCTTTTCCGCTACGCCATGGACCTTGCTTGGCGCAATGTTGCGCCCAAGTGGTTGATCCCTACACGGGAAGCGCCACCGAGGGGCTAGTGAGGCGGGCAATACGCCCGCATCGCATTGGCGAAAAACGCGAGCGCGTGCACAAATCGATAGCCGATCTTGTGTTGGCAATGCCAGCCTCGCCGAACCCAAAACCTACCTTCACCACATGCTCGGTCCAGCGGTGCGCCGCAACCTTATACTTGCCGGGATCGTGGTGATCATGGTGTGTTGCACCGCGTCGGCCATACTGGGGCTGCGATCAGGGAACACGGCGCGGGCATTCAGCACCTTTTTCGCCGGGCTTGCTTTCTCGCTCATCTTCTGGACACGGCGTCCGCGGAAGTAGCCAAGCGCTACCACCGGTCCTGAACAACGGCGCACGTACAAACCATGCAAGGAGCAGGCGTGCACAAGAGCATTCCGCCAATGGAAACCCGGGCAAGCGAATTACCTTGGTACCACTGGAACGAAAGACCATGAGCACGAGCACCATCACCCCGACGAGCATCACCATCAACGCACGCATTGCCAAGCCGGCGGACCACGTTTGGAAGCACTGGACCGAGCCGAAGCATATCATGAACTGGAACGCAGCCAGTGACGATTGGCATTGTCCCAAGGCGGAGAACGATCTGCGGGTGGGCGGCAAGTTCAGCTCGCGCATGGAAGCGCGCGACGGCAGCATGGGCTTCGACTTCGGCGGCACGTACACCGCCGTCGTTCCTCACGAGAAGATCGCCTACACCATGGAAGATGGCCGCAGGTGCGGGGTGCTCTTCGCCAAGGACGGCGATGCGACGAAAGCTACCGTGACCTTCGATGCCGAGACGGACAACACCGTTGAGATGCAAAGCGGCGGCTGGCAAGCCATCCTTGACCGTTTCAAGGCTTACTCTGAGCAGCAGGGCTGAACGGAAATCCCTGCGATCCCGGTTGCATGCAACGCGCAAGGCTCATCGAGCAGCTCGCCCAGCAGAGCGATGTGTTACGTGCCATCCTTACGGGGATGACCGCGGAGGAGTACCAATGGAAACCAGCGCCGGAGAAATGGTGCGCGCTGGAGGTGACCTGCCACCTGCACGACGAGGAACGCGAGGACTTCCGTACCCGGTTGAAGCAGGTGCTGGAGAGACCGGACCTCCCCTTTCCGAAGATCGACCCCGTGGCATGGGTGGGCGAACGCAAATACATGGAACAGGACTTCAACGAAATGCTGCTGGCTTTCCTGCGCGAGCGCGCGCTTTCGGTGGAATGGTTGCGCGGTCTTGCCGATGCGCCTTGGAGCAATGTGTACATGCACCCAACTGTCGGCCCCGTGAGTTGTGGTCTGTTGCTGACCAACTGGGTGGCGCACGACCTGCACCACATCCGCCAGTTGAACAACCTGCGCTACGGATACCTCGCGACCATCAGCACCGTGCCGCTGGATTACGCGGGCAAGTGGTAAGCGCATCCGGAACTGTCCGATAGCTGGAAGGTCTTTGCCGCTACCTTTCCCAGTACAAACGCATCCCCCATGCATCCGATCCTCAGGAACCTCCTGGCACTGATCGCCGGCCTCGTTGTCTGTCTGATGGTGAACGGCTTGCTGATCCGCATCAGCGGCTCCGTGATACCGCCGCCCGCAGGCGTTGATGTGAACGACATGAAGAGCATTGCCGCGCACATGGACGAGTTCCGACCGAAGCATCTCCTCTTCCCGTTTCTCGCACATGCATTGGGCAGTTTGATCGGGGCCTTTGTGGCAGCCGTGCTGGCCGCAACCCGCAAGATGACATGGGCATGGGTGGTAGGCAGCTTTCACTTGCTCGGTGGCATCATGGCTGCCGTGCTCATACCTGCCCCGATCTGGTTCATCGTGCTTGACCTTGTAGTAGCCTATCTACCGATGGCGTGGCTCGGCGGAAGGTTCGCCAAGCGCAGGGCCATGCCGTAGGTCAAAAAGGCATCGACGATGTACCAAACAAAAGAGGCCCGCTACGGGCCTCTTTGTTTGAGTTGGAAACGCGCTGGTTAGGGCGTGGTCATGCCCGTAGGAGCGGTCGTGTAACACTGTTTCTGCCAGCGGTTCCATTGCTCGGGAGTAAGAATGGCAGCAAGTTGATCGCCTTGCACATCGTGCGTGGTAGGCACAGCTGCGTAGGTCTGGTCCCCAGCGTCCAATGGTGTGGACGTATTGTCCTTTGCCACAGGCGGCATATCCGGGTTGGCAACATTTTCTTCAGGCTTCGTCGCGGGCTCACCATTTAGGCTCTCCTGCGCAACACCCGTTTTGTCCATTGTTTCCTTTTCCACATCCACTTTCTTCTCCTCAGCGGTCATCCCGCTTTTGTCTGCGGATACAGAAGGGGTAACAGTAGCCTCGACCTTCTTTACCGCAACGTCTTTTTTGGCGCCTTTGGTTTTGCCAGCGGGTTTCTCAGCCGCGGCCAACTCAGCCTTGTAAGCGGTTTGAAGTGCCGTTACACGCTCTACTTGGTCGCTGTTCAGGCCCAACTCGGTCCATGTGCTTGTGCCCGCGGCAAGCAAGCAATCGTGATAAATGCTGTGCGCAGATGCTTCCGGTGTTACCGCTGGATCGACGCTTTTGTCTTGCGGAGCAGTACTGCTGCTTTGTCCGTATGCTACCGTGAGCATTGTGAATGCTGCCGATGCCATGATCGCTCTAGTTCTCATGTTCCTTGGGGTTTGGAACAAATGGGACAAGCACTGTTCCACAGCGACCGGCCTTCACTCATCCGCTCGCATCCAGCGGGTTGTGTTCTGAACACTCAGGGTATGTTGTGTACCGGATGTTGCCCGATCGCTCTTTCATTGTTCCCATCATTCCCCGATCCGAGAACGAAAAGCAACCTGGCGCATACGTCTGCGATGTGCGCCTTACTATTTCATGCTGCTCAGCAATTCGAATGCCCGGTAAACGCCCCTGTGCAGGATGGTTGCATGGGTTTCTTCCGGAAAGGGAACGTACGTCCACAGGAACGGTGGGCGAGCGTACTTGCCCAAGGCAGTTAACACAGCATCCACTTGCGGCTTTGACCAATCATCGTCCCTTGCCATTGCAATGAACACCCGCTTGGACATGGTAGCGTGTGCCTTCGCCCAGTCCTCGACACCAATTGCGAGCGAACCATTGTCCCACCACAAGCTCGGGCTAACGATCACATAGTCGTCGAAGAGCTCCGGCCTTTTGAAAAGGATCTCCGTGCACAAAAGTCCACCGAGAGATTGACCGATGATGGTCCGCTTGCTGTTCGTCCTATAGTGGGCAACCACGAACGGTTGCACCTCTTTCTCGAGGAACGCGATGAACGGCGCAGAGCCACCGCCCGTGGGCACCCATACCAGGTCGCTATCGCTGTGCGTTGGATAGGTGAAGTCATGGCGGCGGTCCACATTGGCGATGCCCACCACGATGCTCTGCGGTAGCAGGTCGTACATGTTCATGTACTGTGCGAGCCCCGCGATGTGCGGGAAGTCCTCGTTCGCTGAGCCATCCAGCACGTAGATCACAGGATAAGTGGCGGTGCGCATGCTGTCCGCAGCATAGCCATCGGGCAGATAGACGTTCAGCGTGCGGTCCTGCCCGAGGATCGACGACCTGAAGGTCCGCACTTCACCGAAGACGAACGGTGTTGCTTCTTGCGCGGAACATGCCATCGCCACAGCTGCGGTGAGCGTTACGATGCAAAGGCGTTTCTTCGTTGCCATGGCGTGAAGATCGGTCACGGAGACCTGAGCGACTCAAGGACGCGCCGAACAATTCCGCTAGATTTATTCCTTCTAGACAGCCATTGCCCCCATGCGTCCACTGATGTCCGCCGCACTCTGCGTGCTCTCGTTCGTGGCGAGCGCCCAAGGAGAACCCGCGACCGCCGTAGTGGGGTCGGTGCCTGCGTCGGGAACAGCCATTGTTAAAGAACTGGCACCCGGTGAGCTGAAAACGATGATGGGCTCAAACCCCGTTTTCATTTTCGACTGCAACGAACCGGATACGTTCTCTGAGGCGCATGTGCCCGGCGCCATGCTGACGGTGTACGATGAGGTGACGACGGACAAGCTTCCCCCCGACCGCAATGCGACCCTTGTATTCTACTGCTACAGCCCCCAATGTCCGGCTGGCGCCATGGCCGCGCATACCGCGATCACGTTGGGCTTCGCGCAGGTGTACTGCATGCCTGCGGGTATCACGGGTTGGCAGGATGCAGGCCTGAAGACGGATCCGTAACGGGAACGTGACCTGTCCGGCAGGCTTGAGCCGAAGGATGTCTGTCCTTTGCAGGCGATGGAGCGAAAACGTGTTGCGGTGATCGGCGGTGGGCCCGCAGGCCTGATGGCGGCTGATGTGCTCGCGCCGTTCCACGATGTGCACGTGTACGAACACGGCAAAGCCATTGGCCGAAAGTTCCTCGTTGCGGGTCAAGGCGGGTTCAACCTCACCAACAGCGCTGAAGGTCAGAGGCTGTTGGCCGCGTACTCCCCTCCAGGATTTTTGGACGAAGCACTTGCAGCCTTCGGGCCGAACGAACTGATCGCATGGCTGCAAGAGATGGGCATCGGTACGTACGTGGGCACCAGCGGCCGCGTGTTCCCGACCAAGGGCATCAAGCCGATCGAAGTGCTGGAACCCTTGCGCGAGCGTTTGCTGGCGCGCGGCGTACGGTTCCATACGGAGCATGTGTTCGATGGTTTCGATGAACAGCACCGTCCGGTGATCGAGAACCGCGATGGGCGTTCATCGCTAGCGGCGCACTTCGTGCTGTTCGCCTTGGGCGGTGCTTCCTGGCCCGTTACCGGATCCACCGGCATCTGGCCCGCGCTGTTCGGATCCATCGGTATCCGCACGGCACCGTTCCTGCCATCCAACTGCGGCGTATCCGTGCCGTGGCCGGCGAACGTCCTGCGCGATCATGTCGGCAAGCCCTTGAAGAACTTGCGCCTTACAGCCGGTGATCGCAGCGTACTGGGTGAAGCAACCATTACGCAACACGGACTTGAAGGCAACGCGGTTTACCCCATCGTGCCCGCATTGCGCGAGGCTTTACAAAAAGGCAGCGCCGCTTTCGTTCAACTGGACTACAAGCCGAACAACACGGAGGAACAGTTGCTTCAAAAGCTCAACGGCAAAACCACAAAGGACTTCGCCCCAGCCCTGCACCTTGATCGCGCGCAAATGGCGTTGTTGAAGTCCTTCACACCGAAAGAGCGCTTCCTATCCCCTGTCGATCTCGTTCACGACATCAAACACCTGCGCATACCTGTTATCGGGCTTCGGCCCATCGGCGAGGCGATCTCGACAACAGGGGGCATCCCCGTGGATGAACTGACGCCAACATTCGCGTTCAAGCGTTTCGAGCACCTCTTCGCCATCGGTGAAATGGTGAACTGGGATGCCCCGACGGGAGGCTTCCTGTTACAAGGTTGCTTCGCCATGGGGCATTATGCGGCCCAAAGCATTCTGCGCGGTTAGCGCATGATCCACCCCGGCTCAGCGGGCGATCATGAACGTCTTCTGCACCGTAGCGGTGCCGGCAAGCAGCCGGGCGTGATAGGTACCGTTGGACAATCCGCTCACATCTATCCTGAGGCTGCCCTTGGAAAGCATGGTGGATAGCACCAGACGGCCAGTAGCATCGAAGATGTCCAATGACCCATTGTCCAACGATCCTGTTGCCGAGACCGTGAGCTCATCCGACGCCGGGTTCGGGGCCAATACAATGGACGCGAGCGCCGATGACTCTTCCAAGCCAACGTTCGTTGCAACGATGTTGTATCCATGCCACGAGAAATCGGCATCATCGAACACCCAGAACATATCGTTGGCGAAGGCCGTTCCCATGTAATCGCGCAACGGTGCCGTTATGGGCAGTTGGCAGGCCCCACTGTACGCACCGGTGGCTTTGTCTATGAAGAGCAAGCGCTGATCCACGAAGTTGTAGATCCCGTATTCGTGGCCAGGGCAACCCGTGTAAGCGATACCGGTGGAGTTGATGGACGTTGTGGGCACTGGCAGCCCTGTGATCACGAAGGAACCCAACGCGGTGTTCGTTGCGCCACTATAACGGTATATGGACCCGCTGAAGTAATAGACGATCTCGTTGGCATCGGAGTCGAAGGCGGCGCACGCCTGAGCGTCGGGTTGCGGACCGCTGAGCAGCACCGAGCCGGTGCCCAAGGGATGCTGTGTGCCGCCCGCAAGCGATTGCACGAATATGCCCGACCCGCTGTACCCGTTGCCCTGGAACTGCGAGGTGAGCGGGTTCCACCACGCCCCGCGATAGTCATAGCCCTGGGCAATTGAATCCACCAAGTTGTAGGACGCGTCGTAGGTATCCACCGGATATGTACCGCTACCAGCGTTGACGCTGTAATACAAGCCCGCCACAGGATTGAACGCGATGCCGGTGCGGTTCTCCGTACCACCGAGTCCGATGGAACCTCGGAGAACCGGCCCTGTGACAGTGCTCGTCGCGGGCGTGCATTGGGCAGAAGCATCAACGCCGATGAAAAGGCAGAGAGCCACTGCTAAAACGTTGGGGGTATTGAGGTGTTCCATGTGAAGGTGTTGGCACGCCGAATTTAACGAGGAGGATGTGACATGCGGGATACCGGCGAGCGAGCGATCGGTGTTCCGTTCATCCCGATCAAAGACGCGTGACCGGTCAGCAGGAAACGCAGCATACCTTGTGGTGGATGTCGAACAACGCTCCCTATCGACTGCTCGGTGCCACTGCCTCGCTGTGGTGCGCTTTCGCCGCGCAGGCCCAACCATACACACAGCCGCTTTTCGGGGTCGATACGACCTTCAGTGTGATCTACGGCTGGGACACGAACTTCTACGGCGGCATCGATACGCTGCGGATGGACATTTTCAAACCGGTGGGCGATGCCAATACACAACGGCCCCTGCTATTGGCGGTGCACGGCGGCGCATGGGTGGGCGGATCACGTGGCGATGTCTGGAACATGTGCGCCGACATGGCACAACGTGGTTATGTCGCGGCCGCTGTGAGCTATCGCCTCGGCCATCATGTACCACAGAACGTGAACGTTTCCTTGGGCCTGAGCGCCTGCTCTTATGCGCCGGACAGTGCGGAGATCCTGCGCGCATTGTTCCGCGCGCAGCAAGACCTGAAAGGCGCCATCCGTTTCATGAAAGCACGTAGCACTTTGGACAGCACGCTCGGTTGCAACACGTTTATCTACGGCGAGAGCGCCGGTGCCATCACCTGCCTCACCGCTGCATTCCTCGATGTTGGAACGGAGCGCCCATTGGCTTGTGGCCCGCTGCCCGATGTCGCCGACCCCAGCATCCTCCTTGGCGGTTGCTTCCCAACGGGACTTCCGCTGAACAGCACACAAAAGACGCGGCCCGATCTGGGACCGGTGGAAGGCGACCTGAACTTGAACGGCGAAGACAGCCGGGTTGCCGGAGTAGCTTCCGTAGCAGGTGCATTGCCGCGACTTGCATGGGATATGGATTGGTTGCAAGGGGGCGCTCCACCAGCGTTGTTCCTCTACCACCAGACCTGTGACATGATCGTGAGCACGCTGACGAAGCCGGCCCTGTTCGACTTATCCTTCTACTGCGCAACAGGCACTTGGTGGAGCACGAACTATCCGCTCTTTGCCGGAAGCCAGTCCATCGCCGATGAAATGGCCACTTATCCCCCGGGTACGTTCACGGTATCGAACCTGCAGGACCCGTTCCTGTGCGATGCCGTGCTGAGCCAACCGCCGTTCTCCTTCAATTGCATCAACGTTGCGAACAACGGCTCCTTCCATTTCGTGGTGAACACGGCAGCGGTGCGCGACAGTCTCCGTCGTATGTTCAGTCCGATCATTGTGCAGAACGAACAGGTGGGCTGCACAACCGGGATCGGAGCCATCACCGGCAAGGGGACGACCGAGGTCCTGACCGTTGCACCCAACCCGGCCGCTGATGCCGCGACAGTGCATTTGACCACTGCACGACAGGACCGGATACTCCGCGTGTTCGATGTGCAAGGCCGAGTGGTGCTGGAGCAACCAATGCCCATGCGAACGTTGGACCTCGATATTGTCGGGTACCCGCCGGGGCCCTACCGGATCGTGGTCTCTTCCGCTACGGAATTGATACAGAGTTGGTTGGTGGTTGTAGGCTGAATCGCGGGTCGGTTCTTGCACCAGTTCAATGCCAATGAAGGATAGCGGACCGATCTTCGCCGACGCGTCAAAGACACCTCGCGCAGAACACATGGAACTCGGCATCTATTCATTCGTTGATCACAGCCCCGACCCGCGAACGGGCAAGGCGATCAGTGCGCAAGAGCGTTACCGCAATCTGCTGGAAGAGATCGAACTGGCCGATCGGCTCGGCATTGACGTGTTCGGCATCGGCGAACACCACCGGCCTGATTTCATTGCTTCCGCGCCTGCCGTTGTGTTGGCCGCGGCTGCCGCGCGCACCAAACACATCCGCCTCACGAGCGCCGTTACCGTGCTCAGTTCGGAGGATCCCGTGCGCGTCTTTCAGCAATACGCAACACTCGACCTTCTTTCGGGTGGCCGTGCTGAGGTCATGGCCGGGCGCGGTTCTTTCACGGAATCGTTCCCTTTGTTCGGGTATGATCTGCAGGACTACGACGAACTCTTCACCGAGCATCTTCAGTTACTGCTGAAGCTGCGCGAGGCTGAACGGATCACATGGAAAGGAGTGCATCGCCCAGCGATCGACAACCGCGGTGTGTACCCGCGACCTGTCCAAGCACCGCTACCGGTATGGATCGCCGTTGGCGGAACACCTGAGAGCGTGGTGCGGGCCGCAACGCTGGGCCTGCCGATGACGCTTGCCATCATCGGCGGGGAGCCCGCGCGTTTCAAACCATTCACCGACCTGTACAAGAAAGTGTGGCGCGAGGCGGGGCACGATCCAGCCAAAATGCAGTTGGCCATCGGCTCGCACGGTTTCGTGGCGGACACGAACAACGAAGCCGCGGAGCTGGTCTATCCGGCATACGTGGAAACGATGGGCCGCTTGGGAAAAGAGCGCGGCTGGGGTCCGGTGGGCCGGGCGCAATTCGATTTCGAGCGATCACCGCAGGGCGCGATGCTGTTGGGCGATGCTGACACCGTGATCGAAAAGATCCTCATGGAGCACCGTCTTTTCGGGTTCACCCGGTTCAGTCTCCAGTTCAGCGTGGGCAACATGCCGCACGACAAAATGCTGCGGTGCATCGAACTCTACGCCACCAAAGTGGCCCCCGCCGTCCGCTCGGCCACGGAAGCAATACCTGCGCGCGCTTAGCGAACAATAGCTGTCAGTTCCGACACCATGGACATCGCCACTGCCCGCACGATCGCCCTGCATGACTTCAACGCCGAGGAGTACGATCACTTCGGGAAGGTGGCCTTGCGCATCAAGCCGAAAAAGGCGGGTGCCAAACCGGGCCGCACGTTCATGACGCTCTGGGTGGAAGAAGGCTTTGCCGTATTGATGCTCGATCTGGAACTGCAAACGGATCTTATTGCGCACCACCCCGGTTGCTTCGAACCGCATCCCAGCAAGTGGGGCGAGAAAGGCGCCACCATCATGCACCTGCGGAAGGTGAACGAGAAGCTCTTCCGCCAAGCGGTCGGGATCGCTTTCGGCCACGCAGGACGTTGAGCGGGAAGTTCAACTGTGTACACCTGCGCGGCAGCGTTCTGCGTCGTCCGCTTGTCTTCGCGTTGAACCGACAGAAATGAAAACACTGCTTACCCTTCCGATCGCACTGGCATCACTCGCTGCAACAGCACAGTGCTCCTTCGATCCAACCGTAACCCCCAACAACCTGATCCTGTGCCCCAACACCCAGGACGTTCTCTCCACACAGGTGTACGACAGCTACCAGTGGTACAAGGATGGGAACCTCATCCCCGGAGCCACGGCCCAAACCCTGGGGGTCGATGCTTTCCAAGATGCAGGTGCGACCTTCAGCGTTGAAGCAACGGATGATGCCTGCACGGAGATGTCACCCGCAGTGCTCGTGGACGGCTGGGCCTTCCTTCCTCCGTCGGTGATCACCGACGGCGATCCTTCGCATACCGACAGCCTGTTCATGCCCTATTACTGCGATGGCGATACGGCACTGCTGATCCTCATGCAACCGTACGAGGTCAACATCCAGTGGACCAACAACGGCCAAGTGATACCGGGTGCCACCAACGACACGCTTGTGGTAACGCAAACCGGCAATTACACCGTGAGCGGTGCGCCAGCGCTCTGCCCGAACTTCAACCAGCAGCTCGGCGTGATCATCCCGATGAACTTCGTTTTCATGATGCAAGCGAGCATCGTCCCCTTGGGTACGGAACTGTGCGTCTATCCGACCGGGAACGGCACACAGTGGTACTTCAACGGAAATCCGATCGTCACCACCGATTGCTTCACGCCCACCATCAGCGGCACCTATACCGCTCTCGTGGATTATGGATCGGTCTGTACAACGGTATCGGAGCCATATGATTTCGTGCTCGCTGTTCCGGAGACAAGTCGCGCGCAAGTGCTGACCGCATGGCCGAACCCGGCCAAGGAGGATCTCGCCATAACAGCTGCGCAGCCTTACACAGGCACTTGGCAGTTGTTCGACCTCACGGGCAGGGCGGTAAGGAGCGGCTCAGTGAAAGGTGTTCAACGCTTCACCGTTGATGTGCGCGGTGCAGCCACCGGACGCTATTGGTTCAGCGCAGACGGCATGCCGCCGATAGCAGTGAGCGTGGTGCACTGAACAGCAAGGTCTACTTCATGGGCCGTGATGTCTTGCTCTGGCTTCCGCTAAGGGGCGAAGGGAAGGCTTTACTAACTTTATCACGCCATGAGGGCTCCCATCGTCGTTGCCTGTTCGTTGTTTTTCTCGTGCGCCTTTTCCCAAGTGAGCATAGGCCACCGTTTTGGACTGGCTTCGACACGTTGGATAGCCGACGGATCGAACAAGGAATACACTGAACTGTACAATTCATCGCAGCATGATCTGCTGGGTGTAGCTCTCGAAATACCACTGGACGTTCGAGTGCTCAGGTATGGTCGCATCAGTACTGGCCTGGCGTTCATCCAGAAAGGCACGAGCTATGAAAGCAAAGGCAACTTCTATCGGCACAATTATTTGCAGATCCCATTCTATTTAGGTCCAGAGTTCAACTACCACCGGTTCGCAGTTTCTCCGCAGATAGGTGTTGGCTATGGAGAGTACGTTCGAGGTGAGTACCACTACAACTACGATGACCAAACGCCGCAAGGTGTGCTGTTGCTGGGTCGTGCAGATGACACGGGGTACCTGCTCACCTCGCCGACGCACGAATGGTCGTTGCTTGGTCGCCTGAACCTGACCTACCATGTGCAACGTTCGCGATTGGAACTGTCCTTGGGCTATCAGCATGGGTTGAACAATGTGATGTACGGGAACGTGGAGTTCGTTGATCCGAACGGCAACGTTGCTGAACCACTTACCGCAAGGCAACGGTCCTTCGTAGTTCAGATAGGCTATAGCTTGGAACTGTTCTGCCGAATTCAGAAGACGACGACATTTCCCGTTGATAGCGCAAGTCGCAATGCTGAGGTACCGGAAGAAGAGCCTCGCGTTCGAATTGGACAACGCTTCGGCGGAACCACCTCCTCGATCGCCTTCAATGGTTCGTTAAGAGAGGAAAATACCCGGATCAACGATGGCGCAGAGCGCTTGCTCGCAACTGCGACGGCCGTGGTGGTTAGTATCCGATTGGGTGAACGGCTCTTCTTCCAACCCGAACTTGCGTATTCCCAAAAGGGTTGGCGATGTCAGTGGTACCCACGTCCTACAACAGGTAACGACCTGCTGCGGATGAACTATGCAGAGCTGCCGCTACTTGCGAAGTACCTGTTCGGCAAAGCGAAATTGCGGCCGTTCGCTATAGTGGGCCCGACTGTCAGTATGGGTGTTGGTGGGGTTGATCGCTATGGTTTAGCTGGCACATGGAACGGTGGCTTTTATGAAGCCCTGCCAGTGGTCTTCGGAGCGCAAGAAGGGACAACGAAGTACGAGTTATTCGACCTTTCAGGGGTGGTCGGTGGCGGGCTTGCCTTTAGATCGGGCGAAGGCGAGTTGTTCATCGATGTCCGCTACCAGCACAGCTTTACGGACTTCTATCCGGAGAGAAACCACTTTCTCTACAGCGAGTCTGCGGAAGCTTACCACCGCAACTGGATCCTGAGCGTCGGTTACTTGGTGCCTTGGCGGAAGTAGCTGTTCCCCTTTCGTTCCTCCCCTATCACTTACTTCACCAGTTCGGGATGTTGTGCCTTGAACTCTTCGAAGCGCGGAACGGAAACGCTCCGCACGTATGAAGCATCCGGATTGCGGCACACATAGTTCTGGTGCTCCTGTTCGGCCGGCCAGAATTTCTTGAAGGGGGCCACCTCGGTGATGATCGGCGCCTTGAACACATGGGCCTTTTCGAGATCGTTGATGTACGCGCGCAACAGCGTCTCTTCCTCCGGTGTCTGGTAGAACGCGATGGAACGGTACTGCGAGCCGGCATCCGGACCTTGCCGGTTCAGCGTGGTGGGATTGTGGCTGGAGAAGAAGACCTGCGCCAACGTGGCGAAACTGACCACTTGGGGATCGTAATAGATGGCCACCGACTCCGCATGGCCGGTGTTGCCATCGCTCACCGCATAGTAGCTGGGGTTGTCCATGCCCCCTCCCGAATAGCCCGAGATCACCTCCTTCACCCCTTTCACGCTTTCGAAGATCTCCTCCACGCACCAGAAGCAACCACTTGCGAAGTAGGCCGTGCTGAGCCCGGCCAGCTCGGCAGGGCTGGCGGTGGTGGCCCGATCGTTCTGATCGGGTGGGCGTTGATCGGCAACGGTTGGCGCAGCGCACGCCGTGCAAACGGTTAACAGGGGCAGGAGAATGAAGCTGGTTTTCATGCTGTTGGTTTCCGGTACAAAGGTCTGTTCCCGTACATGTACGCGTGGGTCGATAATGACGGATCGTCGCGGCGGCGATGGAACGCACCCTTGCGGCCGCGCGCTACTTTCGGCCGCTCATCCACAACACATGAAACGCTCCTACTTCCTGCCAGCACTGGCTTTCGCATCCGCCCTATCCGCACAAGAGCTGCCCAAAGCCAGTCCCCGTGCGCAAGTATCGCAGGTTGTCGGTCTTACGAAAGTCACGGTGGACCACGGTCGGCCCAGCGCTAACGGCCGTGCCATTTTCGGTGGTTTGGTGCCTTACGGCGAGGTTTGGCGGACGGGGGCCAACGAGTGCACCACCATCACCTTCGATGGTCCGGTGCAGTTCGGCAAAACCCAAGTGGCAGCGGGGACATACGCCTTGTTCACGGTCCCGAGCGAGCGCACCTTCAGGGTCATCCTCAACAGCGACGCGAAGCAATGGGGCGCTTACGCCTACAAGTCGGAACTGGACATCGCATCTGTTGAAGCCGCTCCGGAAAAGTGCGCAGCGACGGAAGTGTTCACCATCGGCTTCGGCGCATTCGCGCAGGATGCTGCGCGCCTTGACCTGATGTGGGCCGAAACACGCGTAAGCGTTTGGATCACTGCCCCGAGCGATGAACGCGCCAAGGCCAACATTGCCGAAGCCCTCGCGAAACCGGATGCGGGTTCAGGCACTTACTCCGAATCCGCCGAGTTCTACCTCACGCGCCATATCGATGATGCGCAAGCCCTTGCATGGGCGCACAAGAGCGTGGAGATGAAGAAGATGTACTGGAACAACTTCACCCTCGCCCTTGCACTGCACGCAACGGGCGCTGTGCAGGAAGCCATTGCCGCCGCTGAGGAGAGCGCTGCATTGGCCAAAGCGGAAGGTGATACCGGCGCACAGCAGACGTACACCGCCCAAAGCGCCGCTTGGCGATCAGCAGGGAAATGAGATGGGAGCCACTGCGGAAGAACGGTTTCGTCTTGCACCAACAACACCCGACATGAGAACATTGCTCTGCACGATCGCGATCGCTCTGGGCAGTGCTTCGGTAGCCCAGTGCGTGCATGATCCGCTGATCACCCCCGACAGTCTTGCATTGTGCCCCGGCGACACGGCCACGCTCTCTACGCAGGTCGGCGATAGCTATCAGTGGTACCGCAACCAGACCTTGATACCCGGAGCAATGGGCCAAACCTTGTTGCTGAACGGAAGCCAGGACGCCGGGTCGACCTTCGAGGTATTGGTGACGACAGCGGGTTGCGCCGAGTTCAGTCCGCTCGTATACATCGGCGGCTACTCCACGGTGCAGCCTCAGGTCTTCTGGTCGGGCAATGCGATCTTCACGGACACAGCGGGGCTCCACTTCTGCGAAGGGAGCGTTGCCTTCCTGATCCTGCAACCGCCGCACGACACCAACATCAGTTGGGCAAGGAACGGCATCACGATCACCGGCGCCACCGATGATTCTTTGGAAGTGATCGCGAACGGCAACTACCTGGTCACCGCATCGGTCGCGGCATGTCCCGGCACGAGCGCAACGTTGGGGTCGCCATTTTCCGTGCTGTTCGAACCGTACTTGCAACCGGCCATCGTTTGGGACGACACCTTGTTGTGCGCCGATCCACCGGGTAACAGCTACCAATGGTACATCAACGGTTTACCCGTCTTCAGCGGCACCGGCCAGTGCATTTCCGCCAGCTTCGTCGGTGGTAGCTACACGGTGGACGTGGAATACGGCAGCCCGTGCGAAACGATGTCCGATCCATTGGTGGTGGTCGGCGTGCAGGATCCGCCCGTACTTCCGCGCTTGCTGGTTTGGCCGAACCCGGCCCACGACCGTGCAGAGGTTTCGTCCGCATCGGGTGTTGCGCTGGGCGATTGGGCATTGGTGGATCTTGCAGGCAGGCAAATGCGCGCGGGTTCCACCAGTGAACCCGAAATGACGATCGATCTCGGCGATCTCGCCCCCGGCACGTACATCCTTCGTATGCAAGCGTATCGGACTGCCTGCATCGTGGTGATCTGAGCGCTTCGGCCGGCCCGCATCGGGGCTGCTCGCATCCGCAACTACTTTCGTCCCCCTCCCTGAACATGGCTGAAGTCGACAAAGGCGGTGTATTGCTTGTTGCCGTGCAGAACGGCGATCAGGATGCGTTCGCCAAGTTGTACGACCAGTACTCAGCGGCCATCCATGGTGTGGTGCTGCGCATCGTGGGCACCAACGACATGGCGGAGGAGGTGCTGCAGGATGCCTTCGTGAAGATCTGGCGCAGCGCGCGCAGCTATGATGCCACCAAGGGAAGGGCCTTCACATGGATGGTGAACATTGCCCGCAACACGGCCATCGACTTGGTGCGTACCGCGCAGTTCCGCAACAACGACGGGATCCGAACGCTTGATAAGCACGTATATCGACTGGGTTCGGATGAAGAGCGCGCGCGCATGGATCATCTCGGGATGGACAAGGTGCTCGCGAAGCTGAAGCCGGAACTGCGGGAAATGATCGACCTCGCTTACTACCAGGGCTACTCGCAGCAGGAGATCGCCGAACAAACGGGGATCGCGTTGGGCACGGTGAAGTCGAGGACGCGCTCGGCATTGCTTCAACTGAAGGACGCGCTGAAGGAAATGGCATGAACGCCGCGGAACTCATAGCATCGGGCCTCCTGGAGGCGCATGTGCTGGGCCAGACCAGTCGCAGCGAAGCCGTGCTCGTTGAGCATATGCGTGCCACCGATTCCGGCGTGCGTGCCGAACTCGCATCGGTCGAACTGGCCCTGGAGCAACTCGCGGTGGCCGGTGCTGCACCAGCGCCCGCTCGGGTGCGCGCGGCAACACTGGCGGCCATCGGCCATTCGGACAATGGCCGAGTGATCGCCATGAGCAGGACGGCTTCCACGGGCGGAACGGTGCGCTGGCTGGCCGCTGCTTCGGTGGCCGCACTGGTGGTGAGTGCCGTGGGCAATTGGATGCTCTACAGCAGGGTTGGCGCTATGGAAGAGCAACTGTCGGTGATGCAGAACGATCGCACCACCTTGGCGCAGGAACTGGAAACACAGCGCACCGCTTTGGATGCGAGCAATGCGCAGCTCGCTGTTGTGCTCAACCCGCATGTGGTGCTCGTTCCATTGGCGGGTGTTGACTCCACGATGGACGCCGCTGCTCGCCTTTACTGGGACCCGGCGACGAAAGACGTTTACCTTGATGTGCTCAGGTTGCCGGAACCACCGGCAGGCAAACAGTACCAGTTGTGGGCGCTGGCCAGTGGTGTGCCCATTAGTGCGGGCATGTACGATAGCAGCCCCGATGCGAGCAAGGTGCAGCACATGAAGGTGATCACCGAGGCACAGACCTTCGCTGTCACCTTGGAGGATGCCGGTGGCGTCCCCTCCCCCACGCTCAGCGCCATGGTGCTGATGGGGAACGTCTGATCCGGAGCAGGCCCCGACCGCTCGACAGCCGCACGGACAGGGCGCTGAACGCCCATTTCATCTCTCCGTGATCCGATCGCGATCCGATCCCGTATGTCTTGTAAGGAACGGGTAGGAAGGTGGGCCGACCTGACCGACCAAGGCGTTATGGGAGCAAGAACCTTGAACACAGCACTGAGCCTCGGTGGGGACTTCGGCAAAGGCGTGTGCGGGGTGGGCTGGCGGGTGGACGGTGCGCTCTTCGGATCGCCCCCGACGCCCTGACCGGTCCAACTTGCTCCCGGAAAGCAAGGGCCGTCCCGCAAGGGGCGGCCTTTGCTGCTTTAAGCTGGTCAACTCGGTCCGGACGGACATAGGTCAAGTTCAAGGTGTGTTTTGGTTGATGCATCAGGGTCCAGGGAGACTCATAACCGGTGTTCTTGTTGATGGATCAAGCGACCATGTGCAAGCGCCGCTTCAGGGTGCGCACCTTGCAGCGGTCCACGGGCAAGCCGTTGGCCTGTTGTACCTCGCTAATGCAGCATGTGCGGCGTGGGTTCATCCAGATGCAGTTCATCGAGCAGGCGCAACAGGTGCAGGTCCGCTTCGTTGGCCGAACTTGGCCTGCGCCATAGGCTACTGCGGTTCACCTCCAACGGTGGTGGAGTGATCCAGTCACGCAACAAGTGCGTGAGGACCGAACGGACCTAGCGCACGATCAGCTTTGCTACGACCGGTGCCGCATCCGCTGCATACAGTTGCACTTGGTAGAGTCCCGGCGCCATGGCGAGTTGCACGGTGGAAGTCGCGGCGGAGAGCAAGTAGCGGTGTACCATGCGGCCTTGTGGATCGGTGATCGTTACCCAAGCCGGCCCGGTGGCATCGGTGCGCAGGGTTACCTGCCCGTCCGTGGGGTTGGGCCAAATGTGCAAGGCAGGCGGCGCAGCTGTTTCCGAAACGGCATCGGCAACATCCTCGCGTACTACGAAGGCGTCGAAGCCGCACTCCAGGATGTGGTTACCGATATCGAAGGGCTTGTGGGCGCGCACCACCCACTGCATGTCGGCTGCTGGTGGTACGATGTTGAAGATGACCACGCTATCGGCCGTCCAGACGCTCATGGCGGCGTTAGGGTGGATGGACGAAACGAAATGGTCCACACCGCCGGTGCGCAGGAAGAAGGTGAGCGAATCGTCCACCGCGCCGTTGAGCGAACCATCGAAGTACCAATACTGCCAAGCCACGAGCGGGTTGGTGTAGGTGGTGGCATCGAACGCCGGTGATACGAGCAAGGTGGTTCCATCCTGCACGTCGTTCAACCCGATATCCGCACCGTTGCCGGTGAGGAAACAGAGGTCGGCACAATCGCTGGGCACATCCTCTTCCGGTTGCAACAGGAAGCCCTGGATCTCCTGGCCGATGGGTTCACCACGCTCCCAGTGCCCTTCACTGGCCGAGCCGCTGACAGACCAACCGAGATCGAAGGCGAAGTCGTCGTAATAACCGGGATCAACGGTGAGGCTGATGGGTGCCGAGTTGGAGTTGACGATGCCGAGGTTGCTACAGGTGGAGTGCCAGCCCCATGCGCCCGCCACCACGTCGTAATCATCCTCGAAGATCGCAGGCAGGGTGAAGTTGCCGGAGGCATCGCACTGCGCTTGGAAATTGTACTGGTCACTGTACAAACGCACCGAAGCATTTGGCACGCCGAGGGTGGTGAGGGCATCGGTTACCGTGCCGGAGTAAGCGAACGTGGGCAACGAAACCATCTGCGCATCCTGGATCGTGACCACGCCATTGGCCAGCACGACGCCGGGGATGGTGAGGTCCGCATAGCCGGATGCCTGTAGGAAGATGTCGTAAGTGCCGGCCGCGTGGTAACCACTTGCGTAGGCGCCATCGAGACCGGTGGCATCCGTGATGCCCGTGCCCACGATGGACACCTGCACGCCGTTGATCGGGAACGTTGTGCCTTGATCGGTGATCGTGCCTTCCAGCCAGCATGCGCTGGTGTAAGTGACACCGAGGATGCGCAAGCCGCCTTCGATATCGCTGATGAGCAGGTTGCCGCTTGGCAGGAAGGGATAGACACCCCACGCGCCGTTGAAGCTGTTACCTGCGAACGGAGAGGTATCGAAGCGGCCCACTTCCACGAGGTTCTGGGGACGGCTGGCATCGTACACCACACAACCGTAAGTGTAGTAGCTGGTCACGAGGTAGCCGTTCAACCAATAGGTGTTGTGCGGAATGGCGCCGTTGACCGGATCGCTGCGCAGGCGATCGATCTCCTGGATGTTGCCGAGGTCGCTGATGTCGTAACTGCCCACGTAGGCGTTGGCAACTTCATCGGTGGTGAACATGTGATCGCCGCTGGCATCGAGCCAAACGTTGTGGGTGAAGTTGCTGGGCGTGTTCTGGGTAGCGAGCAACACGGGGTTCTGCGGGTCGCTGACATCCACGATGCTGACAACGCCGTCATAGATCTGCGCAGCATACAGGGTATCGCCCCGGGCGAAGCTGTCGTGGCAGTAGGTCGCATCGTATTCCCCGATCTCCACCGGGTTCATAGGGTCCTGCGTGAGGTCGTAGATGATGACGCCTCCATTGCCGCGGTTGCTACCGTGCAAGTAAAGCCTGCCCGCTGCTTCGTCGATAAAGAGCGAATGCGAAGTGGTCCAACCGCTGCCCATGAAGACGCTGCTGGGAAGCGTGGTGCTTTGGGGCAGCGGGGACAGGTCGACGATCAAGAGGCCGGCACTGGCTTCGGTGGTGATGTAGGCGTAGTCGCCATAGGTCTTGATCTCGCGCCATTGGCTGTTGGCGCTGCTGATGAAGGCCAGTTCGACGGGAACCACCGGGTTGGTGACATCCACCACGGCCAGCCCACCGGTGTTGGCTTGGGCGGTGTCTCCGTTCACACCGATGAGCGCGTACTCGTTGCCGAGTTCGTCAGCGTAACCCCAGATGTTGCTGAGGTGGCTCTCGTGCGTGCTCTGGTAGTCGATGTCGCCGAGGAGGCTCATGTTCACTTGGGCCTGCACGGTGGCAGTGGTGAGCAGTGCTGAGCAAAGGAGCAGGCGCGTGGTCATGTGGTAGTGATTCGGTGTGCGGCCCCAAGGATAAAGCCCCTTTGGACATGCGCGCACGCCAATTGATGAGCGGCGTGGGAACACTGGGACAAGGCGTCGTTGGCTTCGTGCCGATCGCGAAGCCAAGTACTTTCGGCGCGATCGCTTGCACCGCCCCGACATAGCCGGGGCATGAAACACATGAAACGCATCCTCTGCCCCACCGACCTGAGCAGCACCGGCGATCACGCCGTAGACACCGCAACGGCATTGGCGCTGAGCACCGGCGCTGCGTTGGACCTGTTGCATGTGGTGCGCAACGTGGACGAACGCTCGGAGGCGATGACGGACTTGGCGCAGATAGCGGCAATGGTCCGCACCAAAGGCGTTACCTGCGATGGCCATGTGCGCGAGGGCGACATCTTCCAAGCCATTCCTACCGCCATGCAGGAGGCAGGCTACGACCTGATGGTGCTGGGCACGCACGGCCTGCGCAACCTGAAACAGAAGTTGATGGGCAGCGACGTGTTGAAGCTGGCGCGCAAGGTGAAGGTGCCGAGCATCGTGGTGCAGGAGAAGGCTGCGCAGAGCGGCATGGAGCGGATCGTGATGCCGGTGGCAGGCCACAAAGACGTTACGGGGCTGCTGGATGCCGTGTGCGCCGTGGCCAAAACGCTCGGCAGCGAGGTGCATGTGTTCCAAGCCATGCGGCCGATGGACCAGCCCAGCGTGCAATTGCTGAACAACAAGCGCGACATGCTTTACCGATTGCAGGCCGAGGGCATCAAGTACGTTGAGGCCAATGTCCCCCCGGAGACTTTCTCCATCGGCTACGCGCAGCACATCATCGGTTACGCCAAGAAGGTGGGCTCCGGTTTGATCGCCGTTATCGCCGATGCTTCTCCCGACATGACGCACATTGCCGATGCCGAAAAAGAGCGCCTGCTCTTCAACGATGCGCACATACCGGTAATGTGCGCGCGGGATGGCAGCCAGGTGAAGTAGCTCCCCCTAGTCCAACCCCAAGGTGATCTGCTTGCCGGGGCTCTTGCCGATCAACGGATCATCGGGGTGGCGCTCTGGCTCTTCCAGTTGTGTGGCTTGTTGACGTTTAAGCCGGGCCATGGGGCTTTCCTCCAAGTCCTCTTCTTCCGGTAGTTCCAAGTTGCCGACCTCATCGTCGGTGATGAGCATCTGTTGGCGCTCCTCCAGTTCGGCGGTCATGGGCACGAAAACGGGATCGAGCAGTTCCAGGTCCTTCACCTTGAAGGGGCTCAACCGATTGCCAAGCGCTTTCACGCCTTTCACACCGATGAACTTCGCCAGGTCCACTTGCTCGTCGCTCTTCTGTGCGCTGCGCTGATCGTAGCGTACATGCATGCGTGGCGCATCGACCAAACTGTGCAGCTCAAGTTTGCTCTCGGGGTGCTCGGTGATGAAGAGCACGGGGTCGCGCGCAGATTCCACCTCGAAGCGTTTCACGTGGTGCAGCTTCTTCTCGCCATCGAAATACACGGCACTGATCACCTGCCCCTCGCGGTACTTCACCACGGTCAGTGCATCATCGGGGAAGTGCGTGCTGAGCGCGTAGGGCAACAACAGATAGTGCCCGCTCTTGGTGATGCAGAGCAGTTTCTCATCGTCCGCGAAACGACCCAGGTAACGGCCATGGCCCGTATCGTTCATGCGGCGCACGGTCTCGTCGTACCAGATGGGTATGGCACCGAGCGTACTGCCGCCCACCTGCAATTGCGTCACCTTCTGCACCATGTGGCGGGTGAGCAGGTTGCCTTGGCTACTGCGGCCCTTCACGGCGAGCTGCGCGAAGTCAACTTCGAATTTGTTCTTACGCAGGTTGGCACGCGCACGCAACAGGATCTGTACGGTCTCCGCACGGCCATCCGGGTGCGCAGTGAAGTAGATCACCTTACTGCCCTGCGTCCCTTTGGTGAGATCGTACTCCTTGTCGCGCGTGATGCCGGTGACGGCGAAGCGCTTCATGTAGTAGGCGCCCTGTGTGCCGTCCTGGTAAACCATGTGGTAGATGGTGCGCTCGTCGCCCTTCTTCCACACGCCGATGTGCAGGATGTCCTTACCGATGAACTTCTTGTCAGCGACTTTGCTCACCGTCATGGTGCCGTTACCGCGGAACACGATGATGTCGTCGATCTCGCTGCACTCATCCACGAACTCGAAGTTGCGCAGGCTCCACCCGGCAAAACCCTCGGCACGGTCCACGTAGAGCTTGCGGTTGGCCACCGCGACTTTCGTTGCCACGATCGTATCGAATGTGCGCAGTTCGGTTTTGCGTTCACGGCCCGCACCGTATTTCTTCTTCAGCTCCTTGAACCAATCGACGGCGTGCTCAATGAGGTTGTTGAGCTTGTCCTTCACCACAGCGAGCGCATCCTCCAAGCCCTTGATGTGCTCATCGGCCTTGAAGCTGTCGAACTTGCTGATCCGTTTGATCTTGATCTCGGTGAGGCGCACCACGTCTTCGTCGGTCACTTCGCGGCGCAGGTCCTTCACATGCGGTTTCAGCCCCTTGTGGATCGTGGCGATCACCTCTTCCCATGTCTCCGCTTCTTCAATGCGCCGGTAGACTTTCTTCTCGATGAAGATGCGTTCGAGCGATGCGAAGTGCCACTGTTCGTCAAGTTCGTCCAAGCGGATCTCCAACTCGGTCTTGAGCAACCGCAACGTGTTCTCCGTGCTGGTGCGCAGCAGATCCGTTACGGTGAGGAAACGTGGCTTCTCGTTCTCGATCACGCACGCGTTCGGCGCGATGCTCATCTCGCAATCCGTGAAGGCGAAAAGCGCGTCGATGGTGTTGTCCGGGGAAACGCCCGCAGCCAAGTGCACGATGATCTCCACGTTCTCGGCCGTGTTGTCCTCGATGTGACGCACCTTGATCTTGCCCTTCTCGTTGGCCTTTATGATGCTCTCGATAAGACTGGCCGTGGTGGTGCCGAAAGGGATCTCGGTGATGACGAGCGTCTTCGCATCCTCCTTGCGGATGCGTGCCCGAACACGCACGCGGCCGCCACGCTCGCCATCGTTGTAGTTCTCGCAATCGGCCAGCCCGCCCGTGGGGAAGTCCGGCATGAGGTGCGGACGTTTGCCCTTCAGCGCCGCGATGCTGGCATCGCACAGTTCGTTGAAGTTGTGGGGCAGCATTTTGCAACTGAGCCCCACCGCAATACCCTCGGCACCTTGCGCCAAAAGCAACGGGAACTTCACCGGCAGGTGTACCGGTTCCTTGTTACGGCCATCGTAGCTGGCCTGCCATTCGGTGGTCTTCGGGTTGAAGACCACCTCCAAAGCGAACTTGGAAAGTCGTGCTTCGATGTAACGCGGCGCGGCGGCGGAGTCGCCGGTGAGCACGTTGCCCCAGTTTCCCTGCGGATCGATCACCACGTCCTTCTGGCCCAACTGCACCAGGGCGTCGCCGATGCTGGCATCACCGTGCGGGTGGTACTGCATGGTGTGGCCGATGATGTTGGCCACTTTGTTGTAGCGCCCATCGTCCAGCACTTTCATGGAATGCAGGATCCGGCGTTGTACCGGCTTCAGGCCGTCGTTCAATGCGGGTACCGCACGCTCCAGGATCACATAGCTCGCGTAGTCCAGGAACCACTCGCGGTACATGCCGCTCACGCTGAAGGCGCTACTGCCTTCGCCCGGTACGCCTTTTTGGTCGGGAGCACCCTGACCGTTGCCTTCGGCACCGTCCTGCCCTGAAGGGAGGTTCTCCTCCGGATCCTTGATACCGTCTTTCTCGTCGCTCATTTTGTTGCTGTCCACCTGGTTCTGGATCATCGTCCCGTGCAGCGGAAGGATGACCGAATGTTCTCTCTACAGATCTGCAGTAGCGCAGAAGCGATAGCTGCGCGTGCTCGAACCTTGTACCTTGATGCTTACGTCCATACAATAGTTGCTGCCCTCCAGCACATGCCGGTGCAACACGAACGCTTCATTGTCCGTGGGTGTTTGCACAGGCCCGGTGTACTCCGTTCCGTTGTTCACCTGCACCCCGAAGGGTTCGTAGGCCGTTGGCGATGGGAAAAGGTCGGTCCGTACCCGGAACTTGAACTCGATGACCGTATCGATGATCACGCCAAGGTTATTGAACTGCTTGTAGGTACTGTCTCCCAACAACTCGATGATCGGTGCACCATCATAATCCGGATCGAAAGGGTTGGTCGTCAAGTCCGCCTCGGCCACTTCATCTTTATAGCAAGAAGCGAACAGCAGCGGCAGCACCCCGACCAACAACAGGGGTATGAAAGAACGCCTCATCGCTTGGCCATGTTGATCGTGAAACCGCCCCCCCATGTGCCGCCCTTCGACCCCGGCATCCACGCCAAGCCATCGAATTTCACGCGCTCCTTGTCATCGAACACGGGCACCTTCACCCTTGCGCTTTTGACGAACAAGTAGCCGGTGAGGATCGCAAGACCACCCGTGACCCCGGCAGAGATCGCGAAACGCGTTTCGGCCTTTTTGAAATCATCCACATGTGCAACCATGTCCTGCTCCTTCAATACCCTGATCGCACCCGGCGTTGTCAATGCGTCGTACAGGGCCACATCCTCTTCCAGTTGCTTGTGCGCATCACTGTATTTAATGAAGAGCACCGTGCTAACGACCGCTGAAGCGCCAGTGGCCAAGAGCGGGACCAAGCGGTTCACCTTCCGGTTGTTCCGGAAGGCCTTCATCTGGAACTGATAAGCCTTGTACTCATCGCTGAAGGGCAGCCGCAGCGTGAAATCCACGGTGCGGTCGGGAAAAACGGCAAGTGTGGTATCCACAATGCGGCGAGTGGGCGCCCAGAACTGGAAGCGGTGCGGCCCACCGGGCAAGGTCACCTCGCGTTGTTGCATGCGGTGCTTGCCATCGAGCACGAAACTGAAATTGTTACCGGGATCGATGAAGAGGCGGAGCGTACCCGGTGATTGAGAATCAGCGGTTGTGCTGATGAGGAGCAGAACCCATGTGAAGATGTGGAAATGTGCAGATGCCATGGAACGCGCGGCCACCCGACTGCAAACTGCCAACTGCTGTGCTGCCATCTTCCTCATGCCTCCACCTCCTCAATGGTTTCCTGCGCCGCCCGCATCCTGCCCACCGCTGCGGCCAATGCGGTCTCCTCCTTCACCAAGTCCCGCTCCACCTTCAGGTTGCCGATGATGAACTCCTGGCGCTGGGGCGTGTTCTTGCCCATATAGAAATCCAACAGGTCATGAACACCGGCGTCCTTGGTGATCATCACGGGTTCCAAACGGATATCGGGTCCGATGAAATGTTTGAACTCATCGGGACTGATCTCGCCCAAGCCTTTGAACCGGGTGATCTCAGCGTTCTTCCCGAGCTTCTGGATGGCGCGCTGCCGCTCCTCATCCGTGTAGCAGTAGATCGTTTCCTTCTTGTTCCGGACCCGGAACAAGGGCGTTTGAAGTATGTACAGGTGGTCGTTCTTCACGAGGTCGGGGAAGAACTGCAGGAAGAAGGTGAGCAGTAGCAGGCGTATGTGCATGCCGTCCACATCGGCATCGGTGGCCACCACGATCTTGTTGTAGCGCAAGCCGTCCATGCCATCCTCGATGTCGAGCGCCGCTTGGATCAGGTTGAACTCCTCGTTCTCGTACACCACCTTCTTGGTAAGCCCGTGGCAGTTGAGGGGTTTGCCTTTCAGGCTGAACACGGCCTGCGTGTTCACATCGCGGCTCTTGGTGATGCTGCCGCTGGCGCTGTCGCCCTCGGTGATGAACAGCGTGCTTTCCTGTTTGCGCGGATCGTTCTTCCCGTCGGTGAGATGGATGCGGCAGTCGCGCAGCTTCTTGTTGTGCAAGCTGCTCTTCTTGGCCCGCTCGCGCGCCAGCTTGCGGATACCGCTCAGTTCCTTGCGTTCGCGTTCACTTTGCAGGATGCGCTCCTGCAATACCTGCGACACGTCCGGGTGTTTGTGCAGGTAGTTGTCCAGTTCGCGGGCGATGAAGTCGCCGATGAACGAGCGCATGCTCTGTCCGCCCGGTTCGATCTCCTGGCTGCCGAGTTTGGTCTTCGTCTGGCTCTCGAAAACCGGTTCGATGATCTTCACGCTGACAGCGGCTACGATACCGGTGCGGATATCGCCGGCTTCCCAATCCTTCTTGTAGTAGTCGCGGATGGTCTTGGCCACGGCTTCCCGGAAAGCGCCTTGGTGGGTACCGCCCTGCGTGGTGTGTTGGCCGTTCACAAAGCTGTAATACTCCTCGCCGTAGTGGTTTGCGTGGGTGATGGCGACTTCGATATCGTCGCCCTTCAGGTGGATGATCGGGTATAGCGGCTCGCCGTCCATCTTGGTAACAAGCAAGTCGAGCAGGCCGTTCTTGCTCTGGAACCGCAGGCCGTTGTAGTGGATGCTGAGGCCGGTGTTCAGATAGCAGTAGTTCCAGAGCAGGCGTTCCACGTGCACATCGCGGTACTGGAAGTGTTTGAACATCGACTCATCCGGCACGAACTCCACGAAGGTGCCGTTGGCCTGATCGGTCTTCTGCTCCTTCTCCTCCTTCACCAAATGGCCCATGTCGAAGGAGGCCCGCTTGATCCGTCCATCGCGTATGCTCTCCACGCGGAAGGTCTTGCTCAACGCGTTCACGGCCTTTGTTCCAACGCCGTTCAAACCCACGCTCTTCTTGAAGGCCTTGCTGTCATACTTCGCGCCCGTGTTGATCTTGCTCACCACGTCGACGACCTTCCCGAGCGGGATCCCTCGGCCGTAGTCGCGCACGCTCACGGTGTCGCCTTCGATCTTCACTTCCACCTTCTTCCCGTGGCCCATCACGTATTCGTCCACGCAATTGTCCAGCACTTCTTTCAGCAGGATGTAAATGCCGTCATCGTAGCTGCTGCCATCGCCCAACTTGCCGATGTACATGCCCGGCCGCAGGCGGATATGTTCCTTCCAATCGAGGGTGCGGATGTGCTCGTCCTCGTACTTTACTTCGCTCATCGTTCAGGGCCGGAACTTCAACACCCGCAAGGGTTCCCGGCGATCGGGCCGAAGATAGGATCGCGAGGTGGCGCAGGTAGGTTGAACTTCATCCTTCAACCGTCGCTTTTTCAACGATCACTGGGAGTTTTCAACAGACTTGCTGTCCGCAAGAATGATCAGCCAACCAACGGAGATCTGTGCGCTGCAGTTGAACATGGCATCATGCAACTGCATGTCGGACACTCCTAAAGGGGCGGTATACCCCGTGGCGCCAAAGAAAAGACCGTACTTCCATGCGTAACCGACTCCCAAGGTCATGCCCCAATGCATGTCTCGGATGCCATCGCCATACGCTGACCTCTGCTCTGATCTGATCTCGACCCAGGATGTATCCATGGGAACGTAGTCTGTTACCGAGGTAATCCGTTCGGTGGACTGGCTGCCAGTGCTCGAGAGCAATCCGGCCATGTAAAGTCCTCCACGCACACCAAAGCCCCTGGTACGTCCAGTACCGATCGTCAAGGGGATGACCAGGAACTGAGCGCCCACACTCACCCGTGCTTTTTCTTCCCAACGGCGAGATTGCAAACTACCCGAACTGAAGCCTCCCCCCATTCTGGTGAATTCCTCCTGATAATTCCGTTGTTCGAAGAACAGTCCGATAGTTACGGCAGATTCCTCAGTCGTTCGGATGGAACACTGGAAGCCAAGATGGAAACCCGGAGTGGCTGAGATCGACAGGTCGGTGACATCCTCCATATCGGCAACGATGGGCGTTGGCTGAGGGAAAGTTGGACCTCCCAAAGCATAGATGGTGCTTTGGCCCAAGGCAGCCGATACCAACATGTTCATCGGTAACAAGCCCAGCACTCGCACCAGCAGCGTCATGCATCGAATCTAGGCATCCGACCGGCTCCGGCACGATACTGGCAAAGCGCGGGCGCCCACAACGGGAGACAGGCTACATTTCCACCCCCAAAACACAACGGACATGAAAATGATGAAGACCCTTGCAGCGCTCTCCTTGCTGCTCATCGGAACAACCGCTTCGGCCCAGATGTACGGGTCGGCTGTGCGCACAACCCTTACGGAAGGCGACTTGAGCGTGCTGAAAGGAGAGAAGGAAGTGAAGCTGGAATTCAGCTACGAAGGCATGATGGTGGGCGGTTTCACGGATGAAGCCTACCAGAACAAGAAGCACAAGGAGTACAACGAGAAGGAAGCTGGCAAAGGCGACACCTGGAAGGCGAATTGGGTGGGTAACCGCGAGAAGCTCTTCCACCCCAAGTTCACCGAACTGTTCAACAACCGACTGGACGGTGCCATGGTGGGTGGAGAGGACAAGACGAGCGCCAAGTACACCTTCATTGTACGCACTACCAGTACCGAACCCGGTTACAACATCGGCATCAGCCGCGTGCCTGCCTCGCTGAACAGCGCCATCACCTTGGTGGAGACGGCTGACCACAGCAAAGTGCTGGCTGAGATGGTGATAGCGAACTGCCCCGGTGCCAACGCCATGGGCTTCGACTACGATGCGGGTGGCCGCATTGCCGAAGGCTACGCCAAAATGGGCAAGGAACTTGCTGCCTTCCTGCAGAAGAAGGTGCCCATCAAGAAGTAACCAAGGATCTTCCCGATCCCGGCAGCGGGCCCGGCAGCGTCACCATACAAAGTGCGTTCGCCGGGCCTGCTTCTTTCAGCGAAAGGGCGATCACGCGTTGCGCACAATGCACCACACCGCGCGCAGCCCGTCTTTCCAACCGATCTTCTTGCCTTGGTCGTGCGTGCGTGCGGTGTAGCGTATGGGCACCTGTGCCCACTTCAACCCCTTCACTTTGGCCAGTTGCGCCGTGACTTCCGGCTCGAAACCGAAACGCTGTTCACGCAATCGCAGGCTTTTGGCCACGGCTGTGGGCATGAGTTTGTAGCACACTTCCATGTCGCCCAATCCAAGGCCGGTGGTGCGGTTGCTGAGCCATGTGAGGAACTTGTTCGCACGGTAGCTACGCAGGGGATAGCCCGCGTATGGCAAGCCCAAAGCGAAGCGGTTGCCATAGACAACGGTCGCTTCCCCGGAAAGCACAGGTTGCAAAAGCGTGTTGATCTCGGCGGGGTCCAATTCGAGATCGGCGTCCTGGACGATCAACCAATCGCCGGTGGCCGCCGCTATGCCGCGATGGATGGCAGCTCCTTTCCCGCGGTTCACGGGTTGCTCGATCAGAGCGATCGCCGCATGCGGGTTGGCTTCCTTGAAGGCCGACACGACCTTGGCTGTACCGTCCTGCGAGCGATCGTTCACCACGATGATCTCCTTGGCGACCCCGCCCACAAGTTCCAAACGGGTGAGCACGCCCAACACGTCACCTATCGTGCGCTCCTCGTTGAAAGCGGGAATAAGAATTGACAGTGTTGGCATCGGGGAGGCGCGAAGATGCACGCGACGGGCTTCACAGCTTGCCGTCGGCTTCAGCCCGCGCAATGAACCGAATGATGCGCGCGCGCAATTCGAGATCCTGCACCGTATGCAGCCGCGACACCACGAACTCCCTGTCCTCGACCCGTTGCTCATCGTAGCCTACGAACCCGGGCACGTTCACTTGGATCGAAAGCCGGAGGAAGTGCAGTTCCACGCTGCTCGGGTCTCTGGCTATCGCAGCCTCCAGAATATCGACACCGTCGTTGAAAGTGCCCAGCCGGGCAAACGGGTTGATACGATGGGTACCGCGAGCGATCGTGAGCACGCCGTAGTAGCCCATCATGAGCGGGTCCGAACTGGTGTTCTCCGAGGCCAAACGATCGGCAATGCGATCGCACACGTCCTCGTCATCGAACATTGCGCGGATGTTGCCGCGCAGGTCCGTGAGCAGGTCGAGTTCCGCCTGGGCAGATGCAATAAGCGGAGCAGCCCATATGCAGGCCAGAAGAACCGTGGAACGTAAGAGCACCATGTACCGCAAAGCAAAGCGATCGGCCGCTGTAAATCAGAACCGCAGGTAAAACGACGGCTTCACGATGAAGGGCAGCACATTCTCACCGCCGAGGTGGTCGAGGCGCCAGATGAAGTCCACGCGCGCGATCTTCAGGATGTTCTCGATGCCGAACCCGGCTTCGGTGTACGGATGATCCAGCGGAGCCATGCCATCACCCAAGAGGTAAGGCCCGTTCACGTTGGTGTTGCGCAAAGCGCCGTAGAAGACCTTGCCGACGATGAATTCGCGCAGCTTCAAACGGCGCACGAACGGGATCTTGTTCAAGAACAACCCCTCGAAATGGTGCTCCAACTGAAGAGCGGCGTACTCATCCGCAGCGAACTCGAGGTAGTTCATGAGGTTGAAGGCGTGGTCGTCGTTCAGTAAAAGCGGGTTGGCCTCCGGTGAATGGAGCAGCGGGTAAGGCACCTCACCTTCAATGATGCCGGCTTCGGCCAGGATGTTCAGGTAGCCCCACTTGTTGGCGCGCAGTTGGTGCTCCACCTTCACCTTGTAGCTCTGGTGATCGAAGCCGCCATCAAGAAAACCTTTGATGCCGCTCGTCACTTCAACGGTGATCATGGGATACTTCAAGAAGAACAACGTCCGGTCGGCATCGTGGAAGTCCGCCGGTAGCTTCTTGGCGCCCCAAGCGAAACGCATTACCAGCTTGGCACCTGCGCTGGCCACGTTACCAAGGTTCACGGTATCCCCTTCAGTCGTTGTCCTGCGGAAGTCGTACCCGAGCGGTGCCATTTGCGTACGGTACACCCCTGCCCTGCTGGTGAAGCCCGTGAACCACTCCCGCTCCAACCAACCTTCGCTTTCTTCAACCAACATGCGGCGCTCGGCACCCGCGATCCTGATCGGCGATGTAAGCACATGGTCCAGCGCGATCATGTACGGGCTTCGCCCCTGCTGCACCAGGTCGTTGCGGTAACGCGCGCCGAGCGACCAACGCTTGCTATGTTGGACAGCAAAGTGCCACTGTCCTTCCGCGCCTCCTTTCCAGCGCTGGTCATCAAAGCCGTAAGCTCCGTAACCGCTCAACTCCACGCGCTTGCTGAAACGATCGTTCGTGCGCGATCCGAGTTTGACGCGGTTTCCCTCAGTGGTGTTGAAACTGTAAAAGGTGAACACGTTGCCGATGTCCACCGGCCCGGCGGGCAGCCAGCCTTCGGCGACCACCTTCGATGCGCTCACGATCCGCTTCCATTTGGGATCGTTGTTCATGCGGCCCACCATTTCTTCCAGTCCCTTCTCTTCTTGCGTCAGCGGATCGCGTCGGGCCAGTTGCCACCATGTGCTATCGCGCTCCAAGGCTTGGGCATCCATCACCACGGGATCGATGCCCGCGTAGAAATCGTCATCGCGTGGCCGGTCCATCACGATATCCCTCACTTCAGTTGTCTTGCGCCCGAAGAAGCCGGTCATCTCCTTGCTGTTCTCCACCACGGTGAAGTCCGCCAGCACTTGGCTCTTGCGCAGGAACCACTGCGCGCTGTCCACCCATTGGTAGTTGTAACGCAACCAATAGTTGCGCACGAAATTGATGTTGGCTTCGATACTGAACGCCAGATCCACCTGCACCACGGCGAACGTGCTGTCGTGGATGTAGATGGTGCCGGTGAAGGCCACGTCGCTGCGGCCTTTCGGTTTGAAGTCGATACGATAGCAGGGATACCCGTCCACCACGTATGTGCTGTCGTACAATTTGTGATCGTAGTTGCGCCTGTAGTGATCGTTGATCGGGCTTGGGAAGGCATGATCGAGGATCAGGACGTAGTTCTCGTAGATGTCGGGGTCGATGTACATGTCCTCCACGAACTCGGTGATGCGCGGCGCCTTGAAGAACTTCACCGTGCGGCGGCCATGCACCACCTCCTTCCGCGCCAATGGCTCCTTCCGGTAGAAGCGTTCCTCGCTGCTTTCGGTCAGCAGCATGGGCAGGTAGTTCACACCCTCTGCCGTCGTGTCGGCGTAATCCCAGATGTAGTCGAAGGGACGCAGGAACAGGTTGCGCTTGGCTTTCTCGGTGAATTGGTTCAGGTCGAAGCGCACCCGGTGATAGAGCCCGTATTCGTATGCGTTGAGGCGCGCGGGGCGGTTGTCCGGCTTGTGCGCGATCACCTCCCGAAGGATCCGGAAAGCAGCATTCTCATCGGGACGCACGACCACGGCTGTACCCAGCTCCGTGGCGTTCGGCTCCAGTTCAACATCCATCTCCTCGGTAACCCCTACCGACACGGACAGCACTTGGGTGCGGTAACCGAACATGCTCACCTCCAACGAATCGAAGCTGCGACTTGTCTCCAAGATGAAGCGTCCGGAACTGTCGGCATCCGCGCCCACATTGCTGCCCTTGAAAACCGCAACGGCAAAGGGCAATGGCTGCGCTGTCGCGGCATCCAGAACGCGACCGTAGATGCGCGTCCTCTGGGCGCACGCGGCCACGCCACAGACCACCATCAGCAACACGAACAATGCACGGCGTAGCGGGGCCAACGGTGGATGACGGATATTTCGGGCCAAGCTATCGCGCACCAGCCATTTTGTGCGCCCAGCAGGAATGGACATGATCCGCGGAACCCGTTCGCCTTTCACCGCGCATGCCGCGTTCGGTGCTGGTTTGGGCGCGTGGTCCCGGACGCTCTGGAAGCATGGTGGCAGCGTGGCGCCATCATATTGGCCGCGGGTTGCCGCGATCACGTTCGTGGTCGCGTTGAATGCGCCGTTGCGTATGTGGGAACGTGTGCGCTTCGGTAGCCGGATCGCAAAAGCCAAGATCCAGGATCCGGTGTTCATCCTTGGTCATCCACGCAGCGGCACTACCTATTTGCACTACGTCATGAGCCGCGATCCGCAGTTCGCCTTCCCAGCCGTGTACCAAAGCCTGATGCCGTGGACCTTTCTCACAATGGGCCGGCCTTGGCGCCAAGTCTTGGGCAAGGCGCTTCCACCAACACGACCGATGGACAATGTGAAGATGACCGCCGATGCGCCCAAAGAGGAAGAGTTCGCACTGGCGTGCATGGGCCCCGCTTCGTTGGTCATAGGATACTTCTTCCCGAAACGCTTGCAGCGCATATTCGAGGACGCCGTATTGCTGAGGGATGCTGCGAGCAAGGATCACTGGCAACGGAACCTGCTGCTCTTCATGCGCAAGCTCACCGTGAAGCACGGACCGAAACCACTTCTCCTGAAAAGCCCGGCCAACACGGCGCGTGTGAAGGAGATCCTGGAACTCTTCCCGAACGCTCGGTTCATCCACATACACCGCGACCCGCTGACCGTGTACGCCAGCAACCTGCGGCTGTACGAGAAGATCCTCCCGCAGCAGGCGTTGCAGGCCATTACCAAAAGCGAAGTGGAAACCTTCATACTCAGGAGCTATCGGCAAATGCTCGACAAGTATGGCCGGGATAAGTCGCTCATCCCGGCCGGGCGCTTGGTGGAATTCAGTTACGAGGCATTCGTTGGCAACGAGTTGGATGTGCTGGAGAAAGCATACGCGCAACTCGGGCTGAACGGCTTCGCAGCAGTTCGCCCACTGATGGAACGTGAGATCGTTGCCAACGAAGACTACCGCACCAATACCTACACCCTCAGCGGAGACGAACAGAAGCGCGTGCTGGACGCGTGGGGGTGAATTCAGGAACGCTTCACCTTCCCTGTCGCCGTAAGCTCCAGTGCGCGCACGAAACGGATGCGCTGCGGCAGTTTGTAGGCCGCGAGCCGCTTGCGGCAATGCGCTATCAATTCTTCAGCATCGGCCGAAGTACCCGCAAAGAGCACCACATCCGCTTCCACCACTTCACCGAACAAGGGGTGCTTGCCCCCGATCACATGGCAAGCGTCCACAGCAGGATGCGTGCAGAGCGCTGCCTCCACTTCTTCGGGGAACACCTTGTTGCCCGCAACATTGATCACCGACTTGCTCCGGCCTGCGATGGTCAGCAGGCCATCGGGTGAGCGTGTGGCGAGATCGCCCGTGAGGAACCAACCGTTGCGCAGCACGCTCGACCGCAGTGCCGGCGGTTGCAAATAGCCATCGAACATGCCGGGACCACGAACGGCAAGCTGACCTGTTGCGCCATCAGCCAACATTTCAAGATCGTCGTTGAGCACGGCGACATCATAGTCTCGCAGCGCATGGCCCACGGCTTCTGGATGGTCGGCCGCGTTCCGCAAGTTGATGATGGGCAGCCCCACTTCGATAATGCCGAAGGCTTGGCAAACGGGCTGTCCGAATTTATCGTTGAACCGACGGCACAATTCAACTGAGGTGCCTGCGCTGGTGGAGATGACGCGCTTCAACGACCCGAGCGAAGTGCACGCCTGGTCTGATACCAGCATGCGCACATGCATCGGTGATGCGTACAGCAGCGTGGCCCCGGAAGTCGCAGCGGCACGCAGGATCTCTGCTGCGGTGAAATCCTCGCTGAGCACGATCGTAGTGCCGAAGTACAGATAGAGCATAACGGACACCACGAAGTGATACGCCATGGGCAGCACCCAAACAACAGCATCGTCCGGCCCGAGCTGCAAGCCTTGGTTCGCGGCCTCCACTCGTTCGATCGCACTGCGGTGCCCAATGATCACCCCTTTCGAAGTGCCGGTGGTACCGCTGGTAAAGCGGATGAAGGCGGCATCGGGCACATGCGGAGCAATGTGTTGTTGCGCACGATCGAAGCGCTGTACCCCATACCGCCGTTGCCCGATGGTGATCGCGCCATCCTCGGCCTCGCGGATCACCAAGTGCACACCAGTTTCTTCGATGATCTGCTCTTGCTCGGGAGCTGTGAGGTTGTTGGCGATGGGCAGTACCACGGCCCCGCACTTCAGGCCGGCCAACATGCCGATGATGAACTCAACGCTGTTGCGATCCACAACACCGAAGCCAGCGCCCGTCTTCAGGCCAGCGCGTTGAAGTGCATCCGCAAGTCGATCCGCCTGTTGGAGCAGCTCAGCGAATGTGGTAACGGCGGTGCTGGATCGAACTGCGTTGTGCTCGCTCCAAGCAACGCTTCGCGTGCGTATGGCATCGAACAGATTCATGCGTGCCATGGGATCGGCAGCTGCTCCTTCCGCAATTTCTCTATCGCCTCTGTTCCGCTCCAACCCAGTGCCCGATACGCGGCCAACATTCCCGCAGCATACCCGGTGCCCAAACAGGTTCCCATGACACGAGCGCTGGCCACGGCCATCTCTGTGGCGCTTATGCCGCGCCCGGCGAAATACAAGCCATCGATGGACACCGATGTGAGCGCTCCTGCCGGAATGAGGTAGTGCTCGCCCTCAGGAAACCATTGCATATCCGCACCCGGTCCATCACCCCAATGCTCAATGGGCCAAGCTCCAACAGCCACGCCATCCGCAGGCTTCGCAGCGTTCAACACTTCACCTTCCGTAAGGATGTGCTTGCCGACGGGGCGTTGCTCGGTGCGCACGCCGGTGGCCGGCGCCATTTCGCGAACGGTAGCTTCTTTGAAAACCTCGGTCCAATGGCGCAGCACTTTCAACACGTACAAGGCGGCGCGCCGCCCTTGTGCATTCAGTGCTTGGAAGTCCTCGTCTCCCGACACGCGGTGCTTCAGTGTCACCTTCACGCCCAGTGACGCTTGGCGGTGCGACCCGTGCACCATGCCAACGTGACCAATGGGTTCGTCCGCCTCCCAACCAGCGCCAGCAGCGCGGATCATTGCACGTTGGATCACGAACTCAAGTCCTTCAGTGCGTTCCGCTTTCACCCCATCGAGGAACATGATCCGGGTCGGCGCTTGGTACTCCGGTTCGCGAATGACATCGGCCCCGCACAGCGTGGAAACATGCCCGTTCCCAGTGCAGTCCACAACGGCTTTGGGTGCTATGCACCATTGACCCTTCTCGCCCCGCACCTGCGCAACCCCGATCCCGTTACCGTGCGTTTCACACGCACTTACGAAGGCCCCGGTCCTCAGGCTGTCGTCCGCGCCCGACAGAACTTCACGCGCGATCCTCTGCAAGGCATCGATGCGGTAAGGGAGATACCACAGGCCATCGGTGGCATGCTCGGGCCCCGTTGAACTCCGCTCCATCACCCGCTCGCAAAAGCTCCGTAGGCGGTCACGCAGGACCCACTGGGGCGTTTCGCTGGCCGACCGTAGCATGGCACCGCATATCGTTCCCACCATGGCCTGGGTTGCGGCACCACCAACATCGGATCGCTGTTCCAACACGAGGTAGGAAACGCCGGCTTGTTGCAAAGCCATGGCTGCGCCGCAACCGGCAGCACCTCCGCCTACGATCAGCACATCGCGCTCTTCGGGTCGCAGGTTATTGGCCATGGTCGGTGAGGAGGCCCACAAGATCGCGTTCGAAGCGCTCCATTTCGCTGGGCGAAAGGGCCTCCACAACCGCCCCGATCACCACTTGCAACCCGCTGCTGCCCCGTTTGAAGGTGACCGTAAGGCCCGGCGGTGATGGCACGCTCGCATAGTCCACAGTGCTTAGCACCGGTAAGCCGCCGAAGGTCGAGAGCCCATCGCCTTCATGGCCGAGGTCGGAGAAGGAAAGGCTTGCGTAGTCGCCGCGCATGGGAAGGTTCACCAATGTGCTGTATAGCCAGAGCGGAACGCGCCGGAAGAAGTTGAGCAGCGAGGTGTACCGCTCCGGGATGCCGTTGCCCAGTTGTTTGCGCACCTGCGCATGGATCGAACTCACGGCCCTTGGTATGTCGCGCACAAAATTGGATCGTACCCGTGCGAAGACGAATGAAAGGTTGTTGGAGAAGAGATGCCCAGCCCCACCCTTTCGCCGCTTGCTTACCGGCATGCTGAGCCAGAAATAAGGCGGCCGTTCCTGCCTGTGATCGAAAACCAGCTGCAGCGCATGCAGCGTCACGGCCATGTGGAAGTTGCTGTTACCGAAGCGCGCTCCGGAACGTGTGGCGTTCGTATCCACCAAGGCGGCTTGCGCATTGCTCAGCTGAACCACTTTGAACACAGGCTGGGAAACGGCCCCCTTCCTTCCCCTGAGCAAGCGCGCCATGAACCAGAACGGCGATCCGAGCATATAGAACATGATGTACACCGTGTTCAAGAACTCGGGTAGCCAATGTTCGCGGAGGCGTTCCGGAAAGAGGAGATCCGCGGGCCATGGCTGCGCGCCGGGTTGGATGGCCGCCGCCAGATTGGCCATACCCCGCTGATCGAAGAGCGCGTGATGCGCGGAGATCACCAGCCGCGCACCGCCGGTGGCAAAACGCAGCAGGTCCACATGCACCAAACTGCCCCTGCACGATAGGTCCCGATGCAGAACGGTGGACACGAAATAGTCGTGCGTGCAACCCTCATGCAGAGTGATATGGTCCGCTGGCTCAACACCTTGGGTCATGATCCACCTCGGCATCCTCAGGGTGGAGCGTTCCATCCGGAGCGAAACGGCGAACCGGAAATTGGCGTTGCCTGCGATACCCGTGGCCAAGGCTTGAAGATCAGCTACCGGGTCGAGGTCCATTGCCAGGCGCACCACGTTGCCCATGGTGCTGCGCTTACGCATGTGCCGATCCAGCAGCACTTGAAAGTTATCCGCCCCGGAAAGCCTCATCCTGCGCTTGTGCTTCCGCCGGAACGCACTGCCACCGCACAACTGGCCAATGCCTCGGCGCTGCTGAGATTCCCGGGTGTCAGGGCAGCATCGGGCAACACGATGCCGTGCTTCCGCTCCAAGTACATCACGAGTTCAATGATGCTCATGCTGTCCAGGCCGATCTCGGTGAACGGCGTCGCCGGGCTACATACGACTTCGCGGTCCAACACCCTCTCCTGCAGGTAGCGGCACAGTTCCATGGCAAGCGTTGCTGCATCCAGCATCATGGGTAGGACAAGTGGCCACGAACGTAAACACCTGCACCGCAACCCCTATTTTGCCAGCGTTTCCCAAAGACCAACGGAAAAGGATGTACAACGCTTTGGTAGCTGCACCCCCACCTGCAGCCACCGTACACGGATCCACACAACCCCCGAACGCGCTAGGCGATGGGCGCGGTGGCAAAGGAACTTGTGCCGTTGTTGGATCGGGCATTGCCGGGCTCGCGGCCGCCATCCGCTTGGCACAGGCCGGGCATAGCGTTACGGTGTTCGAGGCGAACAGCTATGCGGGCGGTAAGATCAGCGAGTTGCGCATGGATGGTTTCCGTTTCGACATGGGGCCTACCGTGCTCACCATGCCACGGTACATCGATGAGCTCTTCACCCTTTGCGGCGAGGATCCAAGGCAACATTTCTCTTACCAGCGCATCGACCCCGGGTTCCAGTACTTCTTCCAGGACGGAACCGTGATCAGCACATGGGCCGACGCGGAGAAGTTCGCCGATGATATCGCAGCGAAAACCACGGCCAGCCGCGGAAGCGTCCTCACGTTCCTTGAACGTTGCCGGGTGAAGCGCGAACTGACCGAAGAGGTTTTCCTGGAACGGTCCCTTCACCAGTTGAAGAATTATTTCAACAAGGCCACCCTGCGTGGCTTGCTGAACTTCCACAAGGTGGGCGCCTTCACCACCATGGCGAAGGCGAACACAGATCTGTTCAAGGACGAGAAAGTGGCTGCGGTGCTGAACCAATTCGCGGGCTACACCGGCAGCGATCCGTACGCTGCCCCGGCCACGCTGAACCTTATCGCGTATTACGAATTAGCGCTCGGCTCCTTCGCCGCCAAGGGTGGCATGCACGCGGTAACGAAAGCGCTGGTGGCTTTGGCCAAGCGCCAAGGCGTATGCTTCGAACTGGGCGCCCGTGTGGAACGCATTGCTGTGGAAGGGAAGCGGTGTGCGGGTCTTGAAGTGAACGGTAGAACGCTGCGGTTCGATCGCGTGGTGAGCAATACGGATGTCCGCACGGTGTACGACCGTTTGATGCCCGAACAGCACAAACCGAAACGCACACTGGAACAACCGCGCAGCAGCAGCGTGATCCTTTTCCATTGGGGCATGGATCGCACCTTCCCCGATCTGCACCTGCACAACATGTTCATGAGCGCCGATGGCCGGGCGGAGTACGATCACATTTTCAACCAAAGCACCATTCATCCCGACCCCAGCATTTACCTGCACATAAGCAGCAAGGTGAACGCCAGCGACGCGCCGACCGGCTGCGAGAACTGGTACGCCATGGTAACGGTGCCGCACAATACCGGACAGGATTGGGATGATCTGGTGCAACGCACCCGCACCACCTCGATCAGCAAGTTGTCGCGCATGCTCGGCGTGGATGTGGAATCGCACATCACCTGCGAGCATGTGATCGATCCGCGCTCGTTGGAGCAGCTCACATCGTGCGCTTTCGGCGCCATCTTCGGGAACAGTTCCAATGGCATGTTCGCCAGTTTCCTGCGGCACCCGAATTTCAGCCGGCGCATAAAGGACCTCTACTTCTGCGGGGGAAGTGTTCATCCTGGACCGGGCATCCCACTATGCCTGCTAAGTGCCAAGATCACTGCCGGGCTGGTGGAGGAAGAAGTCGGCTGAGGTACGCGTTACCTGCCCATGGAAAGTCACGAAATACCTTCGCCCTACGATCTGGACTGGGCCAGCGATCTTTTCGGAGTGCCCGTGGAGGACATCACCACCGACGTTCTTTCCGAGAAGCGGTCCGTGGTGCACATGAAGTACCACCCGGACCGGTACATGCGCCACAACGACCCGGAACTGGACGCGCTGCTCACGGAGGTGTACCGCGAAATGATGGACCGCTTGCGGCGCATTGAAGAGCACATTCTGCGCGGAAGTACTACGCTCTCGGGCTCAACGCATCTCAGTGTGGGTCCGTTGAACGCGGAGAATCTGCAGGTGGAACTGGTCACCAACGATAAGGACCTGAAGTACCGCCTCTTCGGCGCACACATGCGCTGGCTCGAACGCGGCGACAGGTTCTTCATCCCCCGCACCCGGGCCACGCTCATTTCATCGGGCGGGCACAAGAACAACGCCATTGGTTTCAACGAGAGCATCAAGCTCTTTCTCACCTACGGCCACGATGATGCACTGCAGGAGATCGTCATCTGGTTCTACACGCGCATTGCCGGCCAAGTAACAGCGCTGTGGATCGATGGCCAGCGCGTAGCGGTGGAGCCCAAAGCCATGTTCAACGCCATGGCCCGGCGGAAGGTGCTGGAGGGGTGATCCGGCCCCGCGTGCTCACACGTTGAACAGGAAGTGCATCACGTCGCCATCCTTCACCAAGTACTCTTTGCCCTCAACGCGCAGTTTACCTGCTGCGCGGCAAGCAGCCTCGCTGCCGAGCGTGGTGAAGTCATCGTAGCCCATCACCTCGGCGCGGATGTAGCCTTTCTCGAAATCGGTGTGGATCACTCCGGCGGCTTTGGGACCAGTATCGCCTTGGTGGATGGTCCATGCGCGCACCTCTTGCACGCCCGCAGTGAAGTACGTCTGTAAGGCCAGCAGCCGGTAAGCAGCGCGGATCAGCGCGTTCACGCCGGGCTCCTGAAGGCCCATGTCCTGCAGGAACATCGCACGTTCATCGGCGCTTTCCAACAGCGCGATCTCCGCTTCGATGGCCGCAGCGATCACGATCACTTCGGCTTGCTCGGCTGCCACGGCCTTCTTCACCGCTTCCACATGCGCGTTGCCGGAGAGGACGCTTTTCTCATCCACGTTGCACACGTACATGATCGGCTTGGTGGTGAGCAGCTGAAGCTCCTTCACCATCTCCGGATCGTCGTTGGTGCCGATGGCGGCACGCGCGCTTTGCCCTTGGATCAGCGTGGCCTTGATGCGCTCCAACAGGTCCATGCGTTTGCGCGCGTCCTTGTCGCCGGTGGCCGCCTGCTTGGCGATCTTGCTGATGCGCGCTTCCACTGTTTCCAGATCCTTCAACTGGAGTTCCGTGTCGATCACCTCTTTGTCGCGCACCGGGTTCACGTTGCCGTCCACATGGATCACGTTCGGGTCATCGAAGCAGCGCAGCACGTGCAGGATGGCATCGCAACTGCGGATGTTGCCGAGGAATTGGTTCCCGAGACCTTCGCCCTTGCTCGCACCTTTCACCAATCCGGCGATGTCCACGATCTCAACGGTGGTGGGTACCACGCGTTGGGGTTTTACCAGATCGGCCAGTTTGTTCAACCGCGAGTCCGGCACCGTGATCACACCCACGTTCGGCTCAATGGTGCAGAACGGGAAGTTGGCCGCCTGCGCTTTCGCGTTGCTGAGGCAGTTGAAGAGCGTGCTCTTACCCACATTGGGCAGGCCTACGATACCGCACTGGAGTGCCATGGAATTTGAATTGGGCCGCGAATGTAGATGGTGCCGATACCTTGCCCCGACATGGAGCAGATCACACAGATCATCGGCGCAGCGTTGCTGCTTTCCGCGTACGGCGCAACGCAATTGAAGTGGATGCGACAGGAGAGCTTGGTGTACAATCTCTTCAACTTTATCGGAGGCCTGTTGCTCGCCATCGATGCCTATCGGATCGGGCAATGGGGCTTCATGGTGCTGGAGGGCGCATGGGGATTATTGAGCCTGCCCGGGCTTTGGCGCGCATTGCGGCCATCGGCGTAGACGTTCATCCCCCTGCCCCTTCAAAGGGGACAACCGCGTTCTTCCCTGCTATCCAACCGGTCGTCCAAGCGGCTTGGAAGTTGAAACCGCCGGTTATGCCATCGATGTCGAGCACCTCGCCAGCGAAGAACATTCCCGGAACCATGGAACACTGCATGGTACTTGGGTCGATGGCTTCCAGTGCAACGCCACCGGCGGTCACGAATTCCTCTTTGAAGGTGGTCTTGCCTTGCGCCGGGTGCTTGTCGTTCACCAGTATGTCCAACAGTCGGTTCCGATCGTGCTTGCCGATATCGGCGCATGGCTTCGTTGCCGCGATGCCGGACTTGTTCAGCAGGAAAGCCCATAAGCGCTCGGGCAGTTCGAACGGGCAGGCATTGATGGCCTGCTTCTTCGGGTGCGCTGCCCATGCCTCACCCAGAGTTGTGCGCGCTGCTTCCTCTTTGAGGCCGATCCAATTCACATGCACGGTATACCGGTATTGCACCGCATGCAGGTCGCGCGCACCCCATGCGCTCAGGCGCAACACGGCCGGTCCGCTCAGGCCCCAGTGGGTAATAAGGACCGGACCCTCGGCTTCGAGCTTCAGTGAAGGGATGCGCACGCTCGCTTTTGGCGCAACCACACCCATCAGGTCCGCCATTCGTTTGTCAATGAGATTGAAGGTGAAAAGCGACGGGACAGGCGGTACGATCGCAATGCCAAGCGATGCAATCCAAGCATAACCATCGGCCTTCGGATGGCCGCCAGTGGTAACGATTACACGGTCGGCCTCCAGTACCTCACCGTTCTCAAGGCCGAGCGAGAACCCGGACGAACGGGGAGTAACGTGACGCACACCGCAATTCAACTTCACCACTACCCCCGCTCCCATGGCTCCCTTCACAAGTGCATCGATAATGGTCTGCGAGGAATCCGTCGTCGGGAACATGCGGCCATCGTCCTCGGTCTTCAATTGCACACCGTGCGACCCGAACCAATCAATGGTGTCCCTAACGCTCCATTGCTCGAAAGCCCTCTTCAGTGATCGCTCGCCGCGCGGGTAGCAACGGGCCAGTTTGCGTGGCTCCAAGAGGTGGTGCGTCACATTGCAGCGCCCACCGCCACTGATCCGCACTTTGGCCAGCAGCTTGTTGCTCTTTTCCAAAAGCTGAACGCTCACCCTGGGATCGTGCGCTTTCGCGCTTATGGCAGCGAAAAAGCCCGCAGCGCCCCCTCCGATCACAACGATGTTCATAAGGCACCAAAGATGACAGGGTATGTTGTGCCAATGGATCGGGCTAAGCCATACTTTCATCCTCGCTGGCTGGTATACCACCAGCGGCTGCGCACTGTAGATCCAATCATATCATGGCACGAACCACTACCCTGTTGCTCACGCTCGGACTTGGTATCGGTACCATGGCCCAGTCCTTCGATCGTGTCTTTTCGTTGTTGAACGATGCGCCGTTCAACCCTATGCACCAATCACGGCTCAACGATGGTGGAACACTGATCTGCGGGGTGGACTGGTCGGTCTACAACTTCCATATCGTGCGCGTATCCCCCACGGGCAATGTGCTTTGGGCCATGCAAGTGCCCTCCACTCCCGGGCAGGAATTGTTCGATGTGATGGCGAGCGGCGAGTTCGCGAATGGGGATGTTTTCGTCATGGTCGATGCGTCCATCAACTTTGTTCCCGAGCGCGTGTTGTTGCGCTTGGGCAGCGCCGGCGACCTGCTGTGGGTCATGCACCTCGATTACGGGGATGGGCTGCTCGGGAACTACACAACGCGCGCATCGCACGTTGCTGAAACCAGCATCGGCGATATCATCGTGAACGTGTCCGCCGAGAACCGTTCGGTGCTCACCAAACTCACTCCCGCAGGCAGCCTGCTTTGGTCGAAAAGCTTCACCACTTCGGTGGATACCACCTACAACAAGCATCCCAGTTTCGACATGCAGGTGATGAGCGACGATGGTGTGCTGCTCTGCGGTAAGGACCGCGACTGGCCCTACCTGTTGCGCACCAATGCCAATGGCGACATGGTCTGGGGACGCACCTACAACGTCGTCTACAACTACAGTCACTTCCGCGCCATGGAAGTGCTGCCCAATGGCGACGTGCTTTTGTCGGGGATGCACGACGGCAACGGTGCTTTGATGCGCATCGGCGCTTCGGGCAGCATCCAATGGCTGAAGCACTTCGACCTCGGCGGATACTACCAGAGCCTCGAAGCCTTGGGCGACGGCACCTACCTGATGTGTTCCGAAAGCACCTGCAAGATCCTGCGGGTGGATGGCGATGGGAACCTCTTGAACGCATTCGCATGCGGCACCGGCGATCTCTCGGCTGGTTTATTCTGCCTCAGCGGTGCGGGCGGTTACGCGCACATGGCAGGCCAGGTGGTGGACAACACCAGTTGGACCTCATACAACTACTTGGCACGCTTCGATATCGACACGCCGCCACCCTGCCTTTTCCAGCCCTTGACCGTGGAGGTGATCGACGTTCCTTCGGTGGTCGGCGCCATGGGCATGTCCATCTTGGAGCAGCTCGTGGAACCGGTAACCGTTACGCCTTTGACGTGGACCATCTTCCCATCCGAATGGACCTCGGATGTTTTCTGCGGCGTTGCGGAAACAGTGAGCGCCGCGGAGACCGGATCCGTTTCCATTTCTCCCACCCTGCTTCCTACGGGCGGCGCCGTAAACGTTGCTTTGGCCTCTCCAGTGAGCGCCCAGGCCGAGTGGTTTGCGATGAGCGGGGCCTTGGCGAAGAGCGCCACATTCACCGGCCAGCAAGCCACGCTGGGAACGGATGGCCTTGTTCCCGGGCTCTACACGCTGCGACTTTCGGTGGCGGGCACTCCCGTCAGCAGTGCGCGCATAGCGTTGCAGTAGTCCTGCGCGGACGGCCGCGAATGTGGACCTACTTTCGCCCTTCGTTCGCCGAAACACACCAGTGTTGAAGCGCAACCCGTGCGCACAGCTTTCCTCCTCGTCCTGCTGCCTTTGTTCGGCGCTGCCCAACCACCAACGGGCTACTACGACAGCACCTATGGATTGAGTGGTGAGCCCCTGCGCGAGGCGTTGCGTGATATCATCGACAACCACAGCGTGCAGACCTATGGTTCGCTGTGGGGCCACATGCAGACCACCGACGACAGGCCGGACGGCAAAGTTTGGGACATCTACAGTGACGTGCCCGGCACCAACGAGCCTTACCTGTACAACTTCGTAAGCGATCAATGCGGTACGTACTCGGGCGAAGGCGATTGTTTCAACCGCGAGCACAGCTTCCCCCTGAGCTGGTTCAACGACGCGACGCCCATGAACAGCGACCTCTTCCACATTTACCCCACCGATGGATGGGTGAACCAGAAGCGCGGCAACTTGGCCTACGGCGAAGTGAGCAACCCCAGCTGGACCAGCCAGAACGGGAGCAAAGTGGGTCCCTGCGCGCTGCAGGGCTGCGGGAGCGATGACGTCTTTGAACCCATCGATCTGTACAAGGGAGATTTGGCACGCTCCTATTTCTACATGCTTACCCGCTACATGGACCAAACCGGAAACTGGACCTCATGCCCCATGCTGGCCGGTGGCGAATTCACCCAATGGGCCGAGAACATGTTGTTGGCTTGGCACGCCTTGGATCCCGTGGACAGCAAGGAAACGGACCGTAACAACGCGATCTTCGGTATCCAGGACAATCGTAACCCGTACATCGATAACCCGGGTTGGGTGTATGCCATCTGGGGCCCAACGGCTGATATCGCGGAAGTTGGGAACACAGGCCTACGGGCATGGGTCACTGATGGCGTTCTTTACCTCAGTGGACCGATGGATGGGACCGACTACATTACCGTCGTTGATGCCTTGGGCCGCACGGAGTTGCAAGCTGCGGTTACCACGAACAATACACTCATTGGCGACCGCCTTTCGGCGGGCCTTCACCTTGCCGTGGTCTCGGGTGAATGGGGCCGGGTAGCTCTGCGTTTTTTGCAACCCTGACACGGCCCGGCGGAACATCCTTCCTAATTGGGCCCATGATGGGTTGTCCACACGAGGCGGATGGTGCCAAGGGGAAGGATGAGTGCCAAAGGAAGCCCGGGAATGCATTTTCCCGGGGCTGCCTCTTGCGGATATGGCCCCGACTGCGCAGTTTCACGGCCGTAACAAATCCAAGTAGGCCATGTCCATTACCGATGCGAAAATCTCCGCTGCACATAAGGAGCTGAAGGCAACCCACGGCGGCGCCGCGCACGATTACTTCGGTATGCTCTACTTGGAGGAAGTAATGGGCGTGCCGCGCGAGGATGCATTGCAGCAGGTGGCCTTCGGTGGAAGCCCCACCGGTATCGATGGCTTTCATGTGGATGCCAAGAAGAAAACGCTGCACCTTTTCATATTCCGCAACACCAAGAACGCCGACACTTTCCGCACCGGTTTCGAGATGCTCTTGGGTGGTGGCTTGGAGCACATCTTCGGGACTTCCGCAGCCGACGATGCTTTGACCAAACGCCTGCGGCGCAGCCTCAAGGATGATCGCGACAGCATTGACCGCGTGCAGTTCCAGTTCGTCTTCTTAGGTGATCCCGCCGAAGCCGAGCGTGGCATCGTGCTGGACAAACTGCGCGAGGACTTGGAGAACAAGCAATACGTCATCAACAGCTTTTTCTCCGGCAAGCGCGTTACCATGGTGGTGGTGTTCAAGAGCGTTACCGGCAAGGCCGGCACCTCCAAAGAGCACCGCACACACCGCTTCGAGTTGGAACTGGGCCACGTGCTCGATGCCGAAGGACCGGACGGCGAGGCCATGCACGTGGGCTTCATGCGGCTGTGGGACCTGCACCAGATGCACAAGCAGATGGGCGATCGCTTCTTCGAGCGCAACATCCGCTACGGCATGCCCGAGAACAGCCCAGCCAACCGCGCCATGGAAAAGGCCTTCAAGGACATGCTCATCGATGGCAGTCAGGATGAGAGCCGCTTCCTCTTCGATCACAACGGTGTCACCTTCAGCTGCGAGCGGTTCACGCACAATGCCGGAGGTGTCAGCGAGATCCTTGAACCCCGCCTGCTCAACGGTGCACAGACCGTTACCACCATCGGCCGCTTTCTGGAAAAGCACGAGGATCACAAGGACATCCAACGCATCAAGAACCGCCTGAAGCACATCCATGTGATGGCCAAGGTGGTCAGCGAGGCCCCTGACGAATTCGTTGTGAGCGTAACGATCAACAACAACCGCCAAACCCCGATCCAACCTTGGAACCTGCGGGCCAACGACATGATCCAGTTGCAACTGCAGGACGCCTTCCGCAAACTGGGCATCTACTACGAACGGCAGGAGCGCAGTTTCGAGGGCCACAGTGCAGAGGAACTGGAAGAGCTGGGCATTGTTGAAAGCCGCGCCATCGGCCTGCTCAAGTTGGCGCAGACGTTCTTGGCAAGCGAGGGCGAGATCGATAAGATGCGCAGCATGCGCACCGCCTTCGAGGACGACAAGATCTACGACATGATGTTCGCCGCCGGCCGCCTAAACGCCGACTCGCGCCGCATCGTGCTGTGCTACAAGATCCAGGAGCGCCTCGGCCGCATCACCAAGGAGATCCTGGACAAGGGGAGCATTAAGTACGCCTTCCTGCCAAAAGCCCGGCTCCTCCTCAACGCACTCATGTGCCAAGCCGTGCTCAACGATCCCAGCGCCGAGAAGTGGGCCGAAGAGCACGGTACGGACATGGTGGTAAGCGTGGATTACGTAAAGCTGCTCTACAACCTGGCCAGCACCAAGTGCCGCCCCATCCTCAGCGAACTGATCGGCCTGCCCCAATACGCCGATAAAGTGGCCGAGGAACGGTATGACTTCCTCCGCACCCACGCCGCCTTCAAGCACGCCATGCGCATTGCCGAAGAACGGCACGGTTGGAAGGTGCAGAAGCTGCGCTGATAGTGCAGTGCACTGAACATGAAAAAGCCCCGGCACGTCACCGGGGCTTCTTCTTGATGCTTCTGCCAGCTGATGGGCTGGCGAAGCGCGAGTGGGTCAATCCTGTGCCAATTTCAGGCGCACGCCGATAAGCGCATAGATCTGGTTCACCTTGGGATTGGTGTTGAACGTGTTGACGCCTTTGAACTCATTGGTAAGAGCCACATCGTAGCCGCCCTCGATGAACACGGGGCCGAACTGCAAGCCCGCACCCGCACCGATATACCAGTGCGCGGGATTGGTGTCCACATGCACCGCATCCTCCTCGAATTTGGTATTGAGCCTGAACTGGGCCGTAGGGCCAGCCATGATGTACGCGTTCACGACGGGCTCATCTTTTGGATCGATGAACCGGAACCCTCCGTGTATGGGCACGCGCAGGAATTGACTCGTGTAGCGGAACTCGTTCACGTTCTCCGTGGGATTCCCTTGGTCGTCGATGGTGGCCACGCTGTAGCTGATGTTACGCACCATGAAGTGCGCGCCTCCCTTCACGAACCAGCGACTGCCCAAGAGCAGGTCCGCGCCGAACTGGTAACCGGCCTTGCCCACCCATTTCTCTTTTCCGGCTTCGCTGATATTGCTGCCGTTGTAACCGCCGGAGATGCGCAGTTCCTGCGCTGCGGCACCTACCGTGGCCGCAAGCAGTATTGACGACAATAGGGTTCTCATGATCATTGGTGTTTGGTTAAAGGCATAGGTGCCAACTACCCTGCCCCGAACGGCATGCGGGCCGTGGTCCGGGGTGGCACCGTCCGCAAACGCAGGCTGGCAGTATGTTACACCGCCAGGGTCGGGGTACGATCCACTGTTCACCCCTGCACGTGCGGCACTGATGGGTGGGGCCGAACATCCCCACCGGAAGCGCGATCGTGGGATCATCGGGTCATTCCTCCGGAGCATGGGAACTTGGAGGGCT
>JBDTSG010000097.1:0-12669 GCA_039931265.1 Flavobacteriales bacterium
CAAGCGTGGTTACTGCATTAAAGCTTGTGGCCTGTGGCCTGAAGCCTGCGGCTCAAGCGTGGTTACTGCATTAAAGCTTGTGGCCTGTGGCCTGAAGCCTGAGGCCAGAATTTCAAACCGTTTGCTTGGCCTTCGGCTTGCTCGCGCTCACTTCGGCGAAAGCCGCGTCCATGCTGGCTTTCACGAAGCGGATGAAGAGCGGGTGCGGCTGCGTTACCGTGCTTTTGTATTCCGGGTGGAATTGCACGCCCACGAACCAAGGGTGGTCCTTCAGTTCCACGATCTCCACCAAGCCGCTCTTGGGGTTGATCCCGCTGGGCAGCATGCCGGCATTCTCGTAGTCGGCCAGAAAGACGTTGTTGAACTCGTAGCGGTGCCTGTGGCGCTCGGTAATGTCGGCACGACGGTAAACATCGAACGCCTTCGTGCCTTCGCTAACCGTGCAGGGGTAAGCACCCAAACGCATGGTGCCGCCCTTGTCCGTGATCTTCTTCTGTTCCTCCATCATGGCGATCACCGGATGGCCGGTTTCGGGCTGCATCTCCGTGCTGTTGGCATCGGCGAACCCCAGCACGTTGCGCCCGAATTCGATCACGGCGCATTGCATGCCCAAGCAGATGCCCAAGAAGGGGATCTTCTGCTCGCGGGCATAACGGATCGCTTCGATCTTGCCTTCAATGCCACGACTTCCGAAGCCCGGCGCCACGAGGATGCCGGTCAAACCCTTCAACTCCCCGGCCACGTTCTCGGCGGTGAGGCGCTCGCTGTGTACCCAGCGGATGTCCACCCGGGCCTCGTTCTCCGCACCGGCATGCTCCAACGCTTCCTTGATGCTCTTGTAGGCATCCTTCAGCTCCACGTACTTGCCCACCAAGCCGATGCACACCGTGTGCTTCGGGTTCTTGTAGCGGTGCAGGAAAGCGGTCCATTGCGTAAGGTCGGCGGGCGGCGCATCGGTGATGCCGAGCTTCGCCAGCACCACGGTATCCAATCCCTCCTGCTGCATCAGCATCGGCACGTCGTAGATGGTGCTGGCGTCAGCACTTTCTATAACGGCGTCGGGTGCCACGTTGCAGAACAGGGCGATCTTCTCCTTCATGCCCTTGCCCATATGGTGCTCGGTGCGGCACACCAATATGTCGGGCTGTACGCCCAGGCTCAGCAGCTCCTTCACGCTGTGCTGCGTGGGCTTGGTCTTCAGTTCGCCGGTGGTGTTGAGGAAGGGCAGGAGGGTGAGGTGGATGCACAAGGCATCGTGTCCGAGTTCCCACTTCAACTGGCGGATGCTCTCGATGTACGGCAGGCTCTCGATATCGCCCACGGTGCCACCCACTTCGGTGATCACGAAGTTGTAGATGTGCTTGCGGCCAAGGGCCTTCACATGCTCCTTGATCTCGTCGGTGATGTGCGGGATCACCTGCACCGTTTTGCCGAGGTACTTGCCGCGCCGCTCCTTGCCGATAACGCTCTGGTAAATGCGGCCCGTGGTAACGTTGTTCGCCTTGCTGGTGGGCGTGCCGAGGAAGCGCTCGTAATGCCCGAGGTCCAGATCGGTCTCGGCACCGTCCTCGGTCACATAGCACTCGCCATGCTCGTAGGGGTTCAGCGTGCCGGGGTCGACATTGATGTAGGGATCCAGCTTCTGTATCGTGACCGAGAAGCCACGCGCTTGCAACAACTTGGCAAGGCTGGCGCTGATGATGCCCTTCCCGAGGGAAGAGGTAACACCGCCGGTAACGAAAATGTACTTGGTGGATCCCGTCATCGCTGGGTGAGAGGTCCGCCGCACGGCGGACGCGATCACGGGGCGTAAATGTAAGGCAGCGCGGGCAGAGAAGCAGCCGTTGTTAGTTGTTGGTTGATAGTTGGGCGGGCTGCAGAGCCATTCGCCATTCGCTATTCACCAACCACCATTCACCAACCACCATTCACCAACCACCATTCACCACCAACTCAGAAGCTATAGCTCAACCCCGCGCTGGGCAGCAACGGCAACTGGTCCACGCGCTTGTTGGCAACCCGGTCGTAGTAGAAGATGTTCTGGCGATCGTAGGCGTTGGTTACGCTTATGTCCAGTTCCACCCGTTGGTGCTCGTCCAGGCGCCAGGTCTTGGTAACGCCGATGTCCAAACGGTGGTACTGCGGCAGGCGGCCTTGGTTCAGGTCGCTGAGAAAGGTGTGCAGTTCGCCGTTGCTGGTGGTGTAGTCCGTGCCGATACCATCATCGAAGGTCAGCTCTTCGCCGAAGCCCTGTGTCTTGGTGAAGGGGAACCCGCTGCCGTAGTTCCAGCGCACGTTCACTTTCCACGCGTCGAAACGGCCGAAGGCTTGGCTCACCACAAGGTTCACGTTGTGCCGGCGGTCCCAAACGGGGTTGTACTTGTTGGTGCCATCGAAACGGTCCACGAACGTTAGGGAATAGACCGCCCAGATGAAGGTGTTCTTCTTCTCGTACTTCAGCAGGATATCCCCACCGTACGCCTTTCCGGTTTCAACGATGAAGTCCTTCTTCAGTTCATCGGGCTTGTCCGCGAACTCAGGGGTATCGTCGTAGATCTTGTTCCGGTTCAGGTTGGTCACTTGGCGGAAGTCCTTCAGGTAGCCTTCAACGTTCATTTCCAGCTCGGGTGTGAGGTCGATCTCGAACCCGGCCACGTAGTGGTTAGCACGCTGCAGAGGATCCTTGATCTCGCGCACTTCGCCGTTTTCCGTTGTAAGGGTGCTGGGCAACTCGTCCGGGCTGCTCAGGAAGCCGTAGAACAGGTTCACCACGTCGCGGTCGCTGTTGGCGGCTACCAGGTTCTGGCTGTAACGGCCGGCCGCCGCCTTCACGCGGAAGTTGTCGGTTACGTTCCACTTCACGGCCAGCCGCGGCTCCGGATTGAAGACGTTGAGGCTCGCGTAGTAGTGCAGGTGGATCCCCGGGTCGATCACCAGCTTTTTCAGCTTCACCTTGTAGTTGAGGAAAGCCGCGAGCTCGCTCGTGCTTTCGCTCTGCTGGAACTTGTTGCCGATGCTGTTGAAGAAACTGAAGTCCGTTTTGAAGCCCAGCACTTCGATGCCGTACTTGATCTCGTTCTCACCGACGAAGTACTTGAAGTTGAGGCCGCCGTTGAAATTGCTGATGGCACTGCGACGTGGGTCCAAGCCCGCCTCCGCCAGTTCGATCCCGTACTTGCTGAAGGCGAAGATGCCGTCGATGAGCACCGCGCTGCCGCTGGGAACCAGCACGAAGTTGGCGCCGCCGCCGTAGTTGTTCCAGTTCAGGTCGCTCACCTGCTTGTAGTCCACGGCATCGCTGAAGTTGAAGCCGAACAGGTTGATCTTGCTGCCGTTGCCGCCGTTGAAGCTCAGCTTGCCGTACACATCGGTGAAACTGAAGGGCAGGCCGGCGGTATCAACGAATTGGTAGAGCGTTTTGCTGCTCTCGTTCAAGTAGCTGTGCCTGAAGTTGAGCAGGTAGCTGCTGCTGCCACCGCCGTCCACTTTCTGCTTTTTCATCGGGCCCTCCAGCAGCGCCTTGGCCGCGAAAGTTCCCACGCCCACACGGCCGCTCATGCGCGTCTTGTTGCCATCGCGGGTGGTGATGTCCATTACACTGCTGATGCGGCCGCCATGCTCGGCACCGAAACCCGCCGTCATGATGTCGGCATTGCGGATAATGTCGTTGTCGAACACGCTGAACAGGCCGATGCTGTGGAAGGGGTTGTACAGCACCATGCCGTCCATGAGCACCTTGTTCTGGATAGGGCTGCCGCCGCGCACGTACAGTTGCCCGCCTTGGTCGCCGGTGAAGATCACGCCCGGCACAACCTGTATGTACTGCGCCAGATCCGCTTCGCCGCCTATCGCTGGCAAACGTTCGATCTGTTTCGGGGTCAGCTGCACCAAGCCCATGCGCACGTTGTTCTGGGCTTCCGCCTTCTTACCACGCACGCGGTACTCGGTCAATTCCTTGGAGACTTTCGGCAGGTAAAGCTTCTCCGTAAGGATCTGTCCACCTCGCACCGTCACGGCTTTCTCAAGGCTGTCGAAGCCCAACTGCTTCACGAACACGGTATGGTCACCGGCCGGCACGCGGTTGATGGAGAAGTAGCCGTTCTCATCGGTCTGCGCTCCGAGGTTAGTGCCCTTCAGCATCACCGTGGTGAACATGATGGGCTCGCCATTGGCGGCATCGTAGACGAAACCACGGATCGTTGCCTGTGGTTGGGCGAACGAGGTGAACGGCAGCATCACGGCCGCAAGAGCCAGTACACGGAGTATCGATCGCAGCATCGGGTTTCCTTGAAGGTGGCCAAATGTAGCCGACCACCCTTGCCAGCAAGGGCAACTATGTGACAGGATGAGGAGCGGTCGGGACGGGGGGAAGAGCGGCGGAGAGACAGCTTCAAGCTACAGGCTCCAAGCCACAAGCTTCAAGAGCCCATCACATACTCCAACCTTGACACTTGAGCCTTGACACTTGAAGCTTGTTCAGTTCCGCATCCGCACGAAGTTCGCCCCGAACTGATACAGCAATAGGCCGACGAGGAACACGTTGGACAAGGCGTTCACCAACTCGCCGGTGCGGAAAGTCACGGCCACAGCCAGAATGCCTACGACCGCCAGGAATACCGTGGCCGCCTTCAGCACGGCGCGACCCTTTTTCCGGCCACCCAGCATGCTGGCCAAGGGGATCATCATCACGAACCCAAGGACGCCCAAGGCCAAAAGCCCCGGAAGGCCGGTAACCAAGAAGCCGATGAACCCGAGCACCGAAACAAGTAACGAGATACCGGTCCACGTGCTGCTCAGGGTTTCCTCCCGATCCAAAGCATACCGCCCGTACTTGTTGAAGCGCAGAAAGAGGTTGCTGATCGGTACCAGGATCCACGTGCTGATCGCGAACACAGCATATGCAATGAGCAATGGGTAGATCAAGGGGGCCACGCCCGGGTATTGTGTTGCCAAGCCGCGAAGCACCTGGTTGGCCACGTACAGCCCGATGATCAGGAACAGTTGCACGTTGCCCTTCAGGTTGCTCACCCAGAAACTGTAGCGCAGCCAAAGACGATAGACCCAATAGCGCGCCTTCAGTGCTTCCACCATGCCGGCCTTGGCATGGTCGTTCATGGGATCGCGGCGCAGCGCTTCGCGGAAGTGCTCCATCGCCTTGCGGTGATCGCCACGACGCAGAACGGCCCAGCCGGTGTTACTGTGCGTGTAAGGGTTCTCCGGGTCGAGTTCAAGGCTCTTATCAATGGTGCGGTCGGCTTCTTCCTTCCGGCCAAGTCGCGCCAAAGCCTCGGTGCGCATGTTCAAACAGCGCAGGTCCTCCGGGTCTATCGCCAAGCCGCGATCGGTGGCTTCCAACGCGCGCAGGTGCTCGATGCGGCGCAACAGCACGAAGGCCAACGTGCCGTGGTGGCTGCTCTCACCCGGCTCCAGTTGCACGGCTTCCAACGCATGCTTCTCAGCCAGCGCGGGGTTGTCGTCCAGCAGTTCAATACGCGCGAGCAGGCCGTGTACATCGGCATTGTGCGGGGCCAGCCCCAGCACTTGTTGTGCAGTGCGCCGCGCATCGTCGATGCGGTCCTGCGCGAGGAAGGTTTCGCCGAGCAGGCGCAACGCATCAGGTTGGTCGGGTTCACCGCTCAGCAGATCGCGCAATTCGCGTTCGGCATCGGCGAAGCGGTGCTGGTTGTACAACAGCGCAGCGCGCATGTAGCGTTCGTGCTGCATACTACTTCGTGTACTTCAGGATCTCGTCGTACAAGCCGCTTTCGTTGGCGTACAGGGCGTAGTTCTTCGCGGTGATGAACCACTCGCGCGTGGTGGCCTTGTGCATGCTTGCGCCTTTCAGCAGGTCCTTGGTGGTCATGGGTTCCGGTACGCCGGTCTTCATGGCCGAACGGAGTTTGTCCTCGATGGTGATGTCGATCACCGCTTTCAGATCGGCACCGCTGAAGTGCTCGGTCTTCTTCGCGATGGCGCGCAGGTCCACATCCTTGGTCGGTTTGCTTTTGAGCAGTATGCCGAGGATGCTCTCGCGGCCCTCCACATCAGGTGGCGGAACGAAGATGGTCCGGTCGAACCGGCCCGGGCGGCGGAACGCAGGGTCGATGTGCCACGGCATGTTGGTGGCTCCGATGATCAGCAACCCTTCGTTGTCGGAGTCGATGCCGTCCATTTCCGTGAGGAACTGGTTGATCACATGGCTGCCGGCGCTGTTGCGCATCTGGCTGCGGTTCGCACCCAGCGCATCGATCTCGTCGATGAAGACGACGCATGGTGCGTTCTTGCGCGCCACCTCGAACACGCGGTGCATGTTGCGTTCGCTCTTGCCCAGCCATGCATCCAGTATGTCGCTGATGCCGATGCTGATGAACGTCGCTTTGATCTCGCCAGCCGTCGCACGTGCCATATGGGTTTTGCCACAGCCCGGAGGGCCATAGAGCAAAATGCCACCACCGATCTTCTTGCCGTACGCTTTGTACAGATCGGGATGCAGCAGCGGTTGGATGATCTTCATGGCGATCTCGTCCTTCACGCCTTGCATTCCACCGACATCGCTGAAGGACACGTTCGTTTTAACGATCAGATCGCTCGCGCGCAGATCGCCCGGAGGGCCATCGTCTTCTTCGTACTCGTCATCGTCATCCTGCTCCGGTCCTTGGCCGGTGACCCGGAAGTGCTCGTCCAGTTCCGCATCCGGGCGATCGGGCCAGCGCTTCAGCAGCTCTTCGTAGATGTCCATCGCCTTGCCGAAACTGCCTTCCTGCAACAGCACGCGACTGTAAAGCAGGTGCACATCATGTTCCGCTGGACCTTGCTTGTGCAGATCCTCCAGGATCACGATGGCGGCGCTCCATTGTTGCATGGCAGCGTACGCCTTCGCCAGTCCCAATTTGCTCTTCGCGTCGCGCGGTGAAGTCTCGATCACGCGCTTGTATTCGGTGGCCGCCTCTTCGGCCTTGCCCGCGGTAAGGAGTGTTTGTGCCAAATGCCCACGCAACTTGTCGTTATCGGGCGTGATCTCCAGTGCCTCACGCAGATTCTGGAGCAGGTCGTTGATGTCCATGGGTGCAAAGTTGGGGCTTGTCGATCGAGCAGGCTTTGGATGCAAGCAGACTTTAACGGCCCGGGAGTGCGGTCGTTATCGATCCCGATGTTCGATGACGAGCATGAAACCGCTCATGAGCAGCACAAGCCCGAACACACCAGCTAAATCCCATCCTTCTGAAAAAGGAGGGATCACCGCGGCGATCAATGCGATGCCACCGATCACCATCATAGAAATGGGGAGTATTGATGCGGGCTTGAGCTTTTCAGGATTGAAGGAGGTGGTCAACAGCCCGGAGACGAGCAGCACCATAGAGATAAGAACCTGTGGTGGTGTGAGCATCAAACCAATACCAAAGGAGATGATCGCGGATAGGTAGAAGACGATGGACAGGGCCAACCGAAAACGCCCCATGCGCGAAAGCAGGGTTCGCCTTTTCTCTGAAAATAGGACAGGGGTCTGGAGAAGTGCCGGCAGGGCGACCAACGGAATATTCGGGAAAATGAACGCTATGACAAGACCCACAAGCCCAATGTCACGTCTGAACCCGGATTCGATCCAGAAGTAGGTCATAAGGATGAACAGCAGAAGGAAAGAGATCCTGATAGCCATGTCCCAAGTGAGCCCTCGATGCAGAGCTCTTAAGGTCATGCGCTGCGCGAATGCTTGGTAGCGAGGAAACCAAGAAAGGTTCAGCAGAAGACCTGTTCGTGCCAAAGCATCAAATGGATCTTGCGCTAAAGCATGCCGGAAGGCGGCCTTGTGGTCGCCCGGTCCGCCGATGAGGAAGTTGTGCCAGGCCAACGAAGCCAGGGACCTCGCGTTCCCTGCATCTTGTCTGAGCGCATCCGCGATCCTTTCTCCTGCCTTCCGCCCTTCGCGCACCGCATCCGCGCTTACCGAACCGAGTTGCAGCGCGATCAGGTTGCCTGGATCCAATTCGATCGCCCTGCTCAATGCGGTTTCGGCTTGTTCAAACCGGTTCGATCGCAAATGGATAGCCCCCATGGTAGCGAAAGCTGTACTGTCTTCTGGAGAGTTCCGCAGTGCATCGTCAATGATCGACAGGCCACGGTCATGTTCGCCATTGAGCGAGCTGAGGTTTGCCAGCAGGATCAGATACGCCGCACGCTCGGGGGATAGACCCACGGCCCGCTCAGCAGATGCCAGCGCCTGCGCGAGGTTGTGAAGGCTGAGGTGCGCGTAGCCTGTGAGATAATGTGCATAATGGTCCTCGGGATCCTTCGCCAGCATTTCGGCCAGAAGCCTCAACGCTTGTTGAGGTCTTTGCAAGTCGAGCAACGATTTGGCGCGTTGCTGCATTACGAAGTCCATGGAGCGAACATACAGGTGGGTATTCCGGAAGCAGAGCGGTTCTTTTGACAATGGACCTAATTCACCCAATCCCCCTCCGAGGAGGGGACCTTCGCACGGGCGCCAAAATCGGTCCGGTCACCCCTCTCCATGGGAGAGGGGCCGGGGGTGAGGTATTCAACCCTACACCATGAAATACAATCCCTCGCCCTGCACACCGTTCCGCTTCGGACAAGTCGCACAAAGGTCATCTCCGAGCAGTTCGTAGGCGCGCTTCACGGCCATCATGGTGCTGCTGAAACGGACCTTCTGTTCGCGGTACACTTCGCTCGCTTCCATGTTAAAGTCCGTGCGCTGCATGGCCGCGTACAATTCATCGCGTACACCGCAGATGATCACATCAACCCCGCGTGCTTCAATGCGCTCCACGAAATCGTTCAGCAGGTGCATGCACACGGCATCCGGACTGCGTACACGTTTCAGGCGTAACACCAACACCTTGGCGCCATCCGCCAAGCGGGCTTCGATGGTGGCGAAGTGCTCTTCCAACTTGGTCGTGCTTCCGAAGAACATCTCGCCTTCCAGACCGAACATGAGGATGCGCGAACAGGTCGGATCATCAGGCATGCGTTCGGCGATCACGCGCTCCTTGGTGATGGTGAACTCCGTGAGCAGCATGCGCCCGGCGCGAGGCACGGCCAACAGGAAGGAGAGGAACACACCGATCAAGACGCAGAACTCCACAGAGATCGCCACGGCGGCGATGGCCGTTGCCAGAACAATGCCTGCATCGAACTGGCTGGCCTTCATGTGGTAGCGCAAGGCCTTCGGGTCGATCATGCCGATGGCGGTAACGATGAGTATGCCGGCGAGACAGGCTTTCGGGATGAACTGCGCGTACGGGGCGAAGAGGACGACGATCACGGCCACGGCTCCTGCCGAGAACATCCCGGCCCATTGTGTCAAGGCACCGGCCTGCACATTGATGGCGCTGCGCGTTAGCGATCCGGATCCCGGTATGCAGTGGAAAAAGCCGCCGCCAACGTTCGCGAAGCCTTCGCTCAAGCAGACTTGGTTCAGGTCGAGCCGTTGGCGTTTCTGTGCCGCGATGCTTTTGGCCATCGCGATGGCTTCGAGCAAGCCCAACGTGGCGATCGCAAGGGCCGAAGGCGCCATTTCGCGGAGCATGCTATAGTCGGCTTTGGGCACACCGAACGATGGGAGCTTTGCGGGTATGGTGCCAACGACTCTCAGGCCGTCGATGCCCATCCACCACGTAACACCGGAGATCACGATAACGGTGAACAACAGTTCGGGGAAGAGTTTCCACCCCACACGCCGCTTGGCCCAACGCAGGAGGAAGACCAACGCCATGGAAGCGAGCCCGACCATGAACGTTCCCGAGTGAACGTCGCCGCCCTCGGTAAGGCTGCGCCAGAAACGTGTGAGGAAGTGATCGTGCATATCGCCCACGTTTTGTTTACCGAGCAAGTTCTTCGTCTGGTCGAGCACCAAGAGGATCGACGCTCCCGCCGTGAAACCGACGATCACCGAATGGGAGATGTAGCGCGTTAGATCGCCGAGCCGGAAAAGTGCGATGCACAGTTGTATGCAGCCGATCATCAACGCGAGCAGGATCACGGCCGCGATCTTGTCTTCGGCAAGGGCAATGGGTGCCAACGATGAAAGCACCGCAATGGAGATCGCGTTCGTTGGGCCATTGATCAACTGACGGCTGCTGGCGAAGAAGGCCCCGATCGCGGTCATCACGATCGCCGTGTACAAGCCATACTCGGGCGGCACACCGGCCACCAGCGCGTATGCCATGGCTTGCGGCACGGCTACGGTAGCCACCGACAAACCGGCCAACATGTCGGCGCGGGCAGCCTTTGCGCTGTACTTGCGCAGGCTATCGAGCGCGGGCACGTAGCGCCACCAACCGGTGGGCAGCGCATCCAGGGCATCGGGTGCGGCAGCGGCCATGTGGCAATAATAGATGCGCGCTTGAAAGCCCTGCGATCACCGGTGCCCCGGTTGCAAGCCGTTGCATGTGCATTGCAACCAAGCGGCCGCCCTACACCCGGCGATAGTCGATCTCCACGGCCTTGGCTTCGGTGCCGTTCGGCGCTACGTTGTATTGTGTGATCACCAAGCGATCCTCGGCGAGCAGTTCAAGGGTCGTGCGCCAACCCCAGTCGGGATCGGGTGGGGCCGGATAATGGCCCAGGAAGTTCGGTCGGCCAGGGTCGGCATTGGCGCTGCTCTCGCTGAACATGATCCGTGTGCCGTTGTGGAAACTGTCGAGCCAAGCGGTTTGCCACCGGGCTTCACCAAGGGAGTAGGAGTGGATCGCGAAACCTGTCTGGGGCTTGCCCATGGTGCTGCCGGAGTATTCGTGCAGCAGGTGCATGCCGTCGAGTACCAGCCGCAAGGAGCCGTTGATCGTTGTCTCTTCAGCCAGCTGGTCCGGCTCGAACCACAGTTTGCTGGTGCCTTGCCAGTTGCCCGCAATGCGTGCGAGCAAGGCGTGCGCACCGTCCTTCTTCGAGGCCTCGAGTTTCGCTGACATGGCGATGCTGCTGTGCCCGAAAATAGTAGCGCCCGCCACCGGACAGGTAACGGGCGCTGCAACTGCTGTGCGGATCAGTGCAGGATCACCAGTTGTTGCGCGCGGTCACCGATGCGCACCATGTATGTGCCTTCGGCCCATGTACCGGTGGAAATGGTTCGTTGGCCGTTGACGGTTCCGCTCCAGACTTGTCGCGCAGTTGCATCCAGCACTTGAACGTTCTCTTGATCTTCGGTCACAAGCACCACCGAGTGGTCGGCAGGGTTCGGGTAGAAGGATAGGCCGCTGGCTTCAGTGGCTTCTTCAACGCCTACGAACCCATTGTGTGCGGCGAACGTTGGCCACTGCTGCTGGAATGGCCCGGTGCCGTTAGGTATGCGGGCCCAACCTTCGTCGGGGTCGAGGTCGCCGAAGGTGGTTTCATCCACCAACAAGCTGTCGGGGTTGAAGAGGAGTATCCGCTCGCCACCGTTGCTCAGCTTGTAGTTGGTGTGCAGATCGCCTTGGCCTTCGTCCTCATCGCACCAGATGATCAAGTAGCCGTTGGCTGGGATCTGCGTGCCGACGGGCATGCGCCACTTGTACGGTTCGAACGGGGAGTCGCTGATGAACCAGAGGCCGAGCTGCACGGATTGGCCGGTGTTGTTGTGCAGTTCGATCCAATCCTCGTACTGCGCGTTCTCATCCATCGCCGTGCTGACGTTGTCGGCCATCACCTCGTTGATCACCACACCCGTGGTAGGCGCCGGTACGAATTTGTGCTGGTAAAAGAACACATCGTGTTCGGCACCGGGTGGCGCATAGCGCACGCTCTTGGCGGTGTTGTTCCCGGCGGCTTGCACGTAGTAACGCACCAAGGTGCCACCGCTTTGCGCGGGGATCTGCCCGCCGTAAACACCATCGCCGCTGGCGCCATCGTTGTGCGCGCCATCATCCAACATGGCCACCTTGCTGAAGATCCCCGTCTGGCGGTTGCTCCAGTAAAGCGTTACACCGGAGATGCCGTTCGAACTGGTGACGGTTGCGCGCACATCCACCGCTTCGCCGTCGGCCGGTGAGGCGTTCAAGCCGTCGTTCACATCGTGTTCAACGTTGGTGATCACGGGCGCTTGCTGCGCGACCTCCGGATTGGCGAGCAGGTTGTTGCGGCGGGTGGTCACGTTGTTCTCCAGACCGGTCACACCGGCAGTGAACTGCGCGTAGGTCATCAGTTTCTTCGGATCGTTCAGCACGATGGTGTCCACCATCGCCATGTAGCTGTCGAGCAGGTCGCCAACGACCGTGGGATCCATGCAATCGGTGATCATGGTGCGCAAGTGGGCGAGGTAACGCTGGCGCAGCGCGGGCACCGCGAAGAGGCGGTGCATCAACGGATAGTTCGCGTCGGTTTCATGGTAGAAAGCGCTCCAGTTCAGGTTCGATGTGGTCAGCACACTGTTGCCATCGATCTCGTGTGTTGTCAGCCAGCCGCTCTCGGGCTCGTAGTAGAGGCTGTAATCGTTCTTGCCCTTGTGTATGTAGCTATCGTCATCAGCGAAAGCGACTTCCGCAGCAAGGGTCCATAGCACACGGTCGGTGTTCATGTACTTGCCCACCGAATCCTCCAACTGCGCCAACGGCGTGTTGTTCAACTCATCGCAGACCTTCACGAGGTTGTCCCATGGGTTGGTCGTCTTGAAGTTCTGCAGGGTGTAGTAGTCCTGGTAATCGGTGCTGTCCGATCCGAGGTAGTTCAACGCGG
>JBDTSG010000098.1:0-10778 GCA_039931265.1 Flavobacteriales bacterium
TGAAACCCGCCGAAGTATCGGCGATCCTCAAACAAGAACTCGCCGGCTTCCGCACTGAAGCCGAGCTGGAAGAAGTCGGAACCGTTCTCCAAGTGGGTGACGGTATCGCACGCATCTACGGATTGAAGGGTGTGCAGAGCGGTGAACTCATCGAGTTCACCAGCGGCCTGCGCGCCATCGTGTTGAACCTTGAAGAGGACAACGTGGGTGCGGTGTTGCTCGGTCCCAGCGTGGGTATCAAGGAAGGCGACACCGTGAAACGCACTAAGCGCATCGCAAGCATCAATGTTGGCGAAGGCATGGTGGGCCGCGTGGTGAATACGCTCGGCGAACCCATCGACGGCAAAGGCCCGATCACGGGTGAGACCTTCGAAATGCCGTTGGAGCGAAAGGCTCCCGGAGTCATCTTCCGCCAACCGGTGAAAGAGCCACTGCAAACAGGCATCAAGGCCATCGACTCGATGATCCCCATCGGTCGTGGTCAGCGCGAACTGATCATCGGTGACCGCCAGACCGGCAAGAGCACGGTGGCTATCGACACCATCATCAACCAGAAGGAGTTCCATGAAGCCGGCCAACCGGTGTTCTGCATCTATGTGGCCATTGGCCAGAAGGGCAGCACCGTAGCAGGTACGGTGAAGACGTTGGAAGAGAACGGCGCCATGGCCTACACCGTGGTAGTGGCCAGCACGGCCAGCGATCCCGCACCCATGCAGTTCTATGCACCCTTCACAGGTGCCGCCATCGGGGAGTTCTTCCGCGATACCGGTCGCCCGGCGCTGATCATCTATGATGACTTGTCGAAGCAAGCCGTGGCTTACCGCGAGGTATCGTTGCTGCTGCGCCGCCCACCAGGACGCGAAGCATACCCTGGTGACGTGTTCTACCTGCACAGCCGTCTGTTGGAACGTGCCGCCAAGATCACCGAGGACAACACCATCGCGAGCCAGATGAACGATCTGCCCGCCTCGCTGAAAAGCAAGGTGAAGGGCGGCGGAAGTCTTACCGCTTTGCCGATCATCGAGACGCAAGCCGGTGACGTATCCGCTTACATCCCCACGAACGTGATCTCGATCACCGATGGTCAGATCTTCTTGGAAAGCAACCTCTTCCTCAGCGGTGTTCGCCCTGCGATCAACGTGGGTATCAGCGTGAGCCGCGTGGGTGGTAACGCGCAGATCAAGAGCATGAAGAAGGTGGCCGGTACACTGAAGCTCGACCAAGCACAGTACCGCGAACTGGAAGCCTTCAGCAAGTTCGGTAGCGACCTGGACGCCACCACGAAAGCGGTGCTCGACAAGGGCGCACGCAACGTGGAGATCCTGAAGCAAGGGCAGAACAGCCCCATGCGCGTGGAAGAGCAGATCGCGATCATCTACTGCGGCACCAAGGGCCTGCTGACAAAGATCCCGACGAAGAACGTGAAGCAGTTCGAAGCCGAATTCATCACCATGCTGCGCAACAAGCACAGCGATGTATTGGCGGGACTGAAGAAGGGCGATTACAACGACCAGATCACCGGCACGCTGGAGAAAGTGGCGGCCGACCTGGTGAAGAGCCTGGACAACTAAGCCGCATCACGCAGCGCGATGGCCAACCTCAAGGAAGTCCGCCTCCGGATCGTCTCGGTGAACAGCACCAAGCAGATCACGGCCGCCATGAAAATGGTGAGCGCCGCGAAACTGCGCCGTGCGCAGGACGCGATCATCCGCATGCGCCCGTATGCCGAGAAGTTGCAGCGCATCCTCAGCAACGTTAGCGCGAGCCTCGACGGCAACGAGGGCACGTACAGTGCGCAGCGCGATGTGAAGAACGTTCTGCTGGTGGCCATCGTCAGCAACCGCGGCTTGGCCGGCGCCTTCAACTCGCAGGTATTCCGCAGCATCCGCAAACTGGTCATCGAGCACGAGTCGAAAGGGCGCACCGTGCATGTGCTCCCGCTGGGCAAGAAGGCCATGGACGCTTACCGCCGTACCAAGCACTTCAGCCCCGACCTGCCTACGGATGGTGCGAGTCTCTACGACGGCCTCAGCTACGACAAGGTGGCGCCCAAGGCCGAGCTGATCATGCAACTCTTCGCCAACGGCACCTACGACCAGGTGACGCTGGTGTACAACAAGTTCAAGAACGCAGCAGCGCAAGTGCTCACCGAAGAGCAATACCTGCCGGTACTGCCTATGGCGCCAGCCCAAGAAGTGCCGGGTAAGACGGAACCGAAAACGGATGGAAAGGCTTACAAAGCCGACTACATCATGGAACCGGATCGCGCCACGATCGTGCAGGAGATCATCCCGAAGAGCCTGCGGATACAGCTTTACAAGGCACTGCTCGACAGCAATGCCTCGGAGCATGGCGCCCGTATGACGGCCATGCACAAGGCCACCGACAATGCCGACAGCCTGTTGAAGGAGTTGAAACTCTCCTACAACAAGGCGCGCCAAGCGGCCATCACCAACGAGATCCTGGAGATCGTTGGTGGCGCGGAGGCGTTGAAGGGATAGTCCCCCCTACACCCGCTCCAACTTCTCGTAGGGCGGCTTCGGAAATCGCACCTTGATCGTATCGCCGGGGTGTACCTCGCCACCAGCGATCACGATCCCCATGATCCCCGACTTGCGGATCAGGTTTCCATCCGCATCGCGATCGAGCACTGCGTTCATCAAGCCGGGATAGAGCCCGTCCAGCTGCGTACAAGGGTTGCGCAACCCCGTGACTTCCACAATGGCTTCGGTACCAATGCGCAGCAACGTTCCTTTCGGCAAGGCGAGCAGGTCGATGCCGCCCGTGGTGATGTTCTCGCCCATCTGCCCCGGCACGAGATCGAAACCCCTCGCACGCAGTTCGTCGTGCAGTTCCGCGTGCATCAAATGCACCTGCCGCAGGTTCGGTTGCGTGGGGTCCTGTCGAACACGCGAACGGTGCTTTACCGTGACACCTGCGTGGGCATCGCCTTCCACTCCGAGGCCAGTGAGCAGGTGTATGCTCGCTTGCCCCGCCTTTGACATGGTATGTGTGGCGCTGCTCTGCACGGCCACCACCGAAGCCCTGGGCAATGGATCGTTCACCCCGCAAAGGAACTGATGTGGCTTATGCGATGGACTTCAGCAATAGCGATCGACCGTTGAAGCTCACCACATTGCCAACTTGCATATCCTTCAATGCCTGTCCGATCGGTGACGCCAGTGATACAGCGAAACAATGCTCACCGTTCACCTCCACCTGCCCTAGACCGATGGCAACGAAGTAGCTCCCTTGATCGGTGGTGACAAGACCCCCGAAGGCCACATGATCATAGACCCGGTCCAGCGGCACGCGCGCCAGTTCTTGCCGCAAGGCATGCAACTTCGCTAATTGCGCCTCTTGGTGATCCAGTTCTTGTTGGATCATCGCGCGGCCCACCTCGTGCTTATCTCCGGCGCTGCTCTTGGTGTCGCTGTTACGGGCGTTGAGCGTAGAAGCGATCTCGGCCTGGATCGCGGACACCTTTTCCGCAAGCAGGGCTTCGAGATGGGCGATGAGGTCGGGCTTGTGCAATGCGGACGGATGGGTCCGCGAAAGATCGCAACCAGCCGCGCATGATCCGTATCAGTGGTCTTGGCGTGCCGCGTCGATCAATTCGAGCGCGCGCTCCAACTCCACATCGTGGTCTCCCAACTTGGCATCGATGGAGACGCGGACGGGTTCGTCAGGGATGATACCCCTATCCGGTCGGGGGGACCCTTCCACGTTCATCCTGTACTGCATGAGCGGGATCTCCACGCGAACCATCGTGTTCGGCAGGATCAGGTCCGGGGTTGGGCCCGAACAATTGCCATAGTAGCCGCCACCGCTCTCCTCGCCGACGAAGACCGCATTCGTGTGGTCGTGCAGCATGGAAAGGAATTCACTGGTCGTGGAGAAGCACCCTCCATTGATCAGCACGTATATCCGGCCGGTGTAGGTGGGGAGCGCATGCTTCTGGATGCCCACGTTCGGGTGCTGGATGTTGTCGAAGGTGCCTTCGCCGTTCGCCTTCAGCATACCCTTGGGGGCCCTGATGTCGGGCCGTGACGTATAGCGGAAGAAGTCGAACGACTCTTTGTTCATGCGCAAAGACCGGTAGTACTGGAAGTCCGAACCAGTGAAGTAGGAATAGAGCAGTTTCCCGTACTCATCCGTCCCGCCGCCGTTATCGCGTAGATCGAGGATCAGGTGCTGAACACTGTCCTTCGAAAGTCGCGTGAACGTGGTCCGCAGGAATTTCCCGAAGTCGAGCTTCTGGTCCTTATGAAGCGACTTGTCAAAGCTCGATACGCGCAAATAGCCGACGCGTCCGCTATCGAGCGGAGTGAACTCCAGCGATTTCCGCTCATCCAGTTCACCATAGCGCTCCTTGAACACCCGCAGCAACGTATCGAAGGAGATGGGGGCGAGATCCACGACAACAGGAACGCTTGCGCTCCTGGCGATGTACTCCAACCGAAAGATCGTCGGGTACCCGTTCAGCATGTACAGGTAACGGACAAGCTGCCGCGATCGGGGAAGCATGCGGTACTTGTGCGTCATGTTGTTGCCATCGGACGGCATCAGTTCGAACAGATCCCGCAGCAGATCATGGGTCGATCTTCCGTTGATGGAAACAATGCGCGCGCCAAGAAGTCCGGTATCCGGCAAAGAGGAATAGTTCTTCCACACGTACAGGTCGCCATTGTCCCAGTGGACCTGAACGGGCAAGAGGTAGGCGCCTTCATCCAGTGGATCCAGTTGTCTTTTGGGCGGGACGACCCGGAGATGGCCATCGCGGATCCGCGCGACGAGCTTGCACAGCAGGACCGTGAACTGCCGGCTCGTCATGTTCTCGGGAATGGAACTGCGACTTGTGTTGAACATGGAATCCAGTTCCTCTTTCGGCACGAACGTGTGGATCCCCGGATGCGCTTCCTCAAGCGCGTTCCTGAACACATCGAAGTCCTGTTGAAGCAATTCCCGAGCGAACGTTTCCGATCCCGGATCGCCCACTTGTGCCGGGGACGGCAACGGAACAAGGAGCACGATCATCGCTCTCGCCAAGCGTACGATGAGGAAATGCACGGGGTCGCGACCTCGAGCCATCATGGTCCCGGAGCTTGCCCCTTCAGTTTCCCCAACATGACCCGCGCGTTCGCATTGTTGGGGTCAAGGTCCAGCGCCCGGGAGTAATTGGCTATGGCCAGTTCGTTCTTCCCTTGGCGCATGTAGGCCTCAGCGAGGCTATCGTACGGATCCCCCACTTGCGGAAAGGCCTCAACGTTCAAGAGGAAAACGGCAACAGCATCGTCCAGTTCGTTCTTCCGGAGATACTGATAGCCCAGCTGATTGAAGGCGACACCATCCAATTCGAACTCCGCCTCATTGGCTTTCAAGGCACGGAATTCCTTCGCAGCCGCATCCGAACCTTGCTGTTGCACTGTTCGCGCAAAGCGTTCCACCAGCGAACGCTTCGGCGGATCAAAGGCTCTATCATGAAGAATGCGCGACAAGCCCCGCGCGATCGGATAGCAGTCATAAGGGCTCACGTTGCTGAGCACCACAACGCATCGGTCGCTCTCCAAGAAACGGTACATCACGGTCGCCGCACCGGATGTGCCACCATCGTGGTAGACCAGTGTCACACTGTCCTGGCCCGGAACAGGATACTGCGTTGCCCACCAGCCGTATCCGTACTCATCCATTCCGGGCGTGTACATCCGTTCCTGGTACTTCGCCGATAAGAGCTTGCCCGTGCGCAGGGCTTGATCGTACCGGAACAGGTCGGGAGCCGTGCTGGCAACATGACCACCACCGATAACGGACGACGGGTCGCGGAAACCCGCTGGCTCGAAGTGCGTGTAGTCGTTGACGTAGCCGCTGGCGTAGTTGGACATAACGGCCGCCGTATCCTCGAGGAAGGTGTCGTTCATCCCCGCTGGTCGGAATATCCGTTCACGTAGCAACGCGTCGAGATCCCTTCCCGTCACCCGTTCCGAGATGAGCGCGAGCAGGAAATAGCCGAGGTTGGAGTATTGGAACTGCGTGCCCGGTTCGAAGAGCAACTCCTTGTCCTTGAAGAGCCCGAGGAATTCAAGACGGGAGAGTTTGCGCTTCGCTGCGGCACCATCGAAATCGGCGATCACATGGTAGTTGGGAACGCCCGAAGTGTGGTTCAGCAACTGGTGGATCGTGATCCTGTCCGCGTTCTTGCCGGTCATCTCGGGTACGTAAGCGATCAGCTTGTCATCGAGTTCGAGCTTCCCGCTTTCCACCAATTGCATGATGATCAGCGCGGTGAACTGCTTGCCGAGCGATGCGAGCTTGAAGCGCGTGTCCACCGTGTTCGGCACGTTCCATTCCATGTTGGCTTTGCCGAAGGCCTTGCGGTAGATCACCTGCCCTGCTTCCGCGACCAGCACCACCCCGTTGAACCCCGTGCGGTCAACGAACAGATCCATCAATGGGACCATCTTCCCTACCCGATCGTCCACCGGCATGGCCGTGGGCTCCGGCAACAGGATGCAGGAGAAAAGAGGAGCGCACGACAGCAGGAGAAGGGTGGCGAGCGAACGCCGGAAGAAGTTCATGTGCGCAGTTGACCCGCAACTGGTGCGGATCACCGGGCGAACCTATTCCCACGGGAAGGGCCGGTCTTGGAGAAAAACGAAATGCTATGCCCGATCGAGCACTGCCGCATCGTTGAGCGGATGCGCTTCCGAAGAATAACGCGACGGGTTCACACCGGCGAACGACCGGAACTCGTTGACGAAATGCGACTGGTCGTAGTACATGCCATCGAACGCCAGATCCAACGATGCGGTCTTCGGATCGGCGGTAAGCGTGCGCAAAGCCTGCTGGAAGCGCGTGAGGCGTGTGAACGCCTTGGACGACATGCCGATGTGCTGCTTGAAGCGCTGTTGGAAGCGGCGCTGCGAAATGCCATAAGTCCCGAACACTTCTTGTTGGGCCAGCCGGCCCTGTGATCCTTGGATCCTTTGGGCAGCGTCCACCATGGACGCATCCACGCGACCTGTCTGAAGCCGTGAGAGCAGGAAGCGCTCCATCTCAGCGATCCCATCACGCGCAGTCGCGGCTTTGGAAATGCGTTCGTGCAGAGCGCTGATGTCGGCACCGAACAGTTCGGCGCTCGGCACCGCCGCATCGGCGAACTCCGATGGCGACAGGGAGGTGAACGGATGCAGTCCCCACGGATGGAACCGTATGCCGAGGAGCCGAAGCGTTCCATGCGGACGCATGAAATAGCATTGCGACGAACGCGCAACGGTGTAGCTCGGGTCAAGTCGCTGCTCAACGCCAACCGCCTCTTTCCGTTGCGGGGGATCGGCCAGATTGAAGTTCACCTCGAAGCATCCGTCCGGCGTGAACCGCTCGTAGGGAAGCACGCCTCCAGTGTTGTCGATCCGCAGGGAATGGAAGCACTTGATGTAAGGACGCAGCAAAGGCGATGGCGCGAAGTGCTGGTGCGAAGCCGCAACCGGATCCGCCGGCCCACCACTCGCTTGTTCCGCCATCTGGTTCATGCTCCGAAAGCTAAGACCTTGGCCACCAAAGGGGGTCGGCAAGACCCCCCTCGGTCTAAATAGCTGCGGTCGCTGACAGCCTTTGGCCACGTTCGGTTTCGTGACAAGTCTCGCTGCCGAACTGGACAGCGGAGGCCACGTGAGGAGTGGTTGACACTTCGCAGCGACACGATCAATGCACCACGAGTTTCTTCGCTGCCGTACCCGAAGCCGTGGTGACTTCCACCGTGTACATGCCAGCGGTGAGGCCGTCGACATCAAGGGATGTGGCATTGCTCACGTTCCACCAGAGCCGCACCACCCGACCGCTCGGGTCGAGCAGGCGCACGCGATCGATCCGTTGCGGTGCGGAGACGTGGAACTGCTCGTCCGTGGGAACGGGCCATAGACGGAAGTCCGATGTGGATGGCGGAAGACCTGTCGTGGTTGCGGCATCCTGCAACCCGACCACCGATAGCGTATTGCTGTCTTTATTCACGGCGAACACGAAACGCCCGTTCGGGTGCCGCGCCATGCCGAAAGAATATTCGGCCATAAGGGGGACCGTGGTAAGCGTGGAACGGATGTAGGGGATCTCCAATGGAACGGAATCCGGCGCGACCCATGCCTCGAAGTCGGGCATGGCGATCACCGTCATGCTGCCTTCATCCACTTCGGCGGTGCAACAGGCATCCCATGCGGTATTGAAACAGCACGACATGCCCCAGTTGGAAACGTAGAGGTACTGGCCGTCATCGCCGAGCGTTAGCATGTCCTCCGGTCCGGCCCCGGTCTGCAACCGTGCGATCACAACATGATCGGACGTACGTACCACGGAGATGTGATCGTAGCTGAGATCGAAACCGAAGTTGGCCACCAGGATGTAGCGGCCATCGGGTGTTGGCCAGATCGCTTGTGGCCAGTAGTCCACCGGTATGGTGTCAATCACTTGGTAGCTACCAAGGTCCACCACGCTCACCGACGAGGATCCCCAGTTCGCTGCGTAGAGCAAGCTGTCGTTCATCGATGTGCAGATGTTCCGTGGGTTCACGCCCACCGTAACGGTGGTGATCACCTGCCATGTATTCGCGTCGATCACCGTGACCGAGTTGCCGTCGTGGTTCGAGACGAAAAGGCGTTGGCCGTTGTGCGCGGTCCACATCTTCAACGGTGTGGAACCGACAGGGATCTGCTGAACCACCGTGTTGGTGGTCACCTCGATCACCTGCACCTGCTGCAAATTCCAGTTGGTCACGAAGACATGCAAGCCATCCGCCGAGGGTGAACAGGTATAGGCAAGACCTCCGACATAAATCGATGTGGTGCTCCAAGTACCCTGATCAAGGCCCATCAGGTCGACAACGGTTACCCAAGGGCCGGCAGCGACATAGGCTTTTGATCCATCGGGTAGAACACAGAGCCCACGAGGCACCGCATCGACGGGAATGTTGAACAACAGGCTGTCGGGGTAGGCGCCGTAATGCAAATGCGGAAGTGGATCCGCGCTCTCACCACCGGGACAATCGTTCACACCGATCCAATGCTCGGGGACGCAATGGCCCATGCAATCCTCGGTGCCCGGCGGACAAGTCCCGTACTGGCACGAACCATCGTCCGAAGTGGCGTGCTCGTAATAGTTCAGCGCCAGCGGATCGGTGCAGCCCTTCACGATGCAATCGCCGCCGTCGAAGTTGAAGGCCGCACAATCCAACAACACATCGCCGAGGGTCCAGCCGCCGCCCAGCCAAAGACCGTTGTGGCAATGCCAATCGCTGAGATAGCTGACCAGTTGGAGGGAGTCGTAGCAGACCATGCCGGTGCAATCGAGCATCTGTCCGGGCGGGCATGCACCATAGAAGCAACTGCCATCGTCCACCGTGGCCGTGGGGTTGTAGTTCGCAGCCAAGCTGTCCATGCAACCCGGCCCGATGCAGTCGCCGCCGTCGTAGTTGAATTGTGCGCAGAGGAAATCGCTGGGGAAGTCCCAGCCGTTGTCGCAGACGCCATCGCCCACCCAACTGGCGGGCTGGCAATTGTTGTTGCAATCGGGGATCTGGCTCGGTGGGCATTGCCCATAAGCGATCATACAGATCGATGAAGCGAGGGTCGCGAAGGCCGTGCGCACAGCTCGAATGTAGGGTGCGCGCGTGGGCAGGAACGATGCCCACGGCCCGCACCGCAGTGCGGGTCTTGTTCGTGGAGGAATACTGCCCTACGCCGCAGGCCGCAGCGAGTACACCATGGCGCCTTGCTTGCGCACCAAGCTCATGTCCGAGGCACCGCGCAGCGAGCTACGCTTGTCCAGTTGGATCACCCAGTCCGTGCCTTCCGCCGTGCGGGTTATGGGGTCAACGAAGAGTGCATCGCACACCAGATCATCCACTTCCTGTACATCCACAGGCTTGGCGATGGTGAGCTCGATGCTGTCCTGGGTATCGTGAACACGCACATTACACAACATGTTGAGCTGTTCTACGAACTGGGGGAGGTTGGTGGTGATCATGCCGGGTATATGGCAGTCTTCGGACCACGTTGCGCCGGGCGTTCCGGTTACCGTGCTGGATCACTGCACCCATAGCGCCTTTGCTGCGTAACGAACACACCCCGCAGGCGCGCCGTGCTGCACGTTTAAGTGTGGCGTTACCGCCACACATCGATGGAAATGTGGCACAGGAGCAAGGGCCGAAGGAGCCTGCCAACCACAGCCACCTTGCCATCCGTGTTACCCACTTTCTCATGCACCGCATGCAATTCATGTCAATGCAGCCAATAAATCTCCGCAGGTGTAACCCGGCCCAACAAACATGGCCTACGCATCTTTACCTCGGTCGTCCCGCTCATGCCGCTCCACTTTTCACGTCTCTACGGCCGGATCCCTATCCTGCTCGTTGTGCTCTTGGCATGGGGCACCCTCAGCGCCCAGGAGTTCGTGTTCAAGGCCACGTATGATTCGCTTGGCGCGCGCCACGACCTTTCGCGTCCATTGGTGGAGCGCTTCTTCATCACGTACAACCATCACTGGGCCTGCACCAACCGGGGACTGAGAGAGGAAGGCCGGAACGCCGCCATGGAGGGGTTGGAACTGGCGGAGCAGATCGGATCGGACAGCCTGCTCTGCACCGCCAACAACCTCCTTGCCAGCACGATCGATCCCGCGGATCCCGCGCTCAAGCTCAAGTACATGTATCGCGGTCTGCAGTTCGCAAAGGCCGGGGGCAGCGAAGAGCAGATCGGCATCGTGCACAAGAACATCGCCTCGGTGTACAAGTC
>JBDTSG010000099.1:0-31533 GCA_039931265.1 Flavobacteriales bacterium
TTTCAATGGGCTGCGCAGGTCGTGCGCAACGGTGTAGCTGAACGATGCGAGGTCGTCTATGGCTTCGCGCAACTGCCGTGTGCGGATGGCAACGCGTTTGTCCAAGTCGTCGTTCAGCTTACGCAGGCGTAGTTCCTCCTGCTTCCGATCGGTGATGTCCTTGAACACTGCTTGGTAGGTGGGTCGTCCTTCGGCCCCGTTACCGACATAGGTTGCGGTGAGCAGGCAATCCACCACTGTGCCGCGGGTGGTACGTAAGCTCAAGTCGACGTTTGCGAAATCGCTGCCGTTGCGGTGTTTGCGCAACACACGGACCAGGTCCGACTTGTTCTCAAGGAGATCCAGGAAGCATGTTCCGGCCATTGAGCCGGGTGCAAACCCCAGCAGTCGTTCCGTGGCCGGGTTCGCTTGCACAACAATGGCCTTGTCATCCACGATCACAATGGGGTCGCCGGCACTTTCAAAGACCTGCTTGTAGCGCGCATGGGTCCTGTCACGATCGCGCCTCGCCATCGCGAGCGCGGCCGCCTGCTCTATTCTGAGCTTCAGGTCGGCCGGATCGTAGGGCTTGGTGGCATACCCGAATATGTTCCCTTTGTTCACCGCATCTATCACGGCTTGCACATCGGCGTATGCGGTCATGAGCATTCGCACCGCCTCCGGGTGACGTTCCTTGACGATCGCCAAAAGGTCGGCTCCCTCCATACCCGGCATGCGCTGGTCGCTGATCACAACATGCACATCGTGCTCGGCCAGTAGTTCCAGTGCTTCGGCGCCGCTGCTCGCGATCAGCACAGTGAACTCGCGCCGGAAAGTGCTTTTGAAACCCGAGAGGTTCCCGGGTTCGTCGTCCACATAGAGGACGGTGATGCGCTCTTGTATGACCATTATGCACGCATTGCGACTTTCTCTTCCTGTTGGACCACCGGGATCGAAATGCGGAACTCGGATCCCTGCCCGACGGTGCTTTCAACGGCAATGGTGCCGTTGTGCTTCTGCACAATGCTGTAAGTGATGGAGAGGCCAAGGCCCGTGCCTTCGCCCACTCCTTTCGTGGTGAAGAACGGTTCGAAGATCCGCGACTTGATGGCCTCTTCAATCCCGCATCCGTTGTCTTGAACGGCGATGGTGATGATGCCGTTCTCGTGCCAAGTGCGGATGCTTACCACACCATCGCCGGCGTCGCCGTGTTTGGCGCGAACGGCTTGTGCCGCATTGGTCACGAGGTTCATGACGGCTTGGTTCAGTTTGCCCGGATGGCAATCGGCTTGGGGCAGATCCGCAAGGGCGGTGTTGATCACCACCCTGCCTTTGATCTGCGGGCTCAACAAGCCGATGGTCGATCGCACGCCTTCGTTGATGTCGGCCTTCTTCACGGCATCCTCGTCCAGCCTGCTGAAATTGCGCAGGCCTTTCACGATCTCCGCAGTGCGGCGTGCCCCGTCATCGATGCTGGCGATCATGCCGTCCAGCTCGGCGATGGAGAGGTCAAGTTCCAACTGTCGGCACTTTTCGTGGGCTGCTTTCAGCCCCGCGCTGCCGTCTTCGGTCACGGCCCGGAAATCGGCGAGCACTTCCACCATGTCCTGCAGATTGCGACGCAGAGGGGGTATGTTGCTGTTGATGAAGTTGATCGGGTTGTTGATCTCGTGCGCGATGCCTGCGGTAAGCTGGCCGAGCCCGGCCATCTTCTCGGCGTTCACCAACTGCACTTGCGTGCGCTTGATCTCTTCGTTGGCCTCCACCAACTCATGCGTACGTTCCGTCACCTTCTGTTCCAAGATGGCGTTCTGATCACGTATGATCCTCTCGTTCTCCAGCGATGCGGCAAGTTCCGCGGCTTGTGAACGTTCCTTCTCCTTGCGCAACACGTGGATCCGGTCCGCGAGACCGAAGGAGAGCAGGATGCCTTCGATGGCGGAGCCAAGGGGCATGGTGTAAATGGTGATGTCGTTGTAGGGCAATACGCCAGCATCCTTCAGCACGAATACCATTGTGCCTGTCAAGAACACTGTCCAAGCGATGAGGAAGTACCCGGCTTGGCGAGAGCCTCTGCGCCAGACACGGAAAGCGAGGAAGAAGATGTAGAACGCGAACAATCCGCTTACCGCTTGGGCGATCTGATAACCCAAGTGAGGCATGCCGCAGAGGTAAAGGGCCGTTGTTACCGCGAAAACCAAGTAGAACAGCCGGATGCCGTGGTCGAGCTTCTTTACGGTATGGCTTGTATTGAGGAACGAGCGCGTGAACTGACTGCCTGCCGTGGCGGTCGCAAGTGTCAGAATGAGCGATGAGTAGGCCGACAGCCAAGTGGAGTCGGGCCAGAGATAGGCAGGGGCTATACCGGAGAAGGTCAGTTGGGTGAGGGCCACCAATAGGAGATAGACAACGTATTGCAGATAGGTCCTTTGACGGAGCGCGAACCAGATGAAGAAGTTGTAAAGGATCAGAACGAGCATCACGCCGGAATAGAGGCCGATAACCATGTTCCTTTTGGATCGACTTTCCACATGGGCCCGCTCGCCGCGCAACAGCACGGGTACCTGTAACTGTTTCATGCTGGAAACCCTCAACAGCACGGTGGCTGTTTCTTCACCCTTCAAGGGGAGCAACGTGGCCAACTCGCTGTCGTACGCGCCGAACTTGGCGGATACCGGGCGTGATTGACCAGCGGACATCAAATGCACCGGCTTTCCGGCACGGTCCAGATACACGTCAACTTCATCCAGTTCAGGATGCGGGAGGCTCAGCACCAGGTTGTCGAACGCGGACCGGTTCTCAAAGCGCAACTTGAGCCAAAAGACGGATGGCGAAATACCAAGGTTGGGGACTTCGCTGAGGCAGGGCTCGTACTCCGATGTATCCGCTTGTTCGGGGCTCAACCCACCGCTCGGGTCTTCCAGGATCCCAAGTTGTTGGCCCAGCGGGCCTTGTTGTCCCGTGCCATCGAACACGAAGGCAGAGGATTGGGCATTGCTGACCATTGAGGTCAAAAGCAACAACGGCGCGAAAAAAGCTCGGAACATGCCGCGCTTCTACGTCGAAGATGCACCTGGCGTTACCGGGTCAACTGGCAGCCCGCAAACGCTGAAGCTCGATCATCATGTACGGGGTGATATCGATGAGCTTCGGGTCAACACGGATCAGGTAATCCACATCCAGCAGAATACCTGCCGGTTGCTCCACCTTACGTTGGAATGGACGCATCCGCAAACTGAAAATGCGTTGGCGCTGTTCGGCCGTTGCATGCGGCAGGAGAACCGTGTCAGGATTCAACATGGCAATGGACCGGATGCGCGCCGTGGGGTAGTGAAAACTGCCCACTTCACCGAGTTCGTCCATGACAACGAATCCGTTCGTCTTTGGGTGCTTCTGTGTGTAGTGCGCAACGAAACAGCACATCCGCTTGGCCCCCGCGATCGTCGCAATCGCCGTAACCGCAGTGCTCAAAAGGATAGGGATACCTTTCGAAGAGAAGCGGTTTGCGTTCCAAAGTCCGCATACCTCACCTATGCCTTCGTCCACGAAGGGCGCCAATCGCTCATGCACGCTTGCGTCCATTTTCTCGATGGACAAGGCCATTGGCAGCGGTTTCTTCCGATCGGCCAGCTGCAATTTGATGCCACCGACCATGCCCAGTTCGGGATGCAGTGCAACGATCACGTGGCAGTTCGGGTCGTGCTGCCAGGAATCGTCCGGCCTTACCACCTGAGGAATGCTGAAATCTTCCAGCACCCGGCGATGTTCGGAGATGAACTCGGCGCAAAGAGCAGGCTCCGTAGGCGCCTTGAACGCTTTCACCGTGATGGGAATGACTTGGTCGTTGTTGATCATGCCATCAACTTTTTATGCTGAATTGCCGGAGCTGCCCCATGGGCCGAAGCCTTCACAAGAAGATCCTCCAGATCGATGTGCCACCGGCCACTCGTGTTGAACTGCCCGAGAAGGATCTTACGTGCAACCTCAGTGGTGTTGCCTCCGCCTTGAACAACGGCCGAGGCCAACTGTGGCCATGTGGTCAGCGAACGACCGATCTCCGGAAGGGATATGGCCATGCGCTCACTCAGGTTCTCGAAACCACCGGAGATCGCCAATGCGACCGACATCCGGAATTTTGGATCGGAGAGGTCCATTACCTCAAGATCGAACGCGCCCAACAGCCCGTGGAATATCTCGCGTTCGGGTTCCAGGTCGAAGCGCTCCACATCGATCATACCCCGATCACTTGTGTCCATGACAACCGGTATGCCCAAGGCCTTGGAGGTCTGTCGGCAAAAAACCTTCACATCCACGCTATCACATTCATCAACAAGAATGTCCAGTTTGCCACCTTCCGTGCAAAAGCGAGCGATGTTATCCCGGGTTATGCCCTCGGGAAAGAGCGTCACCCTGAGGTAAGGGTCGATCTCCATGATCTCTCGGGCCACGTTGACCACCTTCTTCAGTCCAAGGTGGTGTACGCCGCTACGGATGCGGTTGAGGTTGCTCAGGTCCAAGGTGTCGAAGTCGGCCAGCCGGATCTCTCCGAAACCCCGCTCCATGGCCATGGTTAGCGCAATGCTCTGCCCCACGCTCAATCCGATCACACCGATGCGCTTCTTAGCCAGAACCGCTTGCTCCTCGCGGGTGATCTTGTTGCGGTTCCGGTCTGTGCGCACCAGCACGAATTCACTTTCATCCAGCAGATGCACCAGTCGGTTGGACCAAGGGTAGTGCACCCAAACCCCATAGTGGTCCATTTCCCCGGTCCCAACGTGCCGCAGAACTTCGGCCGCCAGTTCGTCAGGGGTGAATTTGACGGAAGGAGCAAGGGCCTTAACCAATTCCTTCAACTGGCTGACCACCGTGTCATGCACTGCTAACCCTGGCGACGCCAGGACATCGGCTAAGCGCAAACGATCCGCTTCATGCGACAAGCGGAAGAATGAAGGTTGCCATTGGTCAGAACCTGCCAATGACGCGGCCTTGAGCGCGCTGAGGGTTTGGGTCATGCGGGGCTTCCGGAGGGCGGCCGGGAGTTCCGTTGTGGTGCGAAAGCTAACGACGCTTATTTAGTTATCAACATTTTTTCCACGATCTGTGACGAGTCGCGAAACCTGTTCGACCGATCCCTCGTATTCGGGCGCCAAGAAAGTACTCATGGCAATACCGGTCAACCTCCAAGTCTCGCCGCTGACCCCCTGTGTGCTCTACGTGGATGACGAAGCCAGTAATCTGCAAGCGTTCATGGCGGCCTTCCGCAAGAACTTCAAGGTGCTCTTGGCCAATTCCCTCCAGGAAGCGTGGGAGTTGCTCGGGAAACACGATGTGCACATTGTGATGGCCGACCAGCGTATGCCCGGCACCCCCGGCACGGAGCTCCTGAGCCTGGTGCGGGACCGTTATCCGCGCATTCGTCGCATGCTGGTTAGCGGGTACAGCGACATACAAGCCGTTATAGACGCGATCAATGATGGTGGGGTGATGCGCTACATCAGCAAACCATGGCAGCCCGAACAAGTCTTGACCGCAGTTCAAAGCGCTTTCACGGAACTCCGTTCCGAACGCGACAAGGACGAGCATACCGCCCGTTTGACGGAAGCAAACTCCCAACTGGAGTTCGCCCTGAGACAGGCGCTGCTGTCCTGAGCGCATGTTCCCCCCATACTTAACTACTTCGGCCCGGTAAGTGCCGAGGGCTTCATGCGTTGGTCATCTTTGCCCACCAACGTCCCAGCTGAATGCTCTTCCTATACGCAGTGCGCCGGCCAAGCCCTCGGCCATGGCTGACAACCGTGTACCTATCGCTCCTTTTCACGGCGAACGTATTCTCCCAGTGCGATCGCTGGCAACAGCGCGTGCAATACGGTATGGACGTTATGCTCGACACGAAAACGAGCGGTTTTTCCGGCACCGAGAGCATCGTTTATTGGAACAACAGCCCGGACACGCTGCGCGAGGTCTTTTTTCACCTCTACTTCAACGCCTTTCAACAGAACAGTGAAATGGACGTACGCTCGCGCACCATCTCCGACCCTGACGGGCGTGTAGGTGATCGGATAAGTAAGCTGTCGTCGAGTGAGGAAGGCAGGCAGGTGGTGAACTCAATGACCCAGGACGGGGCAGCGGTGATCCTCGATCCCCGTGGTACCGTGTTGAAGGTTGCATTGGCCAAGCCGATCCCGCCGAAGTCCTCTTCGATCTTCGATCTGCGCTTCAGTGGGCAGGTGCCCATCCAGATCCGCCGCAGCGGTCGCGACAATGCCGAGAGCATCAGCTACAGCATGACCCAGTGGTATCCGAAGCTGGCGGAATACGACCAGCACGGCTGGCATGCAACACCATACGTGGGCCGCGAGTTTTATGGTGTATGGGGCGATTTCGACGTGAAGCTCACGCTGGACAGCGCGTTCACCGTGGCCGCTACGGGCGTTCTACAGAACCCTACAACCGTGGGGCATGGATACGCGGTGCGGGACCTGACCGCTGCCCCCAACGACAGTCGGCTTACGTGGCATTTCGTCGCGAAGAACGTTCATGACTTCGCCTGGAGCGCCGACCCGGATTATGTGCATGAGCAACTGCAAATGGCCGATGGCCCCTTGCTTCATTTCTTCTACCAGCCCAGTGATACTGAGACCATTGACACTTGGAGGCAGTTGCCCGGCTACATGGCCAAGAGCTTCGCCTACATGAACGAGCACTTCGGAAAATATCCATGGCCACAGTACAGTTTCGTACAAGGCGGCGATGGAGGCATGGAGTACCCGATGATGACATTGATCACCGGCAAGCGCCGCTTGGGCAGCTTGGTGGGAGTGAGCGTGCATGAGAGCGTGCATAGCTGGTACTACGGTGCGTTGGCCAGCAACGAAGGCAGCTATGCCTGGATGGACGAAGGCTTTACCGAGTATGCCAGCAGCGAGGTAATGCAGCACCTTTTCGGCAGCAAAGGCGATGTGCACATCGGGACATATCAAGGGTACTACGACCTGGTTAAAAGCGGCAAGGATGAGCCCCTGAGCATTCACGCGGATCACTTCCTCACCAACCACGCGTACGGCACCAGCGCTTATACAAAAGGCGAGATGTTCTTGAGCCAGCTGAGCAGCGTGATAGGGGACAAAACCGTTCACGCCGGGTTGCTCGATCTGTGGAGCGCTTGTGCATTCAAGCACCCCGAGCCGATCGACGTGAAACGGGTGATGGAGAAGCGCAGCGGAGTTGAGCTTGATTGGTACTTCGATGAATGGATCAACACCACACGTACCCTCGACTATGCCGTTACGGGCATCCAACAGCGCAAAGACAGTGTGGTCATTACGCTTGCAAGGAAGGGGGAACAACTGATGCCGGTTGATGTGGAGGTTCTTTTCGACGACAGTTCCAGAGCGGTGATCCAGGTGCCGCTTTCACTTATGCTCGGGGAAAAAGCCAATGGCACGGAGACGTTCGCGTTCACCACGGTGGCCCCTTGGAAATGGACGCACCCGACGTATTCCTTTCGCATTGCGCTGCCAAAGAAGCGCGCGGTGCTGAGCGTTGCTGTTGACCCGACATTGCGATTGGCCGACATGCAGCGCGAGAACGACAGGCTGGAATTGCGGAAAGGGGAGAAGAGCGCGGTGCGCGAATGATCTTCAGTGATCTCCAAGGATGCGAAGGAGGATCCCATTGAACTCCCTCTTTCGTTCGATGTTCGCGACATGCCCGGCTTCTTCCACGATGACCAAGTGGTTCGCGGGCAGGTTGTTGCGGCGGTGGATACCGAGGCCCACTTGCAATGGGATCAGTTCATCGTGCCGACCCCAGAGCACATACACCGGCATCGCCCAATTGTACACTTTCGACACGTACTGCGCCTCGTGCGCAACGGCGTCTCTCATCAGAGAGGTTTGCACATCGTGGTAAGGCTTGATGTATCGTTCGTTGATCTGCCTCAGGACGAAGTCGGGTAGGCCCGGGTCGTCGTACACCGAAACGTTGAGGGCCTTACGCTGGCCTTCGGCGTCGGTCGGTGAGAGCAGGTCCAGAATGCCCTTCGCACCGGCTGCATGCGCAACGCTATCCGCCATGTTCGCGGGATAGTCGCTCGCCGGCCCGTCGTAAATGATCAGCGCGCGCGTGCGCTCGGGATGCTGTTCGGCGAAGTTGGCCGCAATGGCCCCGCCATAACTGTTGCCCACAACGTACACCGGTTCCTGCACGCCAAGACTGTCAAGCAACAAGTTGACGTGCGCCACTTGGGCATCAATGCTGTTGCCGCTCCAGTTCCAAGTGCTCTTGCCATGACCCAGCAGGTCGGGCAGGATGAGATCGAAGTGCTTGCTGAGTTCCTTGGCATTGCCGGCCCATTGGGTCATGCCGCTCCCGGTGATCCCGTGCAGCAGCAGCAACTTGGGCTTACCGGTATCCCGGTACCAAGTGAAGCGTGCACCGGCGTCGGTGGTGAACGAGTATGGCTTGATGTCCTGATGCTTGAGCTTTCCACGTTGGAAATGCTCATTCACCTTCACCATGTTGCAGGAAACGAAGAGCAACAGGGCGATCAAAGAGGAGCAGGCAGGCGCGAAAATGCCGCTGATCATCTTTCCTCGTGAACGCAGATACATTCCGCCAATGTATCGGGGGAACGGCAATGCGATCAGGGCTTGCGCTTGAACATTTGCGCGTCGATGAAGTAGAACACCTTCAACGAAAAGCTGTTCGCTCCCGGCGCTTCAAGCGTATTGCCCAGGTCATCGAAGTAGTTCGCCGTGATCTTGTTCTGTTGGGTGAAAATGTTATCCTTCCACCCCAGTGTGAGTTCACTGCCGGGCGCGAAATTCCAACGGAACAGCAGGTCAACCGTGAAGGCATCGAAGTCCACGTCGTGGATCGCCGAACCATTCTCATCCAAGCCAGCGTAATCCGTTTCACCCAGATCTCCGTTCTCAAGGAGCAAGTGGTAACCGACATAGTGTGCGCGGCTCCAATAGTGGCGTGCGCGCGCCGAGAGCGACATACGGTTGTTGAAGATGTATCGGCCTTCAAGCCCGACTTCCGTGGTCCATAGATCACGGCGCCCGAGGATGATACTGTCACCCTGGAACGCCACCCACCCGATATCCTGATCGTTGAAGGAATGCTCAGCGCTGATGATAAAGAAGAGCCTGTCGCTCGGCCTGAACCGGGGCTCCAGAGAAGCGCTCATGGTCCGACGGCCACTTTCATTGAAATGCCGATAACGGCAATCCGCATCAAGGGCGAGCGGTTTGCTATAGTTGCTGCTGTACCAAACACGTCCTTCCATGTTCGTCGGGAAGCGGTACAATCTTCCCGGAACGCGCGGTTCGAACGGATCGAAAGTCTCGATCGGTTCCGCACGCACATGGCCACCGAACGCGTTGAACTTCTTCGTGATGCGATACGTGTTGACCTCCACCGCCAGGTTGAAGAAATGGTCAGGTTGTACAACACGCAAGTACTCCCCGTTGAACGCTGTTCCCCAACGCATCCACCGGCCCTTGGGCTTATAGTTGTTGTACTCGATCACAGGCTCGACCCCACGGTAGTTGGTGTATTGCCAGAAGCCCAGATCGTTCGGGTCGAAATCAGGGGACACTTCATTGTAGGTGGCGCCGTATGTCCACGCACCGCCGGTTTTCTCCAGTCCTGCGGTATACGAATAGCCTGGGTCGCGCCCCGGGCCGGGTGCGAATTGCTGGGAGATCCGGGCCGTGCCAGTCCCTTGCACCGTACGCCCACGATCGTTCAGGCGGAAGTCGAGCGCAGTAGCATTGGCATCGTATACATCGCCATCGCGCAACACGTTCGTATTGATGATGCTCACGTAGCCATTGTTCGGCAATAGCTGGTCGGCGACCAGCACGTTGTAGTTGGTGAGTGGATCCGTTAGCACGCGATGTTCATTGCCGAGACTGTCCGAGACCGTGGCGTACATGCTTCGTGTGATGGCGTTGAGAAGACCGAAGCCGAGACCGCTTCCATTCCGCCCGCTCACTTTTGTAGCATTGAGCAATTTGCTCACCCCGGGATCACCCACCACGGCTTCGCCGGGCAACAAACCCTCCTGCAATGCATCGCGCAACAGTGGCTCACCCCCAATGCGACGGCTGTAGAAAAGCCCACCGCGCTGGAAAAGCTCAGTGCCTTCGGTAAAGAACTGCCTGTTCTCGTTGTACTGTACCTCGAAAGGAGAGAGGTTCAATACCACGTTGTCGCTGACCACCTGCCCGAAGTCCGGGATCAACGTCATGTCCAATGTGTAAGCGTCGCTCAACCCCAACTTCACATCCATGCCGCCATTGAAGGAACTCGACCAGTCGCTGGCATCGGTATCGCCTTGCGGAAAGTGCTGGGCGTAGGCCGAGACATACGGATACAGCATGAGGCGGAACGGGGACTTCACAGCGGTGATGCCGCTGCACATGCCGCATTGTGAAAGGAAGCCATCGCGCTGCGGGTCTATCGGGCTCCAGAACGACTTCTCCCGTTTGCGCCCCACATGCCGCACGAAGTTCATGTTCCATTCCTGCACATCCCCGCGCGGGAAGCGGATCGCTGAATACGGGATCTTCATTTCCACTATCCAACCGGCGGGGGTAAGACCCACGGCGCTTTGCCACACGGCGTTCCAGGTCTCATCCTCCGAATCGTCGCTGAAGATGAAATCCAGTTGAACGTTCGAGGAAGAGACGTTGAAGCCGAACCCGTTGAGGCCGCTGCGGTATGGATCGATGATCACCGAGAACCAATCGGTGTTCAAGAACTCATCGCGCTCACTCAATTGGAACAGGAGGCTGTCCACGGAGGGGTCCGAAAGCGTGGCACCGACGTACATCGCCGCGTCGTCGTAGATCACACGCACCTGGCTTTGTAACGTGGCGGGTTCGTTCGGCCGCGGTTCGTTCTGCACGAATCCGTCCGCCGGCACCGCCGAAGACCAGACCAGTTCATCCAGCACACCATCGATGCTGATACGTTCCGCTGTGCGCGTAGCCGTCAGTGCCTTGGGCGGAGCGTTCTGCGCTCGCGCGAACGCACATGCGAGTACGAAGCAGGGGATCGCGAAGGCGGTGCGCATCTGTATCCTTCGGACATGTCCGGAGGCCGGGCGAAGGTGGTGTTGCTCCACCTAAGAATGACAGTGCTGGTGAACAGGTCACGCCCTCCGGGGCGAATGGTTCAGGTGGTGGTGGGAATGCAAACGCCCCGAACAGCCACACGGGTGGTCGTTCGGGGCGTTCCGTCGGCAGGTAAAGATCAGATGATCACGCCGCTACTTCCTCTTCCTTGTGGCTGCTCATCAACTTATGCTGCAATTCCGTTGGCACTTGCTGGTATGCATGGAACCTCTCCGTGTACGTACCGCGTCCTTGGGTAAGACTGCGCAGCGTGGTGCTGTAACGATCCAGTTCGGCAAGCGGTGTCAGTGTGGTGATCACCTGGAAGCGGCCCTGACCTTCCACGCCCATCACCACGCTGCGGCGGTTCTGGAGGTCGGTCATCACGTCGCCCATCAGGTCCTCGGGTACGCGCACCACGATCTCCTGGATCGGCTCCATGAGCTGTGGTTCGGCATTGATGAACGCTTCCTTGAAGGCCATGGTGCCGGCTATCTTGAAGCTGATGTCGTTGCTGTCCACCGGGTGCATTTTCCCGTCGTACACGATCACGCGCACGTCGCGCGCCGGTGATCCCGTAAGCGGGCCCTTCTCCATTTTCTCCATCACACCCTTCAGGATGCTAGGCATGAATTTCGTGTCGATGACACCGCCCACAATGCAGTTGTAGAAAACCAACTTGCCACCGGTGGGCAACTCGTGCTCGTCCTTGCCTCGCAGGCTGTGACCCGTGGGTTCAGGGATACCCTCATACCAAGGCTCGATCTTCAAATGCACTTCGCCGAACTGGCCGCTGCCGCCTGTTTGTTTCTTGTGCCGGTACATGGCCGAAGCGGGTTTGCGGATCGTCTCGCGATAGCTCACGCGCGGACTGCCGAAGTCGATCTCGATCTTGTGTTGGTGGCCCAGACGCCACTTCAACAGGTTCAGGTGCAACTCGCCTTGGCCGCTCACCACCTGTTGGCCCGTCTCGCGCATGTAGTGCAGCAGGATGGTCGGGTCTTCTTTCTGGATCTCCAAAAGCGCCGCGTGCAGCTTCTCCTCCAGTTTCTGGTCCTTGGCCTTGATCGTCAGGCGCAGACGGGGCTGCGGGTACGCGATCGGTTGGAGTTTGATCGCTTTGCCCGGCGCGTGCAGCGTTTGCGCGGTCGAGGTGTCCTTCAATTTCAACGTGCAGCCGATGTCACCGGCCGCCAACTGATCCACCTGCTTGCGTTCCTTGCCTTCCACAATGAACAGTTGGCCCACGCGCTCGGTGGTGCCGTTGTTATCGTTCACCAGTTCCTGTCCCTCTTTCACCGTCCCGCTCATCACCTTGAAATAGGTAAGCTGGCCGGTCTTCGGTTCCAGCATGGTTTTGAAGGTGAACAGCACGGCGGGCCCGTCGGCCTTGCATTCCAGCCATAGCGCGGAAGGTTCGGAACCATCCGTGGCCAAGGGTTCCGGTGGCATTTCCACTGCGCTTGGCGCAACGTTATCGATGAAGCCCATGAGCCGGCCACTGCCCATGTTGCGCAATGCGCTCAGGCAGAACACCGGGAAACACGTGCGCTTCATCATGCCTTGTTTCAACCCAAGGCGCATTTCGTCCTCGTCCAGTTCGCCGCGTTCGAAGTAGTGCTCCATCAGCATCTCGTCGTTCTCGGCGGCCTTCTCCACAAGGATCTTGTGAAGTTGCTCAGCCCGCGCTTTCTCGTTCTCAGGGATCGGCTGCTTTTCCGGCTTGCCCCCGGCATCCTTGAAAACGTACATCGTCATCTTCAGCAGGTCGATGATCCTGTGGAAACCTTCCCCTTGTTCCACGGGATACTGCATCACCGTAACGGCATTCCCGAAATGCTCCTTTGCCTGTGCGAGTGTTGCATCGAAATCGGCGTTCGGATGATCCAACTGGTTGATACCGACGATCACCGGACGATCGTAGCGTTGCATGTGGTCCCACACAAGGTCGGTCCCGACTTCCACGCCGTGGTGTGCATCGAGCAGCAGTACGCAGGTATCCGCCACACGCAAGGCGGGGATCGTTTCACCCACCAGGTCGTCGAGGCCCGGCGTATCGATGATGTTGATCTTGAAGTTGCGCCACTCGGTGTGCAGGCACGTGGCATAGACGGAACTTCCTCGCTCGTGCTCAATGGGATGGAAGTCGCTTACGGTGTTCTTGTCCTCGACACGGCCGCGGCGATTGATCAGACCAGCTTCGAAGAGCATTGTCTCGGCCAGCGTGGTCTTGCCGCATCCGTGGGATCCCAGCAGCACAACGTTCTTGATGTGTTTCGCATCGAAGGCTTTCATGGCGGTGAAAGGGTTGGGTCCGTCGTCGCTTCGTCTGGCATTGCTCCTGGAGCAAGGCGGAACGGTGGCGGAAGGGTGAGAAGGAAGGAACGTTACCTCTTGGGCCTATCCCGACCGTGTCGGGATGGAGCAGGCGAAAGGGTGGCTTGAAATTACAAGCAGGTCGGACAAATCCAAGCAGGTGACCATGCACGCCCGGTGCTACTCCGTTTCCAATAGCACTTCGTCGAGAAAGAGCCATGTAGTGCCTCCCTTTCCCCGATGCCAGTCCGGGCATACGCCGCCGTTCTGCACACGGATCTTGATCCACCGTGCCTTCTTGTTGATCACGTCGGTGAAGAGGTCCATGATCATGGCACCGTCGGCATCGCGCTTCACCTTGTTCTTGGCGATCGTGCTGCTCCATGTACGACCGGTGGTGCTCCATGCCACCTCGATCAGTTCGGGATAGAAGATCCATGAGGCTTGGTCCTGCAGCGTCCCAACCCCGATGCGCTTCAACGTTTTCCCCTTGCCGAGGTCGATCGTGGCCAGTACGTCATGTTCGCGGGTGCCCTGCCATTCGCCGGTACGGAAGTCGCGGCCACCCCGCTGGCCATCGATCAGCGCGTTGTCGCCACCTGCGGCATATTGGTTGGCGTAAGCTGTGCCGAGTTTGATGGTGATGTTGCCGTCGATCTTGGTGAAGTGGGCAACGACCGGAGCATAGAGGTCGCTCCACGTCACGCTCACTTGGCCACTGTTGCGCATGACGAAGGGTTCGTTCATCGCGCAGGTTCTCGTTCCCGACTCATCCTGGATGATGCATTGCCCGCAACCGATAACGGTAACGAGCATGCTGTCCGTGAACGATGAACCCGCTGCCTCGATGAGCGGGGCGCCCGGCCGGAGACAACTGCTCCATTCCTTTATGTACCCCCCGCTCAAAACGGCTGTTCCAGAAGCCACAGCGTGTTTGGCAGGCATCCTATCAACATCGAATGACAGAATCCCACCGGGGTTGATCCGATTGTGATGGATTCCGGTAGGAATAGTGTGTTGAGTGTCGTCACTTCTCTTCCGAGGTGGTGCCTCCCACTGTTCCGCCGCAATGCGCTTCTTATTCTGCTTCCGTTCCACCTGCATTTCTTGCTGCCATGCAGCAGCGTCCAACTGTTCCCACGTGCTGTCGTTCACACTGATGGTGAAGTTCCTGCCCTCACCGAGATCAATGCGGGCCTCATCGAAGAGGGGATAGCCAAGGTCATAGCTCGCGCTGATGCCCGGGGACACTTGATAGATCCCCAGCGCGCTCATCACGTACCATGCGCTCATCTGCCCGCAATCCTCGTTACCGCTCAAGCCGTCGGGGACATCGTGGTAGTGTTCGTCCATGATGCGCTTCACCAAAGCGCGCGTTTTTTCCGGCTTAGCCACGTGGTTGTACAGGTACGCCATGTTGTGGCTCGGTTCATTGCCATGCGCATATTGTCCAATGAGCCCCGTGATGTCCGCCTGCTCCCGACCGGACGTGGCACTGCTTGCGGAGAACAATTTGTCCAAGTGTGCTTCGAAGGCGGCATCACCGCCATGCAGACTGATCAACTGATCGAGGGCCTGAGGTGCGAACAAACTGTACTGCCACGCGTTCGCTTCGGTAAAGTTGAAGTTGACCTCGAACGGATCAAAGGAAGGAGCGAAGCCTCCGTTCCGGCGTGCTCGGAAGAAACCGGTGGAAGGATCGAAGACATTTTCGAAAGCGTTGGAGCGTGTCCAGAACGAGAGAACAGTATCCACTTCGTACCGCTCTGTCCAGTTCCGGAACATCGCAATGCAGCGGTCATCGTAAGCATACTCCAATGTCTTGCTTACGCTCTCGCTCTGGTCTTCGCTGCTGATGAAGCCTTTTGTGCGGTAGGCGTTCAAGCCCGGCTCATCGCGGTTGGCGCTTGCCATCATCGCTTCCATCGCAAGTCTTTCGTCGAAGTCGCGGATGCCTTTCATGTATGCGTCGGCGATGACGCTCGCGCTGTGGTATCCGATCATGCAATCCGTTTCGTTGCCCCAGAGCTCCCAAACGGGCAACCGCCCACCTTGCTGGTAGTGCAATAGGAAGGTCTTGATGAAGTCGCTGGTCATCTCCGGTTCCAGGATCGTCATCAATGGGTGCAGTGCGCGGAACGTGTCCCACAGGCTGAAGACCGTGTACACGTTGTGGTCGGCATGGTGCACCTCGCCGTCCATACCACGGTAGTTGCCGTCCACATCACTGAAGATGTAAGGCGCCACATAGCAGTGGTAGAGGGCAGTGTAGAACACACGCTGCTGCTCCTGACTTCCACCGCTCACTTGGATCTTGCTGAGCTTGGCGTTCCAAGCGTCCTCGGCCTGTTTGCGCACAGTGTCGAAATCCCATCCTGGCATTTCCGCATCGAGGTTGGCACGCGCGCCGTCGATGCTCACTGCACTGATCCCGACTTTCACGATCACAGGCGCTACGTCCTCGCGCTTAACGTTGATCACCGCCCTTGTACTGTCCAAGAACTCCATGTCGAAGTTGCAAGGGCCGCTCTCCCGTGCCAATCGGATGCAGTAGAACAGCCGCTGGTCCTTCGCCCAGGAAGAGCTCCGGCGCTCACCGATGATCTCCTGCCCTTCACGGGCAACCCGCGCCGCCAGAAGGCCATCACGATGCAACAGATCGAGGACGATGAACTGCTCTGCTTCCTTGGGCATGGTATATCGGTGCATGCCGCAATGCGCAGTGGCGGTCAGTTCCACCTTTGTTCCCTCGTCCTCCAAAAAGACGCTGTAGTAACCGGCTTGCGCCGTTTCCTTTTCGTGGGTGAAGCGTGATCGGTAAACAGCCGGATCCACCGAGTACTTCCCGCTCATCGGCATCAACAATACATCGCACAGGTCGGCTACACCGGTCCCGCTCAAGTGCGTATGACTGAATCCGTAGATGAGGCTGTCCGTGTAGTGATACCCTCCGCAACCATCCCAGTCGAAGTTGCCATCGGGTCGCGTGTCGGGGCTCAGTTGCACCAAGCCGTTCGGCACGCACGCACCGGGGAAGGTGTGCCCATGTCCACCGGTGCCGATGAAGGGGTTGACGAGGGTGGTGGCGTAATTGGGGAGTTGTGCGAACAGGAGCGGGGAGAGCAAAGAGAAAAGAATGGTCACGCGGAGGCGCGGAGGGCGCGGAGAAGATGAATGCTGATGGGTGAGGAGAGAGCATCTTCGATGCTCACGATGCTGCAGCGTTTTCATTGGATCAAAGTGGCCCGGTAGGGGGAGGGCCTTTGTAGTTGTTCACGATGCGATGTAGACCGTCCTTCAGAACGGTATCACCAAAGTTGATCAGCAAGCCTACTCGAAGGTCCATCAACCGGAGATAGGTCTGCACCTGTTTGAAATGGACGGGGGCCAGTTCTTACGTGGACTTCAACTCAACGATCACTTGGTCGTTTACGAGCAAGTCGAGCCTGAACCCTTCCCCGAACTCTTCCCCGTCGATAACTATGGGTACCGCCGCTTGGCGTTGCACGATGAGTCCTCGCAGAACGAGGCGCTTGGCAAGCACAGCTTCGTAGACCGATTCGAGCAACCCCGGCCCGACTTCACGGTGGATCCGGATGGACTCCTCGATGATGATCCCGGTGATGATGTTGAGTTCCATACTCTTCAATTCTCTTCTCCGCGCCCTCCGCGTCTCCGCGTGAGACGCATTTTTCCCTACCCCTCCACCAACGCCGCCGCACCCAATATCGCAGCGTCATCATCCGGCAGTGCCGAAACCGTCAGGTCAACTCGGCCCATGTAGATGTTCAGCAGTGCTTTCTGGAAGGCAACGCGCAATGGAGCCATCAGCAGATCGCCGTTGCGCGCGATCCCACCGAAGAGAACGATGCGCTGCGGCCCGGTGACCGTTACGGCGTTCGCCAAGGCCACGGCAAGCCATTCCACGGTGCGTTCGAACGTGCTCAATGCGATGACATCACCGGCGCGGGCGGCTTCGGCTATTGGCAACACCCCATCCCGCTTCAGCACTTCGGCGGAGCCGTTCATTTCCGCATAGGTCTGCCGCATTCCGCGTATGCTCACATAGGTCTCCACACAACCCTTACGGCCACAAGTGCATTGCCGGCCATCGATCACCAAGGTCATGTGCCCAAGTTCACCGGCATTCCCGTGACTTCCCAAGACGAGTTGTCCATTCACGATGAAGCCGCTGCCGACGCCCGTGCCGAGCGTAACGATCAGCAGGTCCTTGTATCCCCTCCCGGCGCCGTACTTCCATTCGCCAAGGGCGGCGGCGTTCGCATCGTTGCCAAGAACAGTGCGCAATCCCATGCGGTCCTGCACCATGCGCGCCAAGGGTACATCGTGTTTCCACGGCAGGTTGGGCGCCATTTCGATGATGCCGGTGTGCTGGTTGGCGTTGGGTGCACCGATGCCGATGGCGCTGATGACCTCACCCCCGGCCCCTCTCCCAAGGAGAGGGGGGATGGCTGCGGCGATCGCATCCGCAAAGGCGTGGTCATCGGCGTGGCCGATTGTGGCAATGCGCGTTTGCACCACAACCTGTCCATCATGCACCAACCCGATCTTGGTGGTGGTGCCACCGACGTCCACACCGGCGATCATGTTCCCACCGATGTGTGGCGTGACCCCATGAACCCGTACCACGCCAAGTAGAGGTAACACGCTACTGGCAGCAAGAACGAGATCTGCAATCCGGCGCGATCGGCGATCAAGCCTTGCAACGGCGGGATCAGCGCGCCGCCCAGGATCATCATCACCAACAACGATGAGCCTTGCGAGGTGTCCTCACCAAGTCCATCAATGGCCAGGGTGAAGATGTTGCTCCACATGATCGAATTGAAGAGGCCGATGGCGATCACCGCCCACAAGACCCACGGACCGGATAGTGAAACGGTGAGCGCGAGCAAGGCGCACGCGGCCAATGCGAAAAGCCCCAGCGCACGCTTCGGGTTCGGGCCGGCAAGGATGAAGGCCAGCATATTCCCGGCGATCAGCACCAGCAAGGGCCAGATGTGCCGGAAGCCGAAACGGTCGGAGGCATTCAATGCAAAGAGGAGTGCGAACATGCCGACGCCCAGTAGGACCATCATGCCGTAACGCTTCATCGGAGAAAGTGCTTTCGATAAGGCGAGGGCGCCGAGGAACCTACCGGTCATCGCACCGCCCCAGTACAGGCTCAAGTAATGTTTGGCGTCGCCCGCCGAAAGTCCGAGCACATCGTTCAACCCAAGCAGACTGATGATGAGGCTGCCGATCGCCACTTCAGCACCCACGTAGCAGAAGATGGCCACCATGCCCCAGCGCAATTGGGGATGACGCAGGGCGTTCGCCTTCGTTGTGGAGGTTGCGTGCGGTGGTTCCGGCAGGGCAGTGCGACCGATGACGATCGCGAGAAGCACCAGCACAGCGGCCAGTCCGAGGTAGGGTAGCCGAACGGCTGCATCCGGGGCAGCGCTGGCGAAGATCACCGCACCGCCGATCAGCGGCGCCAAGGTGGTGCCGAGCGAATTGAAAGCCTGCGCCAAGTTCAAGCGGCTGCTGGCGCTTTCTGCGGGGCCGATGATCGCCACGAAAGGATTGGCAGCGATCTGCAGCAAGGTGAATCCCAACCCCAGAACGAAAAGCGCGACCAAGTGCGCCGCATAACTGTGGAGCATGGAAGCAGGTGCGAACAACGCGCAACCCAACGCAGAGAGCAAAAGCCCCAATACCATCCCGCGCTTGTAGCCGATGCGCTGTATAGGGTCACCGGCCGAAACCGACCAGACCCAATAGACGAACGAGCCGATGAAGTAGGCGCCGAAGAAGCAGAACTGCACCAAGAGGCTCTCCGCGTAGTTCAGGTCGAACAGCTGCTTCCAGTGCGGAACCAACACATCGTTGAGCACCGTGATGAAACCCCACATGAAGAACAACGTGGTGAGCACGGTCATGGGCCATGCAATGGAACGCTGGCTTGGGTTGGTGTTCATGGACGGGCAGGGTTGGCTGACAAGGATAGGGACCACGGCCCACCTGTAAAGCAGCGAAGCCCGCTCCTTGTCGGAACGGGCTTCGCCGGCAGAAAAGTGATCGCACTTACTGCTTCACCACGCGCTCGCGGCTTACAGCACCGGTAGCCACGTTGCGGATCTTCAACATATACACGCCGTTCTCGAAACCTGACAGGTCAAGCACCGTGTTGTTGCTGATGCGATCGGTCATCACTTGTTGGCCGGCAGCGTTCACCATGTTCAGGTCGAACGAGGCGGCGCTTCCGCCGATGTTGACGAACAAACGGTCGCTGGTAGAGTTGGGGTTGATGCCCACGTTCGCCAATGCATGCTCGCTCACGCCGAAGGAGCTTGTTACAGCGCACACAGGGCTGGTCTACCATATCAGAACAGGTCTTGATCTAGAAGACACCTCGGATGTGCAATTCTCAAGGGACAAAGGGGGGAGTCTTTGTGACCGTTTATGAACAATGGTTGGCTGACGCTCGTTCACGAGATTAAGTTAGTGATGTCAAACCAACACACTCAACACCATGAACACGCAGGACAACAAAAGAGGCCAATGCGGTATTCTGAAAGCCGGAGCGTTGCTACTACTCATGAGCGTAACGCTCACGACTGCCAAAGCGCAGCAAACGTTCAACATGGACAACAACACCAGTTGTGCATATTCAGTCAAGGTATGGTACAGTGCCACTCCATGCCCTGGCAAGGCGGCTGTCTTGGGCGCAACCTTGACGCTAAATGCCAACTCCTCGGTAACCTACACTACACCTTCAGGGGTAGTCGCTGTGGTGAGGGTTTACCAAGGCACACCACAAAGGAGTGTCTGGGTTTGTGGTGGGAATTGGAATCCCGCAACCGTTCCGAACGCCTGTGGCGGATTTGAAATCTGGATCCATGGCAACGGGACCACGACCAACGCCATAGACTACACATAGTATTTGCTGGCCTACTGTCGAGAGGTCCCGGGCGCCCCCCCGGGGCTTTTCGTTTATTTTGGAAAGTGGCCTTCCTGCCTGCATATGAACACGAAAATGAAGACTCCAAGTTGGTCGAACTGGGCCTTGGGAGCACGGGTGCCTTGCATGTAGACTATGCAGCCTACAGCGAGAATCCCCCAAAGAATCCGTAGCGAAGACCCGAGCATGGATCGAACCATCAAACGTTACAGAGGATGTGACGGACAGAACACTAACATTGCGCCCACAAACCAACCGCATGAAACACATTACCCTTTTGGCCTCTTTGGCCCTGACGCTGCCAGCAGCAGCGCAGATCACGGACGGCAGCTTCGAGGCTGGTATCGGCGCAGGTACGTGGACTGAAGCATCCACCACATTCGGGACACCTCTGTGTGACGCGGCCTGCGGCACATGCGGTGGGCCATGTGCACCGAACACGGGTGTCTTCTACGCGTGGTACGGTGGGTCGGGTGCCGACACTGAGATCGGATCTGTTGAACAAAACGCGGTCATTCCCAATGGCACGCTTGTCGAATTGGTCATGATGTTCAAGATCGCCGGGGTCGGCGATGGAACTGCTGGCAACTATGTGAAGGCGTACATCGACGGCACTGAAGTCGGGGCTGTAACTGCCGAGGACAGTTCCTCTTACACAGACTACACGGAATGGGCGATCGATATCACCAGCTTCGGTAACGATGCCGCCCATGCGGTGAAGATCGAGGGCAAGGAGAACGGTACAGCGGCGTTCAATGGCTTGGTGGATGATGTTGCGCTTCGCGTGGACGGCACCATCATCATCGGTCTGTTCGAGAACGAGAGCCTGCCTGGTTTCCAGATCTTCCCAAACCCAGCCAGTGACAACCTTACCGTCGGTTTCAACGCACTGAGCGGCAGCACGGTCATCAGCATCGTGGATCTGAACGGCAAGACAGTCTCTACTCAGGAACTTGGGCAGGTGAGCCAGCGAAGCTTCACTTTCGATACCACCGATTTGAGTAACGGCGTGTACATGGTGAGCGTGAATAATGCTGGCCATGTTTACACCCAGCGCGTGATGGTCGCTCACTGAGCAAACGTCCTTTCCGTGAAAGCCCCCTCGATGTTTCGAGGGGGCTTTTCGTTTCCTTCGGGACCCGCAGCACAACTTCTTCGGAACATGAGTCAACACACCGATCGCCGCAACTTCATAAAGCTGGGCCTTGCGGGCACTGCTGCCTTGGTTGCAGGCTGCGCTCCCAGCAGCGGGGAGCAGCCCATCGAACAACCGGTAGGAAAGGACCCGGCAACCCTGGCATCGGGCAAAGGCCCCATCATCTTAAGCACATGGGAGCATGGCATGGCCGCGAATGCCAGAGCATTCCAAGTGCTTGCCGATGGTGGCAGCGCGTTGGATGCAGTAGAGCAAGGTGTGATGGTCACGGAAAGCGATTTCAGCAACCGCAGTGTTGGCTTGGGCGGGTTGCCCGACCGCGATGGCGTCGTAACGCTCGATGCCTGCATCCAGGATCATGACGGCAAGGCAGGGTCGGTCGCCTTCGTGCAACGTTTCGAGCATCCGATCAGCATTGCCCGGGCGGTTATGGAAAAGACCCCGCACGTGATGCTCGTGGGAGAAGGGGCGGAGCGATGGGCCGAGGAGAACGGTTTCACACGCAAGGATGTACCGATGGCCGATGATGCGCGAAATGCTTGGAAAAACTGGCGGCTGAAGAACGACTCCCTTGAACGCGCACAAGATGCAATGCCGCGCGTGAACGTTGAGAACACTGGTCCGAGCGGCAAGAACAACCACGATACCATTGGGATGGTCGCCATGGATGCGAACGGTAGGCTCGCCGGCAGTTGCACCACCAGTGGACTGGCCTTCAAGATCCATGGCCGCGTTGGCGATTCGCCGATCATCGGTGCGGGCTTGTTCGTGGACGGCGATGTGGGCGCCGCGTGCGCCACAGGCACCGGCGAACTCATGATCAAGATCGCGGGCAGCCACACGGTGGTGGAGTTGATGCGCCAAGGCGCCTTGCCGGAAGAAGCTTGCAAAGAAGCCGTGGAGCGCATACTGCGTAAGAACCCTGGAATGACTGGGCAACAGGTCGGCTTTCTCGCCTTACGCGCCGATGGTGCCTACGGCGGGTACAGTCTCTACGACAAGTTCAACTACGCACTGCACACCGGCAACGAGAACAGGCTCGTGGATGCGGCGTTTGCGAAGAAGTGGGAGTGAGGGGAATTTCTCATGCGGAGGCGCGGAGAGCGCAACTATCCGGTGACGGGTGAGTGTCACTCATTGAAATACGAATGCTGTATCCTCCCTTTATGATCCTCTCCACTGGAGAGGGTGGGGTGAGGCTATTGCAATTCCGCGTGCTGTTTCGGGTAGTCGTGCCAAGCAAGTTGGCCGGTGCCGCGTGCAACCTCCTTCCAGTCATCCAACGCGAAGTTGATGCGCACCATGGCACAAGTGGGCAGTTCGCCCAATCCAGCACCGGTAAGTTGCTCGCAGCATTCGCTGATCCCGGGATTGTGCGCGAAGAGCGCGGCACGCGCTGCCTTGCGCGGGAGCGCGTTCACTACTTCGAACCAAGTGGTCCAAGTGGCCAAGTACAGGCGCGGTTCAAGTAGCACTTCTTCAGCGGTGCGCCCGAACGCGTGCGCAACGGCGCGCGCAGTTGCCAAGGCCCGAACGGCAGGGCTGCTGAGGAAGAGGTCCACGGGTTCGTTGCGCGCAGCGAAGTATTTGCCCATGGCAGGTGCATCGCGCAACCCACGCGCGTTGAGCGGCCGGTGGAAGTCAGCTTGCAGCGCGTCGTCCCAACTGCTCTTGGCGTGGCGGATGAGGTAGAGCGTGAGCACGATCCAGAAAGGATGGGGGGATCCCCGCCCCGGATCAGGGCAAATGCCTGAACTGCTTCAGGCCTTCGAGGATCCCTTGCATCAATACGTTCGGGTCGATGCTCATGCGCAGGTTCACCTGCACCAGTCGGGCATCACTGAATTGCTCCGCGCGGCGGAAGCCCTTGGTAATGGTGAGCATCAACGAGGTCGGATACTCCCCACTGAAGAGGAGGTTGAGCACTTTGCCCCCGGCCATGCGCAAATGGTATTGCGGGAACGGGGCAAAAGGGTTCTTCCAAGCGGAATCGTGTTCGAGCACATGGCCTTGCTCGCGCAACTCCGTACTCCACTGGTCCATGACGTAGTACAGCACATCGTCCAAGAAAATGGACGGGTCTTCGGGCAATTGATGCTGACGCGGATCGGGGGCGGTGTAGTGCCGTGAGCACACTTGGCGCAAGGCCACGAGCAACTCATCGAGCTGCGAGGTGAAGGTGGTTGCTTCTAGCAAGGCGGTGTTTCGTCTTCGTTACGGGTGCAACTTATCCGCATGCGCCGAAGCCACCACTTCCAACAGGGATCGTTTATGCACGATCGATCCAACAGGGGTACCCGTGCGGCCGGGATCCGCGGATGCCGCTTACCCCTTCACCTTCTCGTTCCGCTTCTCCTTTCTCACCTCCCTGCTCTCATGTTCGTCGATTGGTTTCCTGAAAACGATCTTCCCATCGAAGACGTCGATGACTTGCTGCACGCCGGTCTCAACAGTGCCTGCGATGATCTGGCGGCTCAATTCGTTCAGTAGTTCTTTTTGGATCATGCGCTTGATCGGCCGCGCACCGAATTGTGGATCGTACCCCGTTTCGGCGATGTGATCCACCAACTGCGGGCTTGCGGTGAGGTGGATATCCTTCTCTTGGAGCTTGCGCATCAGCTCTGCCAACTGCAGTTCCACGATCGCGTGCACATCCTTGCGCGTGAGCGGCCGGAACACGATGGTCTCGTCGATGCGGTTCAGGAATTCCGGTCGCACCGTACGGCGCAACTGGTCCAACACTTCGCGCTTGGTGCGCTCAATGACATCCTCATTGTTCTGTCCATCGAACCGCTCGAAGTTCTCTTGGATCACCTGGCTGCCGATGTTGCTCGTCATGATCACAATGGTGTTCTTGAAGTTCACCACGCGCCCCTTGTTGTCGGTAAGGCGACCGTCATCGAGCACCTGCAGCAACACGTTGAACACATCGGGATGCGCTTTCTCGATCTCGTCGAGGAGCACCACACTGTACGGCTTACGACGCACGGCTTCGGTCAATTGGCCTCCGTCATCGTGACCGATGTAGCCGGGAGGAGCGCCCACCAACCGGCTCACCGTATGCCGTTCCTGGTACTCGCTCATATCGATCCGCACCATGGCATTGTCGTCGTTGAAGAGAAACTCCGACAGGGCCTTGGCCAGTTCCGTTTTCCCGACTCCCGTTGTTCCAAGGAAGATGAAAGAGCCCACCGGCCGCTTCTCATCGCCAAGCCCGCTGCGGCTCCTGCGCACGGCATCGGCCACGGCACGCACGGCCTCGTCCTGTCCGATCACACGCTTCTCCAACACTTCCTCCAGGCGCAACAACTTGGTGCGCTCGGCTTCCAACATACGCGTCACAGGGATCCCGGTCCAACGTGCCACCACGTTTGCGATCTCTTCCACGTCCACTTCCTCCTTCACCAGTTTGCTGCCGGTCGGCATCGCAGCGAGGTCGGCCTTGGCTTGCGCAAGCGCATCCTCCGCCTCTTTCATGCGACCGTAACGCAACTCCGCCACCTTGGCGAAATCGCCGTCGCGCTCCGCTTGAGCGGCATCGAATTTCAATTGTTCGGCGCGCTCCTTGGCCTCGTTCATCTTCAGCACCAACGCGCGTTCAGCTTGCCAGCGCGCCTTCAACCCATCGCGCTGCTCACCGAGCTGCGCCAGTTCCTTGTTCAGGTCCGTTAGCTGTGCTTCGTCGTTCTCGCGCTTGATCGCTTCGCGTTCGATCTCCAACTGCATGATGCGCCGTTCGATCTCGTCCAAAGCTTCCGGCTTGCTGTTCATCTCCATGCGCAGCTTGCTCGCGGCCTCGTCCATGAGGTCGATCGCCTTGTCCGGAAGGAAGCGATCGGTGATGTAGCGTTGGCTCAGGTCCACCGCGCTGATGATGGCGGCATCCTTGATCAGCACTTTGTGGTGGTGCTCGTACTTCTCCTTCAGCCCGCGCAGGATGCTGATCGCGTCCTCACGATCGGGCTCATCGATGAGCACCTTTTGGAAGCGGCGCTCCAGCGCTTTGTCCTTTTCGAAGAACTTCTGGTATTCGTTCAACGTGGTGGCTCCGATCGCGCGCAGTTCGCCGCGTGCCAACGCCGGTTTCAGGATGTTCGCGGCGTCCATGGCGCCTTCGCCACCACCAGCCCCAACGAGGGTGTGGATCTCGTCGATGAAGAGCACGATGTTGCCCTCGGCGGCGATCACCTCTTTCACCACGGCCTTCAGCCGTTCTTCGAACTCGCCTTTGTACTTGGCGCCCGCAACGAGCGCACCCATGTCGAGGCTGAACACCTGTTTGTTGCGCAGGTCATCCGGTACATCGCCGTTGCTGATGCGCTGCGCGATGCCTTCGGCGATGGCGGTTTTACCAACGCCCGGCTCACCGATCAGGATCGGGTTGTTCTTGGTACGGCGACTGAGGATCTGCAACGTGCGGCGGATCTCCTCGTCGCGCCCGATAACAGGGTCCAATTTGTTCTCCCGCGCCAGCTGGTTCAGGTTCTTGGCGTACTTGTTCAGCGCGTTGTAGGTATCCTCCTGTCCTTGGCTCGTTACGCGTTCGCCCTTGCGCAACTGCTTGATGGCGGCCACGAGGTCCTTCCGGGTGATGCCATTGTCCTTGAGCAGTTGACCTGCCGCATCGGTACCATCGAGAATGCCCAGCAGCAAGTGCTCCACGCTCACGTACTCATCGCCGAACTCCTTCAACGCGGCGATCGCTTTCTGCATTGAGGTTGCCGCTGTACGGCTTAGCTGGCCTTGGTCTCCGCCCTGCACTTTCGGGTACCCCGCAACAATGCGGTCGAGCGCCTGCGACAGCGACGGCAGGTTCGCGTTGAGCTTCTTCAGGAGGAAGGGCGCGACGTCCTTGTCCACTTCGAGAATGCCTTTCAGCAAGTGACCGTTCTCGATCGCCTGTTGGCCGTTGGCCATAACATACCGCTGAGCTTGCTCAACGGCTTGCTGGCTGCGAAGGGTGAATTTGTTCAGGTCCATGGTTGCTGTTCCGCGATCGAAGATCATACCGCTTCCGTCGAGGCCGACGAACAACGCCGTTACGTCATCATTTAGGACGATGGCCTGTCACATCGGCTGACGACCGGTTAGCTTTCACTCGGCATGGCACTGGACCTCCACCGTTCCATATTCGCGTTCATTGCTGCATGTGCGGTCGTGCCCGCGACAGGGCAATGGTGGATGCGCGGCTGGGGAAGTCCGGCCGATGATCGGATCGAAGCCATGGAACCCATGCCCGGCGGCGATGTGGTCGTTGTGGGTTCGTTCAGTGGCTTCTTCGACCTGCAAGACACGCTCCTGGTAACACAGGGTGTAACCGATGCTTTTGTTGCCCGAGTGAACGGCGGCGGTACAGTGGTATGGGCACGCCGCATCGGCGGCAGCGGTGTTGACCGCGCACTTGACGTGGCGGTGGATGCGAACGGTAACGTGGCCATCGTTGGCCAGTTCGCCGGGACCATGCAGGTGGGGGGAACCACACTTGCGAGCAACAACGGCTCACTCGATGGTTTTGCAGCGCTGTGCGATGCCAATGGCAATTTCCAATGGGCAGCGGCCATGGGCAGTGCACAGAACGCGGATCGCGCAAGTGCGGTTGCACTTGCACCTGACGGTAGCGTGCTGATAGGCGGCGACTTCAGCCATACGGCGCTGTTCGGCGGTTCGAGCCTCACGAGCGCGTTCGATAACCTGCTCAATGCGCCGGGGATCGATGTGTTCCTTGCCCGCTACAACCCTGCGGGAGTGTTCCAATGGGTGCGACAAGGCAGCGCCACGTTGGAAGAGGAATGCGTTGGAGTAGCATGCGACAATACAGGAGCAGCCTATTTCACCGGGCGCTTTTCCGATGCTATCGCATTCCAGCAAACACATCCGAACACTTTGGATGATGCCATCTTCCTGGTGAAGTTCGACGCAAATGGCAACGAGGTTTGGTTCCGCCGCGTTTGCGGTGCGATCACCAACCAAGTTGCCGATGTGGAGTGGAAGGCAAACGCGCTGTTCGTGGCCGGCCATCAGACCGGCAATACCGTCTTCTTCGGGCCCGTGAACACTCCTGTTGGAAGCAACTACGCGAACAGTGCGTTCATCCTGAAGGTGGATGCCTCAGGCACACTGGCGGACCAATGGACCTACGGTAGCGATAACCTGATCGGTACGGTGGACCTCTGCATCGGGGACACGGCGCTGGTGATCGGAGGTTGGTTCGAGTGCATTCTCACACAAGGAGCCGATGAGAACGGTGCTGGACTTTTCATGAGCATCGGCGTTCGTAACAACTGGGTGGCAGAGTTGGGCCTGGGCAGCATGCAACACGGGTTCGTGCAGCAGTTCGGCAGCCACTATCCAGGAGGCATGACCGCGATCTCGCTCGCCGATGACGAAGTGATCACCGCGGCTGGTGTCTATCGCGGCGACTTGCTGGTTGCGTCCATCGACACGTTGTTCGACGCCATGCCGGAATTGTCGGTGGAGGCCGCCAATCTCGATGCGACTGTTTGTGGGGACACGGCATATGGCGACTTCATCGGCTTGGACAGCATCGCCCTGTTCGACGCGTTCATCATGAAAGCACTGCCGCGCGAACGGAGCATCTATGACATCTTCCAACGCCAGGCCGATACGTGTGATCTGAGCACACTGCCGATGGGCCGCGTCGGGCCTGACCTCAACACGATCATGGTCGGGGACACCGGTTTCGCTTGCGGCAACTCCGGTTTCCTATCCGGGTTCCCTTTCAGCGGGCATGTTGCCCCGTTCCACGGCACCAATGGTCCGTGGGTACATGGTGTCTGGCAGGATGGTTATCCCGGGTCCGGCCATAGTGCCGACACGCTCGAGCACCTCTGGTTCGATGGCAGCACCGACAACGGATGCTACACCTTTTCCGATTCCATTTGGGGTAGTTCGTGGCCCTTTCCGCCGTCGCCAACCATCACGGACGATCAAGGAGTGAACGTGAATTGCACAGCATGCGCCCCCCTGATCCTTTGCCTTCCCACCACCCCGGAACTCACCGCCACGCTGCCGGACAGTTCGCTCTACTTCGAATGGGTGCTTCCCGGCGGGGCCACTTCCAACGACACCGTCGTAATAGCGAACGCCTCCGGGATCTACACAGCCACCCTCACTAACGCGTTCGGATGTGTGGGTGGGGCCAGCATAGAAGTGACCCTTCAACCCGTGTCTCCGCTCGACAGCCTTACGGCGCTCATCCAGTTCATCTTTCCGGAGGATGCCGACAACAACGACACGATCGTAAAGTGCAGTGGCGGTAGTGTGGACGGCAATGTGTTCCATACCATATACGAGAACGGTGTGGCGATCACCAGCGATCCGGCAGGCATCGCAGCGCTTGATTCCGTCTTCAGCGGTGGTGGCGGCTTTCAAACCACCCACGCGCTTCCCATCAGCATCAATCCGGGATCCGCATCCGCAACCATTACCGGAGAAGGTTGGTACGTGTGGGAATACCACTACTACCTGAGCAACTTCCCGTGCGATAGCGACCTCTTCGTGTTCGTTGCGCGCGACAGCATCTATGTGGACACCATCTTCACCGTGTACGCGAATGTTTACATCAGCGGCGGCATACGCATCTGCCCGGGTGACACTTTGGAACTAACGGCGGTCACCAGCGATCCCGGGGCGTTGGCATGGACCGGCGCGGGCATAGTGAGTGATACCACGGCTGCGGTTGTTCTAGTGACAGAGCCGGGCTACTACGCAGTGGAGTTGACGCCACTCGACACGGGCGAATGCATTTATGGCTCCGCCGATAGCCACTTGATAACCTTGGACCCTGCGCCCTTCATCAGCATGATCCCCACCAGTGGCTTGATCTGTCCGGGGGATTCCGTCATGATCGTGTCTTCCCTCAATGGCGCCTTCCAATGGTACGGTCCGACGGGCCCGATCGGTAGCGGCAGTAATACGTTCTACGCGAGCGAGCCGGGCACGTACTTCGTGGTGCTCACCAGCCTGATCGGCTGTGGGCTTGCGAGCAATACGGTGGAAGTCGTGAATTACAGCGCCTTACATAAGCGCCTTCCCGCAACCGGTGCTTTGCAATGGCGCTTCCGTTGTGCTGAGCGTGAACGCCCCCGGAGGTCCCGCGCTGGTGCAGTGGTTGCCACCGTTGAGCGGTAACGATCCGGTACAAACCGTGTCGCAACCCGGTACCTACCAATGCAGCATCACCGTGTGCGGTATCGTCACCTTGGCGGAAATAGAGGTCATCGCAAGCAACCTCAGCGTCGTAATAACCGATCCGGGACCGTTCGACATCTGCAACGATTCCACCGTTCTTCTAAGCGCTGATCCAGGTCTCATGGCTTATCTGTGGATCCCTTCATTGGCCACCGGCGAGAGTGTTCTCGTCGGTCCGGGCCAATACAGCGTGATCGGATTCGACCAGTACGGTTGCACCGACACGGCGGGGGTTGCGATCGTGAATGCGATCGCGTTCACCGATAGCGTGCAAGGTTCTGCCACTGCTGTTTGCGCTGGTGGTACCTCCTTGGCTATAGCGACCGGGAGCGGCGCCTTGCAGTGGTTCGACGATGCAGCAGGGACCCAGCCCATCGGCAGTGGTGCGAGCATCTCATACGGTCCGCTGTTCAGCAATACCACCATTTATGTTCTGCAGACCGAGAACGGTTGCACCAGCGATGTTGTACTCGTTCCTATCGACGTGCTTCCGGTACCGCCAACACTGCCCATTCAAGGTGACACCTTGCTCTGTGTGGGGGATACCCTCTACCTCTTTCTGGACCCGAACAATTTCTTTCCGCAGACGTGGACCTTGCCAAGCGGAGGTACGCTGAACCAACCTCCATACTCAACAAGTGCGAACCCCGGCGATGCTGGATGGTACAGCGTTACCTACCCGAACAACCAGACCGGTTGTTCAAGCGTTCCGGACAGCGCGCTCGTTACCGTGTTCAGTAACCCCGACCCGGGCCTTCCGCCGACGGCGCTGATCTGCATCGGCGACTTGCTGATCCTACAGGCGGATCCCGGCGAGCAAGCATACAGCTGGAGCACAGGCGCAGAAAGCCCGGCGATCACCGTAACTGACGTTGGTACCTACGTCGTAACCGTCACCAATGAAGACGGCTGCTCCGCCACCGATAGTACGGTTGTGAATGAAGGCCCCGCGATCTGGAAGTACCCAACGTGATCACTCCGAATGGCGATGGCATCAATGACGGTATCGACCTCGACCTGTCCGGCTTCGCCACGGCCACTTTCAAGGTCTGGAGCCGTTGGGGCCAAAAGCTCGAAGAGATCACGGCCCCGCGCATCATCTGGGATGGTCGTGATCGACTGACCGGAGACCCCGTTCCAAGCGGCACCTACTTCTGGACCCTCAGCGCCACACGAGCGAACGGAATGGTGCAGGACGCGAGCGGCTATCTGCTGGTGGTGGAGAAGTAGCACAATGGAAGGTCACCCACAGAAGGGTAGCTTAGCCAAGTGCCGAACTGCTTGCCGTCCAACTTGATCCGTGGAACCTGGGTGTTGCTTGCGTTCCTGCCAGTATGCTGTGGTGCGCAATACTGGGCCAAGGACTTCGGCGGGCTTGGTGGTGATGCGATCAACGATGTGAAGGTCGGACCCGACGGTTTCATCTATGCGATCGGCGAGTTCAGTTCGAGCATGGAGGTGGATGGCACCAGCTACTCGTCCGCTGGCGGAACGGATGTCTTCGTGGTGAAGATGGACGACGCTGGCAACGTGCTCTGGCTGGTGCAAGCCGGTGGGTCCGCGATCGATCGCGGAGGAAAGGTCGCGGTGGATGGACAGGGGAACCTTGCAGTGACAGGACAGTTCATGGGTACCGCCGACCTGTTCGGAACAACGTTGCAATCGGCGGGTAGCACCTTCGACTTCTTCGTGGCCCGGTTGAACACCAGCGACGGCTCGGCACAATGGGTGCGCACGGGCGGTGGTCCAGTGAATGCGGACAAGGCCAATGGTGTTTCCCTTTC
>JBDTSG010000100.1:0-6166 GCA_039931265.1 Flavobacteriales bacterium
GCATGCGCAATTGGTTTTCATTCCCGATACGGATCTGCGCGATTGGTTGAACTACAATATCCCCGGCATCGTGGATGGCGCGGGCTACATGGATACCGCTCATCCGGGCATACCCTCGTTCACCTATGGTACCCTGCTGTTGTCGTCCAGTATTGATGATCTGAGCGCCCTGCAATACCTCACCGGTCTTACCGTCTTCTTGATCGACTTCGATCCGGGATCCAACCCGCCTTCGGCCATGGCCTTTCCACCGCAGGTGACGCGTTTGACCGTGCGGTATTTCGCCGGCACCACATTGCCACCGCTGCCTGCTGCAACAGCGAATTTCACGTGCATGTTCTCGTCCACGCTCACGTCGCTCCCGACGTTTCCGAGCACCTTGGATACCCTTTGGCTCATGCAGATCCCGGTGCCGTCGATCCCATCGCTCCCCGAGAGAATGTGGGGAGTGGACATCTCTACGCTCACGAGCCTTACCGACCTCACCGGCATCCTTCCGGACACGCTCGATAGCCGACTATACATTTCCGAATGTCCGCTGCTGGCCTCGCTCGGGCAGTTGCCCACCCATTTCGGGCCGGACGCTGAGTGGGGCCTCGCGTTGAACGGCCTGACTTCGTTGCAGAGCATTCCCGCGTTCCCTCCAGGGGTGGAGGAATTGTCCTTGAGCGACCTTCCGTTGATCGCCCAATTGCCCGTGTTACCCGATTCACTTACCTCTTTGTACCTCTCGGGATTACCGCTGATCACGTGCATACCCACTTTGCCGACCACCATGATGGACCTCTCCTACTGGGGCGATCCCGGCATGTGCGTCCCGAACATCAACCCCGGGATGACGAGCACCATTCCACTGTGCGGCTTCTTCAACACCTTCAATTGCCCCTATTACCAACCCAGTTTCGCCGGAACGGTGTACCACGATGCCAACGGCAATAGCGTGCGCGATACCGGTGAACAGGGCGTTGCGAACGCAACCGTGACCGTGAACCCCGGAGGGACATTGTTGGGTACCGACATCAACGGCTTCTACACACTCGCATCGGATACCGGCACACACACGCTGACGGCAACGGTGAACAGTCCTTACGTCACGAGCGTTTCGCCAACGTCACGAACGGTGGTGCTGCAAACGATCAACGATGCCGACAGCTTGAACGATTTCGGTGCTGTGCTGCAACCCAACATACAGGACCTCAGCGCCAACCTCACCGCCTTCACTCCTGCGCGCAACGGCTTCGTCCAACACCTGCAGCTCACATACACCAACGCCGGCACCATTCCGATGGACGGGGATGTGGAGTTCTCCTTCGACAGCGACATGGTGTGGAGCAGCAGCAACCCTGCACCCGATGCCATCAACGGCAATGTTGCCACTTGGGATTTCACGAACCTGGTCCTCAATGAGCAGCGAAGCATCCAGGTGTTCCTCATTACCACCGGTGCTGTACCGATCGGCACACCCGTGGAGCATACCGTTGTGGCAGGGCCCGTTGCCACCGATCAAACACAAGCGGATAACACATCCATCTGGTCCGATGTGGTGGTTGGCTCTTTCGATCCCAACGACAAGACCTTAGTGCCAGATGAGATGACCACCGCGGAAGTCGCGGCCGGTGAGCACCTCACCTACACCATCCGTTTCCAGAACACCGGAACATACCAAGCCGATCGCGTGATCATCACCGACACGCTCAGCAGCGATCTGCAGTGGAACAGTATGCAGTTGCTGGCCAGCAGCCATACTTGCACGTGGTTGATCCACGATGGCACGTTGCGCTTCACCTTCGATCCGATCGCACTGCCCGACAGCACCAGCGATGAGCCCGGAAGCCATGGCTTCGTCACCTTCAGCATGTTGCCCGATGCTGGCTTGGTCAGCGGTGCACAGATCGGCAACACCGCCAACATCTTCTTCGACTTTAATGCGCCGGTGATCACAAACGAAGCGCTTTTCGCCGTGGTGGACCCGATGAGCGTCGTGGATCACACCTCCGCCGGTTTCCGCATATGGCCCAATCCCACGAGCGATGTGTTGAACATCGAATGCGCCGATACGCGGACTCGGCATTGCTCCATCATCGATGTGACCGGACGCCCGGTGATGCACCTCGACCTGTCCGCTGAACAGAACCGGATCGACCTCATTCATCTGGCCAGCGGCAGCTATGTGCTGCGAGTGGATGATGGCACTACATGGCCGATCATCAAGCATTAGGACTTCACCGCCATCATCCGCTCCGCGTATTTCCCGAGCACGTCGAACTCGAGGTTCACCGCCATGCCGGGCTTCAACGAGTTGAAGGTCGTGTGCTCGAAAGTGTATGGAATGATCGCCACACTGAAGCTCTCGTCCGTGAGTTCGGCGACAGTGAGCGACACGCCGTTCAGGCAGATGCTGCCCTTGTTAACGAGCAGGTGCTTTTGCTGTGGAAGTCGGAAGGTGAACCACCAACTTCCATCGCGCTGCTCCACACTCGTGCATGCTGTGGTGGTATCCACATGACCTTGCACCATGTGCCCGTCCAGCCGGTCGCCGATGCGCAGGCAGCGTTCCAAGTTCACGCCATCACCAGGCTTCAACCCGCCGAGGTTGCTGCGTTCCAATGTCTCAGCGATCGCCGTGACCCTGTACGAATGTCTTGTCATGTCGAGCGCAGTCGAGACATCCACCACCGTCAAACAAACACCATTGTGCGCCACGCTCTGATCCACGCGTAGCTCCGATGTCATGTGTGCTTGTACGACCAAGTCGATGTTCGTGCCCGAGCGGCGCACCTCACGCACCACGCCAACTTCCTCCACGATACCCGTGAACATCAGTTGCCGTTGATGCTGCTTCCGTTGCTGCCCAGCACGTGAACGTAGCCGTGTATCTCCTCGGGTGTTATGCCGATGAGGCGCTGGTAATAAACCGTGCAGGTGATGAAGTACACACCGTCCGGCACCGGTTCGTTGGTCTCGGACTGCAAGCCGTTCCAGCGCACTGCGGGATCCCCGGTGGCGAACACCACCATGCCCCAGCGGTTGAAGATCTTGAGGTCGATGCGCTCCACGCCACGCCACGGGAAGGGAACGAATAGATCGTTCTGGCCATCGTTGTTCGGGCTGAACACATTGGGCAGGACGTAGTACGGGCAGTTGTCGCCGCACACCACGTTGCTCAACGCACTCTCGTTGCCCACGCTATCGATGGCAGTGATCGCATAGCAACCGGCAACGCTGCCGTTGATCACATGCTGGAAGGTGGTATCGGTGCAACCGACGATCGTAGCGATCAACTGCATTTCACCGCCCTCCGTGGCGCTGAAGAAGACGTTGTACGACCCGCAATCATCGGAGCAACTGTTATCCGGGTTGTTCCAGGAGAGCGTGTTCATTGGGATCTCGCAATCGTTGTCGATCACCAGCGTCGGCGGGCAGGGCGGCGTCAGATCCACGGGAATGCCGCAAGCCTCTTGGCTGAAGTTGATGAGCACATCGGGGAAGTCGGGCAGGCTGTAGGCGCCTGTGCTCTTGATCCGGTAACAGTATTCTGTGCCGTTCACCAAAGCGGTATCGGTATAAGTGGTCGCGCTGGTGGTGGCGATGGGCACGAACGTGGCGCCATCGAAACGTTGCACTTCGTACAGCGTGTTCACCCAAGGGGTGAAAGATTGCCAACTCAGGTTCACCAGTTCGTCGTTGGGGTCGGTACTCAGGAAGATGCTCGTGGCAGGACTGCTGTCGCCAATGGTATCGGTGCCGTTGTTCCCGTACAGTTCCACACGGTACACATGCGGACCTGTCTCGGTATCGATGCTCGGATCGATGAACGTGGTGTCGAGGTTCTGTAGGAAGTTGGAAGCGCCGGAGGTGTGCACAAGCGTGTTCGCCCCGGTGAAGCCATCGCCGCGATAGACGTTGCAGAAGTACGGGCCGGGATACTGGAGCGTGTCCAGATCCCATGCATTGCTCCAACGCACCGTGTCGATCCCAGTAGCCACGTCGGTGGCCCCCACGCTAACGTGCGTAATGATCGGCACCGTTTGCTCAAGGATCGCGCAGAACTCGATGCTCGCATAGCTCTGCGCCCCATCCGGGAAGCAGGCCACCACCATGTAGCAGTACGCGTTGCCAACGAACAGGTCAGGGTCGTCATCCAAGAAATCGGAGGAAGGAATGCAACCGTTGCTGATCTGCACGTATCCGGTGTAGGCGGGCACACCGGTTTCGCAGTTGTCGGGCACGAACCCGTACGAACCGCTGCGCCGGTAAACCGCATAACCGGTCGCGTTGGCACAGATGCTCGGATCCCAGTCCAGCTGGATCGCATCGCCGGTGGGTGTGGCGGTCGGGTTCTGCGGCGCCGGGGCCACCACGGTGATGAACATGGTCTCGAAATCCTCCAAGTCCACAACCCCGCCGTTGTCGGCGCCATTGTCGCTCACATTGAAGTTCACTTGGTAGGGCTGTATGCGCACATGGTCGCAAACCGTGGCCCAACTGAAGGTTCCGGTAACGGGGTTGTTGGGGAAGGGGTTGCTGAACTGCGCGGGGCTGGGGCCCGGTACGAAGGGCTCGCCGATGGCGGTTAGTTCAAGGTCCTGCAAAGCATCGGGGTCGCTGGCGGTAACGGGGAAGGTGAGGAAGGTGCCCGCCGTTATGCAAGTGTCATCCACGGCGGCTATCACCGGCACTTGGTTGTTGCACGGATCGTTCACGAACACCTGCATGTCGCGCTCCACGAAGCCGATGGCATCGCCATCGCGCCACTCGATCACCATGAAAGCGAAATTGTACATGCCGCCGACCTGTGGGCTATCCCATGTGATCGTGCCGGTAACCGGGTCTATATCGAACTGGTTGTCCGGACCGGGGGCGATCTCATCCGGGAAGAAATACGGATCGATCTCCTCGCAGCCGGCACCCCTGCAAACGCGCAGCTGATAGCTCAGGCTATCGCCATCGGGATCGTATGCGCCGGGGTTGTGGATCCACGGCTGGAAAATGCAGGCATCCTGCAAGGGCGAGTTGAGGAACCGTGGCGAACAGCCGTACGGCTGGTTCCCGTTCAGCGGGATGGTGATCACCGTCTGCACGCAGATCGGTATGTTCACACTGTTCGGAATGTTCACTACGCCACCCACGCGGTTCGGGTCTTCGTAGCGCAGCGTGAAGACGCCTCCGGCCGGGTAGGTGTGCTGTTCGATGTAAACGTTGCGCTGCACGTTCGGGATCACGTCCAGGATGATCGAATCGCGCAGGATGGTGTCCAGCGGCGTGCCGTCGCCCCAATCCAGGATGAACTCCGGTCGGTCGGCCGGCGAGGGCGTGAACGTGTGGGTGATGATCGTTACCTCGAACGTAAGCGCGCCCACCTGGCAAATGATGATCTCCCCGGCTTGGTTGTGCGTGGCGTTGCCCACGAACGGCAGCAGCGATAGGAGCGGAAAAAGGAAGCGGCGGAAATGGTTCATCGGTAAGGAGGAACAAAGTACGGCAATGGAGAGGCCACCTCGGCGAGGGGTACTTGCATCAGGTCGCGGATCTACACGTCCGGAACGCAGCGGTGCCCGGCTTTGGTGCCGGTGCTGCCCTGACAAGTAAGTGCTATGCGGGGGAAGCTGACCGCTGGGGTTCACTCCACGATCACCCTGCACCCCGCCAACCAAGTTGTGGCATTGGCCAGATGCACATGGTACAGCCCGGCGCTCAACCCGGACAAGTCAAGCGCGTTCTCTCCGGTGCGCGCGCTCTGCTCGCGCACCAATTGCCCTTGGGCGTTCACCAGCACCAAGCGCAACACCGTGTTGCGCAAACCCTCTGGTAGTTGCACCTGCACCGTTACCTCCCCTCCGCTGGCCACCGGGTTGGGCCACACACGCAGCGCATCCTTTAAGTTGCTTACCTGACTTTCCAAGCCCGTGATCAACTGGCAGCCCGGCTCAATGCAACCGAAACTGTCCACCTTGATCACCCACACATCTTGGGTGTAACCCGGCGGGTTGTTCCCGCTGGCGCTGTTGAGCACCGAACCTGCCGCAACGAAGCCACCATCCGGGGTTGGCTGCACATCGCGCAAGGTGCTTTCACCATCGGCCATCAGGGTGTCGTAGTAGAAGTAATCGTACATCCAAAGGCTATCGCCGTTGGCCGTTGTGCGCAGCAGGGTGCCCTTGCTGTA
>JBDTSG010000101.1:0-114822 GCA_039931265.1 Flavobacteriales bacterium
GAGCCGGTCCATAAGGTGGTTGCTGCTGTCGCGAAGGGCCGTTTCCGGGAACCGCACCAAGAAGAGTTGGAGTTTGTCGATCGCGGCTTGGGTTTCGCCTTGATCGAGCTCGAATTCCGGACTGTTCTTGTAGCTGCAAATGGCACTTTTGAAGGAGCAGTCCTCCGCGTGTTCGCTGTTGGTGAAGGTCTTGGCGAAATTCTCAAGGTAGTAGCCGCTCAACGTGTAGTCCTTCATGCCGAACCAGCTCATGGCATGGAGGTAGCTCACCCGTTCACTTTCCACCGTACCACGGGTAAGCACGAGCAGTTCCTCCAGAAGCACCACGCTCTTCTCATACTTCTCTTGTGCGTAGTACTTCTCTGCCGCCGCCAGCTTCACGCGCAGATCTTTGCTTTTGAGGGCCTTGTTGTATTCACTGCAACCCGATACCAGCAATGCTGCCAGCAAGAGGATGAAGAGGTTGCGCATCAGGGATGTACGGTCCGGGGAACGGGCGGCGAATGTAGCAGCCTAACAACGGCCAGGTCGCGCCGATAATGCGTGAGATGTGAAAATGTGAAAATGGATCGGCCGAACAGGACCCCAAGCTGTCCATTTCCGCATGAACCCACCTGCCCGGTTACTTTCGCCGCGCCTCTAACACGCACTATGAACGACATATTCGACAAGATCCGCAAGGATCTCGGCCCGATCGGCAACCACGCGAAACAGAGCCATGGCTACTTCAGCTTCCCAAAGCTGGAAGGTGATCTGGGTGCCCATATGATCTTCCGGGGAAAGCCCGTGCTCGTCTGGAGCTTGAACAACTACCTCGGGCTGGCGAATCACCCTGATGTGCGGAAAGTGGATGCCGAAGCTGCTGCCCAATGGGGCATGGCCTACCCCATGGGAGCCCGCATGATGAGCGGGCAGACCAAGTACCATGAGCAGTTGGAGGACGCCTTGAGCGATTTCATGCAGAAGGAGGACACGTTCCTGCTCAACTATGGTTATCAGGGCTGCATGAGCGCCATTGAGGCACTTCTCACCCGTCACGACGTGTTGGTTTACGACAGCGAGTGCCACGCCTGTATGATCGATGGCGCACGCCTCCACATGGGGAAGCGCTTCGTCTTCCAGCACAACGACATGGCCAGCTTCGACAAGCAGTTGGAGAACGCAGCCAAGCTCACCAAAGAAACCGGGGGCGGTATACTGGTAATGACCGAGGGCGTGTTCGGTATGGCTGGTGACCAAGGGAAGCTGAAGGAGATCGTGGAGCGCAAGGCCAAATACAACTTCCGTTTGTTCGTGGACGATGCCCACGGCTTCGGGCAGATGGGCCAGGACGGCCGCGGAACCGGGGATCATCAAGGTGTGCAGCAGGATATCGACGTCTACTTCGGCACGTTCGCCAAGGCCATGGCGAGCATCGGTGCGTTCATCAGCGGGCCGGAGGATGTAATGATGTTCATGCGTTACAACATGCGCAGCCAAACCTTCGCCAAGAGCTTGCCAATGCCCATCGTTATCGGCGCCCTCAAGCGCTTGGAGATGATGCGGTCCATGCCCGAATTGAACAGCAGGCTCTGGACGATCACCCACGCCCTGCAAACCGGGCTGAAGGAGGCTGGGCTCGATATCGGCAACACCAACAGCTGTGTCACGCCAGTGTTGATGAAAGGAAATATTCCCGAAGCCACCAACGTGATCGTGGACCTGCGCGAGAACCATGGCATCTTCTGTAGCATCGTTGTGTACCCCGTGGTGCCGAAGGATGTGATCCTGTTACGTCTCATTCCAACCGCGGTGCACACCTTGGAGGATGTCCATAAGACCATCAACAGCTTCAAACAGGTGAAGGAGAAGCTGGCGGCAGGTGCCTACAAGAGCGAGAGCATTGCGGTGATGTGAGGGCATCACCCACGTTCACATACGCCCATCGTATTACCCGTTCGCCGAGTCCTGCCAACCGTTCATGGACGGAACCCTTTCGCTCGGCGAAGGGAGCCGCTAACTTGGCACCCACTTAAGGAGAGCAGCAGCAGATGACAGCCCAAGAGCAGCTCCGCGTACCGTTGAGCCCCGGCCAGAAGGCCCGCCGGATCAATCAGGACACGGATTTGTACGGCACGTTCGCGGAGATCGGTGCAGGACAGGAAACGGTTCGGCACTTCTTCCGTGCCGGCGGTGCCAGCCAGACCATCGCCAAGGCGATGAGCGCCTACGACAAGGATTTCAGCAATGCCATTTACGGTCCCGAACCGAACAACCGGTTCGTATGCGAGAGCCGCCTTCGCAATATGCTGCGTCACGAGTACGGCCTGATGGTTGAGCGCTTGAGCCGTGCCGATCACCCCACCAAGAAGTTCTTCACTTACGCTAACACGGTAACTGCAAGCACCTACGAGAAACCGCACAGCGGCCATGGTTGGATCGGCGTGCGGTTCCAAACCGCCCCCGACCGTCCGACGAGTGAAGTGATCATCCACGTCCGATTGCACGACGCGGACATCAGCCTTCAACAGGAGAGCATCGGTGTCATGGGGACCAACATGGTCTACGGTTGCCTTTTTGCGCACAAGAGCCCTGACGAGATCATGGACACGTTGTACGACAACGTGAGCCGGCACGTGGTGGAGATCGACATGGTGCAGATGAACGGTCCGGACTTCGCTCAAGTGGACAACCGTCTTTTGAGCCTGCAATTGGTGAAGCGCGGCTACACCGATGCCGTGATCTTCGGCCCGGATGGCCAGAACCTTCAGGCCAGCGAAGCATTGTACCGCAAGAACATCCTGGCCATCCGCGGCAGCTTCCGTCCCGTGACGAAGGTGAACATCGACATGATCATGAACGGTTACAACATGTTCATCAAGGAACAGCGTGTGGACCGGCAGAACCTGCAAGTGCTTTTCGAGATCACCCTCAGCAATCTGAAGAGCGATACCGGTGACGTCGATGAGAAAGACTTCATCGACCGTGCCGATATACTGTGTTCACTCGGCCAAACGGTGCTGATCAGCAACTACCAGGAGTACTACAAACTGGTTGAGTACTTCAGCCGGTACACCAAGGCACGTATGGGCTTGATCATGGGAGTCAACAACCTGATCGAGGTCTTCGACGAGAAGTACTACCGCCACTTGAACGGTGGTATGCTGGAGGCCTTCGGCATCCTCTTCACCCGCGACTTGAAGATCTATGTGTACCCGAGCCGCGCGAGTTTGGACGAGGAGATCATGACGACGGAAAGCATGCCGGTGCATCCACGTTTGAAACCGCTCTACGACTACCTGTTGAGCAATAAGCGGATGGTCGATATCGAAACGTTCGATCCGCAAGTGCTGCACATTTTCAGCAAGACCGTTCTCAACATGATCCGCGACAGTTCACCCGGCTGGGAGAACATGGTGCCACCCTATGTGGACAACATGATCAAGGACAACAAGCTGTTCGGTTACCAGCCAGTGGAAGAAAGCAAGCGGAAAAAGGAAGGCGCCAAGGCATAGCCTTTCCTAGGACTCCTCGATATGCCGTCCCTGGTGGTTACGATGGCAAGGTGTCGGCATTCAGATGCCATGAGAAGGACCGTCCTTCCGCTGATCGCCCTGGCGACAGCGGGTTGCTGCTCGGGACAACTGGCACGACCGATCGGCGTCGAGGCCGGATCGAACGAGATTGCGGTTGAACTTGGAGATACCGCTGGCACTATCGGTGTTCGATCCAGGCCCCCTGTTGGCTTCAGTAGGACAGTGCTCCCCGCGGGCTCATTCGCTCATTATCTGCGCAACCTACCGTTGAAACCTTCCGGGGCACCCGTACACCTCTACAACGGCGAACTGAAACGGAACCAACGCGCACACGCCGCTGTGGTGGATTTAAGTGTTGGTAGGCGCGATCTGCAACAATGCGCCGACGCGTTGATCCGGCTACGCGCAGAACATTTGTATGCCAGCGGACGACAGGATGACATCGCATTCGACTTCACCAGCGGTTTCCGGGCCGAATGGAAGCGATGGCGCAAAGGTGAACGCATACGTGTGTCCGGGAATGCGTGCACTTGGACGCATAGCGAGAAGCCCGATGCATCCCACGACGAGCTGCTTCGCTACCTCGATACCGTTTTCACGTATGCAGGGTCGCTCTCTTTGCAACGCGAGCTGGACCGGCACACACCCGCGGACATGAGCGCAGGCAATCTGCGGGGCGGTGATGTGTTCATTCAAGGTGGCTCACCGGGCCATGCGATGATCGTGGTTGATGTGGCCGCGCACCAAGACGGTCGCACGGCATTTCTATTGGCGCAGAGCTACATGCCGGCTCAAGAGATCCACTTGGTAAGAAACCTGCGGCATCCGGAACTTGGCGCGTGGTTCATCCTCGAAGGAGATGACCGGCTATACACCCCGGAATGGACTTTCGCTTGGAGCGATCGCAGGCAGTGGCCGTGACTAGTTCGACGCCAAAGCTTCCTGCTGGAAAAGCTCCTTGCTGCAGGCCTGGCCGTTCTTGAAGTAGAAGATGGCGCCGTACTTGTGCACGATCTTCTTGTATTCCGCCTTCTGTGCGTCGGTCCATAGCTGGATCACGGTGATCACTTGGTTGGGCTCAACGATCAGCTCTTCCTTGCGGTTCAATTTCGCATCCGCGATCTCGACCACCACAGGAGCCTCCTCACCGTTGTTGACAACCGCCGAGGCGATGCGCGGTTCCTCGCTCATCTCCGTCACCTCCACACTCCGGCGTGCGTCCGCACCCTCGTTCAGCCCAGCGGCGAGTTCGTTGTGCTTCGGCGGTGGCGCTGCCGCCACTTTCCTGGGCTTCTCCTCCTGCACTTTTGCTGCAACCGCAGGCTTCTTGTTCCGCTCTGCTTCCTGCGCCACTGCCTCCGCCTTCTTGCGGTCCAGTTCGGCTTGCGCGGCGGCCGCTGCGTCGGTGCGCTTTCGTTCAGCCTCTGCCTTCTGGGCTGCTGCTGCATCGTCCTTCAGTTTCTGCGCAGCGGCAGCAGCATCTGCCTTCTCCCTTTCAGCCGCTGTTTTCGCTGCGAGCGCATCCGCTTTTGCCTTTTCCGCTTCGGCCTTTTTGACCGCCTCGGCTTGTTCACGGTCCAAGCGCTCCTTTTCCTTGGCCGCGGCTGCGGCCTTCTTGGTGGCCTCGGCTTCGGTTTTGGCTTTGTTCTTCTCTGCTTCTCCGGCAGACTTTGCTTCAGCCTCGTTCTTCGCCGCTTCTTGGGCCTGCTTTTCCACTACTTGTTGCTGGATCAGCTCCAATTGGCTCTGTATGCTCTTGGTGTAGTCGGTGTCGTAGTCGAAGTCGTCGGCATCGGGCTCATAGCGGATCATACCAACGGGCTGGTTGAAGACCACCACGTTCACGTCGTCGTATTGCTTGAACAGTGATACGGCGTACTCGAACGGAGTGAAGCCGTTCTCGGCCGCCTCTGCCGGTGCGTGCGTGTCGAACGCAAGCTTCTTGCTCACGAACCCCTCCTTCTCGAAACTGAGCACATAGTTGCTGTTGATCTCAAGGTCCAGGGCGAAGCGGCCCAAGCCACTGCTCACCGTGCGCTCCTTCACGCCGTCCTTGTACACCACCACCTTCGAACCATCCACGCTGCCACCATCCACTTTCAGCCTGCCGTTGATGGTGAAGGTTTGCGCATTGGCCAGAATACCGCCATGGGCCAAGGCCATCATGAGCAGCAGAGTGCGTTGAAGTGTGGGTTTGCTCAGCATGGCATTCTCGGTCGGGTCCTGTTCATGAACGGGACCTGCTTACGCTGGGTTCTCCCGGTTGGTTCAGATGAAAATGGCAACGATGCAGGCGAGGAAAATGCCGGAGGCCATCAAAATGGTGCGCTTTGCTACTGGGTTGTTGCGGATCATGGTGAACATGTTTTGCGGTGGATACGTACCAATGTTCTCACGAGTTCACGCCATTATGACAAGAGCACTTTTTTGGACGACGACCACCCTGATCACTGTCGCCGGATACGCCCAGAACGTTGATTCGCACTTGGCAGAGGTCAACGCATTGTTCAATGGCCATGTGAAGTTCCGCATCGATCGGGACGATCGTTTCGTAGCGGACATATACGGGGAGCAGGGTCTCGTACGCCAGGACGTTGCTTACGTGGAATTCCTTGACGCGGATGCCGTTGCGTACAGCGACGAAGAACAGGCCGTGGTGATCAAGTGCAACGGTGCAGAAGCCCAGTGCATCGACAAGGAGATCTTCAAGCTCAACGCCATACGCCACACCGGTCGCAGTGTGCTGCAGATCGCCCCGGGCAGCAAGGATGCGGCCATCGCCGCGCTGAGCGCATTGATCCGCGCCTGTCAAGTTGCTTTGGCCGCTGAGCGGGCCGCTGCAACCATGCCGAAGTGAACACGTATTAAGCGCGCTTTGAAGACGCTGAACATGAAATTCCTTCTCGCCTTCCCCTGCTTCGCTCTGGCCATGCTTACGGCCAGCGCCCAAGACGATCTGGCTGCCACATATTCTCAAGGTGAGAAGGCCTATCGCAATGGCGATCACCAAGAGGCCATCGGGTATTTCAGCAAGGTGCTTGGCATGGACAGCGATAACCTGAACGCATACCTCCAACGGGGCTTTTGCAATAGCATCCTGAAGCAGTACGCCGCCGCAGTTGCCGACTTCAGCTCGGTCATTGAACGCAAGAGCGATCACATTTGGGCTTACACCAGTCGGGGAAGTGCATACGCCAAACTGGGCGATCACCAAAAGGCGATGGCCGATTTCGATCAAGCGATCGCCTTGGACCCGAAGAACGAAGAAGCATACAACAACCGCGGCTGGAGCCGCAAAGCCCTAGGCGACTTCAGCGGTGCTTGCGCCGATTGGAAAGCCAGCAAGAAAATGGGCAACGGCGAAGCCAGGATCATCCTCGAAAACAACCGGTGCAAATGAATACCACACGTATCGCCCTCTTTTCCTCCGTTTTCCTTGCCAGCGCTTTCGTGCAGGCACAGGACCAAAGCTTCAGCCAGTGCATTACCAAGGTGAAGAGCGATTGGGGCCAACCTTGCGACAAATGCGAGGACTATAAGGAAGGCTGGAAACGGAGCTATGAAGAAACCTACAAACTGGAGTTGAAGAACACCTGCGGCGAAATGGTGGAAGTGAAAGTGGCGGTCCAAGAGAAGAGCGGCACTTGGCGCACGTTCCCGGTGAAAGCCATAGCTGCCGGACAGTCCATGGAAGCCTTTGCCTGCCACGGCACGGGCAAGTACCTCTACTGGGTGCGCAAAGTGAACGACACTGAGATCATCCTCCCGAGCGATCAAGAGATCCTTACGGAGTACCGCGGCCGCTGATCCAGCGGAACCAACTTGAAAAGCCCTGATCCGTCGGGGCCTTTCCTATTCAACGCGGATTGTTCAAAGCCTCTGGCTCCGGCCCCGAATAGAGCACCTGGCTTGGAGGAGTTTTGAAGTGCCTACCAAGGAACCCATGACCACTTCACGGTCATGGGCTCCAACAGGTGGGTCCGGAACACATGGCTGAGAACATTCTCCACATAGATCGCACAGAGACAAGCCCCCAGATCGACATCGACATGGAACACGGCGTGCTCGAGTTCACCGGCCGTAGCCTTCCCGCGAACAGTGAGGCGTTCTATGTGCGCGTGCACGGATGGCTGGACGAATACCTGCGATCGCCCAAACCGAACACGGTGGTGAACATGAAGATGGACTACTTCGACACGAGTTCATCGAAACAGTTCTACAACATCTTTGAACGGTTGAACGCCGTGAGCGAACGCGGTCATGTCGTGAACGTGAACTGGCATTTCGAGACCGGTGACGAGGAAATGGCGGAGACCGGCAAGGATTACCAGCGCTTCTTCCGCATGGACTTCAACTTTGTGGAAGTGGAGGAACTCTTCTGAGAAAAGCCTGTCGGAAACGCAGAACGCCCGTAGCTCAAGCCGCGGGCGTTCTGCGTTGGTCCCTACCGCCGATCACAACAGTTCGTTCGCAAGGTTGGCCAACGGACTGCGCTCTCCTTTCTCTAACGTGATGTGGGAGAACAATGGATGTCCCTTGGCCTTGTCGATGATGTAGCTGAGCCCGTTGCTCTCCGAATCCAGATAAGGCGAATCGATCTGGTGGATGTCCCCTGTGAAGACGATCTTGGTTCCTTCACCTGCACGGCTCACGATGGTCTTCACCTCCAATGGCGTGAGGTTCTGTGCTTCATCCACGATGAAGAAGATATTGCTCAAACTGCGTCCACGGATGTAGGCCAGTGGCGCGATCTGGATCTTCTCGTTCTCGAGCATCTCATCGATGCGTTTCGGCGTGCCGTCGTGCTTGTCGAATCCACCCTTTATCAGCTTCAAGTTGTCCCAGAGCGGTTGCATGTATGGATCCAGCTTGCTCTGGATGTCGCCTGGCAGGTAACCGATGTCTTTGTTGCTCAATGGCACCACCGGCCGGGTAACGAAGATCTGGTGATAGTTGCGTCGTTGCTCCAGTGCGCAGGCCAAAGCCAGCAGGGTCTTGCCGGTACCCGCCTGCCCTTGCAATGTCACCAACTTGATCTCCGTATCCATGAGGGCGCTCATGGCCAAGGTCTGCTCGGCATTGCGGGGGCCGATGCCGAAGACATTCTGCTTTTCCACGCGGCCCAACTCGCCAGTGCGCGGGTCGTATTTGGTGAGGATGCTCTTCTTCTTGTGCTTGAGGATGTAGAAGTGGTTCCCCTCGATCTTTTTCAGGCCTAGTTCCTCCGCGGGCAACGAACCTTTCTCGAACAGATCGTCGATCCGCTCTTCGGGCACGTCCTCCACCACCGTGCGGCCGCTGTACAAACGTTCCACATCCTGCACTTTGCCGGTGAGATAGTCCTCGGCGAAAATGTCCAAGCTCTTGGCCTTGATGCGCAGGCATATGTCCTTGCTCACGAGCACCACCTTACGGTTCTTGTACTTGTGCTTGAGGCTCAGCGCCGCGTTCAGGATCTGGTGATCGTTCTTGTCATCATCGAAGATCTTCACGGCATTCACGCCGTTCAGTTCATGCTTCGCGATGACCGTGAGCTTTCCTTTGCCGGGACCATTGAGCGGCACCCACTCGCTCAGCAGTTCGCGGCTGGCTATGCTGTCCACCAGCCGTATGAACTCGCGCGCCTCGAAGTTGAGCGTATCGTTGCCCTTCTTGAAGGTGTCCAGTTCTTCCAGTACTTGTATCGGGATGGCCACATCGTGTTCCTCGAAACACTTCACGGCGCTATGGTCGTACAGGATCACTGAGGTGTCCAGCACGAAGATCTTGCGGTTCTTCACCATCGGTTCACAGAACGTTCTTCGCCAAAACAACGGCGCACCGATGCGCACTATGGATCGACGATCCCGGTTTTGTGAACGATCGATCGTTACGATGCCCTATCGCCACCTTCTTGCCGCAAGCACTCCGTTCGCGTTGTTGTTCGAGCGCATCAACAGTATGCTCTTCGCAACTGGCCCATGCAAGCGCACGCCGGGCAACGAACCGCGGTAGTTTCGTGGTGCCGGATACAACCAAGGCGCCGCGTGTCAGACAACGAGATCCATGCGCTGATCAGTTTGATCGACGATCCCGACGAGGAGATCTATTCGCATGTGCGCACCCGGCTGGTGCAGATCGGAGGGACTGTGATACCCGCACTGGAACGCGCCTGGGAGGCCGAGGAGATGGGCGATCTGTGCCGAAACCGGATCGAGGATCTTCTTCATACCATTCATCTCGACACGGTGAGAAAGGGATTGGAGACATGGGCCGCGGCCGGTGGGGACGATCTTTTGGAAGGCGCCCTGCTCGTGGCGCGTTACCGCTATCCGGAGATCGATGAGCACCGTGTGAAGAGCAAGATGGCCGCCATCCGGCAGGATATCTGGCTTGAACTGAACGATAACCTCACAGCCTTCGAGAAGGTGCGCGTGTTCAACCACATCCTCTTCCAAGTGCACGGCTTCAAAGGCAACAAGCGCAATTATCACGCGCCGCAGAACAGCTACATCAACGAGGTCCTCGACGGGCGCAAAGGCAATCCGCTGAGTTTGGCCATCATTTATCAAGTGCTTGCCGAAGACCTTGACCTGCCACTACGCGGGGTGAACCTGCCGAACCACTTCGTGCTCGCCTATATGGATGAGAACAGCGCGGGGGCCGGCAGCGAGCGCAACGTGCTCTTCTACGTAAACGCCTTCAGCCAGGGCGACATCTTGGGGAAAAGCGAGATCGACGAGTTCCTCGAGAAGATCAAGGTGCCACCGCAACCGGGCTTCTACCAGCCCTGCACCAACATCGACATCATACGCCGCCTGCTGAACAACTTGGCCAACAGCTACGCGAAGCTGGGCGACAGCGAACGGGCTGAGGACCTCGAACGGCTGCGAGCCGGGCTTGGTGCAGGTAACCAAGCGAACGACAAGCAATAAAAGGGCCTCGGTGCGGCTGTAGCGGGCATCATTGGCGCCCAACTGTTGCTCACCTGTGCTTGGGACGCACGGTGCTTTCGACCACTGGGCAGGGCCGAACGGGGGATGGTGAAGCGCTGAACGTCAATACCGGGACCTGCTCGCTGGACATTCGATCCAGCCGCGGCAGGACGCCCTCTGAAGGCCTTGCTCCATTGGGTTGGGGCGCGATCGCGCGCCGGGCTTGAAGAGCCTGGACTTTCCTGCATCATGGGAATCCGGGACCGGATCGCCCAAAATGACGCATGGGTGACGTAACGTTTTGCCACATCCGGTTTTACCTTGTGCTCCCTTTTCGCGCAACCTCTAAAACCAAACTCTCCGGACATGAAGAAGCTTTACACATCAATTGCGGCGCTGGGCTTGGCTGCAAGCCTGCAGGCGCAGGTCATCGTACTCGTGCAGCAACCTCCTGCATTGGAAGGCAGCTACGCCTTCACATGGGCCGATCCGGGTGGTGGCTGGGGCACCGCCGACCTGAACGATCCGGCCAACTCTGTGACCGGCTTCGCGGCCTTCGTGGATGACGGTACAGTTGAAGACTCGCTTGGTTGCGATACGTTGATCAACGGAGCGGCCATCTTGGGCAAGATCGCCGTGGTTTACCGGGGTACCTGCAACTTCAGCCTCAAAGCGCTGCTCGCCCAGAACGAAGGCGCGATCGGCTGTGTGATCATCAACAACATCCCCGGCGCTCCGGTAGGTATGGGCGCCGGCACCTATGGTGCCGATGTAACGATCCCGACGGTGATGATCAGCCAGGACGCTGGTGCGTTGCTGAAAGACGAGATCAACGCTGGCACCGTGGAAATCTTCATCGGTTCCATCAATGGCGCGTTTGCGAACAACTTGAGCATATACAAGCCCGACCCGCTGCTGTCGAAAGCATCGGCCTATCCGGCTGCGCTCTGTGCCAGCGCTACTGAATTCAACGTTTCCCCTGGATCATGGGTGCACAACTACGGCACTTCGCTCCAAACCGGTGTAACCCTCGCGGGAGAAGTGACCAATGGTGGCGTTGTCTACTCCCAGACCTCCCCTACGGTTGATATTCCCGTCGGCGATAGCGTGTTCATCGATCTCCCGGAATTCAACCAGCCCAGCTACAACGGGTTCTACTCCTTGAAGTACACGACCAACAGCGGTTTGACGGATGACCTGCCGAGCGACAACGAATACGTGAACGAGTTCCTCATCGATTCCCTTTTCGCGTACGGCAAGATCGACGCCGGAACAGGCATGCCCATCCTTGGCGACTTCTACCAGCCTACCGGCCTGGTGAGCACTTTCCAACATTGCATCCACTTCAGCGATGCCAATGCCAGCCGCGTGGGCGCCATGGGCATGTACGTTGCGATCACCGCCTCCGGAACGGATTCCGTTACCGACCAGCTGATCGAGATCCGTGCTTTTGAATGGAACGATGCGATCACGGGGATCACGGATGCTACGTTCGACGACCTGAACGAGGTGGCCTTCGCGGAATACACTTACGCTGACAATACATTGGAGGGCCAGCAACTCTACGTCCCATTCGAGCAGCCCTTCCAGTTGACGAACGACCAGCGCTACCTGTTCTGCCTTACCTCATACAGCGTCACCCTGTTCCATGGCTTCGACAACTACTACAACTACGACGAGAACACATTGGCCAACGATCAGCCGACGACCGTGGTTGACAACGATGGTGCCTGGGCACCGGCCGGCTTCGGCTCCGATGTTCAAAGCGCCATGGGCGTGGTATTCGGAGGGCCTGATGTTGCTGTGAACGAAACCGGCAAACCGGTTGACGTGACGGCTTATCCGAACCCGACCGTTGATGCAGTGCGGATCCCCTTGGAAGGCTTCAATGGAGCCGCCGACCTGCGTGTGGTGGACGTGAACGGAAAACTGGTGAAACAACAACGTGTGAACGTTGGGAACAGCGTACTGATCGTTCCGGTGAACGATGTAGCGGCTGGTACCTACACCTTCAACATGGACTTCGCCGATGGCCGCACCACCTCGTTCCGTGTGGTTGTGAGCAAGTAAGCTGAAGGACGAGATCTTGCTGGAGCCCCCGGTGCGCGAATGGCGGATCGGGGGCTTCGGCTCTTCAGCGGAACAACTTGCCCACTGTTGCCAGCAGGATACCCAAGTCCGAAACGACAGAAGCGCGCTCCACATAGCGCAGGTCCATCGCAAGCTTCGCGGGCATCACCTCTTCGATGTAGGTGCGTTCCGGATCGGCACTGCGGCCCAACAGCGCGTTCTCATCGATGTACTCCAAACTGGCTGGTCCGGTAATGCCGGGTCTTACCCGCAATATCCGGCGTTGGTCCTGGGAATAGAGCGCCACGTACTTAGGAACCTCGGGGCGTGGTCCGACCACGCTCATGTCACCCACGAGGACATTCCAGAACTGCGGTAGCTCATCGCACTTGGTCTTGCGCAGCCAACCACCCACACCGGTGATGCGCGGGTCGCGCGCACCCACGGTTATCTGGCCCAAAGCCTCGCTGGCCGGGCGCATCGTGCGGAACTTCAACAGGCGGAATTCGCGCGCATCCTTGCCCACCCGAACCTGTCGGAAGAATGCGCCCCCAGTGGAAGTAGTGGCTACGATCACACCGAGCACAAAAAGCAAGGGCAACAGCAGCAACAGCACCAACAAAGAGAACAGGATGTCGAAAGCGCGTTTCATGCCGGGGGCAAAGAAGCGCAGAAGCCGGGGATGCAACACTGCCCACAACCCGGCCTACCGGATAGCTTCGCCGCGACGCCGCCCCGCAGGGACGGAAAACATGAACAAACAGCGCGTAGTACTGGAACCCGGATCGGCAGACCAGCATTACTGGCGCGACCTGTGGAACTACCGCGGGCTGTTCTGGTTCCTCGCGTGGCGCGACATCCTGGTGCGGTACAAGCAAACGGTGATCGGCATCGCTTGGAGCGTGTTGCGCCCGCTGCTTACCCTGGGTGCCATGGCCTTGATCGGCTGGCTCTTTTCCAGTTCCGTTCCCGAAGGGGTCCCACGCCTTTTGCTCGTGGCCACTGCCACACTGCCGTGGACGTTCTTCAGCACGGCCTTCAGCGAAGCGTCGGGCAGCCTGATCGCGAACAGCAACCTGCTCACCAAGGTTTACTTCCCCCGCATGATCGTGCCGGCCAGCACCGTCATCGTCTGCCTCATCGATTTCGTCATCTCGTTCGCGATCCTCATCGTACTGATGGTGGTATACCGGTTCATGCCGGATGTGCGCATCGTGTTCCTTCCCCTCTTTTTGCTCCTTGCGCTCATCACTTCGCTTGGTACCGGGCTGCTCATCGCGGCGCTCAATGTGAAGTACCGCGACTTCCGGTACGTGGTGCCCTTCATGGTGCAGTTCGGCCTGTACATCTCCCCCATCGCCTTTTCCAGTGCGGACATCTACGCCAACCCGCGTGTGCCCGAGGCACTGAAGGTGGTGTACGCCATGAACCCGATGGTTGGTGTGATCGATGGATTCCGATGGAGCCTGCTGGGCGGCACCACACCGCTGAACATTCCCGGCTTCACCGTTTCCGTTGGTATCAGTCTTCTGCTGCTGTTCGCGGGTATCCGCTATTTCCGCCGCACCGAACGCTCCTTCGCCGACGTGATCTGAACAATGGAAGGACCGATCATCACCGTTGAAGGGCTCAGCAAGAGCTACACCTTGCGCCATGAGAAGGCAGAGCGCTACACCGCCCTGCGTGATGTGCTTGCCAACAAGGCACGCTCGTTCTTCACGCGGTCGTCTAAGCCCACCATCACCACTGAGGAGTTCTTCGCACTGCGCGACGTGAGCTTCAGCGTGGGCGTGGGCGATCGCGTGGGCATAATCGGGCGCAACGGAGCGGGGAAGAGCACGCTGTTGAAGGTTCTGAGCCGCATTACGGAACCCACCAAAGGGCGCGTTACGCTGAACGGTCGGGTGGCCAGCTTGCTTGAAGTGGGCACTGGATTCCACCCCGAGCTCAGCGGTCGCGAGAACATCTTTTTGAACGGCGCGATCCTGGGCATGGGCCGCGCCGAGATCAACGCCAAGTTCGACGAGATCGTGTCCTTCGCCGAAGTGGAGAGGTTCCTCGACACGCCTGTGAAACGCTACAGCAGTGGCATGTACGTGCGGCTCGCTTTCGCCGTGGCTGCGCACTTGGAGCCGGAGATCCTCGTGATCGATGAAGTGCTCGCGGTCGGCGACAGCGCTTTCCAGAAGAAATGCCTTGGGAAGATGGAGGATGTGGCTGGCCAAGGCCGTACGATCCTGTTCGTGAGCCACAACATGGAAACGGTACTGCGCCTGTGCAACAAGTGCATCCTGTTGGAGAACGGTAGCGTGCGGGAGTCAGGCCCGACCGACCAAGTGATCCGCGCCTATCTCGGAACGGGCTCCGGCACCAACGCGCAACGTTCCTGGATAGACCGACCCAATGCGCCCAATGGTCATGGCGTGCGCCTGCGGCAGGTGAAGGCGCATGATCAGCAGGGCCGTGTGCTGCATACGTTCGAGGTCACCGGTCCGATCGGGATCACCATGGAGTATGAAGTACTCACGGACGGCGACGTGTTCACGCACTCGTTCAACTTCTTCAACGAGGATGGCGTGAACATCTTCGACACGCACGACGTGGTATCGCCACAGCGCAATGAGCCACGGCGCAAGGGGATCTATAGCACCACCATGTGGATACCCGCCAACCTGCTCGCCGAAGGAGCCGTGGTGGTAGGTGTTGCAGTGGTGAAGCACGAACCCTTCACCATTTATTTCCACGAGCGCGACGCGATCAGCTTTGCCGTGATCGACCCCATGCGGGGCGATTCCGCAAGAGGGAACTACACCCTCGGTTTCCCGGGCTTGGTGCGCCCCTTATGCCAATGGGAAACACGCTTGGTAGTATGAAGCGCCGCCCACGATCGAGCAGGGGTCCGGTCCCCTCCATTGAATGAAAATGGAAGTGCCCAAGGTCTCCATCTGCATTCCAGCTTACGAGCAGGTGGTGTACTTGGAACGGACACTCCGCTCGATCGTGGAACAGACCTATCACGACTACGAAGTGATCGTGAGCGATGATTCATCCTCGGATGCGGTGAAGGACCTTGTCGCCGAATTCCAAGTGCAGTTCGGTGAGCGGCTGCGCTACGTGCGCAACCATCCGGCCAAGGGAACACCCGCCAATTGGAACTCGGCCATTGCCCTTGCCCAAGGGACGTACATCAAGATCATGCACCATGACGACTGGTTCCAAACGCCCGCGTCACTGATCCGCTTCGTTGAAACGGCTGAACACGGAGATCTGGACTTCGTTTGTTCCGCGGCATGGGCCGTGAATGTTGGGCGTGACGAAACGATCCTGCATTCCCCGGAACGATCGGCGATCGAGAAGATCTTCGCGCATCCGCACAGGTTGCTGCTCGGCAACCTCATCGGGCCACCCAGCTCGATCATGTACAGACGTGGGCTCGGCATCACGTTCAATGAGGGCCATGTGTTCGTGGTTGACCTCGAGTTCTACCGTGACATCCTTTGGAAAACAAACAAGGCCGCATACATCGATGAACCATTGATATCCAGCGTTACCGGCAGCGATCACAACGTCACCAATTCATGCTTTACGCGGGAGATCGACCTGAAAGAAAACCTCGATCTCTATGACGGTTCAGTGGCCCGCTTCCAGCCCCAAGAGCGGTTGGAGCTCGTACGGTACCTTAGCCTACTCTTCAGCCGCTACGCGATCAATGGCATCCCCGAACTGCTTTCGCTCAAACCCGACCTCGCGGTGGACGGCACCATCCGCTCGGCCCTGCTGCGCTCGACCATGAAACAGCGACTGCGGTCCTTGAGATCGAGCGTCACCGCTTCCGCGATCTATAAGCGTGTGCGCGGGCGTGGGGTCAAAGACCACCAGATTTCCTATGCGCAATGCGGCGAGGACTTGATCATCGCGCATGTCTTCCGGGCGCTGGGCATCGATCGTCCGTTCTTCATGGACATTGGAGCGCACCATCCGAAATATTTGAACAACACCTATTTCTTTTACAAACAGGGAGCCACGGGGGTGAACATCGAGCCGGATCCCCACTTGATCAAGTCCTTTGATTCGGTCAGGCCCAAAGACACGAACCTGAACTTCGGCGTTACGGATGAACCCGGTGAGCGTGTCGCTGATCTGCACATCTTCAACACCCCGACGCTGAACACTTTTTCAAAGGAAGAAGCCGCGCATGTTGCTGCGACCGATCCACGGCAGCGTGTGGTTTCCGTGGAGAAGATCAGGATCCGCAACGTAAATGAGGTTTTGGCCGACCATGCCTCAAAACGGCGCATCGATCTGCTTTCCATGGATGTTGAAGGTCTTGATGAGAAACTCATCATGGTTTGGGATTTCAGCCGGTACAAGCCGCTGGTGATCTGTTTGGAGACCATCTCCTATTCCGCAACGGGCCGGGGCGTCAAGAACGAAGCGGTCATCCGCCACATTGCGGATCAGGGCTACCTCTTGTATGCCGATACCAATGTCAATTCCATCTTCGTGCTTGAAAGCGAGTGGCGCAGATGATCGGAACGCAATGCACTGGGATCGCACCCGTTGAAAGGGGATCGGACCCGTCCAGCAAGCGAACAGCGCAGTGATCATCGTCCGCACGAACGGGGGCTTGGGGAACCAGATGTTCCAATACGCAACGGGGCGGAGCTTGGCCGATCGGCACGGCACCGACCTCTTGCTCGACCTGTCCGCCTTGGGGCTACCCGACGGAACCGAGACACCCCGACCGTTCGAACTCGATGTCTTCAGTGCACGGTACCGCAAAGCCGGCACGACCGATCTACAACCGTTCCTCCGATCAGGGCAAAGCCGCGGCATCCGTGCCGCACAGAAGTTCTTTCCTTTCATTGGACAGCGCTGGTTCGCTCAACGCGGGCAGGGCTTCGATGCCCGTGTATCCCAGCTTCCTGATCCCGTGTACCTCGATGGCTACTGGCAATCCGAGCGTTACTTCAAACCGGACGAGCAGCAATTGCGGAACGACTTCAAGTTCCGCGAACCTGCGACTGGTCTGAACGCTGAACTCACCGCGCGGATGAAAGGCGTTGTATCCGTGAGCGTGCATGTGCGCCGGGGCGACTATGTGAACGACGCGACCATCGGGGCTTTCCACGGCACATGCGACCTACCCTACTACCAACGGGCCGTGGCGCTCGTGCTTGAACGCGCGCCGAAGGCGGAGTTCTTCCTGTTCTCCGATGACATGGCGTGGGTGAAGGAGAACCTTGCGATCACCGCTCCCGTCGTTTTCGTGGAGCACAACCAAGGCCCAGCGAGCTTCAACGATATGCGGTTGATGGCCGCGTGCCGCCACCACATCATCGCCAACAGCAGTTTCAGTTGGTGGGGAGCCTGGTTGAACGCGGATCCCAAAAAGGTCGTGGTCGCACCCAAGCAGTGGTTCCGTGATCCCGCGATCGATACGAAAGACCTGGTGCCCGAAACCTGGATCCGTATCTGATGGGCCGGCCTTCGATCACCGTTGTGATGCCCGTGTACAACGCGGCAGCCTATCTCCGTTCGGCGATCGACAGTGTGTTGGCGCAAACCTGCGGCGACTTCGAACTGTTGCTGATCGATGATGGCTCCACGGACGGCAGCGCAGGGGTCATCACATCGTTCAACGACCCGCGCATCCGCCTCATCGTGCACAAGCAGAACCAGGGCCTGGTGGCCAGCTTGAACGAAGGAATTGCCGATGCGTACGGCACCTGCATCGCCCGCATGGATGCGGACGACCTGATGCACCCGCAACGGCTGGAGAAGCAGCTGCACTTCATGCAAGCGAACCCCGGCGTGGACATTGTAGCCACGTTCGTGGATGTGCTGAACGCCGATGGAGAGGCCACGGGAGTCTGGGACACGGACAGGGCTTCGGTCTCAGAGGAAGAGATCCGGCGCACGATGCCGCGCACCAACTGCATAGCGCATCCAACAGTGATGATGCGCGCCAGTGCATTGGCGAATACGCGCTATCGTCCCGAACAAGTGGGATCTGAGGACTGGGACCTCTGGCTCCGGCTCCTTTCACAAGGACATCGCATCGCGAAGATCCCTGAGGCCCTGCTGAAATACCGGATGCACGCCAGCAGCATCATGGGCGGCACCAAGGCAAGCGTTCCGTTGGAGCGGCGCTTGTTGGCAACCCGTGGACGCTACCTGGCCCGCGCCTGGTGGCGTCCAACAGCTGTGGCGTTCAATGCACGTGTGCTGCATGCCCAACTACGAACGGTCGCAAGACACTGGAAGCTGCATGTTCTTGCCGACTTCGCGCGAGCTGTCTACAGAGTGCTGTCGTACTCTCCCATCGCCCTCCTGCGCGAACGTCGTACGCTGCGCGCTGCGCTGGCCGGTTGGAACGGCAAGCATCTCTTCCTCTTCCCCTACTTGAACCGTGGCGGTGCTGAGCAGGTCCACATGGACATCCTCAGCACCATGACGGATGCGCACCCCTTGGTGATCGTCACTGGCTTCTCGACGGACCGTGGCAACGAGCAGGGCTTCACGGCTCTCTCGACGCTCCTGGAACTGCCGCGTTTGTTGAACCATCCCTTCACACGGAAAACCGCGGAGAGGGCCATTGCCAGGAAGCTGAACACATTTACCGACCCGGTTCTCTTTTCTTCGCTCACCACCACCTTCTTCTCCCTTCTTCCTTTCCTCCGAGCCGAGGTCCGGACCATTTGGCTGCAGCACGCCTTCCTCTTCCAACCCGAGGGCAACGCGCAGCACAGGGCTTGGCTTGCACACTTCGGCCGGGTGCATCGCTATGTCTTCGTGTCGCTCCTTGCGAAGGCCGAGTTCGAGAAGCTCCTCTTCGCGAGCAATGTTCCGCGAAGCCGGTTCGGCAAGCTGCTCTTCCTTCCGAACGCGGTGCGATCCATCGGTGCCGTGCAGGATCACGAGCAGTTGGGCGTGCTGTTCGTCGGCCGTGATTCCCCTGAGAAACGGCTGCCCGTGTTCGTCGCTGTTACCCAACAACTGGAACGAGCACATCCCGGCAAGTTCCGGTTCACCGTGGTCGGGCCGGCGAGGGTGCCAAGCGCAGGCCATGTGACTTTCACCGGGCCAGTGGATGATCCAGCGGCGATGGCGCTGCTGTACGCAGAGCACGATGTGCTTGCCGTGACCAGCGAACGTGAAGGCTTCCCGCTGGTGATCATGGAGGCCATGGCGCATGGCTTGGCGGTATTGAGCACACCGGTGGGCGATGTACCCGATCGGCTGCGCGCGACCAACTCGATCATCACCAGTTCAACGAATGAGGCGGCAACGATCGCTGAAATGCAGGCGGCGTTGCTCTCGCTCGATGCTGATCGGACGCGCCTCCGCAACATGAAGGACAGCGCATTGGAACAGGCACGACAGGAATTCAGCTACGATGCCTTCCGCGAGCGCTACCGCGCGCTTTTGATCAGCCCGGCTTCCTCGATGTGAGCGAAGAGCCGTTTCATGAAGGCGTCCCAATTCAGCACCTGCTCGAAACGCTTGCGCGCGTTGCTGCGCATGGCCTGCCACCGGGCAGGGTCGTTGATCATCGCTTCAATGGCATCGGCATAGGCCGCGCCTCCTTGCTCCATGGCGAAGAGGTTGCCCGTAATGCCTTCCTGCACGATGGTGGGGACGCCACCGGTGCGTGTGGCCAACACGGGCAACCCATACGCGGCCGCCTCGCAAAACACGATACCGTACGCCTCGAAGCGTGTTGGCAAAACCAGTACATCGGCCGTGCTCAAGTGGTGCACGAGGCGCTCCATCTTCTCGGGAACGTTCTTGTTCAGGAACCCTTCTCGCACCAGGTCCACATCGTTGCATGATGCCGGTGGTTCGCAACCGCACACCACGAGTTGTGCGGCATGCCCACGCCGTTTCAGTTCAAGCAGCGCGTCATAGGCGATGGGACCTCCCTTGTCTTCCCAGTACACGCCGAGGAAGAGCAACTTCAACTTCGCTGGCGGAAAGTCGCGCGAGGTCGGTGGCGGAGGGAACTTCAGAAGGTTAGCGCCCATCGGCACCACCTTCACCTTCTGCGCTGCTGAAGGAACGGCGGCCGTGGCCGCATCCGCCGCCCATTGCGAGGCATAGACCACCAGCGACGCGTTCTCGATGGTCGCCTTCTCCAAGGCGAGGCCCTGTTCGCGAGAAAAAATGAGCAGGTCCCTCAGCACCTTGTGATAGTCCAGTGCTCCGGCGATGCTACGATCGTTGAAGTAGACGATCGGCACCTTGGTCTTGAGCAAGGCCGTGGTTGCCAATCCCGCAGGCGCGATCAGCAGGTCGATCCCTTGCTGCGCGATACGGCGGCGAAGGATGCGGGCATAGGCTTTGGCGAGCGGAAAGGAATCCCGGTAGTTGAACCGCTTCCTGAACAACCGCAACGTGATCTGGTTGAACGCGCGACAGAGAAAGAGGACCGGTTGTGGCTTCAACGGCCCTAGGAGCACCACATGCTCCACTTCGCGTTCCAACGCATCGAGCAGAAACGAGTTGATCCCGGACCATGTGCGTCGATCGCGTGGATCGTCCACCGTGATGTAGCCAATGGTCAATGGTCGCTTCATGGTCGTGCGATCATGCACCCATGACTTCCGTGACCGCGGTCTTCACGGCAGCGACCACTTCGTCCACTTGCGCATCCGAGAGGTCGTAATAAACGGGCAGGCTGATCTCCCGGCTGTACTGGCGATAGGTGTTCGGATAGTCCTCGATGCGGTAGCCCAGATTCTTGTAAACGCTGAGCATCGGCATCGGGATGAAATGCACGTTCACGCTCACCTCGCGCTTCGCAATAGCGGTGATGATCGCATCGCGCTGTGCCTCGCTCGCGTTGGCGATGCGCAGCATGTACAGGTGGTAACTGCTTTCACGGGCGGCATCTTGGAAGATGGGCGCGGTGAAGCGTGCATCGTTCCGGAAAGCGGCATCGTAACGCGCGCAGATGGTTTTGCGTCGTGGCTCCGTCTCCTCGTCGTAACGCTCCAATTCCACCAAGCCGATCGCGGCTTGCAGGTCGGTCATGTTGCACTTCCAACCAGCGAACTCCACGTCGTAGCGCCAAGCGCCGGGCTGCGTTTTCGCAAGTGCATCCTTGCTCTGCCCATGCAGGCTCATGGTATTGAACAGCGCATACAAAGCAGTGTTGTCGAACGGCGTCGGCATGTTGAAAGCCAACGCACCACCCTCAGCAGTGGTCAGGTTCTTCACTGCGTGGAAACTGAATCCTGTGATGTCCGCTTGCGCTCCCACCTTCTTTCCTCCGATGGTCGCGCCGAAAGAGTGAGCGGCATCGCTGAGAACAAGCGGGCGACCGAGCTGTTCTTGTGGCCCATTGTCCGAAGCCCGGAACCCAACGCGCGCTTCTTCAGCGATCCGCATGATCGTCGTGATGTCGGCGGGTAAGCCTCCGATATCCACGGGCACGATGCACTTGGTCCGTGGGGTCACCGCCTTCCGGACGGCTGCGGGATCGATGGTGAAATCATTCAACACATCCACCATCACCGGCGTAGCGCCGCAATGCAGAACGATGTTCGCCGTTGCGCAATACGTGTACGCCGGCACGATCACTTCATCGCCGGGGCCGATACCGAACCAACGCAGCACGAGTTCGGCCGCATTCGTCCAGCTGTTCAGCGCGATCACTTTGGGAGCACCGCAATACGCCGCAAGGCGCCGTTCGAATTCCTTGGTGCGCGGGCCGGTGGTTATCCAGCCGGAACGGAGCGCCGCGGACACCTCTTCGATGGTGCGCTCGTCGACACGCGGTGGGGAGAACGGGATCATGCGCGGCGAAGATCGGTGGCGGTGCCGGTCCAAGGGAGCAAGGTGCCGATGAAGACGGTGAACAGGACCCCGGCCTGCACTTCGAGCATGCTCTCCACCATGAAGTTGCCGACGAGGATCACCGGTACTATCCACCCCAATGCATCGCGCCGCTGCACGGCTATGGCTATTGGCAGAACGAACATGCAAACGACCGCAGCAAGCCCGAGCAAGCCCAAACACGCCGCCGATTGCAGGAACTGTTGGTGCGCGTTCAACTTCAACTCCAGCGCGTGCGTGGCGCCGTGCACATCGTAGTAGTGCAACAACTCATCCTTGATGTCGCCGGTGCCTGTGCCCAAGAGCGGCTGTTCCTTGAACAGTTCCCAAGCCGCTGCCCAAGTGACCCAGCGCACTTTGCTGCTCGTATCCGCAGTGGTCGCGTGCTCACTTTCCGTTACGGCCTGCCAGACTTCCACCACCCGTTCCCGAGCGAAGGACGAGAAGGCGACCAACATGCCACCTGCGCCCAATGAGGCTACCAGCAACAGACCGAGCGCGTTGCGCACCGCAGTATCCTTCCACCGCAAGGCCAGCAGCGTGGGCAGCAGGAAGAGAAGTACCAACCAGCCCGCTTTGCTGGCGCAGAGCACCACTCCCAAGCAGAGCAACGCGAAAACGGAAAGGCCGACCGCGCGCGACAACGCCTTATGCGCATCGGTGAGCACCCAAGCGGCAATGGCGACACACAAGTAGAGCGCGAGATAACTCGGATGCGCAGGCGTGGAGAATGCTGAACTGAACACTTCCTGTTGGGGTGAGAGACCGGTGCCGGAAGCGATGCGGACAACGGCGAGCAGCACCTTCAACAGCACACTGGCCGCGCCACCGATCGCCATGGCGAACAGCACACCCTTGCGCCCGACCCGTACTTCCACCGGCAGGAAACAGAGCAGCAGTGGGAACACGAGAAGCGGCGCTTTTATCTCCAAGTCGAAAAGACCGAACGCCGTGTCCGCCGTCCATGCCATACCGACCAAGTGCAGGGCATAGAAGACCATTGCCCAGAAGGCGAAGGATGTTGGCGCGGGCCTGCGGAACCGCAGCGCGGTGCGATGCTGAAGCAACAACGCAACCGCGGCAAAGGCCATCATGGGCAACGCAATGGGCGACCAGACGGAAAGTGCGAAGGCAGACGCCAACAGCGCCCAGCCCGCAACACGGCCATGCACGGCGATCAGGTCTGAAAAACCCGATGCTGTGCGCCAGTCCGTGGTTGAGGCGTTCATCGTGGGCCTTGTTGAAGGGACATCAATTCGTTCCAGAGCCGTGCGCTGATCACCTCGCGATCGAAGTTGGCCTGTGCATAGCGCAGACCGTTGGCACCGTGCTCCTCCATCAGCGCGCGGTCATCGGCGTAGCGCTGCACTTGGCGTGCGAGGTCGGTGGCATCCTCAGGAACAAATGCGAGACCGGCCTTGCCGTGCGCGATGAACAGGCGTTCCGCCTCGCCTTCCACACCGAGCAAGAGCGGTTTCGACAAAGCCAGCGCCTCGAAGATCTTGCTGGGGATGGCGCCCTTGAACAGATCGTTCTTTTTCAGCGGCACCACAACAGCATCGGCGTAGCGCAGCAATGCGATCAGTTCGGCACGCGGCATCTTGTCGATGAAGTGGACATGCGAGGTCCGCAACTCGGCCGCGATCGTCTTCAACCGCGCCAGGTCAGGTCCCGCGCCGATCAGCAGGAAGTGGATGAGCGGCCGATCCGCAAGAGCAGCCGCTGCGCGCAGCACCACATCCAAGCCTTGCGCGTGACCGATGATCCCGGCGTAGGCAAAGACGACATCCGCCGGCTTGATGCCCATTGCGGTCAACCGCGAGCGATCGACGGCCCCTTGGGAAAAGGTGTCCATCGCGGCGAAGTCCACACCGTTGGGCACCCATACCACGCGTTTGTCGGGGCACCGGCGCTGGATGTCGGCAACGATACCCTGCGTTTGCCCGGTAACAAGCGCGCTCTTGCGGTAACAACGCATCTCCAGCCGGGTGCTCAAAGCGATCAGCGTGCGGTTGCGGACAAGTCCGAGTTGCACCGCGCTTTCGGGCCACAGGTCACTGACGTTGAACACCAGCTTCGCCCCTTTCGCGCGGGCCAGCAGCAGCGCGGCGATGCCGAGGAAAAGCGGCGGCGATTCAACGAAGAGCACATCGCTCTTGCGCAGGTTGAAGAGCCCCACCACGAGCGAGGAGAACACGAACGAGAAGTAGTTGAGCAAGCGGGGCAGGATCGCACGCTTGGTGGAAACGAACAACCAAGCGCGGATCACGTCCAAACCATCCACCCGTTCCTTCACCTTCCACTTCCCCCGATAGGCTTCATGCACCCGCATCTCCGGGTAATTGGGCATGGCGGTGAGCACCGTTACTTCCGCACCCTTGGCCCGAAAAGCGTGCGCGATAGCGGACAGCCGGTTCTGCGGCGCACCGACTTCCGGCGGGAAGTACTGGGTTAGCAACACGATCCTCATCGGCGTTGGCAGGCAAGGTTCAACACCTCCAGTTGGCGGTCCACACAAGTGTCCCACTCGTAGCGCTCCAGCACCACTGCGCGACCCATGGCACCCATGCGCTGCCGTTGCGCGGCATCCACCACCAGCTCGTGCAACTTGGTTACGGCCGCTTCGGCGTTCTCGCGCGGCACCACCCAACCCGTAACGCCGTTGCTCACCACCTCGGGCAGGCCACCGGCATCGCTCACCACTACGGGTAATGCACAGGAGGAGGCTTCCACCACCGCAACGCCGAAGCTCTCACTATCGTCGCGGCTCAGTGCGCAGAAAATAGCCATGCGGCGCAGCTCATCGGGAACGGCGTTGTGTGGCACCGCACCCACGAACTGCACATGCTGCGCAATGCCGAGCGTTGCTGCCTGTGATCGCAGTGCTTCCATTTGCGGTCCTGTGCCAACTATGCGCAAGGTCGTCTTGGGTTGATCGCCCATGCGCTTACGCAACAGGGCGTAAGCATCGACCAAGGTGTCCACGCCGTACTTCGGTGCAAGGGTCTTCACCGTTCCGATCACAACGCTTCCATCCGGAGCGGCACTGGCATCGCGCGGCTTGAATACGGCGCTCTCCACGCCGAAGGGAACAACGTGCAGATGTTGCAGGCCAAGGCATAGCGTGCGGGTGCGCTTGGCCATCACTTCGCTCGTGGAAACCACGCTATCGGCGCGCAACAAATTGGAGCGCATCAGCATTTTGTGGAACGCGCTCTTCTCCGGAAAGTCAAAGACATCGCTGCCCCACACGTTGAGCACGAGCGGCGTGCCGCTGCACCAGCGCGCAAGCGTGCCGTAGCCGGTGGCGTAATGTGCGTTCACCACATGGGGCCTCACTGCGGCCGTAATGCGGCGCACGGCAGGGCCGTTCAACATGTACCCGGTGGCGCCCTTGTATGGGAGCGGATGCACGGAGATGCCCGCACCGGGCTGCACAACGGGCGCATGCTGCGTTACCAGATGCACTGCGCAACCACGCTTGGCGAACGCCTCGGCCCAGCGCATGGTGTGCACTGAATTGCCAGCGGCCAGCAACAGCACACGCAGCGCCATTACGCCGTGCCGGTTTCGGTGGCATCGTGGAACGCCACCACGCGCAAGTGCGCCAAGGCCAGCCCCGCATGATCGCGCCCTTGCAGCGGCAGCACCTTGGCCTCTTCCGTACGCCACCACAGGCGATCGCGCACTTGCTCGCTGGTACACACGATGCCCGCAGCGAAAAAGGCCGCGATCTGCGAGAAGAAACCGCCGAGCCGCGAGCGGATGAAACCGGGTACCCCGCTACGGTCCAGGTCATCGCCCATGAAGGTGACCACTACGGGCAGCGGACTGCTGAGCACCGCCCACAGCGCCGCGACGGAACCGAAATGCACGTGCACCACGTCGGGCCGGGCAGCGCGCAGCATGCGGTGCAGGCGCGTACGCGAACGCCACAAGCGATAGGGCGAAGTGCGGCTCTCCAAATGGAACATGGAAACCTCGGCGCCCAGCTCGGTGAAGGCCCGCGCCTGCTCCTTCGACTCGCGGAAGACCTCGCCGTTCTCTTCCTCCGGTATCACCATCAGCACATGCATGGAGCCCGGGTCGCGGGCCACGAGCCGGGCGATCTCCGTGCGCACATGGCGCAGATCGCGCCACGTGGCCCAGCCCAGCCAGCCTACCGCGGCAATGAGCACGATGCCCATGGTGTACCACGGCGTTGCCACCAACAAGTGAAGCGAACTGCCAGCCAGCAGGATGAAAAGCGCCATCACCAGGTTCACTCCGTTGCGTGGGGTCTGGTAGTAGGCATCGAGGATGCTGCGCGTGCCGTTGAAGAAAGCGAAGGGCAATGCGGCGGCGAAAACCAACCGACTGGTGGCAACCAAGTCTTCACCACCCGGACCGAGGTAGATCTTCAGTACCGGCGTTGCGAGGAGTTCGAAGACGGCCACCAAGCCGATGGACGCAACGATCACGATCAGGGTCATCCGCTTCAGGCTGTTCCCCAAGTTGCCGAACTGGCCGGAGGACAGCCGTGCGGAAATAGCGGGCAGCAGCAGCAAGGCCACCGGGCTGAAGGCCGCCGCAGCGAGGTTCAACAACGTGCAGGCAAAGGCATACTCCGCACCCAATTCCCTTCCGAAGGTGCGCACCACAACGTAAACGGGTAGTGTGAGCAGGGCGCCCAAGGCAATGTCGCCGGGCACGCGGGGCAGACCGTAGCGCATGATCTCGGCGCGCTCCCGCCGGGCACCCATGCCGACCGTTTCCAGCAACGCCGGGGCGCAGGACGCCGCAGCCACCAGCCACCAGCACCCGCCGGTCCACCAGAGCACATTGGCCAGATCATGAACGAACACGAAGGCCATGCAGGGCACAATGGCGAGCGCGAAGAACTGGATGGCGTTGGCGTGCAGGATATGTCCACGGCCGCGCAAGAACCCGTACGCCACGCCGTGCAGGGCAATGCCGAACGTCATAAGGGCCAATGGCACCATCAATGGCCCTTCGGCGTAGCTGCCGAAACAGATCCACGAGAGCGGACCGGGCATGATGGCGCAAGCCAGGCACAGCAACGTGCCCAAGGGCAGCACCCACGTAAGCGCACCGATCAAGTACCGGCGCTGCACACCGGCATCCTTCGTCATGGCAATGAACCGGGTAAGGCCCACCATGGTACCGAGCAGGATGACGGGAAAGGCGAAGGCCACCGTGCGGCGCACGATCACGTAGCGTTCGAAGTCGGTATCGCCCCGGTCCTTGGCCAAGCGGAACACCAGCACCATGCCCAGCATGCTGAGGCCCTCGGTGAGGAAAGTCAGCACGGTATCGCGCCCTGCCTTGGTGGCCAAGGTGGTGGTAAGGCGCTTCAGCATGTTGGGGGGCGGGCTCGGAGTGGCCGAAAATAGCCGCGCGTCCGCGCGCGGCACGAGGGCCCCCATGATCACCGGCCCGTACGGCGCGGGATCACCTGCCCGTACAATGCCCCTGAACGCGCCCTTCCGTGCCTGCCGCCATTCATGGATCGGTGCCTTTTTGCCCATGGCCTCCCGCTACATTCACGGCCTACAGTGGCGGCGGTGCCGCACGTATACAACAAGCATATGGGAGCCTTACAATGGGAATGGTGGGCGGTGGCGGCCTTGGTGCTGTTGATCGCCGAGATCTTCGTGCCGGGGTTCTTCTTGGTGTGCTTGGGGATCGGCTGCGCCTTCAGCGCGTTGGCCGCGGGCATGGGTGCCACCACCACGGTGCAGTTGCTGGTGTTCTCGGCCTTCGCGCTGGTCGCCTTCTTCACGGTGCGCCCCCTCATGGTGAAACACTTCATGAAGACGGACATGAAGACCGGCGCCGATGCGCTGATCGGCCGCAAAGCGCGCGTAACGCACAAGTTCGATGGCGACCGCATGGGCCGGGTGAGCATTGACGGCGACGACTGGCGCGCCGAAGCACAAGGCGAACAACCGCTGCATGTTGGCGACAGCGTGGAAGTGGTGCGCGTGGAAAGCAATACGGTGATCGTGAAACCGCTATAGATGGCCACAGGCTTCAGGCCGCAAGCCACAAGCTCGAAATCCAAAAACCTCAGACTCCCTCCCGCCAGCAGCCTGAAGCCTGAAGCCTGCGGCCTGAAGCCTGGGGCCTGTAGCCTGAAGCCGACATTAAAATTCTCCTACCCTAACCCCCTCCCTTGAAATGGATATCATGAACATCGTCCTCATCATGCTCGCCTTATTCGTGGTGTTCCTCATCGCGAAAGGCGTGCGCATCATACAACAGAGCGAAGCCATGGTGGTGGAGCGGCTGGGTAAGTACAACAAGACCCTGGTGGCCGGCATCAACATCATCATCCCCATCATCGACAAGCCGCGCGAGATCATCTTCCGTTTCACCCGCGACCTGCCCGATGGCAACAAGTACGTGCAGTTCGTGAAGAAGGAACGGCTGGACCTGCGCGAAACGGTATACGACTTCCCCAAGCAGAACGTGATCACGAAAGACAACGTGATGACGGAGATCAATGCCCTGCTCTACTTCCAGATCATGGACCCGGTGAAGAGCATGTACGAGATCGAGAACCTGCCGCTGGCCATTGAGAAACTGACGCAGACCACGCTCCGCAACGTGATCGGCGAAATGGACCTGGACGAGTGCCTCACCAGCCGCGACACCATCAACGCCAAGCTGCGCGCCATCCTGGACGAAGCCAGCAACAAGTGGGGCGTGAAGGTGAACCGTGTGGAACTACAGGACATCAACCCGCCGCGCGACATACGCGAGGCCATGGAGAAGCAGATGCGCGCCGAGCGCGACAAACGCGCGCAGATCATCGATGCCGAAGGCAGCAAGCGTGCAGCCGTTCTGCAGGCCGAGGGTATCCAACAGGCGCAGATCACCACGGCCGAGGGCCAGAAGCAGAGCCAGATCCTGGAAGCCGAGGGCGATGCACAAGCGCGCATCCGCCGAGCACAAGGCGAAGCCGAGGCCATCAAATTGGTAACGGAAGCGATCACCGGCACCAAGGCGGATCCGGCCAACTACCTCATTGCCATGCGCTACCTGGAAACGTTGGAAGCCATGACCAGCGGCCAGAACAATAAGGTGGTGTACATGCCCTACGAAGCCACCGGCATCCTCAGCAGCGTGGGCGGCATAAAGGACATGCTGGATGCGAGCAAGTTGGTGAAGTAGACAGCAGATCATTCTTGCAAAAGCCCCGGCCATGGCCGGGGCTTTTGCGTTTTGCCCCCGTCACCACGAACAAGGTGAAGCGATCCATTCCACCTGGCAGTAGATGATGACCTGGACAGGCCGTATACCAGCAAAGTTCGCTTCGACATTCCTTCTCGCGAAGACCGGAAGCGAAAAAGGCGGGCCTTTCAGCCGCAGGAAGGATCTGCCGCAAATGGGACAGGCGAACTGGTGCCGGTGTTCGTGGAAATGGTGGCGGCAACTTGTTGTGCGTGAGGGTGGGACGGCAAGACAAGGCGTGGCCTTTCCACCACCCAAGTCGAGGAGATCGTTGCCCATGTTGGGGAAGTGCAACGTGTACCGGTTAAAGCGCATTGCATGGCGCCACCGCTCCCTTGCAGGTTAAGACGCCAGCAGACGCGGGCACGAACGTTTGGACAACGATCTGCCTGAGCGGGCACGCACGTGAGCTCGCTGGCACCTCCCGCGCCGTGCAACAGGACATCATGTGGAATTGGCTTGCAAGCCGCGTACTGCGCAACCGGATGGCGATACTTATCGCCATCGGCCTCGTCACGATGTTCATGGGCTATAAGGCCACCAAGGTGCGCCTGAGTTACCAGCACGGTGGCCTGCTGCCCCGCACCGACAGTGCTTACATCTCTTATGAGCACTTCCAGAAGCAGTTCGGATCGGATGGGAACGTGATGGTGATCGGTGTACAGGGCGAGCGCTTCTATACCCCGAAGGCGTTCACCGCATGGAACGTCCTGGGACAAGACCTGAAGAAGATCGATGGTGTGGATTCCGTGTTCAGCGAGGCGCACATGTACACCTTGCTGCGCGACGACTCGCTGATGCGTTTCCGCTTGGAGCCCGTGATGAAGGAACCACCGCGCACCACGGCGGAAATGGACACGCTGATGGCACGTGTGCATGCCTTGCCTTTTTACCGCGACCTATTGTACAACGAGCGGACGAAGACGAGCCTCATGATGGTCTTCGTAAACCCTGGGAAGTTCAACAGCGAGGAGCGTGGCGACATGATCGAGCGGATCCAGCAATGCGCTGCGCGGTACGAACAGGACGAAGGACTGAAGCTCCACTACAGCGGCTTGCCGTACATCCGCATGGAGGTGACCTCCTTGGTGCGCGCGGAAATGCCTTTGTTCCTTGGCCTTGCCCTGCTGGTATCGGCGATCCTGCTCTTCCTGTTCTTCCGATCGTGGCAGGTGGTGTGGGCGTGCCTGGCCGTGGTGATCATCGCCGTGATATGGTCCTTCGGCTTCATCGGGCTGCTGGACTTCAAGATCTCGCTGCTCATGTCGGTGATACCACCGCTGGTGATCGTGACGGGGGTGCCCAACTGCGTGTTCCTGATCAACAACTACCACTACGAGTTCGTGCGGCATGGCAACAAGGTGAAAGCCCTCACCCGCATGATCTCGCGTGTGGGCGGCGCCGCTTTCATAACGAACGCCACAAAGGCCGCAGGCTTCGCGGCGTTCATGGTCACCTACAGCGATGTGCTCAAGGAGTTCGGGCTGATCGCCACGCTCGGCATCCTCACGCTCTTCGTGCTGTCGCTGGTGTTGACCCCCATCTTCTTCAGCTATCTGCCATCACCCGGGCAGCGCCAGTTGCGCCATCTGGAACGGCGTTGGATGGACCGCATGGTGGACCGCATCGTGCGGCTGGTGAACCAGCGGCGCAATGCCATTTACGTGATCACGTCCGCGATCGTTGTTGTGGCCTTCTTCGGCATATCGCAATTGAGGAACGAGAGCCGCATCGTGGACGACCTGCCTAAGAACCACCCCGTGCTGGCCGACCTGCATTTCTTCGAGGAGAACTTCCACGGCGTGATGCCGCTGGAGGTCCTCATCGACACGCACAAGAAAGGCGGTGCCATGAAGGATGCGAACCTGCGGCGCATCGAGCAGCTCGAAGACACGCTCGCCACCTATCCTGAATTCTCGCGCCCATTGGCGATCGTGGACGCCATAAAGTTCATGCGCCAGGGGTTCCACGGGGGCGATCCCGCCGATTACGCCCTCGTGGAAAGTCACGAGAAGGCCTTCATCCAACCCTATTTGGGCAACGCGAGCGCGGAACAAGGCATGGCGAAGGCCTTCCTGGACAGCACTCGGCAGACCACCCACCTCAGCGTGCAGATGGCGGACATCGGCACCAAGCGCATGGACGCCCTGTTGAAGAAGTTGACACCACAGGTGGACAGCATCTTCGCTCCAGCGGATTACACGGTGACGCTCACGGGCACGAGCATCGTTTTCCTCAAGGGCAGCGCCTACCTGGTACGCAATCTCGCGGTGAGCTTGTTCTGGGCCATCGTCATCATCGTGGCGCTGATGGCGTTGCTATTCGGCTCCTTCCGCATCCTCGTCGTCTCGCTCATCCCCAACCTCATTCCTCTGGTGATCACCGCCGGGCTCATGGGCTTCACGAATGTGCCCATAAAACCGAGCACGATCCTCGTCTTCGGTATTGCGTTGGGCATCGCCGTTGACAATGCCATCTACCTGTTGGCGCGCTACCGGCTGGAACTGAAACTCACCGGGCAGGACCTGGCACGCTCGGTGGACAAGGCCGTGCGCGAAGTGGGTGTGGGTATCATCTACACGTCGGTCGTCCTCTTCTTCGGCTTCATCACCTTCGCCGCTTCCAAGTTCGGTGGCATACGCGCGCTGGGAACGCTCACGTCCATCACGCTGCTCGTTGCGATGTTCACGAACCTGCTCGTACTACCAGCGTTGCTCCTTTCCTTCAACAAGCGCTTGACCACGCGTGCCTTCAAGAAGAAGCCGATGTTGAAGATGTTGAATGAAGAAGAGGACGGCACCGCACCAGTGTCGTAGTCGTGCCGGGCACAACCCAGTTCCGTCGCTCTCGTCCTTGCTTCAACCGATCCGCGAGCCACATGAAACGCTTTCCGCGCCTCTACTCCAAAACCATTCTGTTCCTGGTGCCGCTCGTCCTGCAGCTACCTGCCAGGGCGCAGTCCGTCTTCAACGGCACTTTCGAGGACAGCAACGCCAACTTCAGCTTGAGCGGCTGGGCGTGGGACTGTGAGGATCCTGAACCGGGTCCCGCATATCAGAGTTACTGGGGCGTACAAAAGCTTACAGCCGTTACCGGGGTGCCGCCCGACCCCTGCTCCGGTGTTACCGTCATGCAACATCCATTGCCTGATACGCCCAGCGCCCTTTACTCCATTCAAGGATGGGCCTATGTGGATGATCCCGCCATCAGCGCTTCCATCGGTTTCGCATATACCGATGGCTTCGGTGGCCTCTACCATGAAGGCGACTACACTTCAAGTACCACTTGGGACTGGCTCCTATGGGAGAATGTGCCCACTGCTTACTTCCAGGGTTTCGCCCCGCAGGCTTCACTTGCCACCAGTGACGGCCTGAACGGCTACGGATATGCACACTACGACCAACTGGAGGTAACGGTGAACCCCCTCTCCACCGGCTTGCCTATCCCTTCTGCCGCGGGCTTACGGCTCAGCTTGTCACCGGATGGCGACCGATTGGCATTGCTGCTCCCGGATCCCAAGGCTACTGCGATACACCTGTACGATCCATTGGGCAGGTTGGAGCTTGCGCTCAATACCGTGGGCGAAGGACCGGCCCGTCCGGTTGTAGTGGGCGTTGCAGCGCTGCCGCGCGGGGTGCATTTGGTTATAGTTGAAGATGCGGACAAGAGGTTGGCCGGGCGCTTTGTGAAACCATGAGCGGGTAGCGTTCGCTGGAAAACCCCGAACGCCTGCGATAGGGGGCATGGGTCAATGGCACACTTAACTCTGGTGCGAGCCTCTGCCGTAAAGGGATAGCGGTTCCTGAGCGCCAGCCCATCATCTCGAATGCAGCGAAGCGATCCATGGTACCGGGTAAAAGACCATGGCCTGATCCGAACTTGCACCGGCGCACGTATCGCTTCAGCCATCGGAATGTCATCGCGATTCCGCGTCCTACCTTCACCACATGCCCGCCTACAGCACCCTCAGCGAAGCCGTGAACGATCTGCAGAAGCGGGGGTACACCGACGACCTGCAATTGGCGGACAATTGCGTGGTATGCGACGTGCGCGGCGTGAGCTTGGACCCTGCCGAATTCCACATCGATGAGTTCCACCGGTTCGAGGGCAACAGCGATCCGGAGGACCAGAGTATCGTGTACGCGATCAGCTCGGCGAAGCACGGCGTGAAGGGCGTTCTGGTGAACGCCTACGGCATGGATGCACAACCGATGACGCAGGCCATGGTGGCCAAGCTGGCCACGCACTGAGGCCGCTACCTTCACGCGGCCGTTAGCCTTGCGTTGCCCATGAAGAAGATCCTGTTGCCCGTTGCGCTGGCATTCTTTTGCGTGTTGCCGGTGGATGCCCAAGAGCCCGCCACGTATGCCCGCGTGCGGGTGGATCTACAGAACCGCGCCGATGGCATGCGGCAATTGGCCGCGTTGGGCCTTGCGGTGGATCACGGCGATGTGCAGCCCGGCCACGCCTTCTTCGGCGACTTGTCGCAGACTGAAGTGGACCTGGCGCGCGCGGCAGGCTTTCCGGTGGAAGTGCTGATCGCGGATGTGAGCACGTACTACGCCGAGCGCAACGCCGTTGCGCATACCACGATGAAAGGCGGTGGAAGCCCTTGCCCGGGCACGGGTGTTTTCCCAACGCCGCAGCATTTCGGGTTGGGCAGCATGGGCGGCTATTTCACGTGGCAGGAGATCCAGGACCAACTGGATTCGATGGTGGCGGCCTACCCTGCCCTCATCTCCCCGAAACAATCCATCGGTACCACCAACGAAGGCCGCGCGATCCACTACGTGCGCTTGAGCAACAACCCGAACGTGGACCAAGACAAACCGGAGATCATGTACGATGCGGTACACCACGCCCGCGAAGTGGAGTCGGTGTCGCAGCTTATCTTCTACATGTGGTACCTGCTGGAGAACTACGGCACCAATACCGAAGTGACGCACTTGATGGACACACGCGAACTGTGCTTCGTGCCGTGCGTGAACCCCGATGGCTATGTGTACAACCAGACCATTGAACCGGGCGGCGGCGGCATGTGGCGCAAGAACCGCCGCGATAACGGCGACGGAACCTTCGGCGTGGACCTGAACCGCAACTACGGCTGGCTCTGGGGCTTGGACGATATCGGTTCTTCCCCCAACACGAATTCGGACGTGTACCGTGGCACCGGTCCTTTCTCTGAACCGGAGACGCAGGCCATGCGCGATTTTTCCGTGCAACACGCATTCCGGTACAACCTGAGCCACCATGCGCGCGGGCATTTGCTCGTACACCCTTGGGGTTACGTGGCCAGCCTTTTCACGCCGGACTCGGCCGTCTTCAGTACGCACGCCCAACTGCTCGGGCGGGAGAACGGCTACCTCTTCGGTACGCCGGACCAAACGGTGAACTACATCACCAACGGCAGTTCGAACGATTGGGCATACGGCGAGCAGACCACCAAGCCGAAAGATCTTTCCATTACACCGGAGACCGGGACCATCATCGATGGTTTCTGGCCTGCGATCGATCGCATTGTTCCGCTCTGCCTGACCAACATGGCTGAGAACCTGCTGGCCGCACACTTTGCGGGGAGCTACGCCGAAGCCACCGATCGCGCACCCGAAGTGATCGCCGATGCAACACCCATGATCCCCTTCGATCTGCAGCGGCTTGGATTGGACACGGGCACCTACATGGTGGAACTGATCCCGTTGGACAATGTGCTCTCTGCTGGATCACCACTGACTTTCGCCGGTATGGACACGCTCGACGTGCGCAGCGACAGCATAGCACTGGTGCTGGATGGAACCATGGCCGATGGTGATCGCTTCCGGTACATCATAACCGTGGATGATGGCAGCTACGTATGGCGCGATACGATCGAAAAAGTCTTCGGACCGGCCGTGATCGCATTCGCCGATGCCGGGACCGACCTGAGCCAATGGCAACTGGGCAATTGGGGCACCACGTCCGACCGGTGGTTCTCGCCCCCGTCCTCCATCACCGATTCGCCCTTCGGGTACTACAACGACAACGTGAGCAACGAATTGGAACTCCAAGATCCCATCGACCTTACGGACGCCACCTCCGCCACGCTCACCTTCATGGCGCAATGGAACATGCAATCGGAGCAGGACTATGCCGAGGTAGCCGCAAGTACCAATGGCGTGAGTTGGACTCCCCTCTGCGGACGCTATACACGCCCGGGTACGATCTACCAGGATGAAGACCAGCCCGTGCTGGACGGCAAGCAGTCCACCTGGGTGAAGGAGACGATGAACTTGGACGCGTTCGCGGGCCAACCCGTGTGGTTGCGTTTCAGCCTGAACAGCGACGACAACATCGAATACGATGGGATCTACCTGGACGATATCGCCGTAACGATAACGGGTGAGGCGATCTCGGGTGTTGAAACGAACACGAACGTTGGGCCATCCCTTACCCACATGCCCACCGTTGTCAGCGATCGCGCGGAGATCCAATACGCGTTGGGCGCCCCACCAGCAGGCGCCCATTTGGTGCTTTACGATGCACGCGGTGCATTGCTGCGGAGCATTCCGCTGTCCACGCCCAGCGGAACAGTGTCCCTTGCCACGGGCGATCTGGCGCCGGGGATCTACCGCTACACAATAGCCGGTAACGTGTGGCGCGGCGGAGCAGGGCGCATGGTGGTTGCGGGGAATTGACCTGACCGCAGAGCCGGCTCGTGGTGCGAAAGGAACCCCGGCGGCCGGAATGCCGTTGGAAGGTCCGCGATGAACCGTACCCCCCACCTCCTCGTTGCAGTCCTGCTATCGCTCAACCTGAGCGCACAAACGCAGCAAACCGTCGACGCCACGGCATTGTACAGCCAAGCCGTGCGCGAGATGAAAGCGGAGGACAACGTTGCCGCAGCCCACACCTTCAGCGAACTCCTTGCCCAGCGCCCGGAAATGGGAAAGGCCTGGTACTACCGCGGCCTGTGCCGCCAAGCCAATGGCGACTTGGTCGGGGCCATGCACGACCTGGAGCGCAGCGTTGCGCTGCAGCCCGGCGATGCCAATGCACAGTTGCGCCTGTACGATGTGTACGCCGCGCAGGGCCGGAGCGCCGAAGCCATCAAAGGCCTCAACGATCTGCTGATGCGCTTTCCGCAAGGCCCCATCGCACAACACACCATGTACAGCTTGGGCAATGCGCACGTGTTGCAGAACGACCCTGCGAGTGCTCTGGCCGTGTACGAACGCTTGGTGAAACTGGCACCGGACGATGCCAAGGCATGGTTCGATCGCGGTGTTACCAAAAGCCACTTGGAAGACCTTCCCGGCGCCATCGCCGACATGACGAAAGCGCTGGAACTGGACCCCACACTGGCCAACGCCTATGCAGGCCGCGCCCTCGCCCTCATACACGCGGAGCGCAAGGCCGAAGCTTGCCCCGACCTGATGAAGGCCAACGAGCTGGGGGATACCACCGTGGCCGAGCTGATGGCGATCTATTGCGACTAGGCCGGAACCGTAGCTGTTGAAACTTCATGGGTTGGTGCGGCGCGCATTGGTGCGCTGGCAACATCTTTGCGGCCGCGAAGACAAATCCTACCACCATGAACCGAACACTACTTGTTGCAGCCGTAGCTGCCCTTGCCCTACAAGCGGGCCGAGCCAATGCCCAGGCCTTCGAGGCGGGCGATAACATCTTGGGCTTCGGTGTCGGCGCAGGTGGGAGCTATCGGGTTTACAACGCGTACTCCGGCTCGTCCCCGGTCATCATGGCGCATTACGAGCACGCGCTGGGTGTGAAGGCCGGACCAGGGGTCATCGGGGTGGGTGCGTTCTTGGGTTACAAAACCGTTTCGTACCACTATGACATCTACGGGCCGTACTACTACGACTACCGCTGGAACTACCTGCAGTTCGGGGCGCGTGCTGCCTACCACTGGAACGCTTGGCACAAGATCGAAAAGCTGGATACCTATGCCGGTGTATTGGTGGGGGCCAGCATCGTAACGCGTACCGACAACTCCAACTATCCTTATTACAACTATGCCTACCTGGGATCGCGCGGTAGCGGTGTTCGTCACGATGCCTTCGCCGGAGCGCGTTGGTATTTCAGCAACGCCTTCGCTGCATGGGGTGAAGTGGGCTACGGTCTTTCCAACATTTCGGTGGGCCTGAACTTCAAGTTCTGACCCTTGCGCACTTGAAGAAAGCCCCGACGTGTCGGGGCTTTCTTTTTGGGCCCTATTCATCCGGCGCAAAGCGCCCCTCTACATTCGCCCCTCTTTTTGCGCAGCGCGTCCCGTCGAGCCGGGACCATTAAGCCTTCCATGGGCCACCCGTTCAAGAATTCGAAGGTCACTGCGGCCAGCCTGCTCGTGGCGTTGGGCATCATTTACGGCGACATCGGCACCAGCCCCCTGTACGTTTTCAAGGCTATCGTGCATGGCCACATGATCAGCGAACAACTGATCTACGGCGGCATCAGTGCAGTCGTCTGGACGCTCACACTGCAAACCACCTTCAAGTACATCTACCTCACCCTGCAAGCGGACAACCGCGGCGAGGGTGGTGTGTTCTCGCTGTACGCCTTGGTGCGGCGCTACGGCAAATGGCTGTACATACCGGCAATACTGGGGGCCACCACATTGCTGGCCGATGGAGTGATCCAACCGCCCATCTCGATCAGCAGTGCCATAGAAGGTCTTGCCGGCGTGAAAGCGTTCGCCGATGTGATCGAGCCGGGGAACAACCTCACCATCGGCATTGTTGTCGGGATCATTGCCCTGCTGTTCTTCTTCCAGCGCTTCGGCACCAAGGTGGTGGGCTTTGCCTTCGGCCCCATTATGCTGGTGTGGTTCAGCATGCTCTTCATACTTGGCGCTGTGCAGATCACCGAGCACCCGAACGTGCTCAAGTGCTTGAACCCTTACTACGCGTACGATCTGCTGGCCAATTACCCTGGTGGGTTCTGGTTACTGGGCGCCATTTTCCTGTGTACTACGGGTGCAGAGGCGCTGTACAACGATATGGGCCACTGCGGCCTTGGCAACATCCGCCGAACGTGGGTCTTCGTCAAGATCGCGCTCATCACCAACTACATGGGGCAGGGCGCATGGCTGTTGGCCTCCGCAGGCCCCGAGCTCGGTGAGCGCAACCCCTTCTATGCCATCATGCCACAGTGGTTCCTGCTTATCGGCGTCGGCATCGCCACATGCGCGGCGGTGGTGGCCTGCCAAGCGGTCATCAGCGGTTCGTTCACGCTGATCAACGAAGCGATCACCCTCAATTTCTGGCCCCGCGTAAAGGTGAAATTCCCCACTGAGATCCGCGGGCAGATCTACATCCCGAGCGTCAACTGGATCCTCTTTCTGGGCTGCTTCGGGGTGATGCTGTACTTCAAGAAGAGCCAGGCCATGGAGGCGGTGTACGGCTTCTTCATCGTGGTGGCCATGTTGATGACCACGACACTGATGTACGGCTACCTGCGTTACGTGAAGCGCTGGCATTTGGCTTTGGTGCTGCCGCTCATGGGCATCTTCTTCGGGCTTGAGGTGGCCAACTTCATCGCCAACGCGGTGAAGATCCTGCACCAGCCCTTCCTGCTCGTGTTCGTGTTCGCCTTGGTCGCGATCATGCTCATCTGGTACCGCGCCCGAAAGATCACCAACCGGTTCCTCAACTTCGTACCGCTCACCAACCACGCGCAGGCCCTCACCGACCTGAGCAACGACAAGGAGATCCCTAAGTTCGCCACGCACTTGGTGTACCTGACCAAGGCCGATCGCGCCACCAGCGTGGAGAAGCAGATCATCGCCAGCATCATGGCCAAGAAGCTGAAGCGTGCCGAGATCTACTGGTTCGTTCACGTGAACTATACCGACGAACCGTACACCATGGAGTACCGGGTGAACGAACTGGTGAACGACAAGGTGATCCGTGTGGACTTCGACCTCGGGTTCCGCGTGCAACCACGCATCAACCTGCTCTTCAAACGCGTGCTGCAGGAACTGGCCGAGAACCAGGAACTGGTGTTCAGCAGCAAGTACGAGAGCATCCAGAAGAGCGACTTCCACACCGACATCACCTACGTGCTCACCGAGCGGGTGATGAGCGTGGAGAACGAACTCTCGCTGAAGGACGACATCATCCTCGACGCCTACTTCGCACTGAAGCAAGTGGCGCTGAACGACCGCGATGCCTTTGGCCTCGACGAGTCGGACACCGTGATCGAATACGTGCCCTTGCTGATCCACGAACCTGCTCAGGTGCCTTTGAAGCGGAAAGCGCTGAACCGGCCCGTGGGCACTGCATTGCCGGAGAAGGAAGGGAAGAAGGAGGAAAGCCGGGAGTCGTGAGCGGCGCGACCTGAACAGCCGGACTTGCTTTTTTACGCACGGCCTCAGGCTCGCAACTTCCCCCGGATCGTTGAAAAGTCCGATGATTATGAACACGGTCGTAGGGTGGTTCGGCGGGTACTTTGTGCCAGAGCGGTACACGTGCCATTTTCGGCATTGAACACCGCTCCCATCCCCAACACATGGCCAAGATCATCAGCATAGTGAACCAGAAAGGTGGCGTGGGCAAAACCACCACCGCCATCAACCTTGCGGCTTGCTTGGGCGTGTTGGAGCGCAAGACCCTGTTGGTGGATGCCGACCCACAGGCCAACGCCACCAGCGGTGTGGGCCTCGACCCCAAGAAGACGCGCCACAGCATCTACGAGTGCATCGTCAGCGGCATCAACGCCAAGGATGTGATCCAAGGCACCGACAATCCGAACCTCGACATCCTGCCCGGCCACATCGACCTGGTGGGCGCCGAGATCGAGATGATCGACATGGCCGAGCGCGAGCAGCAGATGAAGAAAGTGCTGGAGCCGCTGCGCGAACTGTACGACTTCATCCTCATCGATTGCAGCCCTTCCTTGGGCCTCATCACAGTGAACAGCCTTACGGCGAGCGACAGTGTGATCGTGCCGGTGCAGTGCGAGTACTTCGCCTTGGAGGGTCTGGGCAAGTTGCTCAACACCATCAAGATCGTGCAGCAGCGCCTCAACACCTCGTTGAGCATCGAAGGCATGCTCCTTACCATGTACGACAGCCGCCTAAGGTTGGCCAACCAAGTGGTGGATGAAGTGAAAACCCACTTCCAAGAACTGGTGTTCGACACGGTGATCCACCGCAACGTAACGTTGAGCGAAGCGCCAAGCCACGGCCAGACGATCGTGATGCACGATGCCACCAGCAAAGGGGCCGTGAACTACTTGAACTTGGCGCGCGAGATCCTGCAGAAGAACGAGTTGACGCGCATTCCTGAGCGCGAGCGCACCATCCCGATCGCGCAATGACGAAGAAACGAGGACTGGGGCGCGGCCTCAGTGCCCTGCTGGAAGACAACAGCACGGATATAGCGCCGCGTACCGATGCCTACCGGGCCGATGGCCCGAACCCTTTGCGGACCGCTGGCCCGATGGCCACCATCCCCATCGACCAGATCGAGCCGAACCCGTTCCAACCCCGCACCACCTTCAGTTCGGAGGCGTTGATGGAACTGGCAACGAGCATCCGCGAACTCGGCATCATTCAGCCCGTCACCGTTCGTAAGATGGGCTACGATCGCTACCAGCTCATCAGCGGCGAGCGGCGCTTCCGTGCCAGCCAAGCGGCAGGCCTTACGGAGATCCCCGCGTACATCCGCGTTGCCAACGATGAAGGCATGCTGGAGATGGCGCTTGTGGAGAACATCCAGCGCGAAGAACTGGATGCGATCGAAGTGGCCATCAGCTTCCAACGCTTGGTGGACGAAGTGAAATTGACCCACGAAGAGTTGAGCGTGAAGGTGGGCAAGGACCGCGCTACCATCACCAACTACCTGCGCCTGCTGAAGCTTCCGGCCGAAGTGCAATTGGGCCTTCGCCAGCGGCAGATCGGCATGGGCCACGCACGCGCTCTGATCAGCATCGCCGACCCGGCGCGGCAGCTTGAGTTGTACCGCAGCATTATTGAGAGCCAGTTGAGCGTAAGGCAGGTGGAAGAAATGGCCCGTACCAGCAAGACGGGCAAACCCAGGCGTGCCGAGGTGACCATCGTTCACTTCCGCGAACTGGCCAAGCAGCTCACCAAACGGCTTGGCACGAAAGTGAACGTGAAGGGCGACGCCAAGGGCAGGGGCAAGATCGAGATCGGTTTCGCCGATGCCATGGAGATGGAGCGCATTGTGGGCCGGCTGAAGGAGTGATCGGCACCGTCATTGCCCACGGGCGGTTCAGCGAAGCGACCATGAGATCCCAGCAGCTGCCAGTAATCCTGCTTTCACTCGCGCTGTCAATGTTCCCGCTGATCGGTAACGCGCAATCGGACACCTTGCGTGCGGACACCTCCTCCATCAAGCAGGATTGGCGCGCCCGCCACTCCCCCACCAAGGCAACGATCTTCAGTGCGGTTATCCCCGGAGCCGGCCAGATCTACAACCGCAAGTACTGGAAAGTGCCGATCGTGCTGGGCGGATTGGGTGTGGCCTACTACTTCGTGGACCGGAACACCACCGAGTACACCCGCTACAAGGACGCCTACATCGCCATCACCGACAGCGACCCGGCGACCGTGGATGAGTTCAACGGCACATACAGCGCCGGTGCAGTGCTCGATGTGGCCAACACCTACCGCAAATGGCGCGACCTGTCGTGGATCTGCACCGGGGCGGTGTACGTCCTCAACATCATGGATGCCGCCGTGGATGCCCACTTCGTGCGGTTCGATGTGGGCGAGGATCTGAGCCTGACCATTCAACCCTCGTTTGAACTGGCTGCGCACGGAGCTGTTGGTTTTGGGGTTTCGCTCCACTTATAATCCGCATGAGTTCTTCGAAAGGACGTGGACAGCGTTTGCCATAGTAGTCACGTCCATAGATTCGTTGGGTCACAAACCATGCTTCGCCGATCGCTCCCCCTCTTGTTTCTCGTGGTGGCCTCGTGTCTGTCGGCACAAACCTCTGTGCCGTTCATAGGGGATAGCACGCGGATATGGACATCTGAAATCAGCGGTTCGTTTGATTTTTGCAACGAGACCCTCACCACCAGCCATTGGTTCGACGGCGACTCCGTAATTACCGGAACCAATTATGCCCGCGTGCGAGGAAGAGCATTGCACAGGCAGTGGCCGGGTACCTTTTCTTGCCAGCTGACGGACTATTATGATTTGGACGACGAGTTCGTCAGGGAAGACAGTGGGATGGTGTATGCCCTGATCGGGAACAATCTTGAAGCGATGATTTACAATTTCAACGCTGTAGTTGGGGATTCGATCCCAGAACTCGAAGGTGGGTGGGGTGAAGGTCTGAACAGTGTCGCCGGCTGGAAAACCGTGCTGTGGATCGATTCGGTCGTTGTGGGTGGAGCATATCGCAAACGCATGGTCGTCGATTCAGTGCCTTGTTTGAGCAACGATACGGTTGGTGTGATCCAAGGCATTGGTGGTCCCTATGGACCGTTCTCTTCGTTGAATTGTCAACTCGGTATCTCGCATGACCAACGCTTGATCTGTGTTCATGAGCAAGGTGCGATCGTCTTCGGTGACTCCACATGCACTATAGTGGACGGCGTTGAAGATCGGGTCGTTCAGGCCTTTTCACCGGCCTATCCAAATCCATCTTCCGGCTCATTCTCCTTGGACGATGCGGTGTCGAGTTTTGAGGTCTCAAACAGGTATGGCTCCATAGTTCTTCGCGGTTTTGGGAATGCGGTGCAACTTCCTTCAGCTACCGATGACGTTTATTTCCTGCGGAGTTGGAATGCGGATGGTGTTCCGCTACCTCCTCAACGGCTGGTGGTGATCTCTCGATGAACGTCGCGCTCTACGGTTACGGCAAAATGGGCAAGGCCATCGAAGCGGTGGCGCTTGGCCGTGGGCATGCCATTGGGCTGAAGGTGGACGCCGGGAACGCCGGCACTCCACCGACCGGTTGCGATGTGGCCATTGAATTCAGCAAGCCCGATCAGGCGCTCGCCAACATGGAGCTTTGCTTGAAGGCCGGAGTGCCCGTTGTTGTTGGCACCACGGGTTGGTACGATCACCTGAACGATGTGAAGGCGATGGTGCAGACCCATAGCGGTGCGCTGCTGTGGGCCAGCAACTTCAGTATCGGCGTCAACCTCTTCTTCCGTGCGAACCGGCACCTTGCCCAACTGATGGACAAGCAACCGGGCTACGCCGTACACATCGACGAGATCCACCACATCCACAAGCTGGATGCGCCCAGTGGAACGGCGATAACATTGGCGCGGGATATCGACTTGGGCACGCAGCGTTACTCGGGCTGGAAGATGCAGGCGCAGGCGCAGGACCAATCCCGCTCACCAATTGTCCCTGCCCCTGCTCCCGCTCCTGCTCCTACCGCTGTCCCAGTTCCCATCATGAGCGAAAGAACCGGGGAAGTCCCCGGCAAGCACAGCGTAACGTGGAGCAGCGAGGAGGATCGCATCATCATTACCCATGAGGCATTCTCGCGCAAAGGCTTCGCAACTGGCGCGGTCATCGCTGCGGAGTGGTTGCGCGGGCGAAAGGGGCTATACACGATGGAGGACCTCTTGGATGGGTTGGGCTGATGCACCGCTTGTGTAGGCCACGGAGCGCTGGTCCCCATGGCTAACACCTCTTCACAACCCGGCGCCCTGCCCGACCGCGCCGAATGCGCACATTCGCGCCTCATTACCGAGCAGACATGATCCCTTACCTGGTCCTCCTCTCCTACTTCGTAGTCCTCTACGCCACCCTGTGGAAGTTCTTCGTGAAGGCCGGTCGCAAGGCATGGGAAGGCTGGGTGCCGTTCTACAACCTTTACGTGTGGAACAAAATCATCGGCAAGCCATGGTGGTGGCTGTTCCTGCTGCTGGTGCCGGGCGTGAACCTGCTCATGCTCATCATCATGAACGTGAACCTCGCGATCTGTTTCAGCGCGCGCGAAACCAAGCACTACCTGCTGTGTACGTTCCTGCCTTGGTACGCGCTGCCCAAGCTGGCGTTCGGCGAGGAATACAAGTACATCGGTCCCATCCCGGTGAAGGAGCGCCGCACCACCATGCTGGCGCAATGGGGCGATGCGATCCTGTTCGCGGTGATCGTGGCCACGGTGTTCCGCACGTTCACGTTCGAGGCCTTCACCATCCCCACCGGCTCCATGGAAAAAAGCCTGCTCATCGGCGACTACCTGTTCGTGAGCAAACTGAGCTACGGCCCACGCATGCCGATGACACCCATCAGCATGCCCTTCATGCACCACACGATCGCGGGCACGAAGAACACGCCCAGCTTCGTGGATTGGTTCAGCCAACCGTACTTCCGGCTGCCGGGCTTCGGCAAAGTGCAGCGCGGCGATGCCGTGGTCTTCAACTTCCCGGAAGGCGATACGATCGTGATCGATCACGAGAACCCGAGCTACTACCAGTTGGCGCGCCAGACACCCGGTGGAAGGGAGAGCATCCTGGACAAGAAATTCATCGGTATGCCGGATGGCAATGGAGGCTTGCGCAAAGTGAAGATCGAAGGCATCCGGATCCGCCCATTGGACAAGGAAGAGAACTACATCAAGCGTTGCGTTGCCGTGAGCGGCGAGACCATTGAAGTGCGTAACGGCGATGCGTACGTGGACGGGGAATTGCAGCCGCTGGCCGGAACAGGCCAGATGAAGTACGTGGTGGAAACGAAGAGCGGCATCAATTTCTCGATGATGAAGGACAAGTACGACATCAACCCGAACGAGGTGATGGACGGCGGCAACCGACGTTACCTGTTGCCGATCCAGGAAGGCATGAAAGACACGTTCGGCAAGTTGCCCTTCGTGTCGTCGATGACACCGTACCTCACCCCGCGACAGAAGTCCACGAACATCGCTGAACTGCAGATCTTCCCGAACGACACGGCCTACGATTGGAGCGTGGACAATTTCGGGCCGCTGTGGATACCGAAAGCCGGCGAAAAGATCGACCTGACGCTGGCGAACCTTCCCTTGTACCGACGGACCATACAGGTTTACGAGGCGAACTCCTTGGAAGTGGAGGGTGGCAAGATCTTCATCAATGGCAGCGAAGCCACCAGCTACACCTTCAAGCAGAACTACTACTGGATGATGGGCGACAACCGGCATGGTAGCCAGGACTCCCGCTTCTGGGGTTTTGTACCCGAGGACCACGTAGTGGGCAAAGCAGTGTTCATTTGGATGAGCGCCGACCCGGAGAACGGTGGCTTCCCGATGGGGATCCGCTGGAAGCGGTTGTTCAGTGGCGTGCATTAGCGAGGAAAGGACCTCACGCAGGGGCGCGGAGAAAGCGGAGCTGTCAGTCCTGACTTTCTCCGCGCCTCTGCGTGAACCAAACCCAACCGGATATTCGCACACATGAGATCGCTTCTGGCCCGCTGGCGCAAGCTGAACGAATGGCTGCGTGCGTTGGTGATCGCTCTGCTCGTGCTCGGCGTACTGCATGTCTTCGTGTTGCGCTGGGTAACGGTGCAGAACACGAGCATGTACCGCACGTTGTTGCCCGGCGATCTGTTGGCCGTGAACCTCATGGCCACATGGACCGGTATTGACCGGAACGATGTGGTGGTTTTCCGCGATCCGGTGCAGGACGATCGTGCCATGGCAAATCGCGACCTACTGGTGAAACGGGTTGCCGGGCTTCCGGGCGATACCGTGCGGATAAAGGCCGGGCAGCTCTACGTGAACGGAGAACGCGTCGCCGACCCACCGGGCGTAACCCACAGCTGGTTGGTCCGTTTGCGCAAGGAAGCCGACGCAGGCGCGCTCTTGGAGCACCTGCAACTGCCGCCGGATTTCGCACCAACTGGGCGCAACTTCATCGAGTTGCCATTGAACGGGGCTATTGCGAAGGATCTGAAGCAACTGAACCTCGTGACCGAAACGGACCCAATGGGCATGGAGTCCGGTTCACCCGACCACATCTTTCCTTACAGCCCCACCTTCAAGTGGAACGCCGATGATTACGGTCCCATAACCGTACCCGCCGCTGGCGATACGGTCCGGATCGACCTCGGGCGTCTGCCCTTGTTCGACCGCATCATAACCCGTTACGAGGGCCACACGCTGGAAGCAACACGCCACGATGTGCTGATGAACGGCGAACCGCTGCGCGAGTATGTCATTGCTGACGACTATTGCTTCGTGCTCGGCGACAGCCGCAACCATAGCGCCGACAGCCGTTATTGGGGCTTCTTGCCCATGCACCATGTAGTGGGCCGGGCCGGTTTCATCCTGCTGAGCCAAGATGCCGATCGCGGCACGCTGCGCAGCGACCGTTGGTTCAAGAACGTGGAATGACGGAGCTTGCCTAGGTGAGCATACCGCCGCACACGTTCAGCGTCTGCCCGGTGATGTAGGCGCTCAGGTCACTGCCCAGAAAGACACAGGCGTTGGCCACATCGGTGGCGGTACCGCCGCGTTTCAATGGAATGCCTTCCCGCCACTGCTCTACGACTTTTGGATCGAGGGCACCGGTCATCTCCGTCTCGATGAAACCCGGCGCAATGCTGTTGCTGCGGATGTTGCGGCTGCCGAGTTCCAGGGCAACGCTCTTGGTGAAACCGATGATGCCGGCTTTGCTGGCCGCATAATTGGCCTGGCCAGCGTTGCCCTTCACCCCCACCACGCTGCTCATGTTGATGATGCTGCCACTGCGTTGCTTCAGCATGGTGCGCATGACTGCCTTGGTCATGCAGAAAACGCTCTTGAGGTTGTTGGTGATCACCGCATCCCAATCGGCCTCGCTCATGCGCATGAGCAGTTGGTCCTTGGTGATACCGGCATTGTTCACCAGCACATCGAGTTTGCCCCATGCGTTCACCACTTGGTCCACGGCGGCTTGCGCGGCGTTGAAGTCAGCGGCGTTGCTCAATACCGCCATCACCTTCCTTCCCGACCGGCCAAGTTCCTCAGCCATCGCGTTCGCCTTCTCAGGGCTGCTCACGTAGGTGAACGCTACATCGGCTCCTTCATCGAGGAAGCGCTCCACGATACCCTTGCCGATACCGCGTGTGCCACCGGTTACGAGCGCGACCTTGCCTTGGAGTAATGCCATGATCCCCTGCCTATCGCTGGTGCGGAAGGCTGCGGGCTAAAGTAGGGCTGGCAACTTTTGCCCACCATGCCGAGGTACAGCATGCCTTGTCCATTCTGGCGAACGATCGTCCAGATCGCGTCCGGCTGTCCGTCAATGAGGAAACAAACCAACCCCGGCCTCATATCCGGGCAAAAAAACCAAAGCCATGGACCTGAAGAAACACATCTCCGACTACTTCTCGCACATCGACGGCAAGAACTACCAGGCCCTCGAAGCGCAACTCGATGCGAAGCACTCCTTCACGAACTCCATCACGCCCGCCCCCCTCGGCGCGAAAGAGCACGTGGGTATGATCCAGAACCTTACCGGCGCCTTGACGGGTGGCCACACCATCGACGTGATCGTGACCGATGGGCATGAGTGGGTGAGCGCTCGCGGCCGGTACAAAGGCAAACACACCGGCGAGTTCATGGGTGTCGCCGCTACGGGGAAAAGCGTCGAGTTCTCCTGGATCGACATGCAGCGCGTGGTGAACGGGAAGATCGTCGAGGAGTACATGGAATTGAACCCGGGCGCGATCATGCAACAGATCGGCGCTGCTCCGGTACGCGCGTAACGGTGATCCACTACCAACGGGAAAGGCGCTTCGGCGCCTTTTCTCGTTCTGGTGATCAGCCCAGCACTTCTTTCACTTTCGCGCCAATGGTCGCTGGGCTGTCCACCACGTGGATGCCGCTTTCGCGCATCACCTTCTTCTTGGCGGCCGCGCTTTCATCCGCCCCGGAAACAATGGCACCCGCGTGACCCATGGTGCGGCCCTTGGGCGCTGTCTCCCCGGCAATGAAGCCGATGACGGGTTTCTTGCAATTGGCCTTGATCCATTGCGCGGCACGGATCTCCAGATCACCACCGATCTCGCCGATCATCACGATGGCATCGGTGTCCTTGTCGTTGGCGAAGAGTTGGACGGCCTCCAGCGTGGTGGTCCCGATGATCGGATCACCGCCGATACCTATGGCCGTACTGATACCAAGCCCGGCCTTCACCACTTGGTCCGCGGCTTCGTACGTGAGCGTACCGGATTTCGACACGATCCCCACCCGGCCTTTCTTGAAGACGAAGCCCGGCATGATGCCCACTTTGCATTCGTCGGCAGTGATCACGCCCGGGCAGTTGGGGCCGATCAAAGTGCAAGCCTTGCCGCGTATGTACTCGCGCGCCACGACCATGTCTTTAACGGGGATCCCTTCCGTAATGCACACGATGACTTTGATGCCGGCTTCGGCCGCCTCCATGATCGCATCCGCAGCGAATGCCGGCGGAACGAAAATGATGCTCACGTCCGCACCTGTTTTCTTCACCGCATCGCTGACGGTCTCGAACACGGGCTTGCCCAAGTGCTCTTGGCCGCCTTTTCCCGGGGTTACCCCTCCCGCCAAGTTGGTACCGTACTCGATCATCTGGGTGGCGTGGAAAGTCCCCTCGCTGCCGGTGAAACCCTGCACGATCACCTTGCTGTTCTTGTTGACGAGTACACTCATGTGGAAATCGGAAAGCGGGCGAATCTAATCGGCCTTCGCTGGAACGGGCATCGCAGGTGTATAGGAGGTGCGAAGGAAATGGAACACCAAGGCGAGCGTCCCGAGCATGATGGCGCCGCCGACCCAGAACGGCAAACCACGTCCGGCCATGTACAGCGGGCCCGCCAGCGCAGGACCAACGATCCGTGCCAAGGAGCCGAAGCCCATGTTCTGACCCATCACCTCGCCCAATTCATGTGGATCGGCTTTGCGGCTCAGGATGGATACAAGGCTCGGGTTCAAGCATGCATTACCCACCGATAACAGGATTATCGGGATCAGGCTGAAGGCCACGAACCAAGTGTGCGGTACGAACGGGATCGCGGCAAGCCCGATGCCCACCAGCACGCAACCATAGGTCATCATGCGCTTTTCGCCCCACCATCGCTGGAACACCCCGACCATCCCCCCCTGCGCAATGGCGGAGCAGATCCCGACAAGCGAGAACATCAAACCCGTGTGGTCCACATCGAGGCCGTACTTCTGTTCCCACAGGAAGGCGATGCTCACGTTCATCATACTGAACGCGGTTATATACACGAAGCCGATCAAGAAGATATCGCGGAAGCGGTTGTCCTTCAACGACGCGAACGTGCTGGCGATCGGCTTGAAGTTTATCGGGCGCGATGCATCCTTCACCTTCAATGATTCGGGAAGGACGAAAATGACGCCGAGCAGATTCAGCATGCAAAGGCCAACGGCGAAGTAGCCGAGGGTGGCCAACCCGAAGTGGCTGAAGATGAACCCACCGATCGCCGGACCGAAAGCGAACGCGAGCCCGAACGAAGCACCCACGATCAAACCGATGCGCTTGGCCCTGTCCTGCGGTGGTGTGATGTCGCTGACGTAGGCCTGGGCCGCCGCGATGTTCCCCGAGCCGATGCCCGTTAGGATGCGCGAGAAGAAGAGCAGTAGCAAACTGCCCGCATGCGCGAACACCACATAGCTGACCGCGCTGATGATCACCGACCACATGATCACCGGGCGACGACCGATGCGATCGCTCATGCTGCCCCAGATCGGGGAGCAGAGGAACACCATCAGGCTGAAAACCGCTGCGGACAGCATGACCATGGTCTCGCTGGCGTGGATCTGCTCAGCGAAATAGGGAACCACGGGAATGAACATCGTGAACCCGATGAGGTCGACGAAAATGGTGAGCCAGAGAATGGCGAGGCGGCGGTCCATGTGTTCCATCCCGATGGATCGGGAGCAGGCGGGCGCGAAGGTGGAGAAAGAAGTTGCGCGGATCAGCCGCGATCGAAAACGGACGCGGGGAAACAACTATGCGTCCTGCATACTGAGCCGGTCGAACAAGCGACCGATCCAACTGCGATCGCGCACCGCACGCTCGCGCACGAGGAGATCGACCAAATTGGCGACCTGCTCGCGTATCTCGGGCACTGCAGTGCTTTCCCACAATGTCGCCTTGCACAAGGGTCCAACGGCGAAGAGCGTGTCGGACACACGCCCTCCTGCATCGATCAATGCACCGTTGGGCGCGCAGTGCAGTCCCATGTGCAAGGGATCCCATGTAGCAAGTCCCATGTGCAACAGGTTCTTCAACAACGGCTGTTCCATCCTGCGGGTATCGCTTTGCGGTCCTGTGCAGTTGATGATGCGGTGGACATGCAGTTCTTCCTTGCCTTGCTCGCCGCGCGTTAACACGTCCATGATCATGCCGTCGGCCGTTGCGCGGATATTGCGGACACGGCCCGCAATGCGACGCATCTCGCCCGTTGCTTCCATTGCGAGCAACCGTTCGAATACGGGTGCCGGCATCCTGTGGCGGTGCACTTCCCAATAAGGGCGCGCGTGCCGGAGGAACCGTGATCGCTCGCTTTGCGGAAGCGCTTGCCACCATTCCTGCACATTCGGCTTCACGGCATCCATCACGCTCTGCCAAGGCAGTCCGCGTTTGGCGGCCAACTCCACCTCGCGACGCACCCACGACCAAAGCCGGAGTGCGGTAAGTCCCTCCATCTCGGGTGCGGCTTGCTCCAAACTGTAGGGCACGGACCCGGTATGTGGCCTCGGCAGCGAGCCGCGACGGGAGACGACCGTGACCTGTCCTGTATGACCATGATCCCGCAGGGAAAGCAGTACATCCACCATGGTAAGACCGGAACCGACGAACACCACGTGCTCTTGGGTGCCGATCTCGGCGAGTGCTCCATGTTTCCAAGGCCATGGCACGTAGCGCGGATGATCCCACAATTGCTCCGCAAGCCCAGGCAGGTGGGCCGGTGGCGCATTGCCCATGGCCAGCAGCACAACATCCGCTCGCACAATACGGTCGTCGCGCAGTGTGATGACGGCCCCGTTAGCAGGATGCTGGTCCATAGCCACTGCTTCGGTGCGCACGATCTCCACAGCACGAGGATGCCGTTCGATCAGATCGTGGAATTGGTCGTGAACGAAATCGCCGTACAACCGCCGGGGCAAGAACTCACCCGGCTGTACATCGGGCATCGGTCCTGCCTTGGTCCACTTCAAGAAGCCATCAACTTCTTCGGGGAAAAGGCCCATGCGCCCGGCCGGAACGTTCAGGAGTTGCTGGCTAAGGTGCGCTGAGTAGGCCACCCCGCGATTGAGCTGCCGCGAGCGACGCTCGATGAGGGTGATATGCACGCTGTTGCCGAAACACCGCAGCAACCGCATGGCGGCCAGCGTCCCGCTGAGGCCACCGCCGATGATCGCGACACGCATATCCTATTGCTTCGGTGAGGCTACGTAGCGCAAGTAGGGCTTCACACGGCGAATGCCCCCCGGATAGCGGCGATCCGCCTCGTCATCCGGAACGGCAGGTGTAATGATGACGTCGTCGCCGGGTTCCCAATCCGCCGGTGTGGCCAACTGGTGCTGAGCCGTCAGTTGCAGGCTGTCGATCACACGCAGCACTTCAACGAAGTTGCGCCCCGTGCTGGCCGGATAGGAGATGATGAGTTTCACCTTCTTGTCCGGGCCGATGATGAAGAGCGAACGCACCGTGGTCTTCTCGCTGGCGTTCGGATGGATCATGTCGTACAACTCCGCCACGGTGCGGTCCGGATCGGCGATAAGCGGAAAATCCACGTTAACACGCTGCGTCTCATTGATGTCTGATACCCAAGCGCGGTGCTGGGTGAGCGGGTCCACACTGAGCGCCGCGACCTTCACATTGCGCTTCTCGAACTCGTTCTTCAACCTGGCCGTAGCGCCCAGCTCGGTGGTGCACACCGGCGTGAAATCTGCGGGATGGCTGAAGAGGACGGCCCATCCTGAGCCCAGCCATTCGTGGAAACGGATCGTGCCTTCGGTGCTCTCGGCGGTGAAGTCCGGGGCGGTGTCGCCCAAGCGCAGTGAAGCCATGTTCGGGTGTGTTGGCCGCGAAAATGGTTAATTCCTACCAAACCGATAGGATTATTTATTCGTTTGCCGCTTCACCTTGCGTTTCAAGCGTTGCTCGCGCTCCAACAGGTTGGCCAGTGTAGCGTTCTTGAGCATTTCAACTGTGGCGGCCCGGATCGCCAGGAAAACGTCCCGCACGGCACAGGTGGCCTCGTCCACGCATTCCTCGCAACGCTCGTAGTAATCGTGGGTAACGCATGGCACCAAGCCAATTGCACCGTCGAAGAGCCGGAGCACATCGGCCATGGGGATGTCCGCGGGTGCCTTCCGCAACTGGTGCCCCCCCGACCTGCCCTTGCGGCTGCTCAGTATACCGGCGTTGCGCAGGTCGAGCAGAATGGCTTCAAGGAACTTCCGGGGCACGTTGGCCGCAGCCGCGATCTCGGCCGATGACCGCGGCCCCTGCCCATAGGTGCGGGCCAGTTCCACCAAGGCGTTCAAACCGTATTTGGTCCGTTTACTGAGCATCGCGTGCCAAGATAGAGGGCGGCGTTCCCATGCCTTGCCCGCCTTGCAAACCGGATCCGCACGAAGAAGTGCCTCACTCACATCGAGGTCGACCACGATCGCAACGGTCTTGCCACATTCAGGCCTCTAACCCCCCCCCAACATGAAACTAACTACCCTGATCGCCGGCGGCCTTACCACCATCGGTGCAATGCTTTCCCAGCAGGTGGAGGCACAAGGCTGCGTGGCCATCCGAAGCTTCGCCATGTGCAATCCCAACGCCTTCAGCAACGGGAATCTCCATGGCCGAGGATGGATGCTGAGCACAAACTATCGCTACTTTGAAAGCTATAAACACTTCAGCGGCACTGAAGAGAATGAATCCCGCCAAGAACTGCACACTTCAGTTTTCAACTGGGTGAACCAAGTCAACCTTGGCCTCACTTACAATTTCAACAAGCGCGAGGGTCTCACGATCGTTCTACCCTACTCGTACAACACCCGGTCATCCCTTTACGAGCACGGGAACAAGGCCCGCTACCAATCCCGGTCATCCGGCATTGGCGACATGCGTGTCACCTACAACCGCTGGATGTGGCATCCCGATAGCGTTTCACGGGGAAACCTGCAATTGGGTGTAGGGTTGAAGTTGCCCACCGGTGACTACAACGCAATGGATTTCTTCTATAACGAAGGCACGGATACGGTTCCGAATTCGGCTTCCAACCCCTGGGGGCAATATCAGCCGGTGGACCAAAGCATACAATTGGGCGATGGTGGCTTGGGCGTCACCGTGGAAATGCAGGCGTACATCAAGCTGGTCGGCCCCCTTTATGGGTACATGAACGCTTTCTATCTGCTCAACCCAATGGAAGTGAATGGTACGTTAACGTACCGGGGCCGGGCAAACGAACGGATCATGAGCGTTGCTGACCAGTACATGGTGCGCGCGGGATTGAGCGGCAACTTGAGCAAGAAGGCAGGGATCAGTATACTCTGCGGAGGGCGTTTGGAAGGCATTCCGGTAGAGGACCTGGTTGGCGGCAGTTTGGGCTTCCGTCGCCCAGGCTATGTGATTTCGGTTGAACCCGGGATCGATTGGATGCACGGGCGCCATGACGTCAACTTGAGCATGGGTCTTGCCATGGTCCGCGACCGCACCCAGAGCGTGACGGATATTGAGAATACCGCGCTGAGCACCAACGGCCAGGTGGTCCATGGCGATGCGGCCTTCGCCGACAACGTCTTTAATATTTCCTGGAGCGTCCGCTTGGGCGACGGGCACTGACGATTTTCTTTTGGTGAACGATGGCAGGGCGGCTGTGAGGGCCGCCTTGTCATTTCCAGTGGTGCTGGTACCATGGCACCGCGCGCTCCATACCGGCTTTCAGATCGTATCCGGCTTTGAAACCGAGCACGCGTTCGGCCTGGGTCGTATCGGCAAGTGAATCGCGCACATCGCCGGGGCGCTCGGCGATATGCTCAACCGGGACTTTGGCGATCGCGGGATCCGCCACCGCCAAGCCGGCGCGCAGCGTGTGTACGATATCGAGCAAGACGAACCGTTCGCCGAAAGCCACATTGAAAACCTGGCCGAATGCCTCATCCCGTTCGCAACGCAGGCCTGCCAGCATCGCTTGCACGGCGTTGCCCACGTAGGTGAAATCGCGGCTTTGCTGACCATCCCCATGCACTTGGGGAGCTTCGTGGCGCAACAAGCGCAGGATGAACTTGGGGATCGCCGCAGCATAGGCACCGTTCGGGTCTTGGCGTTCGCCGAAGACGTTGAAGAACCGCAGGCCGATCACCGGTAGCTTGAACATGTGGCGATACAACCAAGCGTATTGCTCGTCCATCAGCTTTGTTACCGCATAAGGTGAAAGCGGTCTACCCTCCTCCCCTTCGCGTTTCGGCAATGCCTTGCTGTCGCCGTAAACACTGCTGCTGCTGGCATACACCAGACGAACGTTCCCATTGTGGCGGCATGCCTCCAGCACATTGAGGAAACCACCGAGGTTAGCCCCTTCACTGGGCAATGGATCATCGATACTACGCGGCACACTGCCGAGCGCGGCCAAATGCAATACACCGCGAACGCCCTTCACGGCTTCCATCACACGCACGCCATCGCGGATGTCCGCTTCAATGAAGGTGAACGCCTTATTGGCTGCGTGATGCTCAATGTTGTTGCGCTTGCCCGTAGCCAGATTGTCCAAGCAGCGCACGGCAAAGCCTTTGGCCAAGAGTGCATCGCACACGTGCGACCCAATGAAGCCCGCACCGCCCGTGACGAGGATGGTCTCTTGTTCCATGTGCGCGCCGAAAGTAGGATCGCCAGCGGTGCGCCCTCGCGACGTGCTCATGAACGGCGTTTCAAGTAGCCCTCGATAAGCGCCTTGCGATCCGTCTTGTGGCTGCTGTTCACCGGGAACGCTTCAACGAAAGCGATGTCCGATGGCACCATGTAGGCTGGTAGTTCCTTGCGCAATCGTTCCTCGAGCGCTGCTCGCAAAGGACCTGCATCGACGGCGGGATCGGGCCGCACGAATCCGATGATGCGCTTCACTGTTCCGCCGCTTTTCAAGGGCACTGCGATGGCGTCGGCCACGCCCGGCACCGCAAGCATCTGCGCGGTGATATCCCCGAGTTCTATACGGAACCCGTTCAGTTTCACCTGCTCGTCCCGCCGACCGTTGAAGAAGAGGATGCCATCTTGGAACCAACCGTAATCCCCCGTGCGGAACGCGCGTTGGCCTTCCACCGAGAAGAACTTCTCCGTGTTCAGTTCATCGTTGCCGAAGTAGCCGATGCTCACGTGCGGTCCGATGATCTCGATCTCCCCGGGCGCCTCCTTGCTGGCCGATGCACCATCGCTCGTCGGAGTGCGAACAACCCCGCCGCGCATCGGGAAACCCACGGGCATTTCCGGGTAGCGCTGCAGGACCTCGCGCGTAACGCTGATCAACGTTGTGGCGACCGTGGCTTCCGTGGGGCCGTAGGTGTTCAACACGCGTGCGCCCGGAAAACGTTCCAACAGTCGTTGGGCGGTCATTTTCGGAAGAGCCTCTCCGCAAAAAAGGAAGGTGTGTATCGATGCTGCGTGTTGCCCGGTGAAAGTGGGTTCCGTGAGATAGAGATAGGCGAACGTGGGTGTGCTCACCCATACGCTCCCACCATAGGCTGCAACACGATCGAGGAAACGACGGGCATCCTTGGTGGTTTCCGCGTCGTTGAGCAACAAGGTGGCACCCAGGTGCAGGCTCGTGAAGAGTTCGTAAACGCTGAGGTCGAAGCTGAAAGGGGCCTGGTTGATGTACACGTCATCCGGTCCGATCCCGAAGTCGAGTTCCATCCACCGCAGAAATGCACCGGCGGCTTCCCGCGTAATGCGCACCCCTTTGGGTTCGCCGGTGCTACCACTGGTGAAAATGATGTAGCGGATCGGATCCTCCGGTCGGAACGGAATGCTCGGGCCCGCATCCACACTCAGCACACCGCGCACTCCGCCCTTTTCCATGACCAGCCCGCCGTTGCTTGGAAAAGGCTCCATGGAGCAGTTGATGACCAGCTGCGATCCGGTGATCCGTTGGATCCGTTTCACGCGTTCCAAGGGTACCACCTTGTCCAACGGTATGTATGGATGCCCCAATGTGATACAGGCGACGACAGCCACCACCATTTCGGCCTCCTTATGACCGCGAATAAGCACCGGATGGCCTAAGGGCAGTTCCAATGCAACAATGCGCGCCGCCATGGCCTGGGCTTCTACTCGAAGGTCGGTCCACGACAAGTCGCGATCACTGCCTGCAACCGCAAGCTTCGTGGGGAGGACATCCTCCTCCTCGAAACGGGCGGAAACGATATTGAACCGCATGCTCAGTGCACGTATGGAAAGCGACCGCTGAAGATGTAGAGCGCGAAGCAAGCCAAGTTCGCCATGACGAAGATCGAAATGCTCTTCACAGCCCAAGTGGGCGTGCTTCCCCAGAGATCCCACTTGTGCTTGCGGCTCTTGTATTGGTAAGTGTTGTACACCACCGAGTAGATGCCGAACAGTGCCCCGCTAACGACGTAATGGACCTCCAACCCGTTCCAACAACCCATGAGCAGGAAGGTGGAGAACAGGGCTATGTTCTGTTTCAGCAACGGCCAAGTGCGCAAGCGCTGAACAGCACTGAGGCTCTTGTAGATCGGCCGGAAGAAGTAATCGCGCAACCAATCGCCCAAGCTGATGTGCCAGCGCTTCCAGAACTCCGGCGGGTTCTGCGTGAGCCAAGGGCGGTCGAAGTTCTTCGGCAGTTCAATGCCCATCATACGGCCCAATCCGATGGCCAGCAGCGAGTATCCTGCAAAATCGCAATAGAGATAGACGGCGTAACCGTACATGTTGGCGGCCATATCGGCGCATGCCGTGCTCGTTGCATCCACCGTGGAAAGCCAGTAACGGTCCGCCAGTTCAGCCAGCACGAACTTGTGCAACAAACCAAGCACCAAGAACTCCCATCCTGACAGTAGTGCAGCTTTGTTCAACCGGGACCAGCCTTGGTCGAGATCGGCCTTGAAGCGCTCGTACCGGTCTATCGGCCCAACGAGCAAGCTTGGTGTGAAGAGCAAAAACCCGATGAAATCGATGAACCGGAACTTGTCGCGCAGCAGTTCACCGTCCAAGTAGACCTGAATGCAGCGGAAAGTGATGTAGCTGATGCCCGCAAAGCCGATGACGTCAATGTTCCAATCCAGTTTCACCAAAACCATTGGCAACGCCAGCAATAAGCTCCCGAGCAAGCCGTGCGATCGTTTCCAGCGGAACAGCAGCAGCCACGTGAACAGGCATTCGTACAGCGTGAACAGGAGCAGCTGCACCGGCTTGGGGTAATAGACGACCACATAAAAAAGGCTGAGGCCCATGATCACAGAAGCGAACGGCACGCGCTCCTTCAGCAGCACCTTGGCCAAGTAGAGCGCTGGCACGAGCAGCGCGAACAGGAAATAGAAATCGATGTTCGCGAAGGGCAGCATGGGTCAGAACTGCTGGTAAACGAACTTCACGCTGCTCTTTGCGGCGTCCATACTGATGCTGCGCGGGTCGTGGAGCCATAGAAGGCCCAAGGCGAGCACCACATAGATCGCGGTCCATTTCACGATCCGGAACACGCGGTTGTCCGTTTTCATTGGAAGTGGGCAGTGATCGCACTATCGACACGGTACCAGCCGAGCGGGCCCAAGTGCATGACGTCGGTAAGTGTGCCGGGTTGAAAATCCGTGGTGTCGCTTACCCACAGATCGAGATAGTCGAAGTCGTGGGCCTTCAATTCGCGGCGTATCGCGTTGATCGTCGGATCCACCGCCGCCAAGTTGGTGTACACGTATGGGTTCAAGGGCTGAAGAATGAACAGCGGTTCGCCCTTCGAAGCTTTTACGTAGTTCAGCAATCCCGCAAAATCCCGGAACTCATTGTTGAGGATCACGGGAACGGTATCCAATTGCCGTGTGCCTCCATGAACGTACTCGGAGTAGTATGTGTCCGTAACAAAGACCTTGTTGTTGGTGCATTGCGCCAAGTGCTCTTGCACCCCAGCTTGGTACAACTCCTTCCAACGTTCCGGTGCGATCATCGGCATAGCCCACGGCTGCGCTGTGCCACCCAGCACGGGTACCCGAAGCATCTGTGCCTTGGTTTCATCCACCAAGAACCGCGTCCATGGGCGGCTGAAGCAAAAGCGAGCGCGGTCGACAACGGAGGCATCCCGCGTCATCAAGCGGATGATGGGCTGTGCAGCACCCAATTCATCCCTGTGTTCGGCGAGGTAACGGGTCACCGGCCCAACAAGGGTGTCCCCTTGATCGATCCGTTGTTGGATGCGGTAAAGCGATGGGGAGGGTTGGTACTCCAAGAAGGCGGCCAGTGCTGTACCCTCCGTCGCTGACTTGTCGACGAACCAACTGGGAGAAACGAGGATGACAAGGCGGGCATGCTCCAAGGAGACGTTCGCTGCAACCAGTTGCGCGTGCATGCTCAGGCTCTGGTTACCCGCATGGCCGAGTGCCAGCAAAGGCACCTTCAGTTCCTTGTTGAAGAAGTTGACCGGCTTGGCGGGGTGATCCGTTGAGGTGAGTTCGGACGAGCCAAGGAGGACAATGCAGCTCCCATCGCGCAACGTCCCTTCCAGCAGCGATGAGAGGAAGGGCTCCCGGGCGTAGTTGTCCAGATAACCCTGTAGTGGCCGAACCAGTTGCGTTGAACAGGTCAGCTCGGGATCAACGACAATGAGTTTCCGATCAGCCCGCCACGGGGCAATGCCTACCACCACGGCCAACGCAAGAGCCAAGCCCAACAAGTGGTCCGAACCGCTCGCGGCCGACCCCTTCATGCCGTCTTCTTGCGCACATACTCCATCAGCGAAACCACACTGTGGAAGTGCTGCTTGTTGATGTCCACGAACGGAATGCTGATACCGAAAGCACCTTCCAACGCAACGGCCAGATCAACGGCCCCCACGCTGTCGAGGATATTCTGCTCCAGCAGCGCATCCTCATCCTGCACGGCAACGAACGCGACGTTCTGCACCTCCTGCTTGATGACCTCCTTGATCCGCTCGACGTCCATGGGCACAAGGTATTGGCGTAATAGCATCGACGTGCGGGCAATGGCGCACCGGATCGGCATTGGGCGACGCATGCGTCGCCCCGACCAAGTGATCGCGCTGCGCGCGATCACTTCGCCACGGCCACCGAGCGCTTCTCGCGTATGACAGTCACCCGCACTTGTCCGGGATAGGTCATTTCGTTCTGGATCCGGTCGGCCAACTGCATGCTGATCTCATCGGCTTGCGCGTCGGTCACTTTATCGCTTTCCACCATCACGCGCAATTCACGGCCAGCCTGTATTGCGTAGGCCTTGCTCACCCCTTGGAAACCGAGGGCCATATCCTCCAGATCACGAAGTCGTTTGATGTAGGCCTCCACCATCTCGCGACGAGCGCCGGGGCGTGCACCGCTGATCGCATCGCACACCCGCACGATGGGACTGATGAGCGTGGTCATCTCGATCTCGTCGTGGTGGGCACCGATGGCGTTGCACACATCGGGCTTCTCGCCGTACTTCTCGGCGAGCTTCATGCCCAGAATGGCGTGCGGCAGTTCCGGTTCCTCATCGGGCACCTTGCCGATGTCATGCAGCAGGCCCGCGCGTTTGGCCACCTTGGGGTTCAGGCCCAGTTCCGCCGCCATGGTGGCGCAGAGGTTGGCGGTCTCACGGCTGTGCATCAAAAGGTTCTGGCCATAGCTGCTGCGGTACTTCATGCGGCCCACCATGCGGATCAGTTCGGGGTGCAAGGCATGGATGCCCATATCGATGCAGGTGCGCTTGCCGATCTCCACTATCTCATCCTCCAAGTGCTTTTTGGTCTTGGCCACAACCTCCTCAATACGTGCGGGGTGAATGCGGCCGTCCACCACCAGTTGGTGCAGCGCGAGGCGCGCCATTTCGCGGCGCACGGGATCGAAGCAACTGAGGATGATGGCCTCAGGTGTATCGTCCACGATGATCTCAACACCAGTAGCCTCTTCCAAAGCGCGGATGTTGCGCCCCTCCCGACCGATGATGCGGCCTTTCATCTCGTCGTTCTCGATCTTGAAAACGCTCACGGCGTTCTCGACGCTGTGCTCAGTGGCCACCCGCTGGATGGTCTGGATCACGATCTTCTTCGCTTGCTGGTTGGCGGTGAGCTTGGCCTCTTCCGTGATCTCGTTGATGATGGACATCGCCTTAGTGCGGGCTTCGTCCTTCAGGCTGTCCATGAGTTGTGTGCGGGCATCATCGGCACTGAGGTTGCTGGCCTGTTCCAACACGCTCACCTGTTTCTGGTGAAGCTTCTCCACCTCTTCCTGCTTCCTCTTCAAGGCTTCCGCCTGGCGCTGTGCATCGGCAACGGCGTTCTCGGCGTCCTTCTCCTTCCGCGTAAGATCCTGCTGCTTGCGGGCGAGGTCTCCCTGCTGCTGCTTCAGGTTGTTGGTACTCTGTAACAAGCGCTGTTCCTTGTCGCGTACATCGCGCTCCCTGTCACGCACTTGCTTCTCGTGCTCCTCCTTCAATTGAAGGAACTTCTCCTTGGCCTGTACCATGCGTTCGTTCTTCATGCTTTCGGCCTTGGCCTTGGCCTCCTCCAGCATAGCGTTGCCCCGCTTCTTCATCATGGCGTTGAGCAACAAGTAGATGGCACCACCTCCGAGCAATAGCCCGGCGAGCGCCCCGATGAGCAGACTGACGATGTTGAATTCCATTGTTCCGCGTTGTTAAGCGGACCAAGGAGGGCCTCCGAACGTGCAGCGAAGGTTCAGGACGGAGCGGTGCTGCCCAAGAGCCCTTCCAACTTGGCCAATTCGGCCAGCAGAGGGGTTTGATCGTGATGTCCCGTGCTATTGAGCGCGCGGGTGGTCACTTCCAGGGCTGCCATCGCCAGCAGATCCTGCTTATCCGTAGTGGGATAGTGCAGGTGCAACCGTGCGATGCTCTCGTTGATGTCCTTGACGGCCTGGCGGATGTTGGCCTCCTCCTCATGCGCAATGCTGAGGGGGTATGCCCGTCCCGCGATCTCGATCCGTATGGAGTGCTCGTCCATGTTCTTGGTACCGCTGTTCAGGCGCTTATGAGCGCCAGGCAGCGATCGATCTCGCTTACCAGTTCATCGATCCTTTCCTTCGCTTGCGGTGGCATGTCCTTCTGTTTGGACTGCACCGTCCGGAGGACCTCGTTCTCCTGTTCCAGTTCCGAGACACGTTTGCTGAGCACCTCATTGGTGCGGCGCAGTGTGCCGAGTTCTTCCTCGGCACGGGCATGGCGCTGGCGCAGCTGCTCATGCTCCTTCACCAGCGCGCCCACCCGTGCGGTGGCAAGCTGGAGGCGTTCGATCGCTTCGTTCATCGTAACCGGACCGGGAGGATTCCATGGTCCGATCGCAAACATAACCATCCACACCCCAGCGGATCAGGGGGTTGTACCGGGGGGCTGTACACGGCACGGTGTTGAAGGGTAGCCGGGCCGACGGACAAGTCGGGCAAACCGGGGAAATAGCTTGCCCACCTCATGATGCGCTCCAATTGTCTCCTTGCCGGCTCCATGATTTGCGCCATTGCTGCCGCCCAAGGGCCGCCCTCGCGTATGGTCCCCCCGCTTGATATTCCCCTGCTTTTGTCCGGCAACTTCATGGAGCTGCGCAACGATCACTTCCACAGCGGCCTGGATATCAAGACCAACGGGGTCGAAGGCCTGCCGGTGTTCGCGGTGAAGGACGGCTATGTATCGCGGATCAAAGTGAGCCCTTGGGGCTATGGCAAAGCGCTGTACCTGCAGCACCCGGACGGCACCACAACGGTCTATGGGCACTTGCAGCGCTACGCGGCTTCAATTGCCGCATACACCCTTGATGCGCAATACGCGGCAAAGGATTTTGCGATCGACAATTATCCGGAGCGCGACCGTTTGCCGGTGAAACAAGGCGACCTGATCGCGTGGAGCGGCAACAGCGGTGGAAGCGGTGGTGCACACTTGCACTTCGAGATCCGCAATGCAGAGCAATATGCCTTGGATCCCGAGGCTTATGGGATCGAATTGAAGGACGGGCTGCCACCCGAATTGAAAGGCGTCCGGATCTATCCCTTGAGCGCCGACACCCGCACCATGCCCTATCCGGGCACCGCCAAAGGATTCGCATTGGAGAAGGGCGCGAAGAGCTATCGGTTGAAGCAGGACACCATTGCGGCTTTCGGCACGGTTGCGTTCGCGCTGCACGTCATCGACAAATACAACGGATCGGACAATGCCTGCGGCCCGCGGAAGATCGATCTGTACGTGGATGATGTAAAGGCCTTCAGCGTGGATCTGGACCACATCGATTTCGGCCTGCAGCGCTACTGCAATGCATACACCGATTACGCCCTGCAGAAGGACCAGGACATGCACTATCACCGGTTGTACAAACTGCCCAACAACAAATTGGACCTGTACGGCGATGAACCAATGCAAGGGCGGGTAGAGACCACGCCCGGCCGTGATCAACGGATCCGGATGGTCGCTACGGATGCCAATGGCAATAGCAGCGAACTCGGGTTCGTGCTGCACGGTGCAACAGCTCTGGAAGCAAGCACCTGGGCAAGGCCGCCCGCAACCGGAACCAGGATGGAGCAAGGCAAGGAGAACAATTTCAGTGCTGATGGTGTGCGCCTTACCCTCCCGGCCGATGCCCTTTACGAGGATCTCGACTTCCATTACACGAGCAAGCCGAAGCCAGCGCGCGCGCACAGCCAGCTACATACGTTGCAGGACAAGTTGACCCCGATGCATGTGGCCAGTGCACTGAGCATCCGCGCGGATAGCCTGCCCGAAGCGTTGCGGAGCAAGGCCTTGATCCTGCGTTGGGAAGAGAACGGCAAACACGCAGTTCAAGGCGGCACTTGGGAGAACGGCTGGGTGCGCACAACGGTGAAAAGCTTCGGCAGCTATTGCGTCGTGGTCGATAGCGTTCCACCGAAGATCACCCCGATCGGCTTGAAGGCAAGCATGAAAGGCCGCAGCGGATTTGCCCTGCGCGTGGCGGACAACCTGAGCGGGTTGGAAAAGTGGGTGGCCACATTGGACGGGGAGTGGATCCTGATGGATTTCGACCCGAAGAGCAGAAGCCTGTCGCACACCTTCGATAAACACACCAACGGACCGGGAACACATCTGCTGAAAGTGGAAGTGCAGGACGAGCGGGGCAACAAGAGCAGCTATTCGTTCACCTTCACCCGATGAACCGGACCTGGCCTCTGCTCTTGCTGTTCTTCATCGCCTCTTGCGCTGAAGCACCGCACGACTTACCGAACGCAGTAGCTGCCGTTGGCCATGGGGGCATGGGGCCGGACCATGCGTTCCCGATGAACACCAGAGAAGCGGTGATGGCATGCCTCGGAACGCGCCGTAACGGTGTTGAGGTGGATGTTCAAATGACACAGGATGGCGCGCTCGTTTGTTACCACGCACAGGACCTCAGCGAATTGACCGATCGCACCGGCCTCGTGAACGGTTTCTCCTTGGAAAACCTGCTGACGGATTGCCGCTACAAAGAAGGATCCGGAAAACAGACCATCCTGCCCTTGGAGGAAGTCTTACATGCAGCCAAGGAAAACCAGACGGTGGTATTGGATTGTAAGCTCTTCGCGGCCGGCGATTGGGAGAGCTACTTGGACGAATATGCGGACGCTCTCGCGGCGTTGATCATGAACGAAGCACCGGACTGCACGATCAACATCGAGTGCCAAGTGACCGAATTCCTCGATCGGGTACAATCGCGCAATACCGGCGCGCTGATATTCTACTACGCACAGGATCTTGAAAAGGGCTTGGCAATCGCAACGAGCGAGGCATACGATGGCATCACGATCAACAACGACCTCATCACGGGCCAGCAGATAAAAGAGGCGCACGAGAACGATCTGCAAGTGGCCGTGTTCGGGCTCGATGCAGGCGACGAAGCGGAAGCCGCTGCAAAGGGGGCCGACCTTCTACAGGTGGACGAACCGTAACCTCAGCTGATCAGGCCTGCCGTAGGTGTGGCTCCCGGCACAATGGCATTGTGATCGGTGCCGATCCAATCACGCAGCACGCTCGCATAAATATCACGGAAGTCCACCGCGAACTTCAGGTCGCCGTTCGGGTCAAGGTCCGTAAGCGACGGCATTGCATTGAACAGCCCGGGCTTCCTCAAGCCGGTACCGATCAGGAACAAAGGCGCCGCCGCGCCGTGATCGGTGCCGTTGCTGGCGTTCTGCTTCACCCGCCGCCCGAATTCACTGAAGACCATCACCAGGGTGCTGTCCAACTCACCTGCCGCCTTCAGGTCAATCGTGAACGCAAGCAGGTTGTCACCAACCGTTTTCAGCACGCGTTCGTGCCGTTGCAATTGGTTGGCATGCGTGTCGAAGCCAGCAATGCTCACATAGTAAACGCGCGTCTCCAGCCCACTCTTGATGAAGTTGGCGACCGAACGCAATTGCTTTCCGAGGTCATCCTTTACATATCCGCCAACAGGCTCACTGCGCTTCAAATGCTCCTTGATGTAAGCAGCGCTCTGGTACGTCTCGGCCATGGTCTTGTACAGATAAGCGGCCGTGGCATGCTCATGCGCGCCAGCGGATGCAAGCTGCGCGAAGAAGGGTTCGCGCGTGCTCCGGTAAAGCCGGTCGGCATCGGTGAGCGTGATCGCCTTCAGGTGTTCACCCTTGTTGGCGAGGGTGAGTGACGGGCCGACTTCGATCACGGCGTGCGGTGCCATGCGCTCGTGGTCCAGATAACGCCCCAGCCACCCGGTGCCGAGGTACGCGTTGCTCGCGCTTGCACTATGCCAGATATCGAGCGATCTGAAATGGCTGCGGTCCGGATCGGGATAACCGACGCCTTGCACAATGCTCAACAATCCTTCATCATGCAGGGCACGAAAACCGGCAAGACCGGGATTCAGGCCGATGTCGTCGGTGATCAACTGCAACCGGTCCTTTGGCAATGCCAGCGACCGGCGGTTGGCGGCATACACATCGTTGCGGAAGGGGACCACCGTGTTCAAGCCATCGTTACCACCGCTCATTTGCAACACCACCAAGCGGCGCTGGCCACCTTGTGGGTTCGCCACCATGGCCTTCAGGAAGGATGGCAGCATCCAAGCGGTGCTTACCAGAGCACTGTGTTGCAGGAAACGGCGGCGACCGATCATGCTCAGCAGAGTTGGTATTCGGGTGAGGACAGAACCTGGAGGACGCGGTCGAAAGCAGTGGACTGCGCAGGTTGGGAGATGGCGTTGAGAAGCGCTGATGAAGGAGCCACAGAGAGGAGCACTTCGCACAAGGCCGCGTTACTGATGTCCGGAGCCAAGCTCATTGCGAACAGTTCCTTGTCGCTGGTAGTGCGCAGCACCCGGCCTTTGCCATCGCGCCCAGGCTGGTCGCCTTGCGCATCCATCATCATGGCCGCGTCCAAACCCTCGGGGTCGCTGCCATCGGGTTCCCATTCCAGCGCACCGTGGTTCAACAGGACACTAGGGATGCGCAGGCGGAGCAACAAGCTGTTGCTGTCGATCCATGCGGTCCCTTCGGCCCATCCAGCCACGTTCGGTGGATAGAAGAGCACTTGGCCCAATGCACGTTGCAGCGCCAGCGTTTGGTCGGGCAATTCGTATGCGATGTTGAAGAGATGGTCCAGCCCGGCAAGCAATTCCACCGGGTTCTTGATGCGCGCGCCGCTGTTGCGCTCCTGCGAAAAATGCTCGCTGGTGAAGACGAACCGCATGAGGTCGCCGATGTCGTAGCCACTACCGAAGAACCGCTGCGCCATTTCCGAAACGAAGGGCTCATCCACAAGCGGGTTCACGAACCACCGATAGATCTTCCGGCTGATGAACTCCGCAGTGCGTTCATCTTCCAAAAGGAAACCAAGTATGTCCTCGCCATCCCAACGACCCGTTCTGTTGCGGAAAGTCTTTTCGGCGAAATCGTGCTGGTCTTCGTTGTACTTGAACTCCGCGGTCGCCATCTCATACCCCCAACCGGTGAAGGCCCGCGCTGCCTCCTTGATGTCGGTTTCGGTATAGTGCCCACGGCCGAGCGTGAAAAGTTCCATCACCTCGCGCGCGAAATTCTCGTTGGGTGCTCCCCTCCTGTTCTGCTGGTTGTTGAGGAATTCGAGCATGGCGGGCGAGCGGCTCACGCCACGCAGCAGGTCGCCGAAGTTGCCGAGGGCATGTTGCCGCAGTACGTTGTTCAACTGCTGGTTGCTGTTGCCCCATGGGCTGCGGCAGGCGAAGTGGCCGTGCCAGAAGAGGGTCATCTTCTCACGTAGTACCCCTTCATCGCCTGCAAGACGTTCCATCCATTCCTTGTTCAACTTGCCCGTGTTGTTGCGCTGATCGCGACGGAACGCGCGCTGGCCCTTCTCGCCCATGGCCCGGTACTGCTTCAGCGTTGCCACGCTCTGCGCGGTTTCCAGCGGCTTCCATGTTGCGCTGTCAGCGAACAGTTCATCCACGATCGCTTGGAACGGCTGCTTCGTGCGCACATCCAAGGCGGCCGGCGAAATGCCCATGCCCGCGCGCCCGAAGAGCAGCTTGATGCGTTGCCGATGATCCAAAACCATGTGCGTGTTGTAGCCTTCCGACCAAAGATGGGGCCGGTGGTTGCATGTGTGCCTCACCTCGACCATCACAGGCATCTGAGCAGACCGCAGCCGCCCCCCACTTTCCATTCCCCGGGGGATCCTACATTCGCGGCCGCATTCGCCCGCCTTGATGGCGCGTGGACAATAGATCAGCAGACCATGGCCGAGACCAAGCAGGAGAAAGACCTCGACATCAGTGAGGTTTACAGCAAGAGCGAACTCTTCATCGAGAAGAACAAGAAGCCATTGACCATTGCGGCCATTGTGCTGTTCCTCGGGGTGGCCGGTTTCGTAGCCTACCGCCAGTTCGTGGTAGGGCCAGCGATGAAGGAGGCGACAGAGAACATCTGGAAAGCCCAGTACTACTTCGAGATCGACAGCTTGGACCTCGCCATCAACGGCGATGGGCTCTGGATGGGCTTTGAAGCCATTGCCGACGAGTACGGCAACACGCCCACCGGCGATCTGGCACATAGCTACCTCGGCACCATCTACATGAAGAAAGAGGAATGGCAGACCGCCATCGATCATTACGAGCAAGCGGATCTGGGCGATGATGTGCTACGTGTGATGGCCGTTGGCAACATCGGCGATTGCTATGTGGAACTGAACGAGAGCGAAAAGGCCGTGAGCCAGTTCGAGAAGGCGGCTGACATGGTGAAGAGCGACTTTACGACACCGATGTACCTGATGAAAGCCGGCATTCTGCACCAGCAGGCCGGTAACTGGAAGGCCGCAGCCAAGGCGTTCCGCAGGGTGGCCAACGATTTCCCGCAGAGCGCTGACGTGAACCAAGCCAAGAAATACGCAGCCCTGGCTGAAGCCATGGCCGGTTGACCACGTTTTGCCATGGGGCTACATTGCGCACCCCACAATGGCAACCTCAACCAACAACCTCAGTCACTACGACCGGGCCAGCGTGCCCGATGCCAGCGCCATGCGCATCGGCATCGTGGTGAGCGAATGGAACCCGGAGATCACCGGTAACCTTCTGGAAGGCGCCCGCGCCACGTTGGTGGAGTGCGGCATGCCCCCGGAGAACATCACGGTGGAGAGAGCGCCGGGCAGTTTCGAATTGGCTCTCGCCGCGCAATTCCTTCTGGACACGCTGCGCATCGATGGGGTGATCTGCTTGGGCAGCATCGTACGTGGCGAAACACCGCATTTCGATGTGATCTGCCAGAGCACGGCCAACGGCATCATGAGCTGTGGCCTGCGCAACAGCCGCCCGGTGATCTTCGGAGTGCTTACCGACGACACCTTGGAACAGGCGCAGGCGCGCAGCGGCGGCAAACACGGTAACAAGGGTGTGGATGCGGCCATCGCTTGCATCAAGATGATCGCCTTGCGCAAGAAGATGCGCGAGAACAGCCGTTGACCGGAACGGTGGATGGCGCGGTTGAAAACAATGCCGCACCACCACGCACTGCGCTTGCCATGCTCCCGTTACACTTGCACGGACCGCAACGAACCCCAACAGCGCAGCATGACGATACTCGTCACCAACAGCATAGCGGTAGCGGTGCAGGCGCGCTTCGAACAGCGCCATAGCAACCCGGCCGAGGGCAAGTTCTTCTTCAGTTATCACATCACCATCGCCAACCAAGGCCAGCGCACCGTGCGGTTGCTGCGCAGGCATTGGCACATCGTGGACAGTTTGGCGGCACCGCGCGAAGTGCTCGGGCCCGGAGTGGTCGGTGAAACACCGGTGCTCGCACCGGGCGAGGAATTCATGTACAGCAGCTATTGCGACCTGCAGAGCGCGGTCGGACGTATGGAAGGCACCTACATCATGCGCGATGAAGAGGACCGCCATGAATTCACCGTGGTGATCCCCTCCTTCGACCTGTTGTATTCCTGGTTGTCGAATTGATCGGCTTCCACGGTTAATACATGTGAAATCCTCACCGGCCCGGAACACCGGTGGATATTTTCGCCGTCGCCATTCACGATGAACCGTCCTGAACCCCACATCCCAGCACTGCGCAAGTGGTCGCTGGCCCGGCGATCGCTGGCTGTGGCATTGGCGCTCCAACTCTTCCTGTTACCGCAGTTGAGCACTGCACAGGGCATCCTCAACATCTTCGATGAATGCGGGAGCACCGCAGCGCCCATTTTGGAGGAAGAAGTCATTAAGCATGCCTGCGAGATCCGCATTGGCATCGTTCCGAAGAACCTGTCCACTACCGTGCAGTCGTTCCTGCACTGGTACCAGGACAGCATGCTGGATCACCCCGCCTTGGAGGTGCCGCATCAACCGCCGGAGGCCAACTGACCCACGCTCCCCTGCCGGTGATCGCCGGTTGAAAGCGAGCAGCAGCGTTCCCTGAACGGGAACAAGCCTGCGCTTGTCAGTCACCTTCAAACTTCAATTCTGTTCCATGGCTCCCTTGAACTTGTTCCGTGCGTGGCGCGCGGATGTGCCCGCGTCAATTGTTGTCTTTCTCGTTGCCTTGCCGCTTTGCTTGGGCATTGCCGTTGCCAGCGATGCCCCGCCGATGGCGGGTATCGTCGCCGGCGTGATCGGCGGCATCGTGGTCGGTGCGATCAGCGGTGCCCGGATCGGTGTGAGCGGCCCTGCTGCGGGCCTTGCGGCCATCGTGGCCACCGCCATAACCGACCTCGGTTCCTATCCCCTTTTCGTAACGGCCGTCGTCCTTTCCGGGGTTATCCAAGTGGTGTTCGGGTTGATGCGCGCCGGAGTTGTTGCGTACTTCTTCCCGAGCGCCGTGATCAAAGGAATGTTGGGAGGCATCGGCATCTTTATTTTCCTGAAGCAGCTGCCGCACTTGTTCGGTTACGACAAAGACTTCATAGGCGATGAAGCCTTCCAGCAGCCCGATCGCCACAACACGATCAGTGAGCTCTGGTACATGCTCGAGTCGATCATTCCGGGCGTGTTGTTGATCGCGGCAGTGTCCTTGGGGCTTCTTCTGCTATGGGACAGACCGTTCATCAAGAACATCAAATGGCTCGCCTCCATCCCGGGTTCGCTCGTTGCAGTCATCGCGGGGATCCTTCTGGGTTTGTTGTTCGGCAACGTGCCGGGCCTGGGCATGGCGCACGAGCATTTCGTGGAAGTACCCGCCATAACCGGTTGGGGGTCGCTGCAGACCATCCCGTTCCCCGATCTGTCCGGGCTTCTCGATCAGCGCGTTTGGGTGGTAGCCCTCACCATTGCCGTCGTTGGCAGCATCGAAACACTGCTCTCCGTGGAGGCCATCGACAAATTGGACCCGGAGAAGCGTATCACCCCGACCGATCGCGAACTGTGGGCGCAGGGCATCGGCAACATCGCCAGTGGTCTTGTGGGCGGCCTGCCGATAACCCAAGTGATCGTGCGCAGCAGCGCGAACGTGCAAGCTGGTGGGCGAACGAAACTCTCCACCATCCTTCACGGCGTGCTCCTTCTTGTACTGGTATTGCTGTTGCCAATGGTGCTCAATGCGGTGCCGCTAGCAAGCACCTCGGCCATCCTGTTACTTGTAGGCTACAAACTGGCGAAACCCTCCCTGTTCAAGAGCATGTGGCAGGCGGGGCACGCTCAGTTCATCCCGTTCCTCGTCACCTTGCTCGGAGTGGTGTTCATAAACCTTTTGGTTGGTGTAGGTGTGGGCATGTGCGTGGCGTTGTTCGTCATCCTGCGCAACAACTTCCTCACTCCGTTCCACTTCGACCCGAGCAAACACATCGCGGGTGAGCCGATCCGCATCGAACTGAGCGAGGATGTTACTTTCCTCAACAAGGCAAGCGTGCTGCGCACGTTGAGCATCATTCCGCATGGTGCCCATGTGATCATCGACGCGAACCGGACCGTGGGGATCGACCCTGACGTGGAAGAGATCATAGAGGATGAACGCGTACGAGCGGTACCGCGCGGGATCACCATTGAATACAACGGCTTCAAAGAGCGCGAGAAACCCATGTTGGGGGCTTTGCGCACCACGATCCTTGATGCTGCCAGGCACTACGTTGGCAAGGGCTTACGCGACAACCGCAAGAACCGGCCGCTCTCTGGTTGGTCGGGGGTGCGGAGCGCCTCCGCGCAACAAAGGGCAATACACGATCAAGGAACGGCACCGCCCCGACTTGTCGGGGCAGAAGCCATCTTCGCCACACCGGAACAACCAACTGAAATGCTGGACCACAACGCCGACCTGCACAAGATCCTCCTCGCCCGCAACAAGGAATGGAGCGAACAAATGCACCGCGAGAACCCGGAACTGTTCACCGAACTCGCCAAACACCAGAACCCCTTCTTCCTATGGATCGGCTGCAGCGATAGCCGCGTGCCACCTAACCAGATCACGGGCACCATGCCCGGCGACATGTTCATCCACCGCAACATCGCCAACATGGTGGTGCATACGGACATGAACATGATGAGCGTACTGGACTATGGGGTGAACGTGCTGAACATCGACCATGTGATCGTATGCGGCCACTACGGTTGCGGTGGGGTGAAGGCGGCGATGGGGCCGGAGTTCGGCGGTCCTGCCAGTGGCTGGGTGCGCCACATCCGCGACGTGGCCCGCTGGCACAACGAAGAACTGAATGCCATCGGCGATGAAAGCGCGCGGTTCGACCGGCTCGTCGAGGTGAATGTTGCTGAACAGGTTTATGATCTCAGCCGAACCTCCGTGCTGCGGGATGCCTGGGAAAAAGGACGCCCGGTGCAGGTGCACGGCTGGGTGTACAGCCTGAAGGACGGCTTGATCAAGGACTTGGGTGTTACCCGCACCAAGTACGAGAACGAGGAGGGCGCGGTGGAGATGGGTTGAACGCCGGATACCTTCGCCGACCTTTCTCAGCCATACATGAGCAACGCCACTTTTTCCGTTCCGGTACCACGCAACGAACCCGTACTCGGCTACGCGCCCGGCACCGGTGAGCGCACTTCGCTGCAGGCAGAGCTCGACCGTCGGCTGAAGACCCCCATCGATGCACCGATGTGGATCGGCGGCAAGGCGGTGGAGACGAAAGACCTGCGAAAGATGAGCCCGCCGCACAAGCATGCGCACAAGCTGGGCATGGCGCACTTCGGCGACGCCAAGCATGTGCGTGCGGCCATCGATGCAGCGCTGAAGGCGAAGAAGGATTGGGAAACGATGCCTTTCGAGGAGCGCGCAGCGATCTTCCTGAAATGCGCGGACCTCATCAGCGGGCCGTATCGCGCGCACATCAATGCGGCCACCATGCTGGGGCAGGGCAAGAATTGTTTCCAAGCGGAGATCGATGCCGCGTGCGAATACGCCGACTTCCTCCGGTTCAATGTGAGTTATGCTCAGCAGATCCATCGCGACCAGCCCATCAGCTCGCCCGGTGTTTGGAACCGCTTGGAATATCGGGCGCTGGAAGGTTTCGTATTCGCGTTGACGCCTTTCAACTTCACCGCTATTGCCGGCAATCTGCCGGCCAGCTGTGCGCTTATGGGCAACACCGTGGTGTGGAAGTGTGCAGATGCGCAGTGCTACAGCGCACAGGTGCTCATGGAAGTGTTCAACGCTGCCGGACTTCCACCGGGCGTTATCAATTTGATCCACGTTGACGGTCCCACCGCCGGTGAAGTGATCTTCAAGCACAAGGACTTTGCCGGTATCCATTTCACCGGCAGCACTAAAGTGTTCCGCCACATCTGGCAGACCATCGGCAACAACCTGCCCATGTACCGGAGCTACCCGCGCATCGTGGGGGAAACCGGTGGCAAGGATTTCATCATTGCGCATCCGAGTGCCGATCCGAAGGTGGTGGCGACTGCATTGAGCCGTGGCGCCTTCGAGTACCAAGGACAGAAGTGCAGCGCGGCGAGCCGCGCCTACATCCCGGAGAACATTTGGCCGCAGGTGAAGAAGGAACTCCTCGCCGACCTTTCCGAAATGAAGATGGGCGACCCACGCGATTTCAAGAATTTCATCGGTGCGGTGATCGATGAGAAGAGCTTCGACAAGATCGCGGGCTATATCGACGGCTTGAAGAAGGACAAGAAGAACGTGCAGATCATCGCCGGCGGGAAGTACGACAAGAAGACCGGCTATTTCATTGAACCCACCGTTGCCGTGACGAAAGACCCAAAAAGCACCACCATGTGCGAAGAGATCTTCGGACCGGTGCTGACCATCCATGTATACAGCACCAACCGTTGGATGGATACCCTGAAACTGGTTGATGCCACCGGGGAGTACGCGTTGACGGGTGCAGTGATCAGCAACGACCGTGAGAGCATCGTTCAAGCCACCAACGTGCTGCGCCATAGCGCAGGCAACTTCTACATCAACGACAAATGCACCGGCGCGGTGGTGGGCCAGCAGCCCTTCGGCGGTGCGCGTGGCAGCGGCACCAACGACAAGGCGGGCAGTTACCTGAACCTGATCCGGTGGGTAAGCGCGCGCACTATCAAGGAGACCTTCGTGCCGCCAACGGAGCATGGGTATCCGTTCTTGGGATAGGACGATCCCATCGGCTGTCGGTCGTTGTGCAACTTGAAAGAGCCACGAGCCCGCTTGCTTTACTCATAACCCCTTCCCTGCTTTACCGCATGAACAAGGAACACACCTATTCCAACGGCGACGTGACGATAGTGTGGAAGGCGCATTTGTGCATCCACAGCAGGAAATGCTGGAAGGGACTGCCGCGTGTTTTCAAACCCGGCATGCGGCCGTGGATAACACCGGACGGCGCCGCGTCGGATGAGATCACTGCTCAGGTGACCCAATGCCCCAGCGGTGCGCTGACCATGAGGACCATTGATGATCCGGAGCATGTGTGAGCCGGAACGAAGGAACACCCCATAAGATACCCACATGCTTCACGGCCTGAACAACTCCGATCCCGGTCGCCTCGCACTGGCGGCCTTCGCGATCACCTTGGGCACCTGCCTGAGCGCCCAGGAAACGATCACCTACCCCGACGGCGCTGTGTACAAAGGCGAAGTGCGCGACGGCGAGATCAACGGACAGGGCAACATGCGTTGGGCCACGGGCGATGTGTACGACGGTAGCTGGCTGAAAGGCGAGCAGCATGGCACCGGAACCGTGCAATGGGCCAATGGGGTGAAGTACTCCGGCGCCTGGATCCATGGTGTGAAACAGGGCGAAGGCACGCAGACTTGGCCAGATGGCAGCGAGTATGCAGGAGGTTGGGCGAACGATGTGCAAGAAGGCATGGGCCACATGCGTTGGGTGAACGGTGATGAGTACTCGGGCAATTGGAAGAACGAATTGCAACACGGTGAGGGTACCATGCAATGGTCCACCGGCATCCGTTTCTCCGGCACTTGGCAACAGGGCTTACAGCAAGGCGAAGGCACGCAGACATGGGCGGATGGAGCCACATATACCGGGGGGTGGGCCGCTGGTGCGCAGGAAGGAGTGGGAACCATGCATTGGGCCAACGGCGAAGTGTACGTGGGCGAATGGAAAGCAGGTCTCCAGCACGGCAAGGGCACTATGCGGATGGCACCGTAACGGAGGGAAACTTCACCAACGGTGTTCTGGGGAAGTGAGCGCGTGCTTCAGCCCGCCCAATCCACGCCTTTTCGCAGCCACCTCAAGGTTGCTTCCTCATCCGACCCGGGCTCGGGACGGTGATCGTACTGCCAACGCGCATCGGCCGGCAAGCTCATGAGGATACTCTCGGTGCGGCCCCCGGTCTCCAATCCGAAGCGCGTTCCGCGGTCGTGCACGAGGTTGAATTCCACGTAGCGCCCCCGACGTAGCAGTTGCCAATCGCGCTCGCGCTGCGCAAACGGCTTGACGCGTGCCCTGTTCGCGACTTCCGCATACAACGGTGCGAACAGGTTCCCGAGGCCCTGCACGTATCCGAAGGCATCCGCAGGGCTTCCGGTGGCTCCATCCGGTGAAAGTCTATCGAAGAAAATGCCCCCCACCCCGCGAGTTTCGTTGCGGTGCGGAAGGAAGAAGTAGTCATCGGCCCAACGCTTGTGGTCGGCGTAGAAAGAGGGATGCCACTTGTTGCACTCCGCTCGCAGGCGTTGGTGAAAATGGCGGGCAATCGCCTCGTCCACATAGGCGGGTGTAAGATCGATCCCACCCCCGAACCACGACTCTTGTCGGCTATCAGGCGTTGGCTGTCCGTCACCGGACCCCACCTCGAAGTAGCGGATGTTCATATGGATCGTGGGCACCCATGGATTGTGCGCGTGTAGTACGATGCTGACGCCCGTGGCGTAAAAGGCATCCCCTTCCACCTTCAGTGCTTTGGATGCTTGCGTTGACAGCGGGCCGAAAACTTCGCTGAAATTGACGCCGCCTTTCTCGATCAGGTCGCCATGGGCAATGGGCCTGCTGCTGCCGCCACCGCCTTCCGCCCGTTGCCAAACATCATCGGTGAACCGTGCCTTGCCGTCGAGTGTTCCGAGTTGCGCGCAGATGTTCTCCTGAATGGCGCGGAACGCCTTCGCGATACGTTCGCGGTGGGTCATGGCTTGGCGATCACGAGACCCAGGTCCTGGTGGCGCAGCATGATCACGTTCTCGTTGCGATAACCGTTCTCCGCGCCTGCCTTCTGCATCCGGAATTCCATGTGCAGCGGCCGCGTGAGAACAGTTCCGTAACGATCGGCGAACGTGCGGCCTTCCTCCATCAAGGCGGAGAGGTAGAAGAACGTAACATCGAACCCGAGGAAGGCATACTCCCCCGCGTCGGTGCGGAAGCGTTCACGGAAACTGCGTTCGAAGGCCACCACGCGCGGGTCGTTACGATCGATCCAGGTACTTGCCGGAAGGTGCAACCCGATGGCATCGAGTTTCGCTTCATCGAGGCTCTCCATGTTCTGCCACTGCTCCAAGCCGAAGACGATGATCTTGCTCTTATCCGCTGCGATGGCGAGTTTGTTCACCAAGGTCGTGACAAGCTCAACGTCTTCCGTGGGCGCAACGATCACGTTCAACTTTCCCGGCAGCAAGCGGGCTTCAATGGCCGCAGCGTCGCGCTTACCGGCGTAAGCAATGGTGGTGCTGTCGATGATGCAGCTTGAACCGGCCGCAGCCAAGGCTTCGCGCAGCATGCGTTCCATCTGGTCCTGCAATTCCTTTTCGCCGGTGATCGATGCACGCAGCAGGATGATGTTGTCGTTGCCATGGTAGCGCGCCACATACCGAGCGATGTGCTGCACATGTTCGGTGCGCCCGCTCACCACTTTGCTCACTTGCGGTCGGCCCAAAAGCACCTTGTTGCTCTGCGGCACGGGGCATACCACATGACCTCTGCCGGCAATGCCCGCCACATCTTCTATGGCGCCGCGATGGAAGGGTCCGATGTACAGGTCGAGGTTCTTCAGGTCCGGATCCTTCAAGGCACTCTTCCAAACTGCCGCTTCGCCACCCACATCCTTCACGCGTATGTCGGCCTTCAGCCCGAGATGCTCCAGTGAATCAATGGCCAGTTGGGCTCCCGCATAGAACTGCGAGGCGATGCCGGTCAACTCGTACCAATCATCCGCTCCGGCACGCGCCAGGGCGCTGTCGTTGCGCGCTAGACTGAAGGGCAACAGAAGGCCCACGTTGTAACGCTCGCGCTTGTCCATACCAATGACCGGAACGGTGGGTACCACGGCTACCGCTTTCGCGGGGATCCGCAGGTACATCCCAACCTTCAATCCGTCGGCCAAACCGCCGTTGGCTGCTTTCAATTCCTCCTCGCTGATCGCGTACAACTGGCACAAGCCGAAGACTGTTTCCTTGGGCTGCACCAGATGGCTTTTGCTGCCATCATCCGCTGCCGGAGCCACAACGTTCGCGGCGGTGCCGGTCACTTTCGCAACGGGCACCACCAGTTCCATGCCCACCTTCAAACCATCCGCCATTTGCGGATTGCGGCCCAGCAGATCGGAGTCGGACACGTTGTATTTGTGCGCGATACCGAAGACGGTTTCCTTCTTCTGTACCACATGCACCAATTCACCATTGCGCAACAAGGGTGCGGTCTTGGCTTCCTTTTTCGACACACCATCCACCGGGATCACCAGCACTTGGCCGATGCTGAGGCCTTGACCTGCGGCAGGGTTCGCCTTCACGATCGTTTCCGTGGGTACAGCATACCGCTGCCCTATGGCGAACAACGTCTGGCCTTTTTCCACGGTGTGCAGGATGTACTTCTTGCCATCGCGCGTTTGTGTTACCTGCGCATGCGAAGTGCACGCACCGAACAGCAGGACCACGAACAAGAGCTTTGTCAGTCCGGGGAAGGTCGAGGACACGAGGCGCTTCATTCCCATTCGATGGTAGCGGGTGGCTTGCTGCTGATGTCGTACACCACGCGGTTCACTCCCTTCACCTTGTTGATGATATCGTTCGAGATCCGTGCCAACACTTCGTAAGGCAGGTGGCACCAATCCGCCGTCATGCCGTCGGTACTGCTTACAGCACGCAAGGCCACGGCGTTCTCATAGGTGCGTTCATCGCCCATAACACCAACGCTGCGCACGGGCAAAAGGATGGCACCGGCCTGCCAGACCTGGTCGTAAAGGCCGGCATCGCGCAAGGCCTGCACGTAGATGTGATCCACCTCTTGGAGCAACGCGACTTTCTCAGCCGTCACCTCACCGAGTATGCGTATGCCGAGACCGGGGCCGGGGAAAGGATGACGACCGAGCAGTGAGGCGGCCAGCCCGAGTTCCTTGCCCACGCGGCGTACTTCATCCTTGAACAGAAGCCGCAAGGGTTCCACCACCTGCATTTTCATGCGGGCCGGAAGCCCGCCGACGTTGTGGTGGCTCTTGATGGTGACGCTCGGGCCGTGCACGCTCACGCTTTCGATCACATCGGGATAAATGGTCCCCTGTCCCAGCCATTTCACATCACTGATCCGGTGCGCCTCCACATCGAAAACCTCAATGAAGGTGGCTCCGATCGCCTTGCGCTTTTCCTCCGGATCCTCCTTGCCCTTCAAGGCCGTGTAAAAGCGCGCCTTGGCATCCACACCGGTTATGTTGAGGCCCAGATGTTCGTAGTTGGTGAGCACGCTTTCGTACTCGCCTTTGCGCAGCAGGCCATTGTCAACGAAGATGCAATGGAGCCGATCGCCGATGGCTTTGTGCAGAAGCAGCGCCGCCACACTGCTATCCACCCCACCGCTCAGCGCCAGCACCACTTTGTCGGTGCCGAGCTGCGCACGCAATGAGGCGATGGTGGAATCGACGAACGAGGCCGGGGTCCAATCCGCAGCACAACCGCAAACACCCAAGACGAAGTTGCGCAAGAGTTGCAGCCCATCGGCGGTGTGGTAGACCTCGGGGTGGAACTGCACGGCGAAGGTGTTCTCCCCCTTCAGGCGGAAAGCCGCAACCGGCACAGCATGCGTGCTGGCCATCACTTCCATGTTGCCCGCTGGTGCGGTGATGCTATCGCCATGGCTCATCCACACTTGGGTGCCCGCATGGATACCGGTGAACAGCGGTGCGCTAACGGTGATGTTGTCCAGATAAGCCCTACCGTACTCGCGCACGGTGCTACGCACCACCGGGGCCCCGGCCCTTTTGGCCAAGAGCTGTGCCCCGTAGCAAACGCCCAGCACCGGCACGCGTCCTTGAAACCCGCTGATGTCCGTATCCGGCGCATTTGCATCGAAGACACTGAAGGGACTGCCTCCGAGTATGACGCCCGCGATACCGGGATCATTGGCGAACAGGGCTGCTTTACTGAACGGATGGATCTCGCAATACACGTTCAACTCCCGCACACGCCGTGCGATCAACTGCGTGTACTGGCTGCCGTGATCAAGGATCAGGATCTTGGACAAAGGTGGGGAGGTGGGAATCTGTTGATGAAAACTTCACGTTCCACAGGCATGACCAAAAGCGGTTGGACACGTCTGGTATCTGGCGGCCAAAAATATCCCGCAGGCGCAACCCCTGCCCTTGGCAGCCGACTAACTTTCAACGCGATGGACACCTTGCGAGAATACTCCGGCCAGTTGGGACGCACCGCGACCCTGACCGCGCTGTTGCTGGTGGCCCACGGCAGAGTGCAAAGCCAACTCGTCATCTGGTCGGATGAGTTCGAGAACGGTTGCAACACGGGTTGCTACGCTACGGCCTATACCGCAGGGGTCAATGGAACATGGACGGTGGCCAACGTGGGTGCACAAGGAACATGTCCGAACCAATGGTTCGTGAGCTGCCGTGAGAACGGGAACGCGGTGAGCACCTGCGGAACGGACTGCACGACGAACAACGAAACGCTGCACATCGCCAACGATATCGGGTGTGTGAGCCCCAATGGCTGCATCTTCTGCCCCACCGGCGATTGCGGCGCGGCCTACGATGCGGGTTGCCCACCGGCACTATGCTCGTTCTGTTGCAGCTGCCTTACGTCCACAACGAACAAGCGCGCCGAAACACCGATCATCAACCTCACGGGGTACAGCACTATCACGCTCACGTTCAAATACCTGGAGAACGGCCAGGGCGCCAACGACGATTTCCTGTTGGAGTATTGGAACGGCGCAGCATGGGCCGCCCTGAGCAACCCGCCGAAAACCCCGGTGGTCGGGGCGTGCTCCGGGCAGGGCCAATGGACGCAGTACAGCGTTGCTCTTCCGGCCAGTGCCAACAACAACCCTGCTGTGCGTGTGGGATTCCGTTGGCAGAACAACAACGACGGAAGCGGCGCGGATCCCAGCGTGGCCATTGACGACCTGCAACTGACCGTTGCTTACGCACCCACCTGCCTGGGACCCTTGGTGAACGAAGTGAGCAACGGCATCGCAACCGAACAGGAGTACATAGAACTGCTCGTTTGCGGCCCTGCCTGCACCACGGTCGATCTGCGCAACTGGAAGATCGACGACAACAATGGGGTCGTGTTCAATGGTTTCGGTACGGTGATGGTGAACAGCGCGGTGAGCACGGGCCACCTGCGCTTCGCGAACATTGCCCAGTGGTCGGCGGTGCCGACCGGTTCGCTCATCGTGATCTACAACAACGCCGATCCGAACCCTGCGCTGCCTGCGAACGACCCCAGCGACACTTCCCCGGTGGACAGCGTGTACATCATTCCTGCGACGAGCGCCGTGCTGCAAAGCTGCGGCACCCTGCCCAGTGCGACCTTGAGCGGTGGTTACACACCCTGTGCGTTCGGCGCTGCCAACTGGACACGCATTGCATTGCGCAACGAGGGCGATGCAGCCCAGACACGTTATCCGAACGGCCAGTACTTCCATGGGGTCAGCTATGGCCCGAACAGCCAGAACATGAACACAGGCGGTATCGAGAACCTGCGGATAAACACATCGAACCACTTGGGCAGGGTCATCTACTTCAATGCCGTTGACCCGCGCGTGGCGGCCAACTTCACCAGCGCGGTGGTTGCTGGGAACCAAACGCCGGGCGCCTCGAACAATGCGGCCAACAACGCTTACCGCCGGGCAATGCAATGCCCCGTGGACCTTCCCATCGAATTGGTGTCCTTCAGCGCCCGCAACGATGGGCCGGCCGTATTGCTGGAGTGGACCACCGCGAGCGAGATCGACAACCACTACTTCACCATTGAGCGCAGCACGGATGGCCTTGTCTATGCCGCTGTGCTGCATGCACCAGGCGCCGGCAACAGCCAGAGCGCCATCGATTACCGCGCACACGATGTGGAACCTGTCGCGGGGATCAGCTATTACCGGTTGCGACAAACGGATTTCGATGGCACCTCGGGAGTGAGCGCCGCTGTTGCGGTGCAGCGCTACACGGCCACCAACGAGGTGCACGCGTCCGTACGTGCCGATGGAACCATCGCACTTGAACATCCGTGCGACGCCGCACAATGGCGGGTGAGTGATATGCTTGGACGCGTGTTGGGTGCGGGAACAACCGGCAAGGGCCCTACGAGCGTGCTGGACTTGTCGAGCGAAACGCACGGAGCGATCGTGCTCTCCGTGATCTGCGGAAGCGAGGTTGCCTCCATTCCTTTGGTGCGTTGATCCCCGATCGTGGAAGTCAACGTATGTTGATGATCCGATAGCGATCCGGCCAGTTGATCGGTCGACCTTTGTACCGCTCCGGATAAGGATGTGGATGAACAGGATTTTCTTGGCTTTCACGAGCTTGGCTCTGTGTGCATCGTACGCACATGGTCAGCAGTTGGTTGACGACTTCACCCGGGCGAACAGTGCCACGGTTGGGAACGGATGGACAGAGGGGGGGTGGAATACTACACTTGGTGCGGCCACAGCTTCTGCTGCGGTACTTGGCAACACGCTCGATATACCCACTGGTGGAGTAAGCGGTAGGGATTGGGTATCCAGGGATGCATCGGGGCTGTACATCACAACCCTTAATAGCAATTCGTGTGCGCTCACTTGGCAGTTCAACATGCGTACATCACGCGCGGACCCCAGTGGGTTCGCCACGAACCTTTATGGCAATGCTTTCATTCTTGCTGGTAGTGCTTTAGACCCTGCCACGGGTACTGGATATGCCGTGATCCATGGCGAAGGCCCTGTGGGCGCGCCGGATGTCTTGCGACTGGTAAGGTACAGTGCTGGCGTTGCCACTAACACGAGCTTCGTTGTCGGCACAACGGACTTCGGCAACGAATACTTGGCTGTGCGCGTGGTGTATACCCCGAGCACGAACACTTGGCAACTCTACTCGGCCAGCAACTTGGCGTCATTCCCGGCACCAGCCTCAGCTAACTTCAGCGAGGGCTCTGCGGTCGACGCTACCTATACCGGAACGTCTCTTCCCTACACGGCTTGTTACTTCCAACACAATTCCGGTCCCACAGACCGGGCCGTTTTCGACAACATTTCCGTTCCACTGGACTGTACGAGTACCATCGCCACGTTCGCCACACCCACCAGCAGCGCCTTGGAAGACATCGGTACGGTGCAGGTGACCATGAACTTCAGCGCAGTAGCAACTGTGGCCGGCACGTACACGATCACAGTGGCCAACGGAACCGGGGCCACCTATGGCGGTGGTGGTGACTATACCACCGTACCTGCCGTTGTAACGAACACGATCAGCCTTCCCGTAGCTGTTGGGGCAACGGACCTTACGTTCGACATCGTAGTGAACGACGACATTGCTGTAGAGCCGAACGAAACGATCACGTTCACCATTACTGGGGCCAGCGCTGGACTCTTTATCGGTGCATCCAACAGCTATGTCCAGACCATCATCGACAACGACGCCACGCCGACGGTATCGATGGCTACGCTGAGCGTGAACGCGGTTGAAACGGCTGGGGCCGTGAGTTTCTTGATCGACATCAATCCCGCACCGGCAGTGGCTGGCACGGTTACGCTCTTCGTCTCGAATGGAACCGGCGTAACCTATGGGGCAGGCGGGGATTACACCACAACCCCGGGGGTGGTCCTCAGCCAGATCACGGTCAACATCCCGATCGGGGCTACTTCGGCAAGCTTCACCGCTAACGTGGTGAACGATGTCTTGATCGAAAGTACCGAGGCAGTGGGGTTCAGCATCCTGAGCGTGAGCGGCGGATTCGCCATCGGCGCGCCCACTGCTGCGACATTGCAGATCCTCGATAATGACAGCCCGCCAACCGTGCTTGGGCGTGGGGATCTGGTGATCGTTGGCGTGAACGCCAACAATTTTACTTGTAGCGGGATCTCAGGGGAAGATGAGGTGAGTTTCTTCTGCTTCAAGGACATTACCACGGGGACCACCATTGACATAACTGACAATGGCTACGAACGGCAATTCGCAACTCTTTGGGGGGACAATGAGGGAACCGTGCGTGCCTCGCGCACTGGTCCTACGATCCCGCGGGGAACGGCGATCACTTTCCGGTTCCCCAACTCGGCTGCGAATACTGCTATAGCCCCTGATGGCCTTTGGGGTTTCACCAGCCTGAACGGTGCCGGCAACTTTTTGAACATGAACGTTGGTGGCGACCAGCTTTTCTTCGGCCAGGCAGGAGTTTGGAACGCTGGCGTTGGAACCAACGATGCAACGTACTCGGGTACATGGCTCTTCGGCTTTTCTTCGAACCCGTTGTTCCCGTGGATCGCAGCCAATAACACGTCGCAAAGCAATTTGCCTCTCGGCATGGATTGCTTCAGCATGGCGCCAACGAGTGCTACTGATTTTGCGAAGTACGTCGGGCCGCAAACGATCGGAACCCAGCGCGATTGGATCCTACGGATCGAAGATCCCACGAACTGGTTCGTTTATGGCAACTGCGCTGCCTACAACGCCGGGGGGACGGATTGGACCACAGCGCCGGTAATGCCGGTCACACTGGGCGGCATGGTGAACGGGTTGTGGACCGGTGCCAAGACCACGGATTGGTTCCAATGCCAGAACTGGGATGATGCCGAGGTACCTATTGCCAGCAGTACCGTTGCGATCAATAGCACGGCCCAGGGCAATTGCGTGGTCGGCCTCGTGGCCGGCAGCGCGGCGGTATGCGCCAGTATCAACCACATCGCGTCTTCTGTTGCCAGGGACCTTACGGTTCAGCAGGGCAGCAGCCTAGCGGTGGGTGGAACGGTCAACGTACAGCGTACCCTTGGAAGCGGCCCCGTGGGGATCACCCTTCTCGGTGGCAGCACCTTCAGTTGCACCAGCCTTTCGCTACAGGGCACCGGAGCGGGTTTGTATGAAGGGTACATGCGCAACGAGAGTGCCGCGAACACGCTCACCGTTTCCGGCAACCTCACCATACAAACCGGCGGCCTGCTCGACTTGCAAGGGCTTGGGACCGGAGGCCAGTTGCGGCTGGGCGGTGACTGGACGAACAACCACGATGTGGCCGCATTCGACGATCCGTTCAGCACCGTTCTCTTCAACGGTACGGGCGCGCAGTGGATCAACGCCAACGGTTTCACCGACGTCTTCGGCACACTGCGCATCAACAAGGCGGCGAACGATGTGACGTTGAACACGCCGATCGTGATCAACACCAATTTGGATCTGTTGCAGGGACGGTTCTTCACGGATGCCACCAACTGCCCGATCGTGATGGACAATGCCACCGCCACCAACGCAAGCGATGCGAGCTTCGTGCATGGCCCCATCGACAAGGAAGGGAACGACAACTTTACTTTCCCGGTGGGAAAGGGTACGCTGTACCGCTACGCGGGCATCAGCTCGGTGACCGGCACTGCTGGCCGTTTCCGGTGCGAGTACTTCCCTATCGATCCCGAAGCAACCTTCGGCACACCGTTGGAGCCCACGCTAGATCACATCAGCAACTGCGAATACTGGATGATCGGGCGCACTGCGGGTCTAGAGAACTCATGGGTCACGCTTTCGTGGGACAACAATAGCTGTGGCGTGACCAACTATCTCGACCTGCGCGTGGCGCGATGGGATGCTTTAGGGACCATCTGGCGCGATCGTGGCAATGGCTTGACCACAGGTACAACGGCGGCCGGCGATGTGATCACGAGCGGGATCCAAACGCTCTACAGCCCGTGGACATTGGCGAGCGTCAATTCCGGCAATCCCCTGCCCATTGAACTGCTCAGCTTCAATGCTCGCCCGCAGGATGAGGTGGTGGTGGTGGATTGGAGCACGGCCACCGAGATCGATAACCTGTGGTTCGATGTGGAGCGGAGCGCCGATGGTTCCACGTTCAACAGTATCGATCGTTTGCCGGGTGCGATCAGCAGCCAAGCAACCTTGAACTACAACACCGTGGATGAAGCACCGCTCAGCGGTACTGGTTACTACCGGCTACGCCAAACGGACTTGGACGGCGCCAGTACCACGAGCAACGTGGTAACGGTGGTGCGCGGTGGCTCCAACGGGCGATCGATCGCCGTGGTGAACAACGGTGATGCCGTACTGGTGTACCACGGCATGGCCGCCGGTGCGCGCTATACCGTTCTGGATGCAGGTGGCCGCACGGTGCTTGAAGGAACCGTTACCTCCGATGGTCCTTTCGGCTTGGACCTGTCGCATGTAACGGCCGGCGCCTACGCGCTGCGCATGTGGGATGACAGCGGCATGGTTGTGGGCCGGTTCGTGCGCTGATGGCACTGGTGCAGGCAGCGTAACATCGGGCTCCCTGCGGCGTTCCCCAACTAATTTCGGCGCTATGACCTTCCTGCGAACACTGGCCCTTCTGCTGTATTCCTTGGTTTTCAGCCTCCTGTCGTGCAGTGTTACGGCACCAACTACAACAGCATCGGACGCACCCGATTACTACGACGCGCAGGAAGATATCCGCTGGGAGGACCGCACCTATGTCCCCACGATCCGCACCGTGCAACTGTTCAAGAAAGGCTTTGAACTGAGCGTGCCGGCGATCGAGCTTGGCAGTGGCGAAACCCTGGAATTGCATTTCGATGATCTGGCACCGGATCCGGAAAACCTGATGTGGACGATCGTCCATTGCGATCCGTACTGGAACCCCAGCGACCTGAGCGTAGGGCAATACCTCGATGGCGCCTTCAACGATTTCATACCGCCACCGATCCAGAGCTTCAACACGCGGCAGCCCTACCTGCACTACGCCGTGGAGGTGCCGAACTCCATGCTCAGGCCGCGCATCAGCGGCAATTATGTGGTGAAAGTGTTCCGGTCCGGCGATGAAACGGACCTCATCCTGACACGCCGGTTCCTGGTGTTCGAAAGCAAAGTGCGCGTGGAGGCGATGGTGATGGCCAGCCGCGATATCGAGCGGCGTAACACCGCGCAACAAGTGGACATAACGCTGCGCCATCCCGAACTGCAAGTGCCCGACCCGTTCGGCGACCTGACCGTTACGGTGCTGCAGAACATGCGCTGGGATGATGCCCGTACAGGTGCCAAACCGAAGTTCGTGCGCGGCACCGAACTGGTTTACGATTTCCCCCCGGAAACGCTGTTCGACGGCGGGAATGAATGGCGGCCACTGAATGCCAAGAGCACGCGTTTCAACGCGCCGGGCATCGCCAAGATCGACATCGACCACGAACTGGTGGAGATCTTCATGGTCCCCGACATCAAGCGCAACATACGCGTGTACTTGGACCAACCCGACCTCAATGGCCGCTACCTGACCAAGACCGACGATGGGTACGACTCCCAGTTGGAAAGCGATTATGTGGCAGTGTACTGGCAACTGCCGATGGCCGCGCAACTTCCCGGTGATCTATACGTGTACGGCGGCTTCAGCGATTTCCAGTGCAAAAAGGAATACCGCATGGCCTACGACGCACCGAACCAACGCTACTACTTGCGCGGTATAGTTAAGCAGGGCTTCATCGATTACCAGTATGCCTTCCTACCGCCCAACGCCATCGTCCCCGACCTCACAATGGTGGAAGGCACGCACTTCGCCACGGAGAACGACTACTGCGTGCTGGTGTACTTCAACGATTGGAACGTTCGCGCACAACGGCTCGTTGGCCTGCACTTCCTCAACAACAGGAGGCAGTAAGGATCCCGGCGCCAGGTGCCTATTGTTTCACTACGTGTGCAATGCGCACATTGTCGCCAGCGCAACGCACGAAGTAGCTACCGCTGCTGAGGCCGGACAAGTCGAACATCGAGTTGCCCAAGGTCATATGTCGGGACAACAGCACGCGTCCCGTTGCATCGAGCAACTGGACATCGCATGTTTCCGTGATGGCAACGTTGATGAGGCCGTCGGTCGGGTTCGGTGAAACCTGCAATGCCAGCTGCTGTTGAACATCCTGCACGGAAGCGTGCAGTGTGCCGCAATCGCCGTTCTCGTTGCACACCTGGTGGGCAAGGAACCGCACCACATGGTCGAACGAAACGACAGGATCGCTGTTCAAGTAACCCACATGGCCTGTTCCAGGGTATTCCAAGTAACAGTTCTCCACCCCGATGTGCTGCAGCCGCAAATGGATATCGTGACTTCCGCTGGCGTAAAGACCCGTGGGAATGCCGAGCACCTCCACCGTTTCCGTGTAGCACGGCACAACCCCATCACCGGTTTCGTGCACGCTTACCAAAGGCTCATCACCGGGTAGCATCCAGAGTGTATCGCCGATGGCCCCGCTCATGCTCCAACACGCCAGCACCTCCTCTGAATAACCGGGTGAACCACTGTTCCCGGATATGCCACCCGTGAACGAAGTGTCCGGATAGAGGATGGGCGGGATCTCGCTGCTCTGATCCAGGTAGCACATGTGCAAAGCACCGATCGCACCCGCGCTGACACCGCCCACAATGATCCTTGCAGGATCGATCGCATACGGGTTGCCATCGTCGACCACGCTTTTGTGCAGGAACCGCACGCAAGCCCGTATGTCGTGCGCTGCGCGCATCACCGCTTTGGTGGTGGTGCTCTCCGTAGGGAAGAAGAAGCCCACCCGATAGTCGGGCGCAATGGCCACATAGCCCAGCTTGGCGAACGACATGCACAACGGAGCCACATCGGCGCGGGTGCCACTGATGAACGATCCGCCGAAGGCAACGATCACAACCGGGCGGTTGGGCAACACATCACCGATCGGTTGGTACACATCCATGTAGAGGGTTTGCGTTCCCTGGCCGCTCACGGGCGTATTGCTGCCAAAGACCACAGTGCTTACCGCAACTGAATCGAACAGCTCGTAGTCGGTGTAGCGGCCGGTGGAACATTCCGCTTGTGCACTGGCCAAAATGGGGAGACAGGCTGCAATTGCAACGGCGTAGCGATGAAGCATGGGCAGATGGAGGTTGATCGGGGTTGGCAAAGTATACAGCGCTGTGTTCGCCCACCACCGTTAGCGACGAACCACCGGAATGCTGCGACCGGCGCCGGGGAAAGAAATGATGTAGTGACCGGTCTTCAGGTCGGACAAGTCCATAAGGTTCGATGCTGGCAGGGTCCCATCCAAAACGAGACGTCCCGTTGCATCGCGCAGAACGAAACGACGGTCCGATCCGGGGGGTACCACAATGCTCACGACACCCTCGGTCGGATTGGGAACAACGCTCAAAACGCCTGTTCCCTGTTCGTCGAGTACCCCGGAAATGCAGCCCACTATGCCAAAGAGCGAAACAGTGTTGGTGCTGGTGTTCGGCACGCACACGAGCCCATGCACCTCATCGAAATCGAGATCCGCCGGGTTGGCGATCCCGGTTGCGCCGAGGTTGACACCCGGACTGAGGAAATCGGGTGCGAAGGCGGTGAGGTGATCGCTGCCCCAATCGGCGGTGATGAAACGGCCGAGGCAATCGATGGTGATGCCATCGATGTTGCTGAGCGATGTGGTGGTGAGGGTGGTGAGTGCTCCGGTGTTCTTGTCCACTGCGGTGATCGGCGCGCTGCCGCTCCACGCCACCACGACCAAGCGATCCTCGATAGGGTCGTACACAATGCCGTTGGGGGTGAACGTTGTGAGGCTGACGAGCAAGGTGAACGATGTGTTCGCCACATCCACTTTCAGGATGTCGTCGTTGCCGAAATCAGTTACGTAGAGGTAGGTGCCGTCGGTGGTAATGCCATTGAGAAAGTTCGCGCCCAGGTTCAGGTTGAAGACCTGCACGCCGGAAAGAAGGCCATAGCCCTTAACGGTGCCACCGCTGCATGCGTAGATCACCGTATCCATGATCTCGATACCATAGGGTGCGGGGCTTACGGTTACGAAGTCCGTGACCGTACCGGCCTGATCGCGTTGGCGGATCTTGCCATTGCTGGTGTTGCTGACGAAGTAGCGATCGCCAACGGCGTCGTACTCCACGCTTTCGGGTCCGCTGTACTGGGCTTGGGCAGCGGTGATGAAGAGGAAAGAAAGGACGGTAGCGACCGGGTAACGTTGGCTCATGGTTTTTTTGCTGGTGCGCCAATGTAGGCGGCTTCGTTACTTGGCACCATGCCGTTCACCACAGCCAGTTCCCCCGCCCGCCAAGGCTTCCGCCACAACCTGTTGCTGAAAGCCTACCTCGCACTCTTCCTGGTGTGCTGGCTGGGCACCTTCCTCCATACCCCCGACCGCACCAACTGGGTAACGGAGAACGTGCTCACGGTGATCTTCATCGGTGGCCTGCTTATCTCGCATCGCTGGTTCAAGCTTAGCGACCTCAGCTACACGCTGGTCTTCATATACATACTGCTGCACATCTATGGCGCCGAATACACCTATGCCGAGAACCCGCTGGGGTATTGGTTGAAGGACGTTCTGCACTTGCAGCGTAACCACTACGACCGTATCGTTCACTGCTCATTCGGCTTGCTCCTCACCTATCCACTGCGGGATTGGTTCAAGAACTATTTCCGCTGGCCAACATGGGTGTGCTGGGTACTGCCGGTCGAGATCACGCTCAGTTTCAGCGGGGCCTACGAGATCATTGAATGGCTCGTAGCCGATGTGTTCTTCCCTGCACAGGGCATGGCTTATCTCGGCACCCAGGGCGATGTCTGGGATGCGCAAAAGGACATGGGCATTGCGTTCACCGGGGCCATTGTGGCCATGCTCGGTGGATGGTTCTTGAGGAAGATGTTCCGGAAAACCTGAGTGGCGAGTCGTGAGGGGTGAATGGTGGGTGGGTCAGACTTTGGTTTTTACATGTGCCCACTTCTTCACTTGCCAGACAACCGTGCCGGTGGCGATGTGCGTTCCCTTTACATCGTGCACTTCAATGACGCTGGTGTACCGCACGCTTTCGCTGTTGCTCAATGGCCCGATCACTTGCGCCTGCATGTCGGCCGCGGTGGGGTTGCATTGCGCAAAGGCCGTGCTCTTGGCTTGCTTGTGATACTCCATGTGCAGGCTGGCCATGATCAGCCGGTACTGCTTCGGGTCCAGATGCTCCAGAACGCTGAGGCCGCTGCACAGCTCCGAACCTGTTGCCAATGCGCAGGCGTGCATGCCTTTGATGTGGTTGCGGTTCACATGCCACCATGGAATGCGCACGCGGATGCCACCAAGCGGCTGCGGGATCACCTTGAACCCATGGGGGCTGTTGAACGGGATGGTCCAATTGAGCCCTTGGTTCAGGAGGAACCGCTTCCATGCACTGGTGCGCGCAGCGGCGAGGAGAGTCGGGAGGTGCATCAAATACCAAGGTTCAAGTGTCAAGTGTCAAGTGTCAAGATGCAAGTCGCAAGTGTCAGGATCCAAGTAGCAAGTGTCAAGCTATAAAGGCTGAGAGAGAACGGCGGGCGCTTACGTGCATTTCGATTTTGACACTTGTCCCTTGACACTTGAACCTTGCCACTTGAATTCTTCATTGGGCAAGCACTTTCCCGATATCCGGCCGGAAGTAGCGATCGCTCTTGAGCACCTTGCCGTCCTCGCGGTAGATCGGCTGGCCGTCGGCGTCGAGCTTGCTCATGTTGCTGCGCTGGATCTCCAGGAACACATCGGCGATCTTGTGCTGAAGACCGTGCTTGAGGATGGTACCGCAGAGGATGTAAAGCATATCGCCCAACGCATCCGCGACTTCCACGAGGTCGCCGCGGTTGGCTGCTTCCAGGTACTCCTCGTTCTCCTCGCGCATGAGCGTATAACGCAGCAGCGCATCCTTCTCGCCGATGTCTCCGATGAGCGCAGCAGCGTTGCCGATGCGGAAAGCATCGTGGAAGGTGCGCACCTGCTGGATGGTATCGAAGAGGCTGAGTTGGGTGACGGCAGTGGTTGGCATGCGGCCAAGGTAGCGGCGTGTGCTACGCCGCGTTCAATGCAACCGTTCCCGGTAAAGCGTACGCTTTTGCAAGCTCTCGAACGGGCGGTGGATGTAGTAGGCATGGCCGGAATGCACGCGAACTTGTTCGGGCCATTTGGCTTCCAGCATGTGCTTCGGTCCGAGTTGTCCAGTAGCGGGATCGATGGCGCACAACCAGGCACGGCCTTCGCTCTCGAAGAGCGCGTACACCTCGCCATCGGTGCGGTCCTCCATGATGCGGCCGGCCCATGTACGACCAACGCGGCCTTGTTGGTAGTTGATGGGCACAACGTCGATCGGAACACGATGCTGGGTGAAGCGCCGTAGTTGGCCAGAGCTGTGGTCGAAGACGAGGATCGTATCGTGCCGAATGAAGGACGGCGCGTATGGCGCGTGGAAATAGGGATCGTTCTGGAAACCGGTCATGTAGCCCGCCCATATTTGGCGATCGATCCCGGTGCGCAATTCAGCATCCATGGCCACCACTTTGTCGTGGCCGCTCATGTACTTGTACTGGCTGCGGAAAAGCTCCATGACGAAAGTGTCCTGTACCGAACAGAACACGCTTACGATGTCGTCCACGGGTTGGTAGGCCAGATGGTCGAATCCCGGATAGGTGGGGTCGAAGTCGCTACCCAGCCAATGGCCCGCAATGCTGTCGGTCCACGGCTTCACGGCTTCCTGGAAAACATTGCTCAGCATCGTCTTCAGCACGATCCGCCCCTCGACCAGGTCGATGGGCCACACGCGGTCGGTGCCGATGACATACGCTTCTCCTCTCCTTCCGATGTGCAAGCCCAAGCATTCGCCCGGCAGTGGCTTACGCGCAACCTCATTGAGCAGCGTATCCAGCAGTACAACGACCACATCGCGGAGGATATCCTGCCCGGCTCGTGCCTGATCCCGCCACATGCGCGGATGGGCGTAGGCCAGCACCCACAGGCCGTCGGCGCCGGGTTCGAACATGGCCGCGTGCAGCGAATCGCTTTGGAAGATGACCTCGGGCACGGCGGCGTGTACCGCGTGTTCGGGCAGAACGATCTTCTCCGGCAACAACGCTATCCTGACTTGTCCGCCATCGCGCGGCACCCTGAAAGAAGTACGTAGATACCCGAAACGGGACACGGTGATGCTGTCCCCCAATACATCGCGGGACATGAACCACAGCACGCCATGCTCGTCGGCACGGCCAAGCGCTCGCCCGGCTTCGTTCGCGAATGCAGCCTGTGGTATCGGCTCGTAGGTTATGCTGTCCACCACTTCAACCTGCAAGCGGTATTGGGCGCACAAAGCGCCCCCGAGCAATGTGGCAAACGCCACGCATATCGTCCTACCCGCGTTCCCCATGAACAACTCTTGCATTGTGAAGATGCGCTTCGTTCCGGCAATGCATAACCTTGGCTGAGCGGAAGGCGCACCCACAACGAGGAACGGATGGCACGACGACCCAACCCCATCGACCCGTACACCACTCTTGGCGTGCATGCCGGCTCCAGTGCTGCCGATATCAAGCGCGCTTACCGAGAGCGCGTGCTGCGTTGCCATCCGGACATGGACCCTTCACCGAACGCGGCGGAGGTGTTCAGGAAGGTACACGAGGCCTATAGGATCTTGAGCGATCCGGCGCAGCGCTTCCTCTACGAGCAAGGGTTACGACCGGGCAACGCGAGACCCAGAACTGCACAGGAACCTCTTCGCTATCGCGCCAGGCCTGCGGCCCGAGAGCAGATCATGGAAGAACCGGACAGGCCGATCGATCCATGGCTTTTCCGTGGCCTTCACATAACGGGGCTTTTGTTCGGTATCGGTTGTGTAGGCGGGATCAGCCTCGGCTACCTGCTTTACGGTTGGCCGTCGTTCATGCTCGTGTTCATGCTGCCGGGGTTGTTGGTGCTGCCGGACTGCTGGGCGGTATTGTTCGCACGGGGAAAGTCGTGAGCGCTGGGTGGCGAGTTGTGAGTCGTGAGCAACGCATGCGGCATCGTTGATGACTTGCAACTGTTGATCCCTATCAGATCGCGCTGAACTTCATTTCGAACGGGTCCAGTTCGAGCAGCCGATCGAAGAAGGCCGGGCCGTGTTCGAGGTAGAACGGGATGAAGTTGTCCCGGCGCTCCTGCAAACCACCATCGGGAAAGAGGCGGTTGTGGATCTTGGCGAAGCGCTGCAACACAAGCTCCTGCTCGCGCTTCGCAGCGCGAAGCAATTTGCCTTCAATGGCCTCGATCCCTTTCATGGCCTTCTGCGCTTCACTCCGCACACTGCCTTCGAGCGTTGCATCGGCTGCCTTGGCGCGCAGTGCCAATGCTTCGAACAGCTCGTTCAAGGCATGGCGCTCCGGCGCCAGATCGGCATCAATGGTGCTGAGGCGTGCGGCGAGTTCAGCGCTCACTTGGTCCATCGGCCGGAAAAGGTCCGCCATGGAAAGCCCCAATTGCCCAAGCCGCTCGCGGTCGGTGGCGTGCAGGAACATCGCGCTGGTGCGCAATGCCATTACCGGCATGGGCACGCGAAGGCCTTGGAACAACCAACGCAACTGCAACCAGTATGCGATCTCGCCGCCACCGCCTACGTAGGCCACGTTGGGTAGAACGGTTTCCTGGTAAACGGGTCGAAGCAGCACATTGGGACTGAACACTTCGGGCGCGTGTTGCGCCAAGCCCAGCAATTCATCCATGCTGAAAGTCCGTTCCTCTCCCATGGGCTTGAACCGATCGCCATCCGCCTCGATCCGGCTGCGGGTGCCTTCACCGAGCATGAAGAGGTTGATTTCGCGCACATGCGCTTGCTCGGGGTAGTGCGTGGCGAGTTTATCGTTCGCGTAGCGCACGGTCCGATGCGTTACCTGGTTCAGCAACTCCTCCTGCAGCACGGGCGCGAAGAGCTGTTTCAGCGCCGGGTCGTCGCCATCGATACAGACCACACCGTAACGACCGAAGAGCGAATTGACCAACAAGCGCGTGGCCTGCGCCAGCGTGTACCCTTCGCGGTAGCTCGCTCGCAACGTGGAACGCAATACATCGGCATTGACACCCGGCCCCAATAGCGGGTCGAGTTCCGCAAGCACGGCTTCAATGCCATCGAGTTTCATTCGGCCAACCGCGCCGGCCGTTCCGCCCTTCCATTCAAGTTTCTTCCCGAACACCCATGCATGGTCGATCTCCGCACGATCGTGATCCTCGGTTGCCATCCAGAACATGGGCACTACCGGCTTGCCGACGCGTTGCTGCAGGTCGCGCGCCATACGCACGGTGTTCATGATCTTCAATGGCACGTACAGCGGTCCACTGAAGAGGCAGAGTTGGTGGCCGGTGGTTATCGTTAGCGTTCCTTCCTTGGCAAGTGCTGCAAGGTTCTTCTTCACATCCTCTTGCAGATCGAGGCCGGTATACTGCCGCTGCAATGCGGCGGTCAGGACTTGTCTCGACGCCGCAGGGAACTGACGCTCGCGCGCGGCTTGCTCAAGTCCATCGGGCGTGAACGGGAATTGCTGGTGCTCGCGCAGGGCTTCCGCACCGGCCAGATAGTCGAGCGCGATGGGTTGGAAGCGGTGCGTGCTGGCGTAGGTGAGTTGTTCCAAATCGTTGGTCATCCATCGACAGGCTCCGGATGACGGATCGCTGGGCCGAAAGTAGCCGCGCCGCGATCCATGGTCCCGTTACATTCACGACCCCTCCACAAACCATGTCGCACCACCGTTCAGCCGTCCTTCTTCTGTCCACGGTCCTGTCCTTCGCAGCGCAAGCGCAGGATACCGTGCATGTGCAAACGCTCACCTTCGACAGCATCACCACACGGCGTGGCTGGTGGGTCTTCCCGGACGCCACGCACGAATACCGCAAGGTGCTGATGCACTACACGTTGAAGTGCGACCCCCAGACCACTTGGGACAACTACAACTGCGGCGAATGGGACTACCTCACATACAATCTGGTGCATCACCACACCGGCCTGTTGGACAGCACCGCGCTGCAGCATGCGTGGTTCTTGGTGGGGGTTGCAGCACCGGACAGTGCCCATCAAGGGAACTTCGTGGGCAGCTACGGACAGGAAAGGTGGCGCGTGAGCCCGCAGGTGTTGAGCGTGAACAATGAGACGTTGGCCGCAACCGGGGCTGGGAACGCCTTGGACACGATATCGCTCCTATTCGGCGGAGGGACCGTCCGCTCGCAATACCTGTTCACCGGAACTGAACTTTCTGCAGCCGGTCTTACAGCCGGCGCCGTCAAGCAACTCCGGATCCCGGTCAATTCCCAGGGTGGCGGCTCCGCGCGGCTCGTGGTGCGCTATAAGGAAACGGCCTTAGCTTCCATCGGGACGTTCGAAGAAGGCCTTACCACCGTATTCGACGATGTGGTCTCGTTCGCGACGGACACCTTGGTGATCACCCTGCAGCAACCGCTCAATTGGACCGGAACCGGGAACATTCTTATTGACTGCGCGGCCGAGAACAACATTCCGCTTGCCAACGCCGCTTGCGTGGCCACATCCGTTCCTGTCGGCACGGTTGTCTACCAGACCGGCGTGGACGGATACGTGGAACTGAGCAACGACTACGTGGGTTTGTCGGCGGATAGTCTGGCGGGCCTTGGCACGGCGGTAACGATCACCATGCGTGTATGGGGCGACACCATCTTGCCGCTGAACACGACCGCTTTAGAAGCGCGCGACGCACAAGGGCGACGCATCCTGAACGTGCACCTGCCATGGAGCGATGGCCGTGTGTATTGGGACGCCGGGAACGATGGCGGTGGCTATGACCGTATCGACAAAGCGACGTTGCCGAGTAATGTGGAAGGGCAATGGAACGACTGGGCGTTCGTGAAGAACACCACCACCGGCTCGATGAAGATCTACCTGAACGGGGTGCTCTGGCACAGCGGTGCGGGAAAGACCAAGCCCCTCGGCGGGATCAGCAAGGTGAAGTTCGGTTCGGATGCGGATGGTGGCACTCCTTATCCGGGACGCATGGACGAAGTGAACATCTTCAATGCCGAAGTGGATGCAGCAACCATAGCGGCTTGGGCCGGAAGGCGCGTGGACGCAAACCACCCCGCATACAATAGCTTGATGCAGCAGTTCAGTTTTGATGAGAACTACATCGTGCCTTCCGCGGCCAGTGGCGTTAATGCGGATGACAAGGCTTGGCTGATGGGCACTGTGCGTCGGGACCGCCTGCCGGCAACGGAACTGCGTAGCGCCCCCCGTTCCGGTGCGCAGCGGCCCGACATCATTTTCGTGCAAGGCGACCACACGATCCAATTGGACAGTGCATTGGTAACGGACTACGTTCCGGCCGAACACATCAGCATCGAGCACTTCGCGGTGCAAGGCAATTCCGTTGTGCCAACGGACACGGTCTTCGGCGGCATCGGTGGGTGGCTCCACACCCTCGGAACCGATGGATCGCCGGTGGACTCGAGCTTCAATGCGGGCCCATGGCACTACAACAACACGCTCAACTACTTCGGAACGCCGTTCCCGGAGGTGAACGACTACGAGATCGGCCGGTACATCACACCCTACGGCATCGGGCTTTCCTTGGGCGCCCTGGGATTCCGTTGGACGTATGACATTACGGATTACCAATGGCTGCTGCACGACAGTGTGGAACTGAGCGCGGGTAACACGCAGGAACTCATCGACCTGGAATTCGAATTGATCGAGGGGACCCCGACGCGTCCGGTCGTGAACCAGCAACGGCCATGGGGTGGCCTCAACTCATACAGCTATGCGAACCTTGACAACGATGTATCGCTTCCTTCGGTGGTTGTGAACACGGACCCTGCCGCATCGCAATGGAGTTTACGCACCCGCTTCACAGGGCATGGGCATAACAGCAACGATGGAACTTATCCGCACTGTTGCGAATGGAAGGACAACACGCACTTCGCTTACGCCAACGGTTCGCAGATCGATGCTTGGCACATCTGGCTGGAAAACGATTGCGCCCTCAACCCGGTTTACCCCCAGGGCGGTACATGGCTCGGCAGTCGTGAAGGTTGGTGCCCCGGCGACCTGGTGAAAGACCACAGCATCGAGATCACGCCATACGTGAGCGGCGGACAAGTCACGCTCGACTACGACATAACACCGGTGCCCACCAACAACCAAGGCATGGGCGGAGGCAATTACGTCGTGAACATGGACCTCTTCGAATATGGTCCTTGCGCGCAAACATTGGATGCGGAAGTCTACTTGGTAAAACGACCGACGGATGTCGGATACTATCGTCGCGACAACCCCATCTGCACCCCGCCGCTGGTCACCCTGCGCAATTCGGGGAGCACCACGTTGACCAGCGTGGTATTCAACTATGGAGTGAGCGGAGGGGTTACCGAGACGTACACGTGGAACGGTTCACTGCCCGTGGCACGGACCGAGGATGTGGAATTGCCCATCGGAAGCGGCTGGTTCTGGCAGGGGGACGGGAACAACCTCTTCACGGTAACGGTGAGCGCACCGAACGGCGGTGCTGACGGGTACGGCGAGAACGACAGCTACACCAGCCACTTCGACCTGCCCGAAGTGTTCGCGGAGAATTTCGTTCTGAACTACAAGACCAACAACAGGCCTTGGGAGAACAGCCTCACGATCTCGGACATCTGGGGCAACGTGATCTTCAGCCGGAACAACCACACCGCCAACACCGTGTACAACGACACACTGCACCTCGCAACGGGTTGTTATGAGTTCGAGTTCCTGGACAGTGGCAACGATGGTCTTTCCTATTGGGCCGACACGCAGCAAGGCTCCGGGTACTTCCGCTGGCGGAGCCAGACAGGAAGCCTATTGGAGAATTTCGAAACGGAGTTCGGCCGGAAGATCCACAAGGCTTTCGTCATCGGCGACATCGTCGGCATGGCGGAACAACCCCTGGCCGTAGCGCTGAAGGTGTTCCCCAATCCAGCTCATGGAGAATTGACGCTGATCGTGGACGGCTTGGAGGATGTCCAGCAACTTCGGGTCATCGACATGAACGGACATGTGTTGCGCAACGAGCAATGGAATACCGCGACTTCTGCACGCCGAACGATGGACCTGCGTGACGCAGCGCCAGGGCTTTACGTCGTAACGCTTTCCTCGCCCGACGGAACCCTGCAACAACGCGTGATCATAGAATAAGGGCGCGGAACCCTCGCCCGAACCAACACTCCCCTGTCCCATGCCTATCCGAATGACCCCGGACGAACCCGGTGATGACCAACGCCAACGAACGAACATTCCCGGACAACGCGGGGGTGGTGGTGGCTTCCCGAACATCGGCGGTGGCGGCGGTGGCATCATCGGCGCGCTGCTCCCCCTGCTCTTCAAGAACCCGAAACTGTTGTTGATCGCCGCCGTGATCCTCGGTGCGGTCTACTTCATGGGAGGTTTTGATGGCTGCGGAGGCGCCATGCCCGGTGGTGGCGTTTCGGACATCGTGTCGAACCTGTTCAACAGGGGAGCAACGCTCGATCCCGCCCAATACGACAAAGCGGAAGTGTTCGAACCACTTGCCGACAATGTGAAGAACCCGCTACCGGAGCGTATGAGCCTCGAAGCCTTCGCCCCGCCGCGCCTGAACCAAGGACAGCAAGGCAGCTGTGTGGCCTGGGCCAGCGCCTATGCAGCGCGAAGTATTGTGAACAACAGCGCCACCGGCGGACAACCGACGAAGGAGTCCGCGTTCAGCCCGAGCTTCACCTACAACAACATCAAGATCGAGAACAGTGGATGCCAGGGCAGCTATATCCTGCGCGCCATGGACGATATGCTGAAGCGCGGCGCCGCGCCATACAGCGCGTTCGCATACAACGATCAGGATTGCAGCCGACGCCCGGATCCACAAGCCGAGCAAACTGCCCAGCGGTACAAGATCAAAGGCTTCCAGCGCTTGAGCAAGAGCGAGGGTCCACAAAGCCCCGTGGACATGGTGGCCATGAAGCAATACCTCTCGCAAGGTTCGCCGGTAGTGATCGGCATGATGGTCGGTGGCTCCTTCATGCAGGAAATGCAGGGCCGGGAGATCTGGGAGCCGACCGCTGACGACCAACGCATGGCGGGTTTCGGCGGCCACGCCATGTGCGTTATCGGGTACGACGATTACAAGGTTGCTCCGAACATGGGTGCCTTCCAGATCATGAACAGTTGGGGCAACGACTGGGGCAGGAGCGGACTGGCATGGGTGCCGTACGATGCCTTCAACTATTTCGCCAAGGAAGCTTACGCCGTATACCCGATGGGTGCGGATGCGGAGGAAAAACCTTCACGCTTCGATATCAAGTTCGGGTTGGCCGGAGTGGATGCAAAGGGCAAAGCCACGGGAAAGAACATCGCCCTGAAACACATGGGCGGCCGCACGTTCCGGACGGAGGAGCCCATCACGAAAGGCACACGCTTCAAAGTGGAAGTGACCAACAACCTGGAATGCTACACGTACATCTTCGGCCAAGAAGTGGACGGCAGCACCTACACGCTCTTCCCCTACACGCCGAAGCACTCCCCCTATTGCGGTGTCACCGGTACGCGTGTTTTCCCGAAGGACAACAGCCTTACGGCGGATGACGTCGGCACGATGGACGTGATGGCGATCCTGGTCGCCAACCAAGCGCTCGACTATCCGCGGATCAACGAGGGTATGAAGACCAACGCGGCCAAGGGCCTCGATGCAAAACTGGAAGCCGCGCTCGGCACCGAACTGACATCGGCGAACAACGCCCAATACACGCAGGGTGCGACTTTCGGCGCCACTGCTCCTACCAGCACGAACACCTTGGCCATCGTGATCGAGGTAGAGAAACGCTAAGCTCAGCGCCGCGCTGCGGTGTTTGCATCAAGAAGAACAGCCGGATCCCGATGGGGATCCGGCTGTTCCGGTTCCAATATCCGAGGTACTCAACGCGAGACCACGAGCCGCTTTACCGTGCTTTCCTCATTGCGCGTAACACGCACCAAGTAGATCCCTTCGGGTTTGTCGCTCATATCGAACACCACGTTGGTGGTGACCTCCGAGGCACCACTGTTGAACGACCCCACAAGCCGACCGGTAGCATCGAGCACATCGACCACCGAAGCAATACCGGAAGCGGGCAGCACAACGTTCACTGCATCGCTCGCCGGATTGGGCTGGATGCTGATGATATCCCCGTCGGTGTCCGTTCCCTCCCCTGGTTCTCCCGCGTCCATTCCTTGGGTACTGAACGGCGATGAACCGATCTGCACGGTGAGCGTGTAGCACTGCGAAGCGCTGAACGCACCACTGGCGCCGTTCAACTTCACTTTGTAGTTCGTAGCGACCGTGGAGGTGTTGTAGATGATCTGCTCACTTGCAGTGCCACCGTTGGTCGAAGTTGCGAGCAATGTAGTGCTCCGGTAAAGACGTAGCTGATAGTTGGCCGCAAGGTTCGTAAGCGAAACCTTGATGTTCGGTTGGTTGGCGGTATTGCTGAAATGGTACCAGTCCAGGTCGCTGCTCGTGCCGATCAACCCGGAGATGGTGCTGTTGGCGGTCACTGACCGCGACGTTCCATTGGTGTTGTTAGGCTCGTACGCATCGCTGCATGCGCCCGCTGAGGTTGTGAACGTTGCAACGGTCGAGTAGACCGAAGAGCCGCTCGCACATACAGCAAGCACTTGGAACTGGTGTGCCGCAGCAGCAGAAAGGCCGCTGAGCGCGTAGGTCGTGTTGACCAAGCCGGAAACAGTGTTGAAAACGGCGCCGGCGGTCGGCTTCCATTGCAGCGTGTAGCTCGTAGCGCCTGATACGGCCGCCCACGACAGTATTGCGGAAATACTGGTGATACTTCCTGCGCTCAGGCCCGTCGGCGTACCGCAGGCAGGTGGCGCGCAGGAGGAGAGGCACGATGCCCCGTTGATGGCGTTGGTTATCACGGTCTTTGGCTGCGGGCCGAAACCATTGCTGAATTAGATACCCGCGCCGGTAAGGTGGCAGTAGCTCATGATGGTACCGCCCACACTGGACGATGGCACAGGACCTTGGGGGCACGAGCCTTCGACATATCCTGCGGCAGGGCCGCAACCATCGATCGCCGTGTTGTTGCCGTTCCACACACAGGCGTGCGTGTGCTTCGAGCCCATCAAGTGCCCTTGTTCATGTGTAACCACCTCAACGCTCCAACTGTAGGTCGGCACGTTCGAGTAGGTGCTATTGACGTCACTGTACGCCATCTTATACCGCGTCTGGCTGTTGCACAGTTGGTTCACATAAGCAACACCTCCGCTGCCCACGTATCCGAGCAGATGCGCCAAGTCGCCGTTGAAGCTGGTGCGATAGTCTCCGAACTGATCCAGCAGATCGTTGGTGTTGCCCCCCGTGTAGGGGCTTGGAACGTCCCACACGAAGACCTGTTGGAGCGAAACGGTGATACCATCATTGGCATAAAGTGTTGAGCTCTGGTTGAACAGGCCGGTCACGTAGTTGGTTGCATTCACCACCGTTCCCTTGTTCTGGAAGATGTCGTAGTTCACTTCCCAATAGAAGCGAACGCATTTCACGGTCTTCATTGAACCGGGCGCCAGTTGATCGGCGGTATAGCCCACACCATCATCCACAGCAGCGCAGTTGGGTGCGGAAGCGTCCAGCAAATCGGAACTCTTGTACAGTACGTGCTCGCCTTCGGCAGCGCCAGCGATCGGACCGAGCACCAAGCTCCCTTCATCGGTGTTGATCAAACCCATCACCTCACCGTGGAAAACGCTGATGGAAACGATCGATCCCGGTTCGCCCCGTACCATACCGCGGTAGTGCAACCCCTGGGGCATGTCAACAACGCTGTTCGTGCTTGCTTCCACCACGGTGAAATCGTCGGCCGTGATGCGGACCCTTTCCAGGTCCAACGTGATAGTGCCGCTCTCGTACGGCAGTGCAAATGCCACTTGCTCCGGGCCTTCACGCAACAGCGATGAAACACCGGCGGTGTTCAAATGCAGGACGCTCGCCCGCGCGATCTCACGGTCCCACAAGGCATCGGTGGTAGCGGATCGTGGGGGAGTGCTGAAAAGCGACACGGGTTGGAAGGAGTTACCGGAAGTGCGCAGTTCTTGAATGTGCTGCGAGACTTGTCCGGACTGGGCCAATACGGCCGATGAGAGGGCTCCAAGAGCGAGTAATAGTGTTACGTGCTTCATGCTTCGTTGTCGTACTGGTTTTTTGCCTTGGCAGCGGCGAAACTATCGGGGCCTTCTACGGGTGTGTCTGCAAAAAGCCCTGTCTCAGTGCTGCTTTTCGACCAACGCAATTCGCGACCGGCCCAAGTGCGTGCGTTGCCCGCCGCACAAAACGACCAGAGAACCTGCCGCGAGCCTCCTGTAACAAATGGCACACAAAACCGTCCCGTGTGCAACCCACATGCAATGAGCCCTGACCCCACTTGGCGTCCTGATCGCCTGCTGAAGATCCTCCTCATCTGGACCTCCTTCACCACACTGATCTTTTGGTTACCCACTGTGCGCGGCGCATTCGATGGGGATAGCTACGAATGGGGCGTGCTGGGTTTTTCCGGTCGAGGCATCAGCATATCGTATTGGTTCCCATTGACCGGTTCCCTGTTCTCCATTGTACTGTTGTGGCTCGGTTGGCGCGGTGCCCGCTTTCCTTTCAACATGCTGCTCGGTGGCTGGCATTCGTTTCTGGCGGTGGGCCTAACAATGGTCGTCCAACAGGACCCGGACGGCTTCCACCTGAAAGGCGATACTGTGGGCATGGATATCGATCTCGCTCTGGTAGGTCCGGTGTTCTTCGGTGGCTGGATGTTGCTCACATGGTGGTGGATCGTCCGCGACTTCCGCCAGAATAGGAACAATGACGTGCCAACGTGGACAAAGCGGAACAGGGCTTGGCTTTCCGTGCTCGTGGCCTTGGTGCCGGTTCAGTTCATCCTCCTGCATAGCGGAACGATCGAGAGCTTACGGGATCAACTGGGCGTGCTGCTGTCCGTGGCACAGTGGCTCATTCTGGGGGCAGCCTTCGTACCCCGGGAGGCTCGGCAAGCGTAGGAGGCGACCGCCTGAAACGCCCGTTACCGTTGAGGTAGTGTCCTCTTGACATTTTTTGCTCGACGCTCATTCCAGCGCTTGTCGAACCATCGGGCACGCTCGTCGAAACGGATGAACATTCCTACTCCGCTTGCGATACGAGTTCCTGCGCGCTCACTCGATAGAAGACGCGCAGGGGCACATGAAGCGAATCCTTTTCATCTCTCTCCTCCTGGGTGCGATACCCGGCACCGCCCACGCCACGCACATCAGCGGTGGCGAGATCTACTGGGATTGTTTGGGTGGGGACCAGTACGAGATCACCCTGATCATCTACCGCGACTGCTTCGGGGTACAGCTTGATAATGGCTTCGATGTATCGTTCGACAGCCCATGCGGCACGTTCACCGACCATGTGAACACCCCGAACGGGGTTGAGTTGAGCCAGCTCTGCGACCTGCAGCTGCCCAACAGCACTTGTAACGGAGGGAACCTGCCCGGCATCGAGCAATACAGTTACACCACCACCGTAACGCTCCCTCCCTGCAATGCATGGACGATAAGCTGGTCGCTTGCCAACCGAAATGCGGCGATCGCCAATCTGCAGAACCCGAACAACGAACAGATGTACGTGCAAGCCGTCCTGGACAACTCAGGCGGCCAGTGCGAAGACTCTCCTCAGTTCACCAGTATCGCCAGTCCTTACGTCTGCCTCAACTACCCTGTTACCTACAGTCTCGGTGCGTTCGATCCCGAAGGGGACTCGCTGACGTACACGCTGATCCAAGCCATGGGCCAAGGGGCAGCACCCATCGGCTATGTAGCGCCCTACTCACCCACACAACCGATCACGGGCCTGACGCTCGATCAACAAACCGGCCTCATCAGCTTCACGCCCACCATTGCGGGCAATTGGGTGGTGGTTGTGGAAGTGAACAGCTACGACAGTTTGGGCAACTGGCTTGGCAGCGTAATGCGCGACATGCAGTTCATCGCATACCCGTGCAGCAACGTACCGCCCGATCCGACCACTGGTGTGATAGGGAACGTGAGCGGTGCGGCAGCGCAGACCGGCCCGAACGCCATACAGGTGTGTGAAAGCGGCAACATCTGCTTCGACTTCATCATCAGCGACGCGAACGCCAACAACATCTTGGACGCGGTTACGAACGTGCAACAGAGCTTGCCCGGCGCAACATTCAGCTTCACCGGCACGAACCCGATCACGTGCACCGTTTGCTGGACGGGTTCTCCGGGAACGAGCGGCTTCTATCCGTTCATCGTAACCGTCGACGACGGTGCCTGCCCGATCCCGGCCTTCCAGATCTACGTGTACGAGGTGACCGTCATCGACGGGATCTTCATCACAGCACAAAGCACCGATGAGAGTTGTGTCGGCATGAACGATGGCAGTGTGAGCGTTGATGTGACCGAGGGAACGGCACCGTTCCAGTACAACTGGGGCACATTGCCACAGAACAGCGACAGCGTGAACGTTGGCCAAGGCTCCTACACAGTTGTGGTGAGCGATGCCAATGGCTGTGTGAGCGCGCCGGCCACAGTAGGCGTGAACACCACACAACCGCCCGTTGCGAACGGCGGCAACAACCTTACGGTATGCATGGGCGGGGCCACTTTGGTGAACGGGACCGGTACGAACACGAGCGGATTGGATTGGAGCGGTGGTAGTGGTGCCTTCGGAGGTCTCGGTGGCTCACAGCAGTACTTCCCCACTCAGGGCGAGATCAACAGCGGCGGCGTGGACCTGTATTTCTCCGCGACCGGTAACGGCGGATGCCCGCCGGATATCGATACGGTGCATGTGAGCTATGCGAACGCCTTTATCGGCGCGAACATCGGCGGTACGAACGCCTCTTGCAACGGCGGCACGAACGGCAGCGTGTCGTTCATACCGAACAGCCCCGTGCTCAGTTACCAGTGGAACACCAACCCGGTACAGAACAGTGCCACCGCCATCGGTCTTGGTGCGGGCAACTACAGCGTGACGGTTACCGACCCGCTGGGTTGCGATACCACGATGAGCGCAAGCATAACCGCACCCCAAGCCATCAGCATCGGTAACGTTCAGGTGGTGAACGAGAGCTGCGCGGGACAGGGTAATGGTAGTGTGACCATCACCGTGAACGGTGGTACGCAACCCTACCAGTACTCCTGGAACAATGGCGACACGACGGCTACGATCACCGTGGGCGCGGGCACGTACACCGTGCAGGTGACCGATGCGAACGGCTGCGCTCCGGCAATGACCACGGCCAACGTGTTGGCAGCTGGCCAGCCCAACGTGGCACAAGCAGGCCCCGACCAGATCGTGTGCAACGGCGCCTTCCCGTTGCAATTGACCGGCAGCGTGGTCAATGCTTCAGGTGGTACGTGGAGCGGTAGCGGCACCTTCTTCGGTGGTGGGCTGAATCCGCAGTACACCCCTACTGCTGCTGAGATCGCGAGCGGTAGCGCAACGCTGTATCTGAGCACGACCGGCAACACGACATGCCCCCAGGATGTGGACACCGTGCAGATCATCCTGCCGACCACGTTCCAGAACGCTGCGATCGCAGTGAACGGTGTGGCCTGCAACGGTGGTAGTACGGGCACCGCGATCTACACGCCCAATATTCCGGGCAATACCTACCAGTGGAACGATCCCGCAGCACAGACCACGAGCACTGCGGTCGGCCTCCCGAGCGGCAACTGGTCGGTGCTGGTAACGGACCAGTACGGTTGCTCCATAACGCTCAGCGCCTTCGTGCCGCAGCCGCCTCCTCTGGCGAGCGCGAGCATGACCACGATCAACCCGACGTGCGCCAACTCCAATAACGGCACTGCAACCGTAACGGCAACGGGCGGAACTCCCGGGTACACCTACCAATGGAGCGCCAATGCCAACAGCCAGACCGGTGCGATAGCTATCGGCCTGAGCACCGGCAACTACATCGTGGTGATCACGGATGCCAACAACTGCACAACACAGGCGAGCACAACGCTCACTGCCCCTGCACCGATCGCGTTGATCGCCCAAATACCCGACACGGTATGCGTGAACGCACCCGTGGTAATGAGCGCGCAAGCCAGCGGCGGTACGGGCGCTTACACGATCACCTGGAACGGCATCGGCTTGGGTTCACCGATCACCTACTCCTTCCCTGCCACGCAGATCGTAACGGTGAGCGCCACCGATGGCAACGGCTGCAACTCGCCGGTGATCTTCGAGCAAGTAACCGTGCTCGACCTGTCCCTGGCCAACCTGGATGTGTACGGCGATACGATCGCGTGCCCGGGTGAAAGCGCAACTGTAAGTGCCACGCTCAACAATTACCCCGGCAACTACACGATCATGTGGCCCGAGTTGGGCGCCACGGGCAACGGTCCTTTCACCGTGCCGGTTTACAACAACCAAACACTGAACGTGATCGTGACCGACGAATGCGGCAACACGATGAGCGGCAGTGTGCAATTGATCCTCGATGTACCGCCCACGATCACGCTTCCCCCTGTGATCGCGGTAGGCTGCGAACCACTGATGGTACAGATGCCCGATAGCTTGACCACGCAGAACGTCAGCTACCTCTGGCAATTCGGCGATGGCAACTCCAGCACCGATGTGGCACCGACCCATACCTACGGCGCGGGCACGTACAACGTAATGCTCACGGTAACAACGCCCAATGGGTGCAGCGCCAATGCCGTGAACACCGGACTTGTCACGGCCTACCCCTCGCCTACTGCGGCCTTTACCGCTAGCACGTTCATCACCGATTTCGTCAATCAACCGATCCAGTTCACCGACCAAAGCCCGGGCGCAGCGCTCACACTTGTATGGGAATTCGGCGATGGCAACAACAGCACGGATACGGACCCCACGCACACATACGACAACATCGGGGTGTACGACGTGACGCTGACCGTGACGGATGCGAACGGCTGCAGCGGGGACGTGACACACCCCGTGGAGATCACACCGGTGTATGACATCACGATCCCCACGGGCTTCACCCCGAACCCGGGCGGCGGCAACGGCGGTGGCTACGATCCGAACGATCTGAGCAACGACGTGTTCTACCCCTTCATCCGGTTCGTGAAAGACTTCAACATGCGCATCTACGATCGTTGGGGCGAATTGGTGTTCGAAACCAATGACATACGCATAGGCTGGGACGGCTACTACCGTGGCCAAATGAGCCAGCAGGACGCATACGCTTACACCCTGCACGTAACGTTCGTGGACGACCGCGAAGTGGAACGCATGGGCGACATCACCTTGTTCCGATAAGCCATGAAGCAACGCTACACCGCTTTCCTGGCTGCAATTGCCCTGACCTACGGATCACTCCGTGCGCAGGACCCGCAACTCAGCCAGTTTTATGCTGCTCCATTGTATCTGAATCCTGCCCTCACGGGCAACACGGTACAGGAGCGCGCGATCCTCAACTACCGCACGCAATGGACAGGGTTGCCGAAAGGCTTCGATACGTACGCCCTGAGCTACGATCACCGCACGGAGAACATGCACCATGGGTATGGCATCATGGCCATGCGCGACCAAGCAGGTTCGCACAACCTGGCCTTCACGCACGTTGCTGTGAACTACGCCTACGAGGCTCCGATCGATCGCCACCGTTCCGTTCGCTTCGGGTTGAAGCTGGGTTACACCATGCGCGACTACGACCCGACCAATGTGCTGTTCGCCGACCAGGTGATCCGCGACAATGCCGCGACGAGCATAGAAAGCAGTTTGATCGAGCGCACGAGCTACTTCGATATGGGCGCCGGTGGCATGTACTACACCGAGCAGTTCTGGATCGGCACCTCGTTGAGCCACCTCAACCGCCCGCAACAATCGCTGATGAACGGAGGTGACGCACGACTGCCGATCCGCACGAGCGTGCATACCGGTTACCGCATGCCCATCGATGGCAAGAAGATGCGCCGTAGCTCGTCGTTCGCCACGCTTGCCGCGTACTACAAGGCACAAGGCAAGTGGGACCAACTGGACCTTGGCGCCTACATCACCCACAAAGACATTACGGGCGGGATCTGGTACCGTGGGCTGCCCGGCCTCAAAGCCTACGCGCCCGGCTATCCGAACGATGACGCGATCATCCTGCTCGTTGGGTACGAAACCAACAAGCAGCTACGCATTGCGTACAGCTACGACGTAACGATCAGCTGGTTGGGCACCAAGAGCGGTGGTGCGCACGAGATCAGCATTACGTACGAATGGCCCAAGCGCAGTCCTGCGAAGAAGTTCCGTGCGGTGCCTTGCCCGAAATTCTGAGCACGCTGGCCATCATCGCAGAACCGCGAAGGCGCAGAGGAACGCAGAGGCATCCGTGATCATCTTGAAGAGGATCCCAAGCATGTGAACACGGTTCGTTCACCAACACAGCGGCGAACAGCTTCACATCCGCTCAGGCACTTCGATGCCCAAGCACCACATGGCCTTCTGGGTGGCCTTCGCAACAACAGCGCTCAGGCCCAACCTGAAGTTGCGCTTGGCGCTATCCTCTTCCTTTAGCACGGGCACGATCTGGTAAAAGCTGTTGTATGCCTTCACCAATTCGTATGCATGGTTGGCGATCGAGGACGGATCGAGCCGTGTCGCCGATTCCTGCAACACAGCGGGGAACTGGTGCAGCAGCTTGATCACAGCGCGCTCTTCGGGAAGGAGGGGCCATGTGGCCATTGGCTCATGTGGCGGTTCGTCCGTGCTTCCCGCTTTGCGCAATAGGCTCTTCGTGCGTGCGTAGGTGTACTGGATGAAAGGCCCCGTATGCCCTTGAAGGTCGATGCTTGCGGCGGGATCGAAGAGCATACGCTTCTTAGGGTCCACCTTCAGCAGGAAGTACTTGAGGGCGGCCATGCCGATCTGCTCGAAGAGCTGCGACTTGTCGGCCGCGCTGAAGTCGTCCAGCTTGCTCAGCTGCTCCCCGGTGTTACGGGCTTCCACCACCATCTCCTCCATGATATCGTCGGCATCCACGACGGTGCCTTCGCGGCTTTTCATCTTGCCACTGGGCAGGTCCACCATGCCATAGCTGAGGTGGAAGAGCTCGTTGGCCCACGAGAAGCCGAGCTTCTTAAGGATGATGAACAGCACCTTGAAGTGATAATCCTGCTCGTTGCCCACGGTGTAGATGAGCTGCGATAGTCCGGGGTATTCCTCGAAACGTTTGATCGCGGTGCCGAGGTCTTGTGTCATGTACACGCTGGTGCCATCGCGGCGCAGCAGCACTTTCTCATCGAGGCCCTCGGGCGTATTGTCCACCCAGATCGCACCGTCCTTTTCGTAGAACACCCCCTTCTTCAGCCCTTCCAGCACGTCGTTCTTGCCGAGCACGTAGGTCTGGCTTTCGTAGTACAGCTTGTCGAACTCCACGCCCATGCGTTCGTAGCTCGCGTTGAAGCCCTCGTACACCCAGCCGTTCATTTTCTCCCAGAGCGCGCGCACTTCCGGGTCGTTCGCTTCCCACTTCACCAACATGGCTTGAGCCTCGATGAGTATCGGGGCCTCCTTCTCAGCGATCTCCTTCGGCTTCCCCGCACCCACCAACTGTTCGATTTCCTGCTTGTAGGTCTTGTCAAAAGCCACGTAGTACTTCCCCACCAGCTTATCGCCCTTCTGCCCGCTGCTTTGCGGCGTTTCGCCGTTGCCGAACTTCTGCCAAGCCAACATGCTCTTGCAGATATGGATGCCGCGATCGTTGATCACTTGCACCCGCACCACCTCATTGCCGGTGGACTGCAGGATGCGGCTCACGCTGTGCCCAAGGAAAATGTTGCGCAGGTGGCCGAGGTGCAGCGGCTTGTTCGTGTTCGGGCTGGCGTACTCCACCATCACCTTCTTCCCGGTGGGGGGGAATTGCAGGATGTCGCTCTTGCCCGCCTCTTGCAGGAAACCCGACCAATAGGCGTCGCTGATCACGATGTTGAGAAAGCCCTTGATCACATTGAAGCGTTCCACGATGGGCAGGTTCGCTTTCAGATCCTCCCCGATGGCATTGGCCGTTTGCTCCGGGCCGAGTTTGCTGGCCTTCAGGAAGGGGAAGACGTTGATCGTCACATCGCCCTCGAACTCCGGGCGTGTAGGCTGAAAGGTGAGCGCCTTCGCCTCCAGCGCGTGGTTGAACAAACGTTGGAAGGCCTGCTGGATGGCAGGAACGAGCTGCGCTTGAAGTCTGTCTTGGAACATCGGATGCGAAGGAAGGGACTTCGCCGGATCAGCGGCGGGGAAGGAAATTCTCGGCGATCATGCAGCGCACGCTGCCACCGCCCACTTCCTCGATCGTGGGAATGGGCACGGGCATGAGCTTACCGTACCGCTCCAGCGCCATGCGTTGTTCCGGTTGCAACAGGCCGAAGGCACTTTCGGAGATCACGATGAAGGATTCACCGTTCCCGTTCTTCAACTGCAGCAGGTTGGCCACGTAGCCCATCATCTGCTCACGGTTGATGGTGATCACCTCCTTGCCGCCCCGCCCAAGCTCATCGCGCACATCGTCGCGTTCCACGGGATAGGGAATGGCATCCATGCACACCACGGCGAACTTCTCGCCGATGCTCATGAGCACGTTGGTGTGGTAAATGGGCTGGCCGGTAAGCGTGCCGTCCATGGTGGCCAGGAACGGCGCTGGGCCGCATTGCAGCGCACCGCACCAGTAGTTGACGGCGCGCTCGGTGGTGCGTGGGCCCATGGCCGCGTACGCAACGCCACGCTGCCGGTCGATCACCAAGCTGCCGGTGCCTTCCAGAAAGCGGTCGTCGGCTTCCAACGTGGTCAGATCGATCATGCGGCGCACCTTGAAACCGGACGCGTCGAGCAGATCATCCAATTGGCGGTCGCGCTCGCGGCGCCTGCTGGGCGTGCACATGGGGTAAAGCACAACGGTACCATCCTCGTGCGTGCTGAACCAGTTGTTCGGGAACACCGCATTGGGCGCCGTGGGGTCGATCGGATCGAGCACGGTAATGCCGATCCCGCAATTGTCCAGTGCGGCGATCAGCCCATCGAACTCGGCTTCGGCCTTGGCCCGGATGTCGGGATCGTTGCTCTTGTGCTGGAACGGATTGCTCGGCGCGGTTTCGGGATCATAGCCGAAGCCGACCGGGCGGATCAGGATCACATTCGAGGCGCACTGGTCGATCATCGGTTCCGGAGGATCACATGCAGGGGTTCCAAAATGTTGAGGGTCGCCTCGGCCATGGCATTGCCGGTATCGAGCGCGGGATTGATCTCCACCACATCGAGGGTTGCGGTCTTCGTATCGGCACAGAGGCCGGAGAGCAGATCGCGGGCTTCCTCCAAGAACAGCCCGTCGGGTACCGGCGTGCCCGTACCAATGGAGATCGTGGGATCCAGGCTGTCCACATCGAAACTCACGTGCACACGATCGCAAGCGGCCAAGTAGGCCATGGTTTCCTTCACTACGGCCGCCGCTCCTTTCTCACGCAGGTCTTTCACCGTGATCACCTTGATACCGAACTCCTTGATGATGGCCGCCTCCTCTTTCTCATAGTCGCGCAGGCCGATGAACACCAAGTCGCTGGGCAGCAGCTTCGGGCCGCTGGATCCGATCTTCCGCAGGCGGTCCCACACATCCAAGGTGTAGACCCTGGGTTTGTTGCGGCGCTGCTTCTTGTTCTCAATGTCCATGAGCAGCGCCAAAGGCATTCCGTGCACGTTGCCGCTGGGGGTGGTGAAGGGGCTGTGGAGGTCGGCGTGGGCGTCGATCCAGATCACGCCGACACGCTGTTCCGGAAAAGCCATTTTGGTACCCGAAACGGAACCGATGGCGATGGAGTGATCGCCTCCGACCACGATCGGAAAAACATTGTTGCGCAGGTACTTGTATACCTCATAGGCCAGATCGCTCTCGAAGCGGATCAAGCCGTCGATGTGGTGGGCGTTCGGGCTACGGTCATCCTCGTAAAGCACATCGTTCTCATCGCGCAGGATGCTCTCCTCGGCATGTCCGAAAAGCTCGCTGCCCAACTTCCATGCGGCCACGCGCATGGCTGCCATGCCCATGCTCGCACCGCGCTTGCCCGCGCCGATCTCGCTGGCGGCTTCTATCAATCGTACATCCATTGTGAAGCCCCTTACCGGGTACGGTGGGGCGGCGGCGAAGGTAGCCGGGGCTGCTGGGAGGCCCAACGACCGGTCCGGAACCTGCCAAGAACCGGCGTTGACCAACGGCCACGCGCTTTGGCCGGGGCTTCCCTTTGGAACCGTAGGGAGGCTATCTGCGTTCCAAGCCCACTCTTTCACAACGACCTTCCATGCGAACACTCATCATCAAGTACGGTCCGGCGGTTTTTGGCGGTGCAGCGGTGATACTGCTGGCCAACAGCTGCAGCAGCGGCCTGCTCCACAAGAAGCTCACTGAAGGTGTGATCGAGTACGCCCTCACGTTCCCCGATTACGACCCCGAAGGTCTCATGGCCGGCATGCTGCCGGAAAAGACGACGCTCACCTTCAGCGAAACGCAGCAGGCTGCTGAACTCACCGCGGGTATGGGCGTTTTCCGCACGAGCATGATCACCAACAACGAGCGGCGGCAGATGGACTACCACCTGAGCGTCCTGAGCAAGAAACTCGTGAGCCACCTCGTTGAAAAGGACATGGCCGTGTTCAACAAGGAGGAACCGGCAATGGCCATCCTGTGGACGAACGAGACCGACACCATTGCCGGCTATCCCTGCAAGAAGGCGATCGCCATTTATGATGGGCTGGACCAACCCGAGATCGAATTGTGGTACACCGATCGGATAGAGATGAAAGACCCCAACTGGTTCGGGCCCTACAAGCAGATCCCCGGCGTGCTGCTGCGCTACACTGTGGTGCAATACGGCATGCGCATGCACCTCAGCGCCATCAGCATCACCCCTGGCGCCGTGGACCCCAGGAAATTCGAGGTGAAGACCGACCATGAGCCCGTGCCTGCCGCAGTGCTGCAGCACGAGCTGACGGAAGTGCTCGGCACGTTCAGCATCTGAGGGCCTCACCCTGCCCTCTCCCAATGAGAGGGTCAAAAAGGGAGGAACGTGCTTCGGTATTGCACCGCTCCTTCCTGCAAGGCGATGCCTACTGCTGAAGCGCACTGCCCACTGCCCTTTCTCCCTTTCCCCGATCCCCTGTTCATAATAGCTGCGGGCTTTGGCCGTTGAGCCTTGGCGTGCCCCGCAATTTGGTCGTCTCGCGTATGCACGCGTTCTCGTGCATTGCGACCCTCACCGAAAGCACAGCATTCCCGTGGCCACCAAGAACAGCCTCCGCGAAACACCGGAGGAAGAAGAAACCGCACCGGCGCCCAAGCGCACCCGTTCCAACAAGAAGTCCGAGGCGAAGGGCGAAAGCAAAATGGCCCGCTTCAAAGCCTTCGTGGCCGATGAGCGCACGCACAAGGCCTTCGGCCTCTTCCTGATCGTTACCTCCGGCCTGTTGCTGACGGCTTTCACCAGCTACCTCTTCACGTGGAAGACGGACCAGGACCTGATGGCCCGGCCGTGGAGCGAATTCTTCAGCAAGGATGTGCACGTGGAGAACTGGCTCGGCAAGCTGGGCGCCCTGCTCGCGCACAAATTCATGCACGGCTGGTTCGGCATCGCATCATTCGCCTTCGTGCTGTGGAGTTTCCTCGGTGGTGTGCGCATCCTGTTGGGCACTTGGTTGTTGCCCAAAGGCAAAACGATCCGTTGGTCGTTGATGGCGTTGTTGTGGCTGCCTGCGTTGCTGGGCTTCATTTTCCGAGGTGAATGGGGCTTCATGGGCGGCGGCATCGGCGCCACCATCAATGCGCACATGCAGAGCATGATGGGCCAGGTGGGTGCCGGGGCGGTGCTTTTCCTCGCGGCCGGTGCGTTCACCATGTACATGTTCAACCCGTCGTTCGACTGGGTGATGCGCTTGTTCGAGAAGAAGACTGTGGCAGTGGAGCCTGAAATGGATCGCGTCGCCGAGCCTCGCGATGACGAGCAGCAACCAGTGAAGAAGAACTCACTGAAGATGGAAGTGGTGGAGAACGAAGTGCCTGTTCCGGTGGTGGCAGCGGTTCCCGTGGAAGCCGACGCCACGGAGTTGGAAGTGGAAGCGAGCGAAGAAGAGACCGGGGAAGAGGACGAATTGGAATTGGAAGTGGAGGACGTCGAGGCGGAAGACCTCGCGATCGATCCCATCCTGCCGCCCATGCCGATCGTGGTCGATGGGATGGCCGTAGTGGCCAATGCCGAGGAGAAGACGCTGAGCGAAGCGGAGATCGAGAACAAGCTGCAGCAGTTCGGCGAGTACGACCCGAAGCTGGACCTCAGCGATTACGAATTGCCACCGTTGGATCTGCTCGTGGACCACGGCAGTGGCGAGTTGACCGTGAGCAAGGAAGAACTGGAGGCGAACAAGGACCGCATCGTCGAGACCCTCTCCCACTACAACATCGCCATAGCCAAGATCAAGGCGACCATCGGGCCCACCGTTACGCTGTACGAGATCGTGCCTGAAGCAGGCGTACGCATCAGCAAGATCAAGAACCTCGAGGACGACATCGCGCTGAGCCTTGCCGCGTTGGGCATCCGCATCATTGCGCCGATCCCGGGCAAGGGCACCATCGGCATTGAAGTGCCCAACAGCAAACCGCAGATGGTGGGCATGCGCGGGCTGCTGGCCAGTGAGAAATTCCAGAACAGCACCATGGACCTGCCGCTGGTGCTGGGCAAGACCATCACCAACGAAACCTTCATTACCGACCTTACCAAGATGCCCCACCTGCTGATGGCGGGTGCAACGGGCCAAGGGAAATCGGTGGGCTTGAACGCGATCCTCGTGTCGCTGCTCTACAAGAAACACCCGAGCCAGATCAAGTTCGTGCTGGTGGATCCGAAGAAGGTGGAACTCACCCTCTTCAACAAGATCGAGCGGCACTTCCTGGCCAAGCTGCCGGGCGATAGCGACGCCATCATCACCGATACCAAGAAGGTGGTGGCCACGCTCAACAGTTTGTGCATCGAGATGGACGACCGCTACGAACTGCTGAAGAACGCGCAGGTGCGGAACATCAAGGAGTACAACGCCAAGTTCATCAGCCGCCGGTTGAACCCGGAGAACG
>JBDTSG010000102.1:0-28461 GCA_039931265.1 Flavobacteriales bacterium
CGCCCTTCTCTTTGAGCAGGTCGAACATGTACTTGAAGTACTCGTTGTGCCCGCCTTGGTAGCTCGTCATCGCGATGGCGTGCGCGTCCTCCTGGATCGCGGTATTCACCACATCTTCCACGCTGCGGTCGTGCCCCAGGTGGATCACCTCGGCGCCGGTGGCCTGGATGATCCGCCGCATGATGTTGATGGCAGCATCGTGGCCATCGAACAAACTGGCGGCGGTAACGACGCGGATCTTGTGCTTGGGAACGTAGGGCGGAGCTTGGACGTACATCGACATGGTGCGAATTTACCCGGCGGAGGGCGATCAGGAGGATTTGGACTTACCACCGGCTCTGAACAGCGTATGTAGGCGCGGCATCTGCGGCAAGATGTAGTCGACGATCGAGACGCACGGCCCAAGAAACCTGAGCAACAGCTTCCCATCGCCACATACTTCAACGGTTCTATGCTGTCCAAACGCGAGTTGATGAACGGTCGCTTGGTCGATAGCCTTGCAGTCCTCTGATAAAACAAGAGGATCCCATTCTGATGAAAATGTCAAACGAGCAAATGCACTGGATGGTGAAGGTCTTTCAACCTGAGCGGACAGTGGCATCACTTCCGGGGGCGGCATCGCTCACTGAGCAAACCCGCGCCGCATTGCTGGGGCTGGACCAAGGTTACTATTCGGCGGAGCTTGCTGAGCTCGCTGCGGGCGCGAAAGCGTCGGCACGAATGCTTCTGGCAGGATCCGATGTGGGCGCAATGATCGATCGGCTCCCTCTGAGCAACGGTGCTAGGATCTTCGCTTTTGGTGACAGTCGCACGTCGGATCCACAGTCTTGGGCGGTAATACTGCAAGAGGCGATCAAGGACCGGCGGCCTGATGACAACATCTCCGTAGTGGCAAGCGCAGTAAGCGGCGATACCACCACCCACGGGCTGGTCCGGATCAACGAAGTGCTCGTTGGCGATCCGGACTGGGTCCTGTTCTTCATCGGGATGAACGACGCACGGACGCAAGGCCCTGGACCCACCAAGACGATCGTTCATCACGAAGAGACCGCGCGGAACCTTGCCGAAATGCGGTCCCGCGTTATGAGCGAGACGGGAGCGCGGTGCATGTGGATCACGCCGGTTGCGGTCAATGAGAACCAAGTGTCCGAACATTGGGCGCTGTCTCGTTTCGGTGTGCGCTTTCGCAACGAGGACATCGCGCAGATCGCGACGGCCATGAAGGGTCTAGGTGATCCGGTCATCGACTTGTTCCAACGGCTTGATGCATCATCGTTGAGTGAGGTGCTGATGGAGGATGGGCTCCACTTCACGCAGGCGGGACAGCAACGAATTGCGCTTGAGATCATTCGGGCTTGGTCTGAGCTGTCATGAAATACCTGATCACTGGCGCGACCGGGAACATCGGCTCTTTGGTCACAAAGCGTCTTATAGAAGCAGGCGAGAGGCCGAGCGTATTTGCCCGCGATGCCAAGAAAGCGCTTAAGCTGTTCGGTGATCTTGTTGAGATCCGGGTGGGTGACCTGTCGGCCTCGCGCACTGACTTGGCGAAGGTGTTCCAAGGGTTTGACGTTCTTTTCCTGGTCAACACCGGCCCCGACTTGGGAGAGCGGGACCGCACATGTGCGCTAGCGGCACACGATGCAGGCATCCAGCATCTCGTTAAGCTCTCAACGCTCGACGTCAGCAACGGCGTGGGAACCGGTCCTTGGCACGCGCGGGGAGAGAAGGCTATTCGAGCGCGTGGCGTGCCCTACACGTTCATTCGAACAGCAGCATTCATGTCGAATGCGTTGAGCTGGGCGGACCCGATCCGCGACGACGGGGTGCTTTACTCATCGACCGGCGAAGGGAAGATCGCCTTTATACACCCGGACGATATTGCCGACGTCGTTGTGTCGGCGTTACTTCATGCGGAAGCACGGAATGGCTCGCTGGTCATTACAGGCCCCAAAGCGATGAGCTACAGAGCGATGGCCTCAGCGATCGGTGAAGCGATAGGCAAGCCCATTCGCTATGAAACCCTGTCTGACGCCGATGCATTGGCCGATGCGCTGATTTGGGCCGATCGCGTCTATGCCGATGCGCTGGTCGATATCTGGCGGGCCGTTCGCGAGGGTCGGCTCGCTACGGTAAGTGGCGGCGTGCAGAAAGCGCTCGGTCGTGCGCCAAGGAGCTTTGGCAATTGGATCGGCGAGAACGTTAGGTGTTTTACCAAAAATGTGGGCCGACGCCGATGACCGGATCCTTGCTTCGGGATCGTTGAGACCAAAGGCGATCTATCGTCCCAGTTCGGGATGGAGGGTTAGGTAGGCGAGGGTCGCATTTACCGCGTCGCCCTTGGCCTCGCTGGATGTGAACGGAGACAACGTCACCCCGTGGACAACGCCTTCGACCAGACTCGGAAGGACGGACAAGATGCGGTTCATGTCTTCAGTGCCGCAGCGGGCGATGGCTTGCTCGAACACCGCTCGCAGCGCACTGCGAAAATGCTCCGGGCTCTCACTAGCCGATGCGGAGATCAGCTGGTGTAGTTCGGCCTCGACGCAGTGCAGATCGACCAGCTCCTCGACGAGGCCGACAACGGATCCGCTGAACGACGTTGACCGGTGGGTTTCAACATAGCGTTCCAGTATGTGTCGAACGTCCCCGACATGGCGCTCATGCAACGCACTGAAGACCGACCGCTTGTCCGGGAAGTACTGATAAAGGGAGCCGATGCTGACCCCTGCAACCTCGGCAATGCGGTTCGTCGTGATCGAAGCTGCCCCATGCCGTTTCACAACCAAGGGGACGGCAGCAAGAACAGCCTCCACCGTTTGCCGCGAGCGCTGCTGCCTGGGGATGCGCCGGGCTGGAATGTTGTCGATGCCTTTCATGCTGTGAAGATATCGAGCTGGCAGGGACAGGTTAAGGGCGCGACGTGCAGCACAAGATCTCCTCAACTCCCGCACGGGGGCGAAGTCCCCGGCGCTCGGCTCTATGGTTATGTCAAGGATCTGCCGTGTGCCATTGCCTTCGCCGCCCTGGCGGATCAGTGTTCTCGACCTGTCAACGGCCAGAGGATGTCACTGCCAATGCCAGTCGGCGCCCGTGGCCTGGATGAAGCGTCATAATGTTATTGTCGGCATCGTGGCCGTCCAAGAGACTGGCTTCGGTTACGCGCGGATCTTGTGCTTGGGGACGTAGGGCGGGGGCTTGGACGAAAGACATAGGGCCAAGACGCGCTATGCGGTCGTGACGTATACTCACTTTGGTCTCACACCAGTCCTTCACTCCCTAACATTACGCACTACACTGAGTACTTTTACTCAACGTATTGAGTAATATTGCGCCATGGCCTACATCCGTCCCCAACACTCCCTCCTGCTCAAACGCCTCGCCGGCCCGCGCCATTTCATGCAAGTGGTGGCCGGTCCACGGCAGGTGGGTAAGAGCACACTTGTGCGCCAGGTGCTGGAGGATCTGGAGCTGGAGGCCCACGAAGCCAGCGCCGACGACCCCGATGCGCAGAACACGGCGTGGATCGCGCGGCAGTGGGACACCGCCCGACTGCTGGCCCAGCGCGACAAGCGCAAAGGCGCGGTGCTGGTGATCGATGAGGTGCAGAAGGTTCCCCGCTGGAGCGATGCCGTAAAAGCGCGCTGGGACGAGGACACACGCAAAGGCATCAAACTGAAAGTGGTGCTACTGGGTTCATCGCCTCTGCTGATGCAACAAGGCTTGCAAGAGAGCCTCGCGGGCCGCTTCGAGCTGGTGCGTATGCAGCAATGGTCGTACTCGGAGATGCATGCCGCCTTCGGCTGGGACCTTGACCGCTACGTGTTCCATGGCGGCTATCCCGGCGCGGCCAAATTGGTGCGCGACCTCGCCCGGTGGCGCGCTTACATGCGCGATACCTTGATCGAGACGAGCATCGCCCGTGACGTGCTGCAGATGACCCGCGTGGACAAGCCCGCGCTGCTGCGGCGGCTGTTCGAGCTGGGTTGCAGCTACAGCAGCCAGGAACTGAGCTACACCAAGATGCTGGGCCAACTGCACGATGCGGGCAATACCACCACGTTAAGTTGGTATGGTGAACTCACAAGCCAAGTGGGCCTGCTAACACCTATGCGCAAGTACGCGGGCCAGAAGGTGCGCCAACGAGCCAGCAGCCCGAAGTGGATGGTGCATGATACCGGCCTGCTCACCGCGCCCATGGGCATCTCGTTAGCACAAGCGAAGAGGGACGGCGCACTGTGGGGCCGTGTGGTCGAAAGCGCCGTGGGTGCCCACCTGCTGCGTGGCGCACGTGATGAGGGTTACGAAGTCTTCTACTGGCGCGAGGGTGATCGCGAAGTGGACTTCGTGGTGCAACGCGGCACCAAGCTCACGGCCATCGAGGTGAAGAGCGGTAAGGTGCGCAATGCCTTGCCCGGCATGGCTGCGTTCCACGATGCGTTCAAGCCTGCGCGCTCGTTGTTGATCGGTGAAGGCGGCATCGACTTGGAGACGTTCTTGATGAAGCCTGCATCAATGGTATTGGCGTAGGCCGACAATTGAGCTATTTTACTCAACGTACTGAGTACTTTTGCTCAACGTACCGGAACTGTACTGGCGCAACGCAGCGGTGGTAACAACGCGGAGCTTGTGCTTGGGGATCGGGCGGGGCTGGGATATAGGGTGAACGTATCGGGCACAGACCCAAGGTGTGAAGATCAAGCCACCAAGCACACGCAAAACGCCCCCGACCTCGCGGCCAGGGGCGTTCACTTTCACTGAACGCTCGCAGTGATCAGAACTTGCCGTTCTGGTTCTTCCATTCGCTCTGCGGCGGCACTGTTTCAATCGTGTCCCAATGCTCGGCGATCTTGCCGCTCTGCACGCGGAACAGATCATAGAACACGGTAGGCTTGCCACCGAAGGTGCCTTCACTCGCGGCCAGCACGAAGTTGCCCTCGCCCAGCACCATGTGGATCTTGTCGTACTTCATCGTGATACCTTGTTTCGTCAGGGCCTGCAACGCTGAACCCAATCCACTCAGGCCATCGCCGATCATGGTGTTGTGCTGGGTGTAGTTGTCGCCGTCGAAGTAGCCCGCGAGTTTTTCCATTTTGCCTTCCACCAAAATGTTCTGGAGGAAGTCGCGAACGAGCGTCTTGTTGGTTTCGGTCTTCTCGACATCGGTCGCTTCCGTCGGTCCATCGAACTGGGTATGGCCACTGGGGTTCGGTGCAGCGATCTCCTGCAGGTTGTCCCAATGCTCCACGATGCGGCCATCCTCGAAACGGAAGATGTCGAAGCCTGCCTTCGGGCCGAAAAAGTCGTATTGCGCGTGTACGAGCGCATAGTCGCCATCCTGGAAGGCGCGCACCACCTTGGCCTTTGCGCCACCGGGCGGCAACATCTTCATCAGTTCACCGAAACCAGCCAGGCCATCGGCGGCCATTAGGTTGTGCTGGATGTATTTCTCCGGGTTGATATACGCGATGGGCACGTGATCGCCGGTCTCGATGCTGCGGATCAGGTCCGCGGCCATCTGCTTGTTGCTCAATGCGGTGGTGGTTTCCATGTTCTCGTTCGGTGTTGGGGTTTGTTCGGGTTGCGGCGTTCCGCAGGATGCGAGGAGCATTGCGGCAAGAAGAAGTGGCGTGCCTTTCATGTGTGCTGTTCGACGACGCAAAGCAGGCACTGCATGATCTGAATGGCGGTATCCGAAGCGGACCGCGAATGGTAGAAATCGGCCCTTCGGTCCCACGCTCGCCATGCGACCTTTGGCCCACGCCTTCGGCGTTGCTCAGGGTCCGATCAAAACAGCTCGCCCGGGGTGCGACCTGTGAGGCGCTTCACGTACTTCACCAAGTTGGTGGGCTCATCGAAGCCCAGCGCGAAGGCGATCTCCTTTACGCTCTTGTCCCGCACGCTCATGTGGCGGCGGATCTCCAAGACGGTGCGTGCATCCACATAAGCTTTCACGGTTTGGCCGGTGGCCGCCCGGCACAGTTCGTTCAGCCTCTTCAAACTGCGGCCCATGCGCTCGGCGTAATCCTCCGCGCGGCGTGTGCGAGTGTAGTTGGTCTCCACAAGGTTCTTGAAACGGAGGAAGTCATTGTAGACACGGCCTGTGATGCGATCGTTCAAGGAAAAGCCTTTTGCGCGGTCAGCCTTCAGCAAGACCAGTTGCAAGAGATGATGAAGCACTTCCTCCTTGCGACCCTCGGGACCCTTGTACTCGCCCAACATGCCCTGGAAGAGATCGCGCAATTGCTCTGCACGCGCCGACTTCGCATCCACTAGCGGAGAGTAGAGATGGTAGTTGAACAAACGACCATCCGCCAGCGCCACGGAATGTGCGCCATGCTTCTGGAGGAAGGCATCCGTGAGCAACACCAGTACACCTTCCATTTTGCTTCGCGTATCGAAGATGTGTACCTGTCCCTTGCAGACGAACAAGGTGCTGCCGGGTTCCACGGGATAGCGCTTGAAGTCGATGGTGTGCGTGCCACGCCCCTTGGTGATGTGGAAGATGATGTGGAAGTCGGGGCGCGACGGTTTGCCAAGCTCGTCTTCGAGGCCGCGTTTGCGAAGTGCTTCGCGCGTTGTCACTTCCAACTCGAACGCCGGGCCTTGCTGCTTCCGGAAACTGACCGGCTTGATCGTAGGCACGGGGTAAAGTTGGGGCGGAGGTTTACGTTCTCTGTTACGGATCGGGAAGACCTGCATTCCGGGAACACATGCGGTCCCTACTCTGCCTTGCGTTCATGCTCCCCATGGCATCCAACGCCTGCACCTTTTTCAAGGTCACGCAGAACGGCTACACCCTGGTGGGCAACAACGAGGATGCGTGGAGCATCAACGCGCGCATACGGTTCGAGAACGGCAAGCACGGTGAATACGGTGCTGTGTATCTCGGTCACTACAATGGCAGCCCTCTGCGCGAGATGATCGACCAAGGCGGCATGAACGAAGCCGGATTGATGTTCGATGGCCTCGGCGTGCCGCACAAGTACATGCCCCGCAAGGAAGCGCTGCCCTTGGGCGACTTCGCCATCGTGCTCCAGCAGGTGATGCGCACCTGCTCCACGGTACACGAAGCGGCAGCTTTGTTCGGGAAGTATGACATGGGCCTCATCGCCCACGCGATGCTCGTTCTCGTGGATCGCAACGGCGACTACTTGGTGGTGGAAGGCGACACGCTCTTCACCGGGAACGACGCGACGTACGCGCTCGGCAACTTCAGGCCATCGACCTGCAAGAATTTCGACGCAGTGCCGATACCGCGTTACCAGAGAGGACGTGCGCTGATCGCGCAAGGCGCCGATGCTTCACTCGCCTTCTGCACTGCAGTTATGGACAGCATGCGGGCGTGTCGCACCAAGCTCGGGAACGGAACGCTGTACACGAACATCCTTGATCTGCAACGCGGCCTCGTCCACCTGTACTTCTACCACGACTTCAATGAAGTGCGCACCTTCGACCTGAAGGCTGAATTGGCGAAAGGCGACCACAGCATCGAGATGGCCTCGCTCTTCGGCAAGCGACCGGAGTACGACGCGCTCGTCTCCTACATCACACCCATGCACGAGCGTGGGCTCTACTATGCGCTCCTGGTGTTCTTCGCTTGCGCGCTCATCGCCGCCCTCGTGGCCACCGTCGCCTTGTTCCGCAACCTCCTCGCCTTCGTGCGTAAGCGCGAAGCACCGTTCCGAAGTGCATTGCACATCGCATTGCTCGTGTCCAGCGCGTGCATCGTCTTTCTCCTGCCCATCCTGCTCACCAACGAAGGGGTGTACTACTTCGGGCTGGGCGATGCCGTGCAAGAGATCCTGCCAGCGTTGGTGTACCTGCCGTGGCTGCTTTGCGCGCTCGTCGGTGCGCTGCTCGTGTGGACCTTCAGGCGTTGGCGATCGGGTACCCGAGCTCCCATTGCCCGCATGGCGCTCACCGCTTTCACCGTTGGCCAGTGCGGGTTGGTCGTGCTGCTCCTGTATTGGGGCATGTTGCTCGGGTGAACGCGCACGCTCCGCTCTTGTTCCCGCCCTCACCAGCGCAACGCCCAAGCACTGAGGACCTGCCAGCGGTGCTGACGTCCTGCAGCGGGACCGGGCCGGGCAACTGTTTTCCGATCCATGACCCGGAAGAAACGCGGATGTCTACATTGGCCTGTGCTTGCCACAATGAGAATACGCTCCCTTCTCCTGCTCATCGCCGGCTGCTCGTCGTCGTTGCTGTTCGGCCAGTGTGCCAACAACAACACGTTGACCGGTTCTGCGATCACGCCTCCCTGTCCGGGAAGCACTTCTGTTCCGTGTGTGCAGGGCGGGCAATACGCCTTGGTGAACGTAGTGGCCGGCAATACATACACTTTCAGCACTTGCGGCGCTTCGTTCGATACGGAGATCACGCTGCGGCAACAGCCGGGTGGAACGGTGATGGGGTACAACGACGACGCGTGCGGACCGCTCGGCCTGCAATCGTCCGTTACATGGACGGCCACGTACACCGGCCTGCTGCGTGTGCTCGTGGATGCCTTCCCCTGTGCGAACCTCGCTACATGCGCGCCATTGACCATCGCCTGCGTAACACCTCCAGCGGGCGATTGCGTTTATCTGCTCACGTTGTTCGACAGCTTCTCGGACGGTTGGGGAACATCGTTCGTGAGCGTGAGCATCAACGGCGGCCCTTCCACGAACTACACTGTTCCGGCGGGCGTCCCCTCGTTCACGGTGCAGATCGGGGCCTTCATCGGCGATGTGATCGTTCTCAGCTACAACGCTTCCGGGCTCTTCCAAACGGACAACTCGTACACGCTAACACTCGGTGGTTCGGGCCTGTTCAATTCCGGCTCACCGCCGATCGCCGGGGTGAGTTTCACAGGCACGCTCGATTGCACTCCTCCCCCCGCTCCCCCTGAGGATTGTCTCGGTGCGATCACCATCTGCAGCAACGTTTCCTTCAATAACAACACCACCAACACGGGCAACATCGCGGACATCAACGCCTCAAATTGCGGATGCCTTGATCCCATCGAGAACCAAGGCACGTGGTATGTTTTCTCGCCCAGTTCAAGTGGAAATCTCGGTTTCGCGATCGCGCCCATGGGACCGGACGATTACGACTGGGCCGTGTGGGGTCCTTATCCTACGGGCACTACGATCGCGTCGATCTGCCCCCCTTCCGGACCACCGGTGCGCTGTGCAGCCTCCAGCGGACCTGCAACACAGGCGAGTACGGGCAGCTACGCGACCGGGATGGGGCACGTCACCTTTTCGCCGCCGCAATTCGCAAGCACCGCAGTGAGTTACGGGATCCCCGGCACGCTGAACACCTGCCCATTGGTGCCACCACAGCGTTGTGGCTGGGTGCCCGGCATGCAAGTGACCATGGGCCAGGTCTACCTCATGTACATCAGCAACTGGTCGCTGAGCAGTACGGGCTTCAGCCTCAACTGGACGCTGCAGAACGGAGCATCGCTCGATTGCACGGTGTTGCCGATCGAACTTATTTCCTTCGATGCCCGTCGCGTAGTAGAAGGTGTGAAGTTGGAATGGAGCACCGCGAGCGAGATCAACAACGATCGCTACGAAGTGGAGCGTTCCGAGGATGGCGGTGACTTCACATGGATCGGTACGGTGCCGGGCGCTGGCAACAGCATGAGCGAGCGGCGGTACGATCATCTGGACCGTTCGCCACGGAACGGGTTCAACTACTACCGCCTCCGGCAAGTGGACACCGATGGCAACCATGAGTTCTCCCCCGTGCGCGTGGTGATGGTGGAGCCGACCGGAACAGGTGTTCAACTTGTGCCCAACCCGGGCTCCACATCAGTGGATGTGCTTTCGGGAACGGCGGAACCCGGATCGCACTTCCTCTTGCTCGACGCGACCGGTCGGGAGATCTTCCGTGTTCCGATGGAACGGGAACGGACACCCATCCGAGTTGAACATTTGCCCTCCGGGCTTTACGGGTTCCGCGTGCTGCTGCCATCCGGAAGATCCACGGCCAGCGGAACATGGGTGAGAGAATAGTGGTCGATACCTTGCAACATCAAAAAGAACTGCACCATGAGAACATTCTACACCTGTGCTTCGATCGCAGCCGCAACCATCCTCTCCGTTGGCGCCATGGCGCAGAACCTGATCGTGAACCCCGGTTTTGAAACAGCAACCCTTGGCGTACCTACGGGTACACCGCTCCCGTTCTACCCGGCTACCCTCGATGGCTGGGGAGCCGTGAACACCGATGGCGAGTTCATCCTCGGCCCCGCACAAGCGCATAACGGGAACGGTTTCATGAGCATGCTGGAGAACGGTGGACAGAACCCGGGCACATCGTGGCTTGGCGCTTCCGCGAGCGGCGGCTACGACCGGGGGTATCAGGAAGTGGATGTCCTGGCGAACACCACCTACTTGTTGAGCTATTGGTACCGCGCCGGCGACGGTAGTCGTTACGGCTACGGCGCCGGCTCCACATTGGTGCAAGTGGAGGAAGTACTGCCAACGTTCCTCTCCTTGGCGAGCGCGCAGAACGTTGCCACAAGCACTTGGCAACAGGGCAGCATCACGTTCACCACAGGCGCAGCGACAACACGGATCATTGTGCTGTTCAGTGCGCTCGGTTCAGGATCAACGGACACTTGGTACGATGATGTGGATCTGCACGGGGGACAAGGCGAGGGTGTGGCGGAACATGGGCTTTCGGCGCAGTGGTCGTTCGATGCAGCCGCCGCTTCGCTCAGCGTGAAGCCATTGTCAATGGATCCGGCTCAGCAGATGGAGATCTTCACTGCGGCCGGTGCACGGACAACAGCGCCCGTTGCGCGCCACGCAGATAGTTGGGCAGTGGATCTGTCGGGACTTTCCAATGGCGTTTACATCGCTGTGCTGCGCGGCTCGGAGGGCTACGCTGCGCACAAGGTGATGCTGGCGCGTTAAGCACTTTGCCATCCTCGGCGGATCGCTGAGGCGAATGAAAGCAGCGGATGGAACGGTTGCGCCGTCTTCTCGACGACCAACCTTCAGACCCATGGCACGATCGCTCCTCTCAGCCCTGTCGTTCCTGCTGATCCTTTCCGTACGAAGCCAGATGTGGTGCCCTCCGGGTGCACAGTGGAACTATTCCATTCAAGCGTTCGCCTCAAGTGGCTCGGTCGTGCGCACCTACATGGGCGACACGTTGTTCCAAGGGTTGAACGCACAGCGCATCCATGAATCGGGATGCTACATCGCAGCATGGGGTACCATGGATACCGTGACGATCAATAACGATCGGTTCACTTCTGTTCAGGACAGCACCTTGCTGCTATGGACGAACACCACTGGGACATGGGAGTGGGACACCCTCCATCGCTTCGATGCCGTGATCGGTGATCGCTGGTACCCGCCGGGCGCCGACAGCGTTTGTGATCAAGGATACCTGGGCATGCTGATCGTAACGGGCACGGGAAGCATGACCGTTGATGGTCTGACGCTCAGAACTTGGGATATCGCCTATTGCGATGAACTCGGCCAACCCGGGTGGGTCGGCATCCACATGATCGAACGATTGGGGTCGATGGGCGGATTGGAGATCTTCCCGGGTGGGTGCATCATTTTTGAGTACGGGGAAACGCTTGAATGCTATACCGACGCACAGGTCGGCTATAACGACCAGAATTGGCCATACGGGTGTGCATCGATGGTCGGTATTGCGGAGGAACGTGGATCACCTGCCGTGGTTGTCTTCCCCAATCCCGGTTCCGATCATTTCACCTGCACACTTCCTGAAAAGCGTGCAGCAACCCTCCAGTTGGTGGATGCCACAGGCCGTAAGGTGATGAACCTGCGGATGGATCAAGGAACCCTGGACGTGAACACAACTGTGCTCGCCAGAGGCTTGTTCAGCTATCGCATAATGGACACTGACGGCACCATCGTCGCAGCCGGGACTTGGGTGAAAGAGTAGAGTCGTCCGGAAAATCGGGTACAGTGCGCCCCCCGAAGTTCAGGTGAGCACCGGATCCTTCTTCGGATACTTCACGCGTCCGTACTGCTTCATGTACAGATCGTAAATGATCCCATCGGCAAGGCCCACTTTCGGAACGAAGATCTCCCCGATGTTGGCGTAGCGCATGATGCGCAGGAAGATGTCGGCGGCGGGGATCACCACGTCCGCCCGATCGGGACGAAGCCGCAGGATCTTCACACGGTCATCGAAGGAATAGTTGGCGATGCGATCGCGCTGACCGGAGATGTCGGCCACTGTGAGCGGTTCTCCGAAGGCATTGCCGTTCTCCTTGAAGATCCGGTTGATGTTGCCGCCCGTACCGATCGCCATCAGCACGCCATGCTCTTCGCGCAGATCATTGAGGAAGGTCTCGATGTCCGTCCATGCATCCGGCGAGACCTTTCCTTTCAAGGTGCGCACCGTTCCCACCTTGAAGCTGGCGCTCTTCACCCTCCTTCCCTTTTCCAACCACGTTAGTTCGGTACTGCCACCGCCCACGTCGACGTATAGGTAGTTGCGGTCCTTGAGCAGGTCTTGCGTCCAGAAGGTGTTGTAGATGAGGTCGGCCTCGGTCTTACCGTTGATGATCTCGATGTGTACACCGCTTTCGATCTCCACGCGTGCGCAAACCTCTTCGCAATTGGCCGATTCGCGCATGGCACTGGTAGCGCAGCAACGCATGTAGCTCAGCCCGTACACCTCGGTCAGCAATCGGAAAGCCTTGAGGCTTTTGATCAGGTTGTCGCGCTTGGCGTTGCTGATGCTGCCGAAATCGAACACGTCTTCGCCCAAGCGGATGGGGACGCGTACCAGTGTTTGCTTCTTGATGACCGGATGGTCGTCGCGCTCGATCACTTCGCCCACCAGCAAGCGCACCGCGTTGCTACCGATGTCGATGGCACTGTATGTAAGGTCGCGGTCGATGCGACGAAGCTACTCCGCGAACGGATGATCAGCGCAACACCGTTAGACGCTCTTCCAAGGTCTTGATCTTCTGCTCGGCGTCCGCCTTCTTCCTGCGTTCGTTCTCCAACACTTGCGGCGGTGCTCCGGCAACGAAGCGTTCGTTCGAGAGCTTCTTGTCCACACTGTTGAGGAAACCACGCAAGTAGTCCAACTCTTCCTCGGCCTTTTTCACTTCCGCTTCCGGGTCTAACCCGCCGCCCAGATCAACTCCGTATTCCGTCGTGCCGACCAGGAAAGTCACGGAGCTTTCGCTCGGTGAAGTGACCGCACCGATCGCCGAAACGTTGGCGAGCTTGCTTACCAGCGCGGTGGTGGCGTCGCCGAGAGGGGTGCTCTTCTTCACATGCAGTTCGATCGATTCCTTCGGGCTCATGCCGCGCTCGTTGCGCATGTTGCGCACCGCGGTCACCAGGTCGAAGGCATGCTGCACCTCGATTTCGAGCTTCAAATTCCCCTCACCGCTCTTCGGCCAAGGAGCAATGACCAACGCCTCCTTTGGACCTTTGCGCTCGTTCAGGTGGCTCCATAGTTCCTCGGTGAGGAAGGGCATGAACGGATGGAGCAACTTCATCACATCCTCGAAAACGGCGATCGTGGCATCGTAAGTGGTACTGTCGATCGGTTCCGCCACTCCCTCTCCAGCGGCGTTCTTGACGAACGCCGGCTTGATGCTCTCCAAGTACCAACTGCACAGATCGTCCCAGATCAATTTGTAGGTCGCCATCAATGCCTCGCTGATGCGGAACTGGGCGTAGAGGTCATCGATCTCTTTGGTGGCACGCTCCACACGTGATCTCATCCATGCGCAGGCCGCTGCGTTGCTGGCAGGCTGCATCTTCTCTTCCACGGTGAAGCCTTTCACCAAACGGAATGCGTTCCAGATCTTGTTGCTGAAGTTGCGGCCCTGCTCGCAGAGCGAATCATCGTAGGGCAGATCGTTGCCTGCTGGCGAAGTGAGCAGCATGCCCACGCGCACACCATCGGCACCGAACTTTCCGATCAGCTCCAATGGATCCGGGCTGTTGCCCAAGCTCTTGCTCATCTTCCGGCCCTGCTTATCGCGAACGATGCCGGTGAGATACACGTTCTTGAACGGCACTTCAGCGCGGTACTCCAGACCGGCCATGATCATGCGCGCAACCCAGAAGAAGAGGATCTCCGGTGCAGTGACCAGATCGTTCGTCGGGTAGTAGTACTTGATGTCGGCGTTGTCAGGGTTCTCGAATCCATCGAACACGCTGATCGGCCACAGCCAACTGCTGAACCAAGTATCGACGACATCCTCATCCTGCTTGATGCCGTTGGTGCTTTGCGCGGCTGCTTTGAACTGAGCGATCGCCTCGGCTTCGGTTTTGCACACCGCTGCATCACCCTTGTCGTTGTACCACGCTGGGATCTGCTGGCCCCACCACAACTGCCGACTGATGCACCAGTCGCGCACGTTCTCCATCCAGTACTTGTACGTGTTGGTGAACTTCTGCGGATGCAGTTTCACACGACCGTCGAGCACCACTTCCAATGCGGGCTTGGCGAGCTCGCTCATCTTCACGAACCACTGCAACGAAAGGCGCGGCTCGATCACGGCATCGGTGCGCTCGCTGTAGCCCACCTTGTTCTTGATGTCCTCGATCTTGACGATGTGCCCTTTCTCCTCCAACTCCTTCACGATCTTCTTCCGCGCGGCGAAGCGATCTTCACCGACATAGAGTTGCGCGGCGGCGCTCAGCGTTCCGTTCGCTTCGAGAATGTCGATCGTCTCGAGTTTGTGCTTCTTGCCCAGCTCGTAGTCGTTGGTGTCATGCGCGGGCGTCACCTTCAGCGCGCCCGTACCGAACTCACGTTCCACGTACTCATCGAAGATGATGGGGACGCTACGACCGATCAGCGGAACGAGCGCGCGCTTTCCTTTCAAGTGGGCGTAGTGCTCGTCCTCCGGATGAACGGCAATGGCACTATCGCCGAGGATCGTCTCTGGACGCGTAGTAGCGATAGTGATCCACTCATCCTTGCCGCCTTCAACCACATAACGCACATGGAAGAGGCGCGAGTTCACCTCCTTGTGGATCACCTCTTCGTCGCTCACCGCGGTAAGCGCGACAGGATCCCAGTTCACCATGCGCTGGCCACGGTACACCAGCCCTTTCTTGTGCAGATCGATGAAGACATCGAGCACGGCCTCGTTCATCTTCGGCTCCATGGTAAAGCGCGTGCGGTCCCAGTCGCAGGAGGCACCGAGCTTCTTCAACTGCTCCAGGATCACACCGCCGTACTTGTCCTTCCACGCATGTGCATGCTCCAGGAACTTTTCGCGGCCGATCGCGCTTTTCTTGATGCCTTGTTCGGCCAGCAGACGAACCACTTTCGCTTCGGTAGCGATGCTCGCGTGATCCGTTCCCGGCACCCAGCAAGCGTTCTTGCCTTGCATGCGTGCGCGACGCACCAACACGTCCTGAATGGTGTTGTTGAGCATGTGCCCCATGTGCAGCACGCCCGTAACGTTCGGCGGCGGGATCACCACCGTGTACGGCTCACGTCCATCGGGCACACTGCGGAAGTAGCCGTTATCGAGCCAATACTGATACCACTTGCTTTCGGTGGCTGAGGGGTCGTAGCGTTTCGCGAGTTCCATGATCGGGGAAGGACGCGGCGAAAGTAGCCGAGCCATCTGCCCGTCGTTGGCGCTGTTAAAGCCCTGTTAAAGCCCGAACCGCGGGAAAACGCCCACGTACATTTGGTCGCGTTACCGCAATTACGTGTAACCGAACAAGGCAAAACACAACTCAACAAAACATGAAAAAGGTCCTTTTCTCCCTGTTGCTGGCCACCGTGTTCGGTGGTGCCATGGCACAAGACAACACCCGTGCAGTGGGTGGTAACGGTCCGCAACTCACCATCGACAAAGAGGTGCACGACTATGGCACGATCGCGAAAGGCGCCAATGGCACCTGCGAGTTCACTGTGACCAACAGCGGTGACCAACCTTTGATCATCACCAATTGCAAGGGTAGCTGCGGTTGCACGGTACCGAAGTGCGATACAGCCCCCATCGCTCCCGGCAAGACGAGCGTGATCACGGTGAAGTATGACACCAATCGCCCCGGCCCGATCAACAAAAACGTAACGATCACGAGCAACGCCGTGAACGCCCCCAACAAAGTGGTGCGCATCACGGGTAACGTGGAGGCAGGCCCCGACACCCCGACAACCCCGGTGAAGGAGCAGAGCCCGATGGCTCCTGTTGAGAAAGGCATGTGATCCGTAATTCCGAATTGAAAAGAAGCCCCGACCAAGTCGGGGCTTCTTTTTTGATGCCGGGCTATCACGATCTTCGCAACCGAAACCAGCGCACCCCGAACCTTCGGGTGATGAACAGATGCCAGCCATAAGCAAGAAGGGCCTACGTATGCCCCCGAGCCCGATCCGCAAACTGGTGCCCTTTGCCGAAGCGGCCAAGAAGCGCGGCACGAAAGTGCTGCACCTCAACATCGGGCAACCCGATATCGCTACACCCCAAGTTGCGCTGGACGCCATGCACAACCTGCAACTGAAAGTGGTGGAGTACAGCCACAGCGCAGGCAACGAGAGCTACCGCAAGGGTCTCGCCAACTACTATGCCCAGCACGGCATTGCCGTGGAACACGACCAGATCATCGTTACCAACGGAGGAAGCGAGGCGCTGCTGTTCGGGATCATGGCAACCCTGGACCCAGGCGACGAGGTGATCATCCCCGAACCGTTCTATGCCAACTACAACAGCTTCGCTGTCGCTGCAGGTGCCACTGTAGTACCTGTGCGGTGCGGCATCAGCGATGGGTTCGCACTGCCCCCGATCACCGAATTCGAAAAGCTCATTACACCCCGCACGCGGGCGGTCCTCATTTGCAATCCGGGCAACCCAACGGGCTATCTGTACAGCCGCTCAGAGCTCGAGCGCCTACGGGACCTCGTAAAGGCCCACGATCTCTTCCTCTTCGCCGATGAAGTGTACCGCGAGTTCTGTTACGATGGCGCCGAGCATGTGAGCGCACTGACCCTGCAGGGGATCGAGAACAATACCATCCTGATCGATAGCGTGAGCAAACGTTACAGCATGTGCGGCGCGCGCGTCGGGGCGCTCATCACGCGCAATGCCGATGTACTCGCTGCCGTGTTGAAGTTCGCACAAGCCCGCTTGAGCCCTCCCACTTTCGGCCAGATCGCATCGGAGGCGGCACTTGCCACACCGGCTTCCTATTTCACCGAGGTGATCGCCGAATACCGTCAGCGACGCGATGTTCTCGTGGACGGCTTGAACACTATTGAAGGCGTGACCTGTCCCAAGCCGAGGGGTGCATTCTACTGCGTTGCGCAGCTACCGATCGACGACAGCGACAAGTTCTGCCAGTGGCTGTTGGAGTCCTTCCAATACCAAGGCCATACCGTGATGCTTGCCCCCGCCACGGGTTTCTATGCGGATCCGGCCACCGGCCGCAAGCAAGTGCGCATGGCCTATGTGCTGGAGCAAGACAAGCTGCGACTGGCAGTGGATTGTTTGCGTGAGGCCCTGCTCCAGTATCCAGGCGTAGTGCGCAAAGGCGACGCCGTGCACGCGAGGAGCTGAACTACGCCTTGGCAAAAGGGGCGCTATCTGCCTCCGCGCCAACAAAGGATTTTTTCATCGGGCGAAACCCCGGGTTCGTCGATGGCGTTGAACGCGCCGTCCGGAAACACCCCTTTGTGTCCCGGGCGCTGCAAATCGACGGACCATGGCCAACCACATTTTCCGGTTCACCACGCTGCTCGCAGGCGTTCTTATCGCTGCCAGCTTCACCAGTGCCAAAGCCCAAAGCGGCGATGAGCGCTACTACCTGTACCAAGCAAGTGGCATCACCACCCCACAGCGCGAAAAGCAACTGACCGAATTGCTCAGGGGTTTCGACGGGGACATGGTCGTATCGCTTGATGTGCCCACACAGCGGTTGAAGCTGGTGACGACAAGCCAATTGAGCGAAACCGAAGTGATCGCGGTTGCCGGTCAGGTGGGTGTGGCATTGGTGCGCATCCCGATGCACACCATTGGCACGGTAGCACCATCCATGAAGTGATCATACAGCGCAGGACGAACCCAACGATCAAGAGCATGGCCCCCATGGCATCCGTTCCCTTCCGAATACTGACGATCCTTGCACTCATCGCCTCGTCATCGCGGCCGTTTGAAGTCGCAGCCCAGAGCAGCAGCGATGCTTGCGGGTTCGCAGGTGCCAACCAGTACACGGTGAACAGCACATGCTCGTTCCAGACCTTCAACAAGCCCACCAGCTATGTGAACAACATGAATCCTGGTGGTTGCAGCTCGTCGACCAACGACGATGCGTTCGGATGGTTCCAAGCCACCTCCACGGTCACTGCTATAACCTATGACCCGCTCACCAACCTCGATGCGATCTTGCACGTGTTCAGCGGTGCGTGTGGATCGTTGACGCAACTGGGGTGCTCCAATATCGGTGGCAACGGGGTGAATGAATCCGTGACGATCGCCACGACGATCGGCACCAATTATCAGTTCCGCGTGCAACGCAACGGCAGCGACGCCCTGATGGACGGTTCCATCTGCGTGTACAACCCCGTGAGCAACGATATTCCGTGCACGGCTACCGCACTTACCGTGAACACGACTTGCGCAAGCGTGGCAGGCACGAACCTGAACAGCACGGATTACTTCACCGGAACCGTTCCGGTGCCTGGCTGCGCCGCTTACACGGGTGGCGACGTTTGGTTCTCGTTCGTTGCTCCTGCGGTCGGTAGCATCAACATTGAGACTTCCGCCGGTACACTAACGGATGGAGGCGTGGCCATTTACAGTGCCGCAACGTGCGCTGGCCCCTTCACACTGATCTCCTGCGACGATAACAGTGGTCCGGGGAACATGGGGCAGGCGCAAGCATCCGGCTTAACGATCGGCACCACCTACTACGCGCGGGTTTGGGGCAATGGCGGCGCAACGGGCACCTTCAGCATTTGCGCGCACGCCTTGGCCAACGATAACCCATGCGGTGCCACGAGCCTTACCGTGGGTACTTCGTGCGCCAGCGTCAGCAGCACGAACATAAACGCCACAACCACCACGGGTCCTCCGGCGCCGGGTTGTGCGGCTTTCTCAGCCGCTGACGTTTGGTTCAGCTTCGCCGCGCCAAGCAACGGGAGCATCGCAATTCAAACTACGGCGGGGACACTTAACGATGGTGGGGCGGCGATCTACAGCGCTACTTCTTGCGCGGGCCCCTTCACGCTCTTGGCCTGCGACGACAACAACGGCCTTGGGAACATGTCCTTGGTACTCTATAATGGCTTGACCGTTGGCACGACCTACTACGTGCGGATTTGGGGCAATGGTGGCGGTACGGGGACGTTCGACATATGCGCCTATTCGCTGCCGAACGATAATCCATGCGGAGCCACGCTCTTGACGCTGGGCATCTCCTGCACAGCAACATCAAGCACGAACGTTGCGGCAACAACAACAACAGGCCCACCGGCACCGGGCTGCGCCGCCTTCAGCTCCGCTGATGTGTGGTTCCGCTTCGTAGCACCCGCAGGCGGTGCGATGAATATCGAGACCACGGCCGGTTCTCTCACCGACGGCGGTATGGCGATCTACAGCGCTGCCAGTTGCGCAGGTGCGTTCACGCTGGTCGCGTGCGACGACAACAATGGCCCGGGTAACATGAGCTACCTGGCACGCACGGGTCTTACGCCCGGGGCCACATACTATGTGCGTGTTTGGGGCAATGGTGGGGCTACCGGGACCTTCAATATCTGCGCGGTCGCGCCCCTTAATGACAATCCCTGCACCGCCTACGCCCTTGCGGTGAACAGCACTTGCACGAACACCGCTGCCTCCAATGTTGGCGCAACGAACACTGCCGGGCCACCCGCACCAACCTGTGCCAGCTATACAGGGGGTGATGTTTGGTTCTCGTTCGTAGCCCCTGCAAATGGGGTCGCGAACATCGAAACCACGGCCGGCACGCTCACCGATAGTGGCATGGAGTTGTACAGTGCGACAGCGTGCAACGGCACCTTCACTTCCATACAATGCGATAACAATGGGGGCGCCGGTAATATGAGCGAGATACTGCGCACCGGACTGACGTCAGGGCAGACCTACTACATCAGGCTTTGGGGCCTGAGCGGCGCCACGGGAACGTTCAGCATTTGCGTATGGGCCACACCCCCACCAGCGAACGATGACCCATGCGGAGCAGTAGCGTTGACAGTGAACACATCATGCTCATTGGTAGGAGGTACCAATGTGGGTTCGATCTCAACAACAGGCGTTCCTGCGCCCACTTGTGCAAGCTATTCCGGCGGCGATGTGTGGTTCACTTTCGTTGCCCCGGCAAGCGGCATGGCGAACATTTCCACGTCGGCGAACGGTTTGACCAACTCGGGAATGGAACTCTACAGCGCAACGGCTTGCAATGGAACCTTCACATCGATCGAATGCGACGATGATGATGGCTCGGGCAACATGAGCGCCATCAACCGCACGGGGCTGACCCCGGGGCAGACCTATTACGTGCGCATTTGGGGGTCCGGCGGCGCGCGTGGAACGTTCAACATTTGCGTATGGGATCCCGCACCACCGGCCAACGATGCCCCCTGCTCGGCCACCGTTGTCACATTGGGTACGACCTGCGTGAACGGAACCTATACCAATGAGAACGCCACCTTGAGCGCGGGCATTGCCGCTCCCGGATGTGGCGGTTTGAACGGTAGTTCCAGGGATGTCTGGTTCTCATTCGTTGCGCCAAGCACGGGCAACGTCAATTTCAACTTCACCGCTGGAACCTTGAGCGATCCCGCGATGGCCCTGTACGTCGCCACCGCCTGCAACGGCACCTTCACGCTGATCGAGTGCGACGACGATGATGGACCCGGCAGCAACCCGTTCCTGTACCTGTACGACCTGGTACCCGGTACGACCTACTATCTCCGGGTCTGGGGCGACGGCGGTAACACAGGCACTTTCGACCTGTGCGCTGTGATACCAGCCACCACTGGCAATTGCTTTTACGCTCTGCAAATGATCGACAGCGGCGGTGATGGCTGGGGCGGCAGCACGGTCGGTGTCAGCATCAACTCAGGTGCCTACACCAACTACACGTTGACGACCGGCAACCGTTCGGTAGCCTACATCCCCGTCAATTTGGGCGATATCGTTGTGCTCAACTACACGGCAGTCGGTGGTTTCCAGAACGAGATCAGCTACATTCTCCAAAGCGGGTTCGGCATACTCTTCTCCGCCGGCCCCACACCGGGCACGGGGGTGGTCTATGCACACGTCAACGACTGCGTGGCGCCGGATGCGCCCAAGGAGGATTGCTATGGTGGTACAACGGTCTGCGGAGGTTCAAGCATCAATGCGAACCCATCCGGCACCGGTCTGAAGCCCGACCTGAACGTGAACACACGCGGTTGCCTCAGCAACGACGAACGCCAGGGTACGTGGTTCAATTTTTCGCCAAGTGCATCAGGAACGGTCGAATTCACGATCGTTCCTTCCAATCCCGGCGATGACTATGACTTCGCGGTTTGGGGTCCCACACCTTCACTTTCCTGCCCGCCATCCACCGCCCCCTATCGGTGCTCGTACTCCGGAAACACCGGCAACACGGGATTGCTGCTGGGTTCCGGGGATGATTCGGAAGGTGCCGGAGGGAACAAGTTCGTGAATGCCATGACGGTCATCACCGGTGAGGTGTACGTGCTGTACGTCAGCAACTGGAGCCAGAGCGGCTTGTCCTTCGATCTGACTTGGAACCTGACCAATGGCTCCAGCTTGGATTGCACCGTGCTGCCAATAGAGCTGTTGAGTTTCCGCGCCGACGCGCTCAATACCGCTGTGGATCTCAATTGGGTAACGGCGAGTGAATCGGGCAATTCCCATTTCGTGGTGGAACGTTCCGCCGACGGTGAGCACTTCGCCGCGATCGGGCAAGTGCAAGGCGCGGGCGACTCATACACCACCAATACATATGTCTTCAGCGATCAGTACCCATCGCGCGGGATCAACTACTACCGGTTGAAGCAGGTGGACTTCGACGGCACTTCCACATATTCCCAAGTAGAGACCGCCAGCTTCGGCCTTTCGATCATTGCCGGCACCCCCTACCCGAACCCGGCAGGAGAAACGGTCAACGTGAAGGTGGAAATGAAAATCGCCGGAAAGGTCGAATTGCAACTCCTCGACGCAAGCGGTCGGTTGGTGCACAGCAGTGTGCAGACGATGGACGCTGGCGAACGAACGTTGAGCGTGCCGGTGCGAGGACTCGACCCCGGCAGCTACCTGCTTTCCATGATCGCCGGTGACGGCACTGAAGTGAAGGCCGGGAGGTTCATTGTGCAGTAAGCCGACCACATTGTTCTTGGTAGCGCCCGGTCAACAGCCGGGCGCTCCGCTTTGTGCCCACCGGTCGAGTTGGTAACAACGAGGCAACCATACATGGGATCCTAACGTTCCCTCTCTACATTGCCAACGGTCCGGTCAGCAATGTCGGATAGAATATATGGGGTTCACTACTCGGCTGGGTTCGTTCGTCTCACTTGTGCTGGTGTTGCTTGCCCCACTGGTTGGGCGCGGCCAGCAGCAGGACCTCTCCATTGTCCACCTTCTGGCGAACGCGCCTGTAAGCGTCGCCCAGGAGAAAGTGGCGAACGCACATCTTGAATTGCTCAACCCGGACCTGCGTTTCTCGGTCCACGGCGATCGCCAGAGGCTGAAAGTCGGCATGCGAGGAGAAATGGATGTGCCAAGCGTTCAGTCGTCGCTTGCTGCGGCGGGCATCATTACCTCGGTCGTCAGCGGTCCCCCGCCAACAGCATCCACGGTAAAGAGCGCAAGTATTGACCCAAGCGGCTTCCCGGTCTTTCTGGATACCGGGGATCCGGCTCTGGATGATGAGGCATACCGCGCAGCGAAGGCAGCGTGGGTGCAATCCCACCAGCAGCTTTACCAACAAATGATCGGCGGGTCAGCGGATCAGTGAGCCATGGCATCAAAGCACATATCCGCGTTGCTGCTTGCCGCACTGTTATCGAGCACTGCTTTTTCCCAGTGCGCCAACAACAATACCGTCATCGCGGGAGCGGCCATCACTCCGCCATGTCCGGGATCGATGACGGTGCCGTGTGTGCAAGGCGGGCAGTACGCGTTGGTGAATGTGGTTTCGGGCAACACATACACCTTCAGCACGTGCGGTGCTGCATTCGATACCGAGATCACGCTCCGGCAGCAACCGGGAGGAACGGTGATGGGCTACAACGATGACAACATTGCTTGTGGGCTTTTCAGTTTGCAATCGTCGGTCACATGGCTGGCCACATACACCGGGCTTCTCCGCGTGCTTGTGGATCTCTTCCCTTGCTCTGACAATACGACCTGCGCGCCTTTGACGATCGCTTGCTCCGCACCTCCACCCCCTGTTACCAACAACGATCCTTGCGGGTCCATTGCGTTGCCGGTCAATTCAAGTTGTGTGATGCAAGGCTTTACAAGCGTTGGATCAACGATCACCGTTACACCGGGATCACCCGGATGCGGGGTGGTTTCCGGTGGGGATGTATGGTTCTCGTTCGTCGCACCCGCCTCAGGGCTGGTCGTGGTTGAAACCGGGGCCGGGACGCTGACCGATGCGATCCTCGCGGTTTATTCAGCGACCACTTGCTCCACCGGATTCACGGAGGTGGCTTGCGATGACGACAGCGGACCAGGCCTGATGCCCTATCTCAGCGCTTCGGGCTTGACACCCGGTGCTACTTATTACGCGCGTGTTTTCGGTTTTCTGGGAACAACGGGATCCTTCGATATCTGCCTCCACACGATCGTCCCACCCACAGGCGATTGCATTTACACGTTGAACATGTTCGACAGCTTCGGTGATGGTTGGGACGGAAGCACGGTTGGCGTCAGCATAAACGGTGGCCCCTTTACGAACTACACGCTTACTAGCGGCACCAACGGAACTGCTTTGATCGGCGTTTTCATTGGCGACATAATCGTTATACAGTACACGGAGAACAGCTTTTTCCCTGCCGAGATCAGTTACAGCCTCACGCCCGGTTGCATATGGAGCGATGGGCCGAGCCCGGCGACGGGTATCGTTTTCTCGCAGACGGCTGATTGCCAACCGACAGCCGCACCACCCGAGGATTGTGTAGGGGCGGTGACGATCTGTAGTGATCTGGCGTTTAACAACAACACCACGAGCACGGGTTGCTCGGCCGACTTGGATGTGGGCAATCAAGGCTGCCTCAGCAATGCCGAGCGGCAAGGCACTTGGTACTTCTTCAGCCCTAGTTCCAGCGGTAATATCGCAATGACCATCTCCCCAGCGGACCCCGCGGATGACTACGACTTTGCCATCTGGGGACCCTTCGCAAATCCCGTGTGCCCGCCACCCGGTGCCCCGACCCGGTGCTCTTACGCAGCACCAACCGGCGATACCGGCATGGATTACGTGGCGGCGGATGTTTCCGAAACCGCGTTGGGCGATAAGTGGGTGAGCGACCTCGCAGTCGTTACTGGTCAGGTTTATATCATGTACATCAGCAACTGGAGCCAGAGCGGCCTCGCCTTCGACCTGAACTGGGACCTGACCAACGGTGCGAGTTTGGACTGCACCGTTCTGCCGATACAACTTTTGCATTTCGAAGCTGATGCGCTGACAAGCCGAGTGGACTTGCGTTGGGCTTCCGCCAGCGAGCAGGACAATGATCACTTCGTGGTGGAACGCAGTGCTGATGGCGACGCCTTCGCGCCGATAGGTGCCGTTGACGCGGCGGGCACCACAACGATGCAGACCAACTATCTCCATACCGATGCATCCCCCCTGCGCGGAATGAATTATTACCGCTTGAAACAGGTGGATACCAATGGTTCATACACCTATTCAAGCACCATTGCCGTGGCTTTTGGCAGCGTGTTCCAGACAGGACTTCCGTATCCCAACCCGGCCTTGGTAGCCGTGAGCATCGACCTGCATTCATCCGTGCCCGGCACTACCCGCGTGCGCGCCGTTGACGCAACCGGAAGGTTAGTAGCCGAGCGTTCCTTCGATCTGGGCACGGGGGCCGCCACGTTGGACTTGCCCTTGACCGGTTGTGAGGCCGGTGCTTATGCGCTGCAAGTGATCGCACCCGATGGCTCCTGCCTCCGTGCAGGTCGGTTCACCGTGCAGTAGCGCGGTCCGAGCAGGTCGGGTATTCGTTAAGCGAAGCGGAAGGCGATCGGCCCGAACGAGGGGTACTTGCTTTCCACCCCACATTCGACTAAATTGCCCGATCGCCGGGCGAAAGGCCGGTTGCTATCGATGAGAAACAGCAAAAGCACTGCGCTCTTCTTCCTCCTTTTCGGTGTCGCCGCCGTGCCACATGCTGCGCGTGCCCAACAAAACGAGCTACGGATCATCCATTTATGGGCGGAAGCTCCGGTGAGCGCCGAACAAGAAAAGCGCGGAGCCGAGCAGCTAGCGTTCCTCGATCCTGACAGCCGGTTCTCCATTCAACCCGATCGGCAGCATTTGAAAACCGGTTGGCATTCGCAGGTTGACGCAGCAAGCGTTGGATCCGCTCTCGCGCTGGCGGGCATCATTGCCACCATCATCGAGACCGAACCGTTCCCCGCGGGTGATGTGAGAGATGCCTCCAGCGTTCCCGATGTCTTCCCAGCGTTCGTCGACACCGGAAGCCCTGAACAGGACAACCAGAACTACAATGCTGCAAAAGCCGCTTGGATAGCCGCACATCCTGCCGAGTACCAACAACTGCTGAGCCCGCCGACTGAAGAGTAACGATGGCAACGACACGCTGTATCATTCTTGCGCTGCTGGCAACAGCCTTTCCCGTTTTTGGTGTTTTGGCCCAGTGCCCGAACAACAACACGGCGATCGCGGGGGGTGCTGTTACACCACCTTGCCCTGGCTCGATGACCGTTCCTTGTGTGCAGGGGGGGCAATATGCCCTGGTGAACGTAGTGGCCAACAATACCTACACGTTCAGTGTTTGTGCCGCCACTTTCGATACGCAGATCACTGTCTTCAACAATGCTGGTGGCGGAGCTGTTGCGAACAACGACGACGCTTGTGGAACCGGGGGAACGCGATCCTCCGTGACGTGGTTGGCAACGTTCACCGGGCAGGTGCGGGTGCTCGTGGACCGCTATGCCAGCATCTTCAATCCCTGCGCGAATTCACCCTCGTGCGCGCCGCTGGTGATCCAATGCACACCTCCACCCGCAGGCGACTGCCTCTATGTGCTGAACATGTTCGACAGTTTCGGTGATGGATGGAACGGGAGCACGGTCGGGATCAGCATCAACGGTGGCCCGTTCACCAATTACACCTTGCCAAGCGGAAGCACCGGTAGTGCGCTGATCGGTGTTTACATCGGCGACATCATCGTTGTGCAGTACACGGAAAACAGTCCATACCCGGGTGAGATAAGCTACACCTTGGGCCCCGGTTGCGTTTGGAGTGATGGCCCCACCCCGGCCACTGGTATTGTCTTCTCCCAAACCGTCGATTGCATACCGCCGCCCTCACCTCCCGAAGATTGTTCGGGTGCGATCACCATTTGCAGCAACCAAGCGTTCAACAACAACACCACCAGCACGGGCTGCTCAGCCGATCTCAATGCCGCCAACCAAGGTTGCCTTGGCAGTGCTGAACGCCAGGGCACGTGGTACTTCTTCAGTCCCAGTACCGCCGGGAACATCGCCATGACCCTGGCGCCCACGAATCCGGCCAACGACTACGACTTCGCCATTTGGGGACCACTTGCCGCTCCGGTATGCCCCCCCCCGGGCAACCCCACCCGTTGCTCGTATGCTGCACCCGGAGGACCTACTGGAATGAACTACACGGCCACCGACAATACCGAAGGCGCTGGTGGTGACAAGTGGGTGAATGACCTTACAGTGGCGGCCGGGCAGGTCTATATCATGTACATCAGCAACTGGAGCCAGAGCGGTCTTGCCTTCAACCTGAACTGGAACCTCACCAACGGCGCCAATTTGGATTGCACCGTCCTCCCGGTCCATTTGTTGGATTTCAAGGCGGACGCCGGAACAACCACGGTGCAACTCCACTGGGCAACAGCCAGCGAAACCGACAACGATCACTTCCTGGTGGAGCGCAGTGCGGACGGCGATTCCTTCGCACCCATCGGAGCCGTGGACGCCGCGGGCACAACGGCTATGGAGACCAACTACGCCCATACGGACGCCTCACCGTTGCGCGGCATGAACTATTACCGCTTGAAGCAGGTGGACACCAATGGCACCTTCACCTACTCCAACACCATAGCCGTGGCCTTCGGTAGCGTGTTCCACACCGGGCTGCCCTATCCCAACCCTGCGCTGGAGGCCGTGAGCGTCGATCTGCATTCATCCATGCCCGGCACCACCCGCCTGCGCGCTGTGGATGCCATTGGAAGAGTGGTGGCGGAGCGGGCCTTCGAACTGGGTATCGGCGCCGTTACCCTCGACCTGCCCTTGGCACCTTGTGAGGCAGGTGCCTACGCCTTGCAGGTGATCGCACCTGACGGATCCTGCTTGCAAACCGGGCGGTTCACCGTGCAGTAAGGGAGCTTGGGTGTGCGGAACAAGGGGGCGGCTGTTGACGGATGGTTGAAAACCCAAGGGCAACCCATAAGGAAGGGTGACGTCATGGCGGCGTGACTTCCGTACGCCCAGTTCTCTTTCCCCGGTTGTTCATCAATTCAGGGCTTCAGCGTTGCGAATGCCCTGAGTCCGAAGCTACATTTGGCGCTTATCGTGCGTTCCATTCCGTATATGGCCCTAACCCGATCGACCCGTAACATGAAGCATTATTCCACCCGCCTGCTTTGCCTCCTGCTCCCGGCAGCATTGCTTTCCACGGTGTCCAATGCCCAAACCACCGCGATCAACTTCACCGGTGCCGTGGCGGCACCGACAGCGATCCTGGATATTTCCGCCACCACCCGCGGCCTGCTGATCCCGCGCATGGATGAGGCCCAACGGTTGGCCATCCCCACCATTGCGGCCAATGATGGTCTCTGGGTTTACCAGTTGATCGCTGTAGGCAACACAACCCCCGATGGACTTTGGTATTACGATGCCTCGGTCCCCAATGCGGGCTGGTACCACATGGCCACCGGCGCTGCTTGGGCCCTTTTGGGCAACAGCCTCACCACGCCCGTAACCAACTACCTCGGCACATCCGATGCACAACCGCTCGTGATCGCCACCAACGGGGTGGAGCGCATGCGTTTGGGTACGAACGGCTTCCTCGGCATTGCCAACAACAACCCGGTTGAAGCACTGTCGATCACCGGTGCGGTGCATATGGGAACAGCCGCTGCCCCCGGCAGCCTCACCGACCAAGCAGGTGTGATCCGCTACAACGTCGGCCCCACGCTGCCCGCTCCATTCCCCGCGCTCAACCCGGTGATCCCTTACCACGAGGGCAACACCACCGGTTTGGTCACCGGGTGGGACCGCTTGGAGAACAA
>JBDTSG010000103.1:0-19934 GCA_039931265.1 Flavobacteriales bacterium
GGTCGCTGAAGACCACGGTGCGCAGTTCGTTCACCAACCAAGGGCAGATCTGTTTGTGCGGATCGCGCATCTTGATCGAGCGTTCGCTCTACCCGCGTTTCCGCGATGCCTTCGTGGAGCGCGTGAAGGCGCTGCGGGTCGGGGATCCCAATGATGCGAGCACGGATGTCGGGGCGGTGGTGAGCGAGCCGCACATGTTGAAGGTGCTCAGCCATATCGACGGTGCGAAGAAGGATGGCGGAACGGTGCTCTGCGGCGGGGATCGCGTGAAGCTTGGTGGCACCTTGGCGAACGGATGGTACATAGCCCCTACGGTGATCGAAGGCCTCGACGACAACTGTGCGGCGATCCAGGAAGAGATCTTCGGGCCTGTCGTCACCCTTCAGCCGTTCGATACCGAAGAGGAGGCCCTTCGCCACGCGAACAGTACGCCGTATGGTTTGGCATCCGTGATCTGGACGAATGACCTGAAGCGTGCGCACCGCGTGGCGCGTGAGCTGAAAGCCGGCATCACATGGATCAATTGCTGGATGGTTCGGGACCTGCGCACACCGTTCGGTGGTGTGAAGCAGAGCGGTGTTGGCCGCGAGGGCGGGTGGGATGCCCTGCGCTTCTTCACCGAAGCGAAGAACGTGTGCGTTCGCCTTTGAGCGCTGCAGGGTCCTTCATTCCATTGGTGAAGAACCATCCGAAGCGGGCGTTGAACCACTGCTCGAACCGATCGAGGCGTTCGTAGAGGTTGAAGAAGAAGCTTGCCATGTGATCCGCAGGTTGTGGCAAAGACGCAGGTGCGGCGCCGATCATTGCCCATACCACGGCGCCATGAACCGCGTTATCCGCGCTATCCCGAGGAACGGTCGGCTACTGCGTGGCAACGGCAGCCCAGGGTTGTACGCCAACCGCCGGCCACCGCCCGAAGACTCCCGCTAAATTCGCTGCGCCGCACAATGCCCGTACAAGCCGACACCCAGCAGTACCCCTTGCTTTCGGGCATTACCTACCCGGCCGACCTGCGCAAGCTCAGCGAGCCGCAGTTGGAGCAGGTATGCAAGGAGTTGCGCGAGTTCATCATTGATGTAGTGAGCGTGAAGGGCGGGCACTTCGGCGCCAGTCTCGGTGTGGTGGAACTCACCGTCGCCCTGCATTACGTCTTCAACACACCCTATGACCAACTGGTCTGGGATGTGGGCCACCAAGCGTACGGTCACAAGATCCTCACGGGGCGCCGCGAGGTGTTCCATACCAACCGGCTGTACAAAGGGCTCAGCGGTTTTCCGAAGCGCAGCGAAAGCGAGTACGACACCTTCGGGGTAGGTCACAGCAGCACGTCCGTGGGCGGGGCGCTCGGCATGGCGGTGGCCAGCAAATTGAAGGGCGAAAAGGATCGCCAGGTGGTGGCTGTTATCGGCGATGGCGCCATGACGGCGGGCATGGCGTTCGAGGCACTGAACCACGGCGGTACCGCCAGCAGCGACCTGCTTGTGGTGCTCAACGATAACTGCATGAGCATCGACCCGAACGTCGGTGCGCTGAAGGAGTACCTCACCGACATCACCACGAGCCACACCTACAACAAGGTGAAGGATGAAGTATGGAAGGTGCTGGGGAAAGTGAGCAAGTTCGGCCCGAACGCGCAGGCGATCGCGCAGAAGTTCGACGCTGCCCTGAAGACGGCGCTGCTGCGGCAGAGCAACCTGTTCGAGAGCCTCAAGTTCCGGTATTTCGGTCCCGTTGACGGCCACGATGTGGAACACCTCGTGAAGGTGATGCGCGACCTGAAGGACATTCCGGGACCCAAGATCCTGCACACCGTTACGGTGAAAGGCAAGGGCTACAAGTTCGCTGAAGAGGGCAGTCCAACGGTGTGGCACGCACCCGGTTTGTTCAACAAGGAAACCGGCGAGATCATCAAGGTGGTGCCCAAGAGCCCACAGCCACCCAAGTACCAAGATGTTTTCGGCCACACCATCGTGGAGCTGGCCGAGAAGAACCCGAAGATCGTGGGCATCACGCCTGCGATGCCGAGCGGTTCATCGCTCAACATCATGATGAAGGCCATGCCCGATCGCGCGTTCGACGTGGGCATTGCCGAGCAGCACGCCGTGACGTTCTCCGCTGGCATGGCAACCCAAGGCCTGGTGCCGTTCTGCAACATCTACAGCTCGTTCATGCAACGGGCCTACGACCAAGTGGTACACGATGTAGCGTTGCAGAAACTGCATGTGATCTTCTGCTTGGACCGCGGTGGATTGGCCGGGGCCGATGGCCCCACGCACCACGGCGCGTTCGACATCGCGTACTTCCGCTGCATTCCGAACATGATCGTGAGCGCGCCGATGAACGAGGAGGAACTGCGCAACCTGATGTACACCGCGCAGTTGCGCAACACCGGCCCCTTCAGCATCCGCTACCCGCGTGGCGAAGGCGTGATGACCGAATGGAAAACGCCGTTCAAGGAGATCACGATCGGTACAGGTCGGAAAGTGCGCACGGGCAACGACATCGCCGTGCTCAGCATCGGTCACATCGGCAACATCGCAGCGAAGGGCATCGATGCGTTACAAGCGGAAGGCTATTCCGTTGCGCACTACGACATGCGTTTCGCGAAGCCGATCGATGAGATGTTGTTGCATGAAGTGTTCGGCAAGTTCAAGCAGGTGATCACCATTGAGGATGGATGCATCCAAGGTGGTATGGGCAGCGCGGTGCTGGAGTTCATGGCCGATCACGGCTACACCGCACAGGTGAAGCGTCTCGGCATTCCCGATCGTTGGATCGAGCACGGATCGCAGAAGGAACTCTACGCCGAATGCGGATTCGATGAAGTGGCCCTTGTGGCTGCGGTGAAGGAGATGCTGCCCATGAAAGGAACGAAGAACGCGAGTGCTTCCGCGTGAAGAAGCCGAAGCCACGGTGCATCATCATCGCCGGTCCGAACGGTGCCGGCAAAACGACGTTCGCACGTGAGTACCTGCCACGCGAAGCCGGGGTGCTGAACTTCATCAATGCTGACCTGATCGCCACAGGGCTGTCTCCCCTGAAGCCTGAACTAGCGGCCCGCGCAGCAGGCCGTGTGATGTTGGAAGAACTTGATCGCCTGGTCATGGCTCGCGCCGATTTTGCTTTCGAGACCACCATGAGCGGCAAGACTTACTTGGAGCGTATCGCTAAGTGGAAGCAGGCAGGATATCGCATCGAGATCGTGTTCCTGAAACTCGATTCGCCCGCAACTGCGCTCAAGCGCGTAGCAAATCGCGTTGCTCAAGGTGGGCATGATGTTCCGAAACCTGACGTCTTGCGTCGTTTCAAACGTGGCTGGCCGAACTTCCTCTTTCGTTACCGCGTGTTGGCCGATGCTTGGTCAGTCTTTGATAGTTCGAACGACGCCCCACTACTTTTGGAACAGGTATCATGAGCAAGGGTAAGGCGCCTCTCAAACCGAATGCTTTCTCGAAAGCTGTTGGCAACGCACTTCGGCGCGCAGCTAAACGTGCGCGGAAAACCGCCCGGATGCACGGCACTTCCATCGTTGTGAGCGTGAACGGGAAAGTGGTGGAGAAGAAGCCCTGAGCGGCGAGCGCTCACCCCTGTTTCAACAACCCGAACAGCTTATAGCTGAGGTCCATGAAGAGGACCTTGGGGTTGGCGTTGCGGTCCAGATGAGCGTGCGCCAATTCCAACTCCTGGCGGATGCCAGTGGCATTTCGGTCGTTGAGCAATGCGCCGAACTTGCCAACGAACTCAAGCTCTTGGCCCATGGCGCGGATCAGGCTGGGCGCTTGTTGCCAATGGTACACGCACTGCCTTATGATGTAGAGCGCATAGCGCATCAACGCCTTTTGTTGCTCGCGGCCCAGCGTTGCGAACTGATCGCTGAACTGCACGGCATCCACCACTTTCCGGCCGTAGCATGCGCGCAACCAATCGCGGAAGAAGATGAAAAGCACGTCCTCGGTGCGTTCCGCCATCTCCTTCGCTTCCAGCAGGTCCCCTTCGCAACGCGCGGCAATGCTCTGCGCTTCGCTCTGCGATAAGCCGTTGCGCAGCATCAATTCCGCCGTGACATCCGCAGGGGTGAACGCCGGGATCTTCACCAACTGGGTACGGCTCAGGATGGTCGGCAACATCATGTCTTGGTGTTCGCTCACCAACACATACACGGTGCCGGGTTCGGGTTCTTCCAATCCCTTCAGCAGCGCGTTCGCCGCTTCGATGTTCATCCGCTCGGCATACCAGATGAGCAGGACGCGCAGGCCTCCTTGACTGCTCTTGAAACTGAGCTTGCGCAGGCTGTTGTGCGTTTCGCTCACGCGGATGATGCCCTTCGCGTTCTCCTTTTCGATGGTGGCGTACCACGCTGTTTCATCCAGCAGAGGTTCGCGCAGAACGGCGGTGCGCCATTCACCCACCAGATCGTCGCTGGTGCGGATCTTCTCCTTCTCGCTGGTGAAGATCGGGAAGCAATAATGCACGTCGGGGTGGGCCAGCTTGTCCATCATGCTGCACGAAGGGCAGGTACCGCACGCGTCGGCCGGCCCCGGCTCTTTGCAAACCAAGTAACGGGCATAGGCCAGTGCCAGTGCCAGATTGCCGCTGCCGCGTGGGCCAAGGAAAAGTTGCGCGTGGGCAATGCGCCCTTCGCGTGTTGCCCCGATGAGGTGGGCCTTTAGGTCCGATTGACCGGGGATGGAAGAGAAGAGCATGGAAAGGAGGCCGAATGTAGGATCGGGAGGCCTCGCAGGAACCCCGTTTTGGCGCGGCGCTCGAAAGGAAGTGAGCGGATCCGGCTATGCAGCCAGCAAACGACGCACCTCGTGTACCAGTTCGGTCGGATCGAACGGCTTGGCGAAGAAGGTGTTGGCACCGCTGCCGCGCACGGTCGCTTGCAGGTGTTCTTCCTCGCGACCGCTCAGCGCGATCACCGGTAGCTCATGTCCACGAGCGCGCAGTCCTTCGATCAACGAGATGCCGTCCAAGTAAGGTAGGCCGAGATCCACGAGCACGGCGTGCACATGCACCTTCTCCACCAGTTCGAACAGCTCGCGGCCGTCGGCCAGAGCGATCACTTCGTGCCCGGCGGCGCTCAGCCTACGGCCGATCATGCTGCGCAGTAGGTCATCGTCTTCGATAAGGATGAGGCGGGCCATGTGGCCTGTTCCTACGCACCAGCACGTCGGAAGGTTGCCGCGATCAGAATTTCCCCGTCAGGCCCTTGAACACATCGTTGCCGTTGGCGAAAAGCAAGAGGCCCAAGAGCAGTACCATGCCCACCATCTGGGCTACCTCCATCACGCGTTGGGGCGCCGGTTTTCGGGCGACCATCTCGTAAAGAAGGAACATGACATGGCCGCCATCGAGCGCGGGGATCGGAAGGATGTTCATGAAAGCGAGAATGATGCTGATCATGGCCGTTACCGACCAGAAGCGCTGCCAATCACCCCACTCCCCGAACAGGCGCAGAATGCTCCAAAAGCCCCCGACCTGCTTGGCGCCCTCCTTGGTGCCCAACAGTTTCATACTGCGCGCCTGGCCCGTCAGCACTCCGATGCCATGTTCCACGCCAGCTGGGAACGAGGAGAGCAAGCTGAAATGCTCCTTCTCGATGGTGAGCAATTTGCCCACTTCGCGTGAGGCGACGCCGATCTTCCCTTCATCGTTGATCAGCACGGGAACCGTTGTCTCATTGCCTTCGCGACGAACCGTCAAGTCCACCGGCTGGCCCTTGTGCTTTTTGGCCATTGACTGGAAATCGCTGAAGAAGGCTGCGGGCTCGCCAGCCACGGCCAGCACCTGATCGTTCTTGCGCAACGTGCTTTTTGCAGCGTTGCCGTCCTGGAATATGGAATCGATGTAGAACGGTATGCGCGGAACGAACAAGGGCTCTTCCACATTCTTCAGCATGCCTTGGTCCACCTCGGCAGGCAGCGTGATGCGCACTTCCTTGCCATCGCGCAACACCACTATCGTGCGGCAATCGCCAAGCAACAATGCGCGGTTCAATTTGTCGATGGTAGTACCCTCGGCACCTTCGCCCCGCACGATCATATCACCATCGCGGAAGCCGTATTGCACCATCAGCTCGCTGGGGTGGATCCCGTACGTCATGTTGGCGAAGGGCAAGGTTTCGCGCCCCCAAACGAACATGACCATGCTATAGATGAAGAGGCCCAGCAGGAGGTTCACCACCACCCCGCCGATCATGATCACCAAGCGCTGCCAAGCAGGCTTGCTCCTGAACTCCCACGGTTCCGGCGCCTTGGCCATCTGATCTTTGTCCATGCTTTCATCCACCATCCCGCTCAACTTCACATAGCCGCCCAACGGCACCCAGCCCACGCCATATTCGGTTTCACCTTTCTTCTTCTTCCACACCGAGAACCAAGGGTCGAAGAAGAGGTAGAATTTTTCCACGCGCACCTTGAACCAGCGGGCCGGGAAGAAGTGCCCCATCTCGTGCAGCACAATGAGCAGCGCAAGGCAGAGGATGAGTTGCGGTACCTGGGTCAGAAGGATGTCCATCGGTCAGAGCTCAAGGCCCAAGCTTCAAATAGTGTGCGGTGTTCACCGTGCAACGAAGGCCATCGCCAAATGGCGCGCTTCGGTATCAGAGTCCGCAATTGTTTCGAGTGTTGGAGCGGGTACAAAGGTCGCCTTCGCGAGGCAATGCTCCACCACATCGCTCATGGCCAAGAACCCGATCCGCCCTTTCAGGAAGGCTTCCACCGCCACTTCATTGGCGGCGTTGAGCACGCAAGGGGCGTTGCCGCCGCGTGCCATGGCATCAAGCGCCAGTTGGAGGTTGCGGAAAGTCGCGAGATCAGGTTGCTCGAAGGTGAGGGCCGGATACGCGGTGAAGTCGAACCGGGGCCAATCGGTCTTCAAGCGTTCCGGATAGGCCATGGCGTATTGGATCGGCAGCTTCATATCGGGCAGGCCCAACTGCGCCTTCAAGCTGCCATCGGCGAATTGCACCAAGCTGTGTACGATGCTCTGGGGATGCACCACGATCTCGATCTGCTCGGGCTTAAGGTTGAAGAGCCACTTGGCCTCGATCGCTTCCAACCCTTTGTTCATCAGACTGGCGCTGTCGATCGTCACCTTGGCGCCCATTTCCCAGTTGGGGTGCTTGAGCGCTTGGGCTGCTGTCACCTTGGCCAGTTCATCACGCTTCTTCCCCCGGAACGGACCACCGCTGGCGGTAAGCACGATCTTCTCGATGGGGTTGTCCCATTCGCCAGCGAGGCACTGAAAGATCGCACTGTGTTCGCTGTCGACGGGGTAAATGTTGGCGCCTTTGGCACGGGCGAGTTTTGTTATCAGGTGCCCGGCGGCCACCAAGGTTTCCTTGTTGGCGAGCGCGATGTGCTTACCCGCTTCCAGCGCGGCCAGTGTTGGACGCAGGCCGGCGTAACCGACCAACGCCGTCAGTACAAGTTGGATGCTCTCGCTTGCTACGGCTTGCTCCAACGCAGCCTCGCCCGCATACACTTTGATGCCGAGCGGGAACAGCACATCCTTCACTTCCGCGTACCGCGTCTCATCGCCGATCACCACGGCGTTGGGGTTGAATTCCCGGGCCTGTGCGATCAATAGGTCGGCGTTCTTCCCAGCGCTGAGCAGTTCAACCGAGAAACGATCGGGTTGCTCGCGCACCACCTGCAACGCTTGCGTGCCGATGCTGCCGGTGCTGCCGAGGATGGCGATGCCCTTTTTCATGCGAGGGCGCGAAGATCGCACGAACAGCAAGTACGGTGGACGTGTAGATCCATGATCGAACCTCTGCACCCATGCGGTGTACCGATCGTGCATCCGCAACCGTTGCCGCATCCTCCACCAAACTCCCCGAGATGAAACTCACCATCACCGTACCCAAGCCCTGCCATGAGGATTGGGGCGCCATGCGTGCCCAGCCCGTAGGGCGCTTTTGCGATAGTTGCCAGCACACGGTAACGGATCTTACGCGCGCCAGCGACGCTGAACTGGTGGCGCTTTTCAGCGGCGATGCGCGCCCGAAATGCGCTCGGTTCGACCCTGCCCAACTGGATCGGGTCCTGGCCAGCGAGCGTGAGCGCAACCCCGTTCATGCCTTGCAGGCAACGGTATTGAGTTCCGCCCTTGCCTTGGGAACAACGCAGATGATGGCCCAGACCACACTGGGCGAACCCGCGATGAAAGGCAAAGTGACCACGGTGGATCACATGGTGCGCGGCGAGGCCAAGTGCGTTGGACCGACCGAGCTTGCTAGTGCCTCGCGCGCATTGGTGGGCGACACCGTTGCGGTCGTGATCCCGGATGATGAAGTGATGCCGATCGTCATGGACGGTGTGATGATGGCGCCGGAGGAGACATTCAAAGGCCAGCCCATCCTGCAGCCTGCACCGCAAGAGGGTGTGGTCGTAACAGGAACGGTATGCGACCAGGACGACATGCTCCCTTTCGCCAATGTGACCTTGGAGGGGACCACGATAAGGGCGGTTACCGACTTCGATGGTCGTTTTGTTCTTCAACTCCCGAACGATCGCTCGCTCGTGGACGCGATGATCCGGGTCCGTGTTGTTGGTTACTCGGATCGGCTGATACCTGTTCAATCCCCGCCGATCAAGCTTCCCAGTGATGCGTTGCTGACAGACCTGTCCGCACCGCGCGGTAACGGCAGCATCAGTGGGCTCGTGCGCGACCGGGACAGCAAGCCATTGCCCCATGTGTTGGTTGCGATGCAAGGCACGGGGTTGTACCAATACACGGATGGGAGCGGCTTCTTCGCGTTCGACCCACCGGACGGATATGCGGGTAGGATGGTTGAACTGAAAGTGGGTTCGGACAGCACCGCGGTGCTGGTTGAAGTGCCAAGTAGTCGCATTCCCTTTTGCGCGCCGGTGCGGTTGGATCGTTCCGTGTCAACGGCGATCGCCATCAAGAAGCCCGATGTTCCGATCGATGTGGGAGTGGTACGGATGAGCAGCGGTCTGCGGATGATGGGTGTGATGGCCGTAACGAAGATCGAGCCCACATTCGGGGAGCGCGTTGCCGCGCCTTTCCGCAGGGCCGGGCGTTGGGTGGGAGACTTGGTGCGTTGAGCAGCACTAACGTGCCGCCGCGCGCCGCAAGCGATCATTGATCGCCCGACCAAGGCCGTGTTCCGGGAACACTTCGGCTAGGATCACCTGCACGCCGCTGGTGTCGAGCCGGCGCAAGGCCGCAAAGAGGTTGCGGGCGGCCTCATGCGCATCGCCACCAGGCGAGAGCACCGCGTTGGTGTCTGCGCGATGATCCTGCATGAAGCTGATGATGCCGATGCGCTTGCCGGCATGGTGATGCAGCAGCGCTTGCACATCGCCCACGATCACCGGGATGCGCGGCGCATAATGACTCGCAAGCATGCCCGGCGATCTCATCCCGGGATCCTCGCCTTGGGAGGAGGGAGGCACGCCGAGTGGTCCGATCGCGGCTTCGATGTCCTCGAGAGGTACACCGCCTGCGCGGTAGAGAACAGGTTCTGGATCGAACCCTATGATCGTGCTCTCGACGCCCACATCGCATGCACCACCATCGAGGATGTAGGGCACGAGTGCGCCGAGCTGGTCTTCAACGTGCTGCGCGTTGCTCGGGCTCACGTAGCCGAACGGGTTGGCGCTCGGCGCAGCGAGAGGGAAGTCGAGCGAGCGCAACAGTTCCAATGCCATGGGATGCGCCGGCATACGCACACCCACGGTGTCGAGCCCACTGGTCACCACATCGGGAACGCGCCTTTGTTTTTGGAGCACCAGTGTGAGTGGACCGGGCCAGAAGCGATCGATGAGCGCCTGGGCTTGCGCAGGAATGTTGGCCGCCACATCGCGCAGTTGTTCCATGCGGCCGATATGCACGATGAGCGGATCGAAACTCGGGCGCTGTTTGATCTCGAAGATCCTGAGCACGGCATCGGCATCGAACGCGTTGGCCGCAAGACCGTAAACCGTTTCAGTTGGGATCGCAACAACTTCCCCGCGTTTGAGGAGTCGTCGTGCCTTGCCGATGTCGGAGCCGATCATGGTCTGCGAAGGTCTGCGTTCATGGCGCTGGTGCGCGTATCACCGGCCGCCCTTTCACGCCGAAATACAGCGCGTAGCACTGGTTCACCCAGTCGTTCGGATCCTCGCGCAGCTCAAGCAGGTAAAGGCTTTCGGGTGGATCGGCGATCGCGCGCAGCACGATCGGATCATCGTTCTCCCGTGCTTGTTCGAGCACAGGATAGCGCGCCCCTACCTGACCATCGAAACGTGCGGCCTTACCGGTGACCAGGTCGCGGCTGGCGCGGCCACCGTTGCCGTACAGGTTGAAAAATCCAAGGACGGCGACCAGTACACCCACCAGCATCGGCTGCGTAAGCCTTGGCCAACGCACCCACTTCCGTTGGAACACGTGCACATCCCAAACCGTGAGGTTGATGAACCACAAAGGCAGGAAGAAGAAGTAGGCCACGTTCACCGTGCGATGCTGGCCAAGGATGCCTGTTCCCCAATACGCCGGGAACGCACAGAGAAAGATGATCGCCGGTAGGGCGAGGGTGCTCATCCACGGTTTCAAGTGGAACGCCTTCGCGAAAAGCGGTGAGCGCTGTGCGAACGAACGCACCGCCGGGATGTACAGGAAGGAGAGCAGCAAGAGCACTGGGTTGCTCATCCATGTCAACCCGAAACGCACGCTTTGCAATGCGCTCATCCACAACGAATGCAGGGGGTCGTGCGTGCCGGTGAACAGTGCGCTGCGCACTGCATTACCAGGGGCGAGCACCACCGCCACGGTGCAGAGCAGCGCAACGGCAAGCAACCACAGCCCGTTCTTCCGGATCGTCGCTCCACGTCGCCACCGCCAAGTGATCAGCAGGCCATGGAAGACGACCATCAAGATCATGTGTACCTCGCTGCACCCCATGACGATCGCAAGAAGCAAGGCATCGACAACGGTGCTCGCCCATGTGCGCTCCTGTGAGCGGAGCACACGCGCCGCATGGAAGAGCGCAAGGATGTTGCCCAGTTGATAGGTAATAGCGCCGGTGTACCAGTAGAAGCCCTCGCGGATATCGGGCATGCCCTGAATGAAGAGAGCGAAGAACAGGAGCGCCGCGGTCCACTCGTCCGATCGCGAAAGCACGCCGCGCGAAATCGAGCGCACAAAAGCGTAAGCACCAACAACGGTGAGCAGCATGAGCAATACCGGCACTGACCGGTAAAGCCAGAGCGCATCAAGCCCCAGCACCAAGGGACCTTGGCCGATGAGGATGTTGGAGAAGTAGCGCCCGTTCCAGTTCAGGTACTCGCCCTGTAGCCACGGCAAAAGCCTGAATGCCTGCCCTTGGTACGCATAGCTCCAATCGTCCGCCATGGGGTGGCAATAGCGCGCCAGCCAAGCGTGCTTCAGCAGCGATACCGTGAGCAGGAGGAGGAAGATGCGGAAGACGGTGCGCCGTTCCATGGCGCGGCAAGATCACCACTGGCGCGGTTTGGATATGCGGGCTTAACCACCAGGCATCGCGATGGCAACGGTGCGCTTATGCAGTGGACAGATGGCGCCGTGACTTTTGCCCACCCAACATCCGCGTTATGCGCCCGTTCTTTCTCCGGTCCATTGGCCTTCTCGCCTTACTGCATCCCCTGAGCCTACTTTCCCAAGGCGGCAGCGTTGATGCATCCTTCGCAATTGGCGATGGTGCTGATGACCTTGTGATGGCCATCGCACCATTGAGCAACGGCAAGATCCTGATCGGTGGCTTCTTCACCGAATACGATAATGCACCGGTCGGGAGCCTCGCGCGCCTGAATGCCGACGGAACGCTGGACAACACCTTCGGCGGCGGGGCCGGATTCAACAATGCGGTGCAGGCTATAGCTGTGCAGCCCGATGGCAAGATCCTCGTCGGCGGCCTCTTCTCCGAATACGACGGTACGGCGAAACCCGGCCTTGTCAGGCTAATGAGCAATGGTGCGATCGATGGAACGTTCAGCAGCCCCGCGGTGCTGGGGGGCATCAGCACGCTGGCCTTGCAGTCCAACGGCCGCATACTGGTAGGTGGTTCCGGGGTAGCTGTGGTGAACGGCTTCACCGCGAACATCGTTCGGCTCAATGCGAACGGAAGTCTCGACAGCGGCTTCGATGTGGATCCCGGGCCGAACGGCACCGTGCTCTCCAGTGCGGTGCAAGCCGATGGACGTGTCATGGCGGGCGGGTTCTTCAGCGCTTACCACGGTACCCAGCCCATGTATCTGGCACGCGTGGAGACCACGGGCAGCAAGGATGCTGGTTTCCTGGGAGGCACGGGCACCAGCGCTGCGGTACGCTCCATCGTGATCCAGCCGGATGGCAAGATCGTGATCGCAGGTTCCTTCACCATGTACAACGGCAACACGAGCACGCGGATCGCAAGGTTGTTGACCACCGGTGCTCTCGATGGCGGTTTCACCGCAACGAGCGGTGCCAATTCCATTGTACATGCCTTGGCGCTTCAGGCCGACGGGAAGGTTTTGCTCGGTGGGCTCTTCACGACCTATGGAGGCGTTAGCTGCAACCGCGTTGCGCGGCTCCTTGCCAACGGCAACCTGGATCCGGGCTACGATGCGGGCACCGGTGCCAATGACATGGTGCGAGCCATTGCGGTGCAATCGGATGGGAAGGTTTTGCTCGGCGGCGGTTTCAGCTCGTTCGATGGCCTGGCACGCGGCCGCATCGTCCGGCTCAACGCGGTTTCACCTGCTGTACAGGTGGCCGCCAAGGTGCTGTTGGATGGTCCGTTCGTCAGCGGCACGGGCCTCATGAACGATGCATTGCGCAGCGCCGGCGTGGTGCCGAACACCGAACCGTACACCGGACTGGGCTATAACCATGTCGGTGGCGGTGGAGGAGAAGCGATGAACGCTTCCGTGCTCGCTGTGCAAGGGAACAATGCCATTGTCGATTGGGTGTTTTTGGAGCTGCGAAACAGTGCGGACATGCAACAAGTGTTGGCTACGCGCAGCGTCTTGGTGCAACGCGATGGCGATGTGGTGGACGTGGACGGCACAGCGCCGGTATCCTTCGCCGCCGCCGCCGGCAACTACGCTGTGGCCGTTAAGCACCGCAACCACTTGGCCGTAATGACTGCCGGACCGATCGCGCTGGGCGGTACGGCGACCACCATCGACTTCACACTGAGCGGCACGGCCACTTTCGGTAGCGGGGCGCGCAAGACCGTTGGGGCCAAACAGGTGCTGTGGGCGGGCGATGTAACGGGCAACAACCGCGTGTCCTATACCGGTGTGGGCAACGATCGCGACCCCATCCTCTCCGCGATCGGTGGAACGGTGCCTACGCAAGTCATCAGCGGCACCTATGCGCGTACCGACGCCAACATGGACGGCCTCGTGAAGTACACCGGCACGTACAACGATCGCGATGTCGTGCTGCTCAGCATCGGCGGCGCTGTACCGACCGCGGTGCGCTTGGGACAACTACCCTAGGCTTGAGCGTTTTTTCCGAGCGTCAGAGCAAACGCAGGTAGCATGCCAACGAGAAGGCGATCAGTGCGATCACGAGGGCGTAGACCGAAAGTGTATTGCTGTATTTGCGGTAGAAGGTTGCCATGGTAAGATGGATGATGCCGCAAAGCACCGCCAGCAATGGAACAACAGTGCGAAGACGGGATGAAGGTTCTGCTGCGGCCGCTAATTCAACTATGCCGTGTGCATAGATGAACGTGACTTAACATTCAGAGTGGTATTGCACCGGGTTCTTTGTTGCGACGAAGAAGCCATGGTGCAATACGACCTGCGGGAAACCTTTCGATCGTTGATCAACGAAGTGCCGCCCGCCGCCGGGAGAGCGCCTGGTCCGGAGCCGTTGGGCTTGCCGGATGACCATGGCATTTTCGCCGAGGATGTGTTGCGCAACATGATGGCGCAATGGGGAGCGGACCTGAAGAAGGCAGGTCATGTGCTGGAATTGGAACACGGGTGGATCGATGCTAAGAGCAGCTATCCGGCCTACACACTGCACCTGCAGGGTGGTGCGCGGCTGGCGCTCTACTTCGTTGGCTCGTATCCCGAAACGCTCTTGCTCACCATAGCCCTGCACTACGTTGGCATTGTACAGGTGAACGACGCGCCCGACCGCATGACCATCCATCTACCTGTTACCATGGATGCGAACCGGATCTTCGGTGTGATCCTGGATCAACAGGCGCGGTAGGTGGGAATTCCCGGATCCGGGTGACTTAACAATGAACATTCCCGGACACGGCTCTTGTGGTTACGGAACTGCTCAACGAAGTGTATCCACGTTAGGAATTGCGCTGTACGAAATACATCTCCATCTCTCCCTTGCCTTTCGCCTGCACCTTGCCGCGCGGGGTGAATACAAAGGCGGGTGAATGGGAGTTGGCGAATGGCGAATGGGAAGTGCCTTGCGGGGGTGAGGGTGAATGGTGAATAGGAGTTGGTGAATGGGTGGATCCACCATTCGCTATCGACCATTCGCCATTCACCTTCTTCACATCCCCCGCCGATGCGGGACTTTGAAGCTTCACCAGCGCATACGTCGCCTCGCTGATGTTCACCTCTCCCACTTCGCCGCTGCTCTCCATCCTGCTCGCCGTGTTCACCGTATCGCCCCAGATGTCGTACTGGAACTTCTTCACGCCCACGATGCCAGCCACGACGGGGCCGGTGTGTATGCCGATGCGGATCTCGAAATAGGGTAGGCCTGCGGCGATCTTCCGCGCCTTGCCTTCGGCGATGAAGTCGCGCATCTCCAACGCGGCGCGGATCACATCGGTGGCGTGCGTCGTGTTGGGAGTGGGCAACCCGCCAGCGGCCATGTACGCGTCGCCGATGGTCTTGATCTTCTCGATGCCGTACTTGCTGGTGATGTGATCGAATGCGCTGAAGCACTCGTTGAGGTCGCGTACCAATTGCTGCGGTGTGACCACTTCGCTCATGGCGGTGAAGCCTTTGAAGTCGGTGAAAAGGACCGTGACCTGATCGATGTGAACGGCTTCGGCTGAACCTTTGGCTTTCAGTTCTTCCGCGACTTCCGCCGGTAGGATGTTCAACAACAGTTCTTCACTACGCCTCTTCTCCTTGCCGATGCGGTTGCGTTGGAAGAGGAACACGCCAGCAAATACAAGCACGAGCGCAAAGCCACCGATGAATCCATTGCGCATGAGCTTCTGCTTTTGGATCTCCTTGGCCTGCACTTCCTTGTCCTTGCCCAGCAACACGATCTCTTGTTCCTTCTTCTGCGTTTCGTATTGGATACGCAGGTCGGCCACGGCTCTGTTCTTCTCCTCGGAGAGCAGGCTGTCACGAGCGGCGGCTGCCAGCTTGTGGAACCGCAAGGCTTCGTCCGTGCGCCCGCTCCTTTCATGAACGCCGCCGATGCCCATGTATGCTTCATATGCCAACGTGTAGTTCGTCGAACCGACGGAATCGGCAAGACCGGCTTCGAATGCGTTGATGGCCCTTGCGGCACGCTCACCGGGATCCACTCCCGCCTGAAGAAGCGCTGCATCGCTGGCAGCGGACAAGGAATTGCCCAAGGCCATGTACGCGCGGCATTGGGTGATGGGGTCGTCCGTTCGCAGAGCTTCCTGCTGGCCGCGAAGAGCATGCTTCACCGCGCGGTCAGGCATGCCGAACGCGACATATGATTCCGCCAGAGAGATGTCCGCTTCGGCCGCGAAAAGCAGGCTCTCCAACGAATCAGAGACCTGTTGCAGTTCCAGATATGCCGCGAAGCAGGTAGCCTGGTCGCCCATGCCTCGTGCATCGTAACCAATGTCGCTCAGGCTGTTCATCAGCACGGCATTGAAGCCGTGCAAGCGGGAAATGTCCGCCGCGCGTCGGGCATGGTCCATGGCTGTCGCGTATTCGCCCATCACGGCATGTACCTTCCCGATATTGCCGCTGATGGCGGCGATTTTGCCCAGATCATTCACGCGTTCTGCCCAACGAAGTGCGGTGAGGTAGGCGTTCAGTGCCGCGGGCATGTCGGAATTGATCCAATGGTGGGTGCCCAGGTTCATGTAGGTTTGGGTCAAGGCCGATCGGTCCCCTTGCGCGTGCCCAAGCAACAGGGCGGAGTCCAGATCCTGTTGCGCCTTCTCAGACGCGCCAAGTAGAGCGTGAACGAACGCCCGGCTTCCCATTGCGAAAGCCAAGGACGACCGCCCGTTGGTCGGTCCGGATGCGAAGGCCACCGCCTGGTCCAGCATTAGCATGCACCGTTCCGGTAGGCCGATGTTCGCAAGGCCATATCCTTCCCATGCCAGCAGGAACGCCTTGGTCTGGGCATCATGCGCCGCGACATTCACCGCGGTTTCCACCTGTTCAATGGCGGTCTTCTTCCAGCCTTCGAGGTCAGCGATCACAGCCAGGCCCATATACGCCTGTAGTTGTCCGGGCAAGTGATCCAAGCGTTCCGCGATCTTGAGCGCCGCTTGAAGATCCGACCGACCGTGCAACAGATCACCGGCGCACACCTCACCTCTGCCGCGAATGGCCAGCGCCACTGCGCCTGCCTTCTCATCGTCCAAGACCTTTGCCAGATCAATGGCTTCCTGGGCGTACATAACAGTGGTGTCCGATCGCACGTAGCTGCAAGCTTCCGCCGCTTCGAGAAGCAACCGGAGCCTCCCCGCGTTCTGGCCACGTTGTTCGCGGAGCTTTCGCTCCAGTTCATTCAACCGTAGTTCTTGCGCGAACAAGGGAACCGCGGAAAGGATGAACGCTACGCATACAAAAGGGGTGCGCATTTGATCTTTGTGATCAGGTTGCAGGCGCGGTATCGAGCTGTGTTCCGGCCTGGTCCACGAAATACATCTCCATCTCTCCCTTCCCTTTCGCCTGCACTTTTCCGCGCGGGGTGAAGTCGAACAGGCCACTGGCCTGTTCACGAACCAACGCATACGTCGCCTCACTAATGTTCACCTGTCCCACCTCACCGCTGCTCTCCATGCGGCTGGCCGTGTTCACCGTATCGCCCCAGATGTCGTACTGGAACTTCTTCACGCCAACGATGCCGGCGACAACGGGGCCGGTGTGGATGCCCACGCGCATTTCGAAGGCAGGTAAGCCCTTCGCGTCGCGTTCAAGCTTGCGACTTGTCATGAACGCCTGCATCTCCAGCGCGGCGTGCACCACATCAGCGGGCGATGAGGTCTTCGGATCCGGCAAGCCGCCCGCACACATGTATGCATCGCCGATGGTCTTGATCTTCTCGATGCCGCGCGCGGTGATGATGTGATCGAAGGCTTTGAAGCAGGTGTTGAGTTCCTCGACGAGTTCCTGGGGCGAGAGCTTCTCACTTGCTTCCGTGAAGCCTTTGAAGTCGGTGAAGAGGATGGTTGCGTTGTCGAAGTGCTTGGCGGCTGCCGCGCCGGTATTCTTCAGTTCCTCCGCGACTTCTTCCGGCAGGATGTTCAGCAACAACTCTTCGCTGCGCTTCTTCTCCTTGCTGATCCGGTTGCGTTGGAAGAGGAACACTCCCGCGAATGCCAACACCAGAGCGAATCCGCCGATGAAGCCATTGCGCACCAGCTTCTGCTTTTGGATCTCCTTCGTCTGTACCTCTTTATCCTTGCCGAGGAGCAGGATCTCCTTTTCCTTCTTCTCGGTCTCGTATTTCAGGTGCAGATCGCTCACGTTCCGCGAATTCTCGCTGGTGAGCAAGCTGTCCTTGATCAGTTCACTTTCCCGGAAGTAGGTAAGGGCGAGTTGGGTATTGCCAGCTTTCTCGTGCAGGTCGCTGAGCTTTGCCAAGGCGCTTTGCACGATGCCCGGTTGCAGGGTCTCTCGCCCGAGGGCGAGCGCTTCGTCGAGCACCTTCATGGCTTGTGCGTGGCGCTGGGCGGGAGCAATACCGGCACTCGACAGGCCTTGCGGTGAGGCGTCCGAAATGGCCCTGCCCAAGGACATCATGTGCGACGCACGCGACCATGAGTCGTTCAATGTCCGGTCCACTTCGGCCGCCTTCTGGAGCATGGCCAATGCCTCGTCGTGCTTCTTCCGCTGGCTCAACAGTTCGCCCATCTGGTAGTAGGCATCTGACAACAGGAACCGATTGTCGCCGGTGCGCATCAATTCCACATAGCGGCGTAAATGCCGCTCAGCACCTTCCAAGTCGCCCAGGTCGGTCAAGGCGATGCCGAGATCGGAAAGAGAAGTCCCTATCAGGGAAGTATACCCCATGCGCTCGGCCATGGCCAGGCTCTTCTCCGCGTATTCCTTCGCTGTGGCATTGTCTTCTACCATGAGCAGGGTCTTCGCGATGTTGTCCAGAAATAGGCATTGACCCATCGTATCGCGTTGAGCTTCCGCCATGCGCAAAGCGGCCATGTAATGTTCCGTGGCTTTCGGAAAGTCTCCTGCCATCCAAAATACCGTAGCCATGGAATTATGTGCGTTCATCGTTCCAGCGGGCGCACCGATCCGCTCATAGATCGCCATGGCTTGTTCCAGATCGCGCATTGCATCTTCCGCTCTGCCGGAGTTGCCCTTCGCCAAACCGAGCTGTTCCAAGGCATCAGCCTTCGCATAAGCATTTCCGGTCCGGACGAACGCAGCAGCAGCCTGTTCCAAAAGGATCAGCGCTTCCGCATTCTTGCCCGTCATCCCCAGCGCTATGCCTTCGAGAAGATCCATACGGGCCAATGCGTCGGCACTATGGCCCGCATGCGTCAGACCTCGAACGCGTCGGATCACATCCAACGTCGGCTGCGCCAATTGACGTTGGTTCAGGATGACCGCCTTGTTGATGAGGTCGCGAGCAAGGGCAGCTTCGTCGTTGCGCGCGCTGTCCAGTTCGATCGCCATGCGGAGCAGCGAGTCCGAGCCAGCCACATCGTTCTTGCGCCACTGGGCATAGGCCTCCGAACTCCAGGCACCCGCCAACATGGAATGATCATTCAGGCGCTGGGCCAGTTCAGCCGCCTCCTTGGAGAAAAGGATGGCACTATCGGGCATCACGGAGCCGAACGCCCACGATAAGCCGCTCAAGGTGCTGAGCCGTTCGCTATTCGCTTTCTTTTGGGTGGGCAGTACGCGCAACAAGCTGTCCACCGTAACCCGCTGGGCCGATAAGTTGCTGGTGAATGAAGTGATCGCAATGATGGTGGCAAGGGTTCTTTTCATGATCGGTTTACGAAGTACATGTCCATTTCCCCCTTCCCCTTCGCCTGCACTTTCCCACGTGGTGTGAATACAAAGGCGGGTGAATGGTCACTGGTGAATGGCGAAGGGGATGTGCCGGGCGCTCGTGCTCCATTCGCCAACTCCGATTCACCATTCACCTCTTTTACGAGCGCATACGTCGCCTCGCTGATGTTCACCTGGCCTACTTCACCGGAGGATTCCATGCGGCTCGCCGTGTTCACCGTATCGCCCCAGATGTCGTACTGGAACTTCTTCACGCCCACGATACCCGCGACCACCGGGCCGGTGTGGATGCCCACGCGCATTTCGAAGGCAGGTAAGCCTTGCGCATCGCGCTCTTTCTTGCGACTTGTCATGAAGGCCTGCATTTCCAACGCGGCATGCACGACATCCGCCGGTGATGAAGTCTTCGGATCGGGCAAGCCACCTGCGCACATGTAGGCATCGCCGATGGTCTTGATCTTCTCGATGCCGCGTGCGGTGATGATCTCGTCGAAGGCTTTGAAGCAGGTGTTCAATTCCTCGACGAGTTCTTGCGGCGAGAGCTTCTCGCTGGCTTGCGTGAAGCCCTTGAAGTCGGTGAAGAGGATGGTGGCGTTGTCGAAGTGTTTCGCCTCGGCGTGTCCCTTCGCTTTCAGCTCTTCCGCCACTTCCGCTGGCAGGATGTTCAGCAGGAGCGCTTCACTGCGCGCATGTTCAGCCTTGATGCGACGGCGGCGGCGGAAGTCCACCAAGGCGAAGACAAGCCCGAAGGCACCGAACCCCAATAGCACG
>JBDTSG010000104.1:0-16737 GCA_039931265.1 Flavobacteriales bacterium
AGGGGAACACCTTGATGCTCTCGATTGTCATCGGGGCCGTATCCCAGAAACCGGCCGGGAAGCCGATCACCGAAGTGAGCAGCACCGGCTGCGTGAACTGGAAGGTGAGCGAATTGTAACGCTGGTTGGCCTGCACCGTTGCGAACACTTGTTGGGTTATGGGATCCCAGAGCTGGCCGTTCACACCGCTGAAACGGATGCGTTCGTTCACCCAGCGCCAAGCCTGCACGCTCTGGAAAGTGACACCCTTGAGCACCACTTTGCGCACCATGAAATTGCACGGGTAGTTGGTTCCAGCGGTGCAGGTCAGTTTGCCGCCGGCGATCGTGCCACAACCCCACAGCGCAGTTTGTGCGAGGGTGTTGCCGCTGGTGGCTACCAGTGTGCAACCATCGGTGCCATCGAAGGTGCTGGCGAAGATCGGACCGTTGCCCACGGGCGTCCATTCGAGCATCACCACCGCGTAAGGAGGTACGAGCAGTGAGTGAACATCGTTGAGCGAGAGCGTCTGTAGACCAATGTTGCCTGAACTGCGGATGTCGTTGGGAGCTGTCCCCTCGGCCACATCGGATCCACCCACCACCCAAGCAGTACCCGCGACCGCAGGCACGGAAAGGTTCGCCAGCGAAAGCGACGTATTGCTGCGGTTCACCAACAAAAGGTTCTGCTTGTTCAGCGTGTTGTTTTTGAACGCTTGCACGTACACACCCGTGCCATTGATGATCGTGTGCGATTGCAATTTGTTGCCACTGCGGAAAAACGGCTCCAGCGCTTGCACCGTGTAGTAGTTGACCAACGGGTCGTACACCGGCCCTTGATTGCGTTGCACCACATTGAAGCCGGCATCGTAGCTGAGCAGGTTGTGGAGCACGCTCTGCGTTACGCTCGGGTGACGGCTCATGGTGCTGAACATCTCCGCACAGTAAAGCGCTTGGAACAAAGTGTTGCCGTAGTGCGACCATGGCCCGTCGACGTTCCATTCGCTCACCCAGATATCGCGGCCATCGATGATCTCGAAATAGCGCAGGGCACTGTCCAACGAACTGGTGGCATACGTGCCCGCGAACGGTATCGCGCAGTTGAAGTGTGCGGTCACGCCGGTCTGCGGACAATTGTCGTCGATGCGCGGGTAGCAATGGAGCGCCAATGCAGTAGCCCAAGGCGCCGCAGCAAGGGCATTGTTCCATGTGTTGATGCGCTGCGCCACGTATGGGCCGGAACCTTTCAGGATGGCCGGCGGAAATGCCGATAAGGCGATCGGCATGTTCGGGTACTGCGCAGAGATGGCCGTTGCGAAAGGCTGCGCGTCGGCCAGGTAGTCCTGAACGGTGGGGTAATAACCGCTGTAAGCATTGAGGTACATCTCGTTGCCCAATTCCACGCCTACCACGTTCACGCCCGCGTTGACGAGCGTGTTCAGCGCCGTCATCGCCTGGTTCACCGTACCGGTGAGGATGTTCGCACAGAACATCACCTTGCTGCTGGTGCCTTGCGCCAATGTGATGATATCGAAGCGATGGTTCTGCGTGATCCGTCCCTCGGCGATGGCATCCTGCTCCTCGTTGTAGCCGCTTGCCATGCGGTCGTACACGGAGCTGCCGGCAACAGTATTGATCTCGCTCAGCACAAGGCCATAGCCATTGGCAGTGGGGTGGTAGAAGTTGCTGATGGTGCCCCCTGGGAAGCGCAACACATCAGGGTCCAAGTCGTTGGTCTTGGCCCATAGCCCTTGCTCATTGCTTGGCGCAGTGGTGAACGTGCCACTGGTGTTGAGGCCCCAATCGAAATCGGCCATTGGACCGGTGACGGCCCCGATGGAGATGATCGGGTTCTGCGCAAGGCTGGTGGCAGCGCATGAGCAGGACAGTACGAAGGTGAGGAGCGAACGGCGGTTCATGGAAAACGGGAGGGGGAAACGGGATTGAACAGCCAGATTAGTGAAACGGCCGCAAATGAAAGCAGATCGGCTGAGGTTGGGCCATGCCTCAAGGCAGGGATATCCGCTTTTCGACGAAGGGTGGTGAATACCCCCGCGAACACAACGAACTGCTCCGGATGTCGGGTGTCTGTCCGACAAGTCACGCCTCCATCACCTTCAACTTCGCGAAGCGCAAGAGCAACTGCTTTTGCCCTGCCGTGGGGAAGAAGATCGTCGCCTTCAGGTCGGGATGTCGGCCTTCAATGCTGAGCACTTTGCCTTTGCCGAAGCGCTCATGTTCCACTTGGGCGCCCACTTCCAATCCCTCCACCGTGGTGAAGCCTTCGGCTGCCGGGGTCTTGTCCGCATCCACGCGCTTCAGCCCGCGCTTGGCGATCATGGCAGGCGTGGGTGTGGTCGGTGAGGCAACCAGTTGTTTCGGTGCCATGCGGCGCGGTGCTTCACCGGGTTCGCGTTCGGCGGGTGCTGTTGCGCTGCGCCCGAACACTTTGGACTTGCTCGCCCAAGGAGCACTGCGTTCGCTGCTGAAGGTGCGTTCACTCAGGCTTGGCAGCTTCAAGTACTTGGCATCGATCTCTTCAATGAAACGGCTGGGTTCGCATGCGCTGAGGTTGCCCCAGCGGTAGCGGCTAACGGCATACGTGAGGGTAGCGCGCGTACGTGCACGGGTGATCGCGACGTAGAACAAGCGCCGCTCCTCTTCCAGCTCTTGGCGGCTGTTCATGCTCATCTGGTTGGGGAACAGGTCTTCCTCCAAGCCCACCACGTACACGAACGGGAACTCCAAGCCCTTAGCGCTGTGGATCGTCATCAGGCTCACGCGGTCGTTGTCGTTCGGATCGTCGCTTTTGTCCGCGTCGGTGAGCAGGGCAACATCAATGAGGAAATCAGGCAGCGTGCGCGGCACATCAGCATCCGGGTTGTCGCTGAACTCCTTTATCCCGTTCAGCAGTTCCTGGATGTTCTCATAACGGCTGATGCCTTCCGGCGTGCGGTCGGTATAGAACTCTTTGAGGATCCCGCTGGTGCGCGCGATATGCTCGGCCAAGGCATACGCGCTGTGACTTTCCAGCATCGTGCGGTAGCTCTGGATCATCGTCACGAAATCGCCAAGGCTCTTGCGTGTTCCGCCGTGGATACCGCTGGTGGCTTGCGCGAACAGGTTGTTGTCGGCGTTCTCCGGGAACGCGGTGAGCATGTTCCAGATGCTTGTCTTCAGAGCGCTGCTCTGCACCGTCAACTTCTCGATCGTGGTCTGTCCGATCCCGCGCACCGGATAATTGATGATACGCTTCAGTGCCTCCTCATCCTGCGGGTTGCACGTTAGGCGGAAGTACGCGAGCAAGTCCTTGATCTCCTTGCGCTGGTAGAAACTGAGGCCGCCGAAAATGCGGTAGGGGATGTTGAGTTTGCGCAGCCCTTCCTCCATGCTGCGGCTCTGGGCGTTGGTGCGGTACAGGATGGCGAAGCTGCGGTTCGTCATCTGCTTCTGCATCTTGTTCTCGAAGATGTCGTGCGCCACGAAGCTGCCTTCCTCATTATCGCTCGGCGCGCGATGCACGTGGATCGGCTCGCCTTCTTCGTTCTGTGTCCAGATCGTTTTCTTGATCTGCTCTTTGTTGTGGTCGATAACGCTGTTGGCCGCGCCCACGATCGTACCGGTGCTGCGGTAGTTCTGCTCGAGCTTGAAGATCTTGTGGTCCGGATAGTCCTTCCGGAAGTTGAGGATGTTCTGGATGTTGGCGCCGCGGAACGAATAGATGCTCTGGCTGTCGTCGCCCACCACCGTGATGTTCTCGTGCCGCGCCGCCAACGTCTTCACGATGTTGTACTGCACGAGGTTCGTATCCTGGTACTCGTCCACCAGGATGTACTGGAACCGCCCTTGGTACTTCACCATCGTTTCCGGGTGATCGCGGAAAAGCAAATTGGTGTTGAAGAGCAGATCGTCGAAATCCATGGCCCCGGCCCGGAAGCAACGCTCCGCATAGGTGCGGTAGATTTTGCTCATCTCCGGTCGGCCGGTGCTGTTGTCGGCGTTCACCAGTTCGCCGTCGTTGGCGTATTCCACCGGGCCGATCAGGTTGTTCTTGCAGATGCTGATGCGGCCATGCACCTGGCTCGGCTTGTAGATCTTATCGTCCAGTTGCATCTCCTTCACGATGCTGCGGATCAGGCTGCGACTATCGTCGGTATCGTAGATGGTGAAGTTGCTCGGATAACCCAGCTTCTCCGCTTCGCTGCGCAGGATCCGCGCGAACACGCTGTGGAAAGTGCCCATCCACAGGTTGCGCGCTTCGGTGTTGAGCCCGGGAACATCGGCCAGCAGGTGCGCAATGCGCTCCTTCATCTCTTTCGCGGCCTTGTTGGTGAAGGTGAGCGCCAGGATCCGGAACGGATCCACACCCTTCTCGGCCATCAAGTGCGCGATGCGCACGGTGAGCACTTTCGTTTTGCCGGATCCCGCACCGGCGATCACCATCATCGGGCCGTCGGTGGCGGTAACGGCTTTGTACTGGGCTTCGTTGAGGCCCTTCAAATACCCTGTTGTCACGGACGCGAAAGTAGCCCGGTGGCCGGGCACGCTTCGCTGCGGGTTTTACACGATCACTTGCGCTCGGGCAGCGAAACCAAGCGGGCGTGCAGAGTGCGGAAGAAACCGTGCAGCACGAAGAGGTAAAGCGCCATGCCACCCCATAGCGCGATCTGGATAATGGTGAAGATCTTCTCGCGCAGGAGTTCGAGTTCCACTTCCAAGGCAGGCAAGCGCATGTCCTGGAAATCGTGGTCGCGGATGTCCGAGATCATCCGCTGCAAGGCATCCTCTCCGAAAATGTCGAACTCACTATGGAGGATCATCACCGTGAAGAAGATGATGAACGGAACCAGGCAATTGGCAATGATCGTCATCACCGACCGGCTGGTCCGGTAAGCCTTCAACCCGAAGACGAACGGTGCTTGAACGATCAACGAAACCGCGATCCAATAGTGGCTGTAAAGCATTATGTCGCCGGGGTTCAGGCCATCTCCATACTCGCTGTTGTACGTGAAGAGGTAGGACAGGCAGAGGATGATGATGGGCACGAGGATGCACACCACGATGCTGATGAGGAAGGGTTGCCAGTAGATGTTCTTGAAGATGCCGATCAGCAACGCCAGGCAGAAGCTTGTGATCACCACCACGTAGAACATCGCCCAGAAATTGGCGAAGCCATAGTCCAACAATTTGGCCTCCCAGATGCGCGACAATTGCCGCTTGCATTCCATCACCATGGACGTGCTGTTGTGGCGTGCTCCGTACTGGACCACAACGCTGTCGGTCGTGCAACTGCTCGTATCGGGGTAGTAGCTGTCCGCGATGGCCAGCGCGCTGGCAATGTGCTCTCGGTCCACCTCCTCCGGCTTCCCGAGCAAGGCCAAGTAACGCACCTCCAGAAGGCTATCGGACAGGAAGGGTGCGGGCTTCAGCTCTCGGCTGAACAACCCTGTCATTTCGTACGCCCAGGTCTCCGGGGTGAACGTTCCGTGATCGATGAAATTGAATGGGAAGTTGCGTTCGATGGAATCGATCTTGGCGAGGTAGACCTTGGCCATGTGCGGATCGCGCTCGCTAACATCTCCGTTGGTTGCGGTGTTGTATGCCGAGATGTACTCGGTATACACTTCGTGCAACGCCTCCGGTTTGTCCACCATCGATTTGTTCCGATCCACGTACTCCTGCAGGCTGCGGAAGTACTCGTGCGAGGAAGCACCGCTGTAGTAGTAGCCGTCCGCCAGCGTCGCCTCCATCGCCATATCGATGTCGGACCGACCGAAGGACGAATTCAGGGCGTAGCCATTTCCTTGGATGAACAGGTGGGCTTCCCTGTTCAGTGCGTCCACTTCCTGCACGAACTGTTCATCGCCGACGATCCGATCGATGCGCCACGCAAGTGTGAGCCCGATGTTGAACGGGAGCGAGAAGATGAGCGCAATGCTGACCAAATGCACCATGAATTCGCCGACCTCGGCGAACGGCAACCGCAAACCGTTGCGTCGCTCCACGGTGAAGAGAACGACCTTGTAGATCCAGAAAGCGAGGTAAAGGATCGCGGGAACGGTCATCCAGCCGAAGAACTCCCCCGGATCCGGGAAGCTGCGCCGGTCCACGTGCAGCAGCATGCCGAAGACGAACACAAGCGCGTTGAGCAGCAGCAGGAACCACAGGTGGTAGTGGATACGTGTTGCCCATAGCCGTGGCTTGCTCTGTTGCAGGTGCACGTCGTAACGCTGCAGCGCTTGGGGGATCAATTTGCGCAGCGCGTTCATGTGTCCTGGTGGAAGAGTTTGCGCGTGCTCGTGCTGATGTCGCGGAAGTAGCTCAATTCCAGCCCGGCGTCGCCCAGCGCCTTCACCACATGCTTGGAGGTCACGTCGCGCGGCGTGGTCAGGCGGAAGATCAAGCCCGTGTCGTCGAGGTGAACGACGCGGGCATTGCCCAATGCTTGCACCAAGAGCGCGCGATCGAATTCGGCTCCCGATGGATCGGGACTATGAAGCTTTATCTCGAACACATTGCTCGCGCGGTCCTGATCGAAAGCGTCCACCGCACCGCTGAACATGGGCTTGCCGTTCTTCAGGAAGATGATGTTGTCGGCGACGGCTTCGATCTCATGCAGTTGTTGGCTGCTCAGGATCACGCTGATCGGGTTGCTCCGCGAAGCAGCGAGGAACTTCAGGTCCTGTAGGAACAACTGCTGTGCTTGCAGATCCAGGTTGGCGATCGGCTCATCGAGCACCAGAATGCGTGGCCGCCAAACGACCATTTTGGCCAACTCGAACCGTAGTTTGTAGCCGCTGCTCAACTCGCTCCAACGCAAATGTTGGAAGCGCGTAAGCCCCAGCCGATGCAACGTGTAGCTCACGCGGTCCTCATTGTCGGCGCCGAGGATGCCGTGCACCGCAGCTACGAAACGCAGGTTCTGCATGAGCGTGCCGTACCAACGCACACTGCGTTGCGGTATCCACGCGATGCCCTGCTTGACCAAGTAAGGGTCGTCGCCCATCAACGGATAGCGCGCCATGCCTTCGTCGTGGTCCAGTAGCCCGGCGACTTGTCTCAACAAAGTGGTCTTCCCATTGCCGTTCTCACCGACCAACCCGGTGATCTCGCCGGTGCGCAGTTCAAGATCGATCGGCCCCATCTCGAAGCGGTGTCCGCGCGAACTGAACCGCTTGGTGAGTTGGTTGGCCTCGAAGACCACCTCGCCGGGAAGATGGGTGGGCCCAGCGCCGAGGCTACTAATGCGCTGTACAATGGCCTGAACGATCGAGCGCGCACGTTCGCTGAACGCCGTGCCGACCGAACCACTGAGTTCAGCCGCACCGAGGTCGCGGCTCACATTGTATTCCGCCCGCAAGGCCATGGCCGCAAGGCGCAGGTCGTACAATTCGGGATACTCATCGCAGATGTCCATGAGCCGGCGTGTGGCCAAGCTCAGGTCGCTGCCGTGCACCAAGGCGCTCAGTTCGTGCACGCGGTGCTCGGCGGTGGACATCGGGCGGAAGTGGAAGTAGGAACTGCGAAGGGCGGAGAAAAGTATGCGGTGCTTTGATGCTGACCGGCCGTTCGCTTGCCACCAAAAGCAAAGGACCCGATGATCCGGGTCCTTCGCGCTTCGCTCATGCGGTTGTTCAGCCCTTCTTGGCGGGTGCCTTCGGAGCGGCCTTTTTCGCTGCTTTTTTCACTTTCGGTGCGGCGGCTTTCTTGGGTGCTGCTGCTTTAGCGGCCACGGCCAAGCGTTTGGCGGTAGCGGCTTTGCGCTTCGCGCGGCTGCGTGTTGCTTTGGCCTTGCTCTGGCCAGCAGGTGCGCTGGGCTGCTTCTTGATCTTCTTGCGCTGTCCGCTCACTGCGGCCTTCTTGTGTGCCATGATCCGGTTGGTTTGGGCGCAAGGATAGAGCGGCTGGAACGGTGGAAATCGACATGACTTGGGAGGCTTTCAACACCCGTGCGTCAGGGAAAGTGTCTTTGATCCTTGCTCCCGTCAGCGATCAGTGCGTTCAGGTCACGCGTTTATACACCGCCGCTCTCCCTTCACCCTCACGAACCAAACGCCGGGTTGAAACCGCATCGCGTAGGTCCCGGCTGGCGCTTGCGCTGCTCAGCTTCGGGAACTTGCGCATGTAATCCTTGCGGCGGAAGGAGCCGTCACCGGCCTTCATCAAAAAGAGGTCGATCCGATCAGCGGCCTTGCGCACGGGGTCGGGCATGGCGAGCAACTCGGCCAAGGCCTCGTCCATTCGCTCCATCAGGTACGTGACGAAGCTGCCGCAGTCGCCTTGGCGGTCGGCGTATTCCAGGGCGGCGTAGTAGGTGGTTTGCTTTTTCTGGATGAACGCTTCCACCGGCAGGAATGCGAAGACCGGCCAATGGCGCATAAGTACACGGCGCTGCCAAAGCCTGGCCATACGCCCATTTCCAGCGGTGAACGGCCGTAAGTACACCAAGCCGAAATGCAGCAAGCAACTGGTGATGATGGGGGGGGCATCATCATCATCCACGAAGTTCAACAGCTCTTCCACCAAAGCCGCCATGTTGTCCGCCGATGCCGTTCGGATAGGGGGAGGGTCGCCGTAGACCACCTCCATTGACCCGGTTCGGTACAGGCCTGCATCCATGGCGAGACCATGCATCAACACCCCATGGGCCTGCCGAAGGTCGAGGGCGAGAAACGGGTCAAGGTCTGGTAGTAGCTCATGCGCGCGCTGCGTGTTCACCGCTTCCAACGCCGAAGGTCCGGCAGTGGAAGTCGGGCGGCTTACCAGTTCAGCGATCGGCAACGGCTCAAGTGGACTGCCTTCCAAAGCCAATGTGGCGTGCACCGTGCTCACCCGGTATGCACGTTCCAGCCCAGGATCGGGTTGCTCCAAGTGCCGGGCCTGCACCTCTCCCAAGCGATGATAGATGGAGGTGAGCAGGTTGAGCATCCTGCTGTGCATGGTGTAAAAGGCGTAGGAGGAAGGAAGCATGTATGGTATCAAATGATGCCATCAAAGGTATTCGGAGGCCCTTGACAGTCACTTTAGCGGTGTGGTTCCGAAGGCCCGGAGGGGTTATTTGCCATGGGTATCCAGGCGCATCGGAAACCCTTTACCAGTATGCATTGCAGAAGATTTTGGCAGGCCCGTTAGAATGGCATTGGGGCGAGTCGAGCCAAGCCCGCTACAAATTTTCCTTCAACAGCTACTCGTTGAAAGGTGCCTTCGGATACATTTGCAGCCCGTTTTTGGCGCCCATGGCTAAAGCGACTGACAGACAAGAGAAAAAGAGCGATGCCAACCATCCAACAGCTCATTCGCAAAGGCCGCGATAGCCAAACCTACGCGAGCAAGTCGGTAGCCCTCACCCGCTGTCCGCAGCGCCGTGGTGTGTGCACCAAGGTGTACACCACCACCCCGAAGAAGCCGAACTCGGCCCTTCGCAAGGTGGCTAAGGTGCGCCTGACGAACAAGTACGAGGTGATCGCCTACATCGGCGGCGAGGGCCACAATCTGCAGGAGCACAGCATCGTGTTGGTGCGCGGCGGCAGGGTGAAGGACCTCCCCGGTGTGAAGTACCACATCGTGCGCGGCGTGCTGGACACTGCCGGAGTGGAAGGTCGTAATCAACGCCGCAGCAAGTACGGCACCAAGAAGCCCAAGGCCAAGAAGGCATAAGCACTGAGCCATGCGCAAGAAAGCAGTCAAACACAACACGCTCCCGGACCCCAAGTTCGGCGATGTGCTCGTGACCAAGTTCGTGAACAACATGATGTACGACGGGAAGAAGAGCAAAGCGCTCGACATCTTCTACGGCGCCATCGAAATCGTTGCCGAGAAGAGCGGTGAGGACGGATTGGAGGTGTTCCGCAAGGCCCTCACCAACGTTACCCCGCAAGTGGAGGTGCGCAGCCGTCGCGTTGGCGGTGCCAACTTCCAGATCCCGCAGCCTGTTCGCGAGGAACGCAAAAAGAGCCTGGCCATGAAGTGGCTCATCGGCTACAGCCGCACCCGCAACGAGCGTGGTATGGTGGGCAAGCTGGCCGGCGAGATCCTGGCGGCAGCGAAAGAAGAAGGCGCAGCCTACAAGAAGAAAGAGGAGATCCACAAGATGGCCGAGGCCAACAAGGCCTTCAGCCACTTCCGGTTCTGATAGAGGAGAGCACGATAGACCATGGCCAGAGACCTCAAATACACGCGCAACATCGGCATCATGGCGCACATCGATGCCGGGAAGACCACCACTTCCGAGCGCATCCTGTACTACACCGGTCTTGTACACAAGATCGGCGAGGTGCACGATGGTGCGGCCACCATGGATTGGATGGAGCAGGAGCAGGAGCGTGGTATCACGATCACCAGCGCCGCTACCACCACCAGCTGGAAGTACCGCGACAACCTTTACAAGATCAACCTGATCGATACGCCCGGCCACGTGGACTTCACCGTCGAGGTGGAGCGCAGCCTGCGGGTTCTGGACGGCGCCGTTGCGTTGTTCTGCGCAGTTGGCGGTGTTGAACCCCAGAGCGAGACCGTATGGCGCCAGGCCAACAAGTACAAAGTGCCTCGTTTGGGCTTCGTGAACAAGATGGACCGCAGCGGTGCGGACTTCTTCAATGTGGTGGCCCAGATCAAGGAGCGCCTCGGTGCGAAACCGGTGCCCTTGCAGGTACCGATCGGGGCCGAAGCGGAATTCAAGGGGGTGATCGACCTGATCAACAACCGCGGCATGGTGTGGAACGAAGCTGATCAGGGCATGACCTGGAGCGAAGTGCCGATTCCCGACGACATGGTGGAAACCGTGAAGGAGTGGCGCGACAAGCTGATCGAAGCCGTTGCCGAGAGTGACGACAAGTTGATGGAGAAGTATTTCAATGATCCCAACTCCCTTACGGAAGCTGAGATCATGAATGCTGTGCGAAAGAGCACCATCAACATGAGCATTACGCCGATCCTCTGTGGCAGCGCCTTCAAGAACAAGGGTGTGCAGACGATGCTCGATGCGGTGATGGCCTACCTCCCAAGTCCGATGGACGTGGAAGGTGTTACCGGCATCGACCCGGAAAGCGGAGAGGAACTGATGCGCAAGCCCAACGTGGATGAGCCGATGGCGAGCCTCGCGTTCAAGATCGCTACGGATCCTTTCGTTGGTCGTCTCGCATTCTTCCGCTGCTACAGCGGCAAGGTGCCTGCGGGCAGCTACGTGCAGAACATGCGCACGGGCAACAAGGAGCGCATCAGCCGCATCTTCCAGATGCACGCGAACAAGCAGAACCCCATCGACGTGATCGAAGCGGGCGACATTGGCGCTGCTGTTGGTTTCAAGGACATCCGCACCGGTGATACGCTGTGCGACGAGGACAACCAGATCATCCTGGAGAGCATGAGCTTCCCCGAGCCGGTGATCGGTATCGCGGTGGAGCCCAAGACTCAGGCCGACATGGACAAGATGGGTCAGGCGCTTTACAAGCTGGCCGAGGAGGACCCGACATTCAAAGTCCACACGGACGATGAGACCGGTCAGACCGTGATCAGCGGTATGGGCGAATTGCACTTGGAGATCCTTGTGGACCGCATGCGTCGCGAGTTCAAGGTGGAGTGCAACCAAGGTGCTCCCCAAGTGAAGTACAAGGAGGCCATCACCGGCAAAGTGCAGCACCGCGAGGTGTACAAGAAGCAGACGGGTGGTCGCGGGAAATTCGCCGACATCAGCATACTGATCGAGCCCCAAGACGACGTGACCAAGGAAGGTCTGGAGTTCGTGGACGCGATCAAGGGCGGGTCGATCCCGAAAGAATTCATCCCCGCTGTTGAGAAGGGCTTCAAGGCCTGCCTTAAGAACGGTGTGCTCGCTGGTTTCCCGATCGAGCGCCTGAAAGTGACGTTGACCGACGGCAGCTTCCACAACGTGGACTCCGATGCATTGAGCTTCGAGATCTGCGCCAAAAGCGCCTTCCGCGAAGCCGTGCCCAAGTGCAAGCCGGTACTGATGGAACCGATCATGAAGATCGAGGTCATCACGCCGGAGGAGAACATGGGTGACATCGTGGGCGACCTGAACCGTCGCCGCGGTCAGATCGAAGGCATGGACGACCGTGCAGGCGCGAAGGCCATCAAGGCCACCGTGCCCCTGAGCGAAATGTTCGGCTACGTGACCAGCCTGCGCACCATGAGCAGCGGTCGCGCAAGCAGCACCATGGAATTCTCGCACTACAACCAAGCACCCTCCAACGTACAGGAAGCGGTGATCGCCAAAGTGCGTGGCAAAGTGACCGCCTGATCCCCGAAACGACCATGAACCAGAAGATCCGGATCAAGCTGCGCTCCTACGACCACAACCTCGTGGACAAGAGCGCGGAAAAGATCGTGAAGACGGTGAAGAGCACCGGTGCCGTGGTAAGCGGACCGATCCCCCTTCCCACGCACAAGCGCATCTTCACGGTGCTGCGTAGCCCGCACGTTAACAAGAAGGCGCGCGAGCAGTTCCAGTTGTGCTCTTACAAGCGCATCATGGACATCTACAGCAGCAGCAGCAAAACCATCGACGCTCTCATGAAACTGGAACTCCCCAGCGGCGTCGACGTGGAGATCAAAGTCTGACCGATCAAGTGAGGAGGGGCGATGCATGCATCGCCCTAACGAACACCCCAACAACACAGAAAACATGAGCGGATTGATCGGCAAAAAAATCGGGATGACCAGCCTGTTCGACACGGACGGCAGCCTCGTCGGCTGCACCGTTATCGAGGCGACCCCGAACGTGGTCACCCATGTGAAGACCGCAGAGAAGGAAGGCTATTCGGCCGTCCAGCTCGCGTTCGCTGAGAAGAAGGAGAAGAATACCACCAAGGCGTTGATCGGCCACTTCAAGAAGGCCGGCACGACGCCCAAGCGTAAGCTGCACGAGTTCAAGGAATTCGAGCAGGAGTTCAAGTTGGGTGATACCGTGGGTGTCGACCTCTTCGAGGAAGGCAGCTTCGTGAGCGTTACCGGCACGAACAAGGGCAAGGGCTTCCAAGGTGTGGTGAAGCGTCACGGCTTCAGCGGCGTTGGTGGGAACACCCACGGCCAGCACGATCGCAATCGCGCCCCTGGTTCGCTGGGCGGCAGCAGCTACCCTGCGCGCGTTTTCAAAGGCTTGCGCATGGCCGGTCGCGATGGCGGCAAGAAGATCACCACCGAGAACCTGAAGGTGGTGAAGGTGGATACCGAAAAGAACCTCGTTCTGTTGCGCGGTGCCGTTCCCGGTGCCAAAGGCAGTTACGTCATCATCTGGAAGTAAGATGGAACTCGACATCCACAGCATCGACGGCAAGAGCATTGGCAAGAAGGCCAAGCTGAGCGACGCGGTATTCGCGATCGAACCCAACGATCACGCGATCTACCTCGACGTGAAGCAACACCTCGCCAACAAGCGCCAAGGCACCCACAAGGCCTTGGAGAAAAGCGAAGTGAGCGGCAGCACCAAGAAGTTGCACCGCCAGAAGGGTACCGGTGGAAGCCGTAAGGGTTCCATCAAGAGCCCCACCTTCAAGGGTGGTGCACGCGCCTTCGGTCCCCGCCCGCGCGATTACCACTTCAAGCTTAACAAGCAAGTGAAGGACCTGGCCCGCCGCAGCGCCCTGAGCTACAAAGCCAAGGACGGCCAGATCAAGGTGTTGGACAAGATGTCCTTGACCGCCCCCAAGACCAAGGACTTCGCCAAGATGCTTTTGGCTTTCGGATTGGACCGCAAGAGCCTGCTCGTGCTGCCCAGCCGCGATGAAAATGTGCTGCTCAGCTCGCGTAACATCCAGGGTGCCCGCGTGGTGCTCGCCAGCGAACTGAACACTTACGATATCCTCAACGCAAATGGCCTGTTGATCGTGAACGACGCGATCGCACCCATCGAAGCCACCCTTTCCAAATGAGCAACCCAAGGATCCTCATCCGCCCGGTGATCACCGAAAAGGTGACCAAGCAGACCGAGAAGGAAGGCCGTTACGGCTTCGTGGTGGAGCGTACCGCCAACAAGATCGAGATCAAGAACGCCGTTGAAAAGGAGTTCGGGGTCACGGTAACGGGCGTGCGTACCATGATCGTACCGGGCAAGGACCGTACCCGCTACACCAAAACGGTCATCCTCAGCGGTAGCACCAGCAGTTACAAAAAGGCGATCATCACCCTTAAGAAGGGCGAGGTCATCGATCTGTACAGCGCCATCTAAGACAGCGATAGCAAGAGCGCCATGGGCATCAAGAAACTTAACCCCGTCACCCCCGGCACCCGCCACCGGGTGATCACCGAGCACGAAGGCATCACCACCAACGTGCCTGAGCCAAGCTTGACCAGCGGCCGTGTGAAGAGCGGTGGTCGTAACAACACGGGCAAGATGACCATGCGCTACATCGGCGGTGGTCACAAGCAGCGCTATCGCACCATCGACTTCAAGCGCGACAAGCACGGCATCAACGCCACGGTGAAGACGATCGAATACGATCCGAACCGCAGCGCCCGCATCGCCCTGTTGCAATATGCCGATGGTGAGAAGCGCTACATCCTTGCGCCGAACGGTGTGAAGGTGGGCCAAGTGCTGGTGAGCGGTACGGGTGTGCCTCCTGAAGTGGGCAATACGCTCCCGCTCGGAGAGATCCCCCTGGGTACCATCGTGCACAACGTGGAATTGCAACCCGGCAAGGGCGGCAGTTTCGTGCGCAGCGCCGGGACTTTCGCACAGCTGAACGCACGCGAAGGCAAGTACGCCACATTGAAAATGCCGAGCGGTGAGATCCGCATGATCCTTTCTGCTTGCCTCGCTACCATTGGCACGGTGAGCAACGCCGAGCACATGCTGCAGAAGAGCGGTAAAGCCGGTCGTACACGTTGGCAGGGCCGTCGTCCCCGCACCCGTGCTGTTGCCATGAACCCTGTCGATCACCCGATGGGTGGTGGCGAGGGCCGCGCTTCCGGTGGGCACCCACGCAGCCGCAAAGGCCTGCTGGCGAAAGGCAAAAAGACACGCCACCCGAAGAACACGACGAGCAAGTTCATCATCTCTCGCCGCAAAACCGGAACCTCCGCAAACTGATCCCGTCCGGGCCGATGATCATCGGTCCCAACTGAAAAACCATGAGCCGTTCACTCAAAAAACCGCCGTTCATCCACTACAAGCTCGCGAAGCGTGTAGGCGATGCGACAGCCAGTGGCAAGAAGAGCGTGATCAAGACCTGGTCGCGCGCGAGCACCATCGCTCCCGAGTTCGTGGGGATGACGTTCGCCGTGCACAATGGCAACAAGTTCATACCGGTGTACGTGACCGAGAACATGGTGGGCCACAAGCTCGGCGAGTTCTCCCCCACGCGCACCTTCCGCGGCCACAGCGGCAACAACAAGAAAGAAGCGTAACCCATGGGAGCCCGCAAAAAACTGAGCGCCGATAAGCGCAAGGAGGCCATGAAGACCACGGCCTTGGCAATGCTTCGCAACGTGCCCACCAGCCCGCGCAAAATGCGCCAAGTGGCCGATGTGATCCGCGGCCTTGAAGTGGAAAAAGCCTTGGGTATCCTCCAGTTCAGCACACGCCACACCAGCACGCCATTGCGCAAGCTGCTGTTGAGCGCCATCGCCAACTGGGAAGCCAAGAACGAAGGCCAAAAGGCAGAAGGCAATAAGCTCGTGGTGAAGACGATCATGGTGGACGAGGCGAAGGGCCTTCGCCGCATGTTGCCCGCTCCGCAAGGCCGCGCCTACCGCATGAAGAAGCGCAGCAACCACGTGACACTCATCGTCGATACCGCAGCCAACTGAGCATGGGACAGAAAGCACACCCGATCGGACAACGTCTGGGCTTCATCAGGGGCTGGGACAGCAATTGGTACGGCGGCTACGACTATGCTGAGAAGTTGGTTGAGGATGAGAAGATCCGCCAATACCTCATGGCCCGGCTGAAGAAAGCGAGCGTGAGCAAGATCGTGATCGAGCGCACCATGAAACTGGTGACCGTTACGATCAACACGGCCCGCCCGGGTGTCATCATCGGCAAGGGCGGTACCGAGGTTGACAAGCTGCGCGAGGAACTGAAGAAGTTCACCGGCAAGGATGTCCAGATCAACATCTTCGAGATCAAGCGTCCCGAGATGGATGCCCGTTTGGTGGCCGATAGCATCGCCCGCCAATTGGAAGGTCGCATCAGCTTCCGCCGCGCCATGAAAATGGCCGTGGCCAGCAGCATGCGCATGGGTGCCGAAGGCATCAAGATCACCGTTTCCGGTCGTTTGAACGGGGCGGAGATCGCACGTACCGAAACATATCGCGAGGGACGCGTTCCCCTGCACACCTTGCGCGCTGACATCGATTTCGCCATCACCGAGGCGCACACCAAAATGGGTCGCATCGGGGTGAAGTGCTGGATCATGCGCGGCGAAGTGTTCGGCAAGCGCGACCTGAGCCCGAACGTTGGTCAATCGAAAACAGCAGCGGCCGGTGGCCGTGGCCCGCGCCCCATGGGTGGCGACCGTGACCGCCGCGGTGGCGATCGTGGTGATCGCCGTAGCCCGGGTGGTGGAGGTGATCGCCGCGGAGGTGGCGAGCGCCGTGGTGGTGGTGGTGGACGCGATCGCTCTAACAGCTAAGACACAAGGCAATGCTTCAACCTAAGCGTTCCAAATTCCGGAACATGCACAAAGGCCGGATGAAAGGCCAGGCCCAGCGTGGTCACCGCGTAGCCCTCGGCTCCTTCGGTTTGAAGGCCATTGAAGGCTCATGGCTCACCGGTCGCCAGATCGAAGCGGCCCGTGTGGCG
>JBDTSG010000105.1:0-18082 GCA_039931265.1 Flavobacteriales bacterium
CCGAGGTAGATGTCCAAGAACCCATCGTTGTCCAAGTCCCCGAAGTTGCTGCCCATGGCGAACAAGGGGACATCCAGGCCCGCTGCCTTGCTCACATCCTCGAAGGTGCCATTGCCTTTGTTGCGGTAGAGCTTGGCGGTTTCGCAGCTGTTGGGCATGCCCAGAAGATACTCGGCATTGTAGTGGCCCCAAGGCTTCTGGTCTTGTTGTCGCGGAAAGGAACTGACGAAGATGTCGAGCCAGCCATCGTTGTCGTAATCCCACATCCAACAAGGGAAACTGTTCTGGGGGTTGGTTACACCGGCGGCTTCAGCCGTCTCCTTGAAACGGAACGCGCCATCGCTTCCGGGTCCTTGGTTCATGAAAAGGAAATTGCTGCCGAGCAGGTTGCTCAGGTACAGATCGGGGTAACCGTCGTTGTTCACGTCGCCCCATGCACAGGACTTGATGAAGGCGCTCACATTGACACCCGCGATCTCGGCCACATCGGTGAATGTCCCATTGCCGTTGTTGTGGAACAGTTCACAAGGATGCGGGTTGCCTTTGTCCGTCTCGTTGCCGATGAACAAGTCAAGATGGCCATCGCGGTCATAGTCGGCCCATGCGGCGGTCTGGGTAGGGTGGAAGGAAAGAAGTCCGGCCGCTTTGGTAACATCCTCAAAGGTGCCATCTCCATTGTTGCGCAGCAGCGAATTGGGTTGATCACCGGGGACGCGCCACGCGCCGCGCAGCATCAGCACATCGGCATCGCCGTCGTTGTCATAGTCCGCATGGATCATGTTCAGCGCGCCCGTGATCCCCGTAATCCCAGCTTCAGCAGTATGCTCGGTGAAGCCCCCATCCGTGCTGCCTGCGAAGAACCTCACTTGCGAATGCAAATCCCACGAAGAGGCAAGGATATCGATCATGCCATCGCCGTTGAAATCCTCCGAACAAACACCCCCAGAGAGGCCGTCAACATCCAACCCAAGTGTCCCTGCGATATCCGTGAATCTTGGAAAGTCCTCCTTGGTGCCCAAGGCATCCATGGGGATGAGCCACTTGGCCGGGACATTGGAGGGGTGTTCGCCCAAGGTCATGTAGGCGATGTTGATCATCCAGCGGGCCACCAGGTCGTTCGGGTCCTCGTTGAGGATGCGCGTGTATACACCAAGAGCCTTGCGCGAACCGGTGGGGTCAGCGTGCTGACCCTTGGGTGAAAGCGGCATGAGGCATGACTCGTTGTTGTGGTTCTTGATGCAATTGGTCTGCTCACCCGCACGGATGTATGCAAGCGCCAACATGTGCAACAATTGGCTCTTGACCGGCACCGGCATGGTAAAGAGCCCCTTGTCCAATTCGTTCACGAAGGACTCTGCGATCGGTATCGCCTCGTTCGTACGGCCGGCGCGGATCAGCTCCTCGCATTGTTGCAAGCGGAGCTTCATGTTTTCCACCCGATCCTTGCTGGTGCCCGCCAGTTGTCCCAACGCATCAGCGCGTGCGCTGTTCTGGTAAGTGTCGCGCAAGGGGTCCGGCAGACGGCCCATGGCAGCGACGAGGAGTTGCGCCATTTCCGATGTGCCTGCGGCCAGCTTTGCAGGTGCGGGGCACGGCTTGGGCAAACTGTCCGCAGCAATTTGATGGGTGCCGTTCTGCCCGCAACCGACGGATAACACTACAACGGCCGAGAGGATGATCGTTCTGCACATGGTCCAGGAAATTGTTCGCGAAGAACGCACTGGACGATGGAACGGCGGCGTGCGTTGTACGGATTTGGATGTGGACGGTGCAACGTTCCCTGAACGGTATGTGGGATCCGATGAAAACTCATCGACCGTTGTGGGATCTTGGGCGATCGGACTTGCGTGCGACGGATGTGATCCTTCTACTTTGACCGCCGTTGAAAGGCTTGGACCCCTCTACCCTTTAGCATGACGAAGAATATTCTGGGAGCGCTGTTGCCGCTCTTTTGCGCGCTCGGCGCCGCTGCCCAAACACCGGAATTCACGGTGGAGACATTGCCCGTTGAGTTCATGGGTGTTACCCGCCCCTTCGTGCTTTGGGACAGTACGCAACATTTTACGGATGAGCGGGTGCGCGGTCCCAAGGGTCTGTTGATCGAGAATGAAGACGAGGAGGCGCTGGAGGGTCGCCGACAGCACAGAAAGATCAATCGTAATGCACTGCCTCAGGGCCTCGACCCGGCTTTGCAAACTGCGCCCCCGCTGTATGGCGCTTCGCGTGCCGTGGACCTCAGCGTTGCGGGCATGGGCTACACCAGCTTGAACCCGGCAGACCCTTGCGCCGATGCCGGTCCCAACCACGTGATCCAGATGATCAATGGCGGGAGCGGAGGTTACTTCCGGATCTATAACAAGAGCCTCGCTAGCGTTGGTGCCCAGACCTACCTGGACAACTTCACCGGTTCGGTCGGTGGTGCCGGGGATCCTGTTGTTCTTTGGGACGGGCTGGCGGACCGTTGGTTGATGAGCGAATTCAGCAGCAGCGGGAACAAACTCCTTGTGGCTATCAGCCAGACGGCCGATCCATTAGGGGCTTGGTACGCATACAGCTACCAAGCGACGAATTTCCCGGACTACCCGAAGTACGGTGTTTGGAACGACTGTTACGTGGTGACCACCAACGAGAGCAGTCCGGCGATCTATGCCCTTCCGCGTGCAAATATGTTGGCAGGTTCAACGGGTACCGCCGTCCGCTTCGTGGTGTCCTCTTATGGTACCATAGGCTTTCAAAGCACCACCCCGGTGACCTTCGATGGTGGCACTGCACCGCCCGCCGGGGCACCGGCCATGTTCATGCGCATGGCCGATGATTCCTGGGGTGCACCGGCCGATCGCTTGGAGCTTTGGAACATCAACTACAATGCGCTCGCTCCCGCGAATTCCTCGATCAGCGGCCCAACGATCCTGAACACCTCCCCTTTCGATACCGGGCTATGTGGTTTCACCTCGTTCAGTTGCATGAACCAACCGGGCAGTTCCACACAGCTTGACCCGTTGCGCGAGGTGCTCATGAACCGCATCTGCTACCGCAACATTGCTGGCTATGAGGCCATCGTTTGCAGTCACGTTACGGATGTTACAGGAGGTGATGTGGGAGGGGTGCGTTGGTATGAATTGCACCGTGTCGGGGGTATTGCCAACCCTTGGGGCATACACCAACAAGGCACCTACAGCCCTGATAACAACGACCGGTGGATGTCGAGCATTGCGATCAACGAGAACGGCGACATCGGACTTTGCTACAACATCAGCGGTACGGTCGTGTATCCCGGTATCCGCTATACAGGTCGGTACAAGAACGATCCTTTGGGACAGATGACGATCGCCGAAACAACGGTGATAGCCGGATCCGCATCCAATAGCAGCAATCGATACGGGGACTACAACTCGTTGGACGTGGACCCGAGCGATGGCCTCTCGTTTTATGGCACTGCGGTGTACAACGCGGCGAGCACCTGGAGCACGCGCCTGTACAAGTTCTCCTTCCCGGTGGCGGGCTGCACCTCCCCGACGGTGAGTCAGGCAGTGGTTGACAATTGCGGCGCTGGCACCTTCACCCTTTCTGTCACGATAGGCGCCAATGGCGACTCGCCGAATTATGATGTCTACACCAGCGTGAACGGTGCCGCTCAAACGTTCAACAGTACGCGCACGCCTGGCACATATGTGGTGGGCACATACGCGTTCGGAACTCTCGTTCAAACGCAGGTGCGCCACAACGCGAACGCTATTTGCAACCAGACGCTGGCAAGTATCACTTCCAGCGGAGCCACTTGTCCCGTGACGATCAATGCCAAAGTTCTTCTTGAGGGTCCATACAACAGTGGCACTGGCACCATGAACGATGCGCTGCGCCTACTGCCTTCGTTCCCGCTCACGGAGCCGTACACGGCAATGGGCTTCACGAACGCGGCCGGTGGTGGTGCTGAAACGATCGGTGCGGGGGTGCTTACGGTAACGGGCAACAATGCGATCGTGGATTGGGTGCGCTTGGAACTGCGGAACAGTGCCGATCCCACGGCGATCTTGGCGACCCGTCATGCGTTGGTGCAGCGCGATGGGGATATCGTGAGTGCGAGCAACGGAACATCGGCACCGACCTTCGGGGTCGGCGCGGGCAACTACTACGTAGTGGTGCGACAGCGCAATCACCTAGGGGCGATGACGGCCGGTCCGATGGCATTGAGCGGTTCGGCGCTTCCAGTGGACTTCACCTTGGCCAGCACGCTCACCTACGGCACGAACGCGCGCACTTCGAACGGCGCCGTGCAATTGTTGTGGTGCGGCAATACGGTGCGCGATACGCCCCCGCCAAGTCTATTGAAGTACACCGGAACGCTCAACGACCGCGACGCCATTCTTACTGCCGTGGGTGGCACGTTGCCAACGGCCACCATTGCGGGTTACTATCCCACCGATGTTACGATGGACGGCGTGGTGAAGTACACCGGAACGCTCAACGACCGTGACCCGATCCTGGTGAACGTCGGCGGTTCCGTTCCCACTGCTACGCGAGCGGAGCAAGTGCCCTGATCCGGTCTCCCCTTCCGGCGCATCTTAATGAAGTGTCTTCGAAAGCCATCTTTGGAAGTGGGGTGCGAACTGCCCAAGGTGTAGTGTAATCGCTCGGTTCCCAACGGATCGCCATCGACCATGTCGCGCTGGTGGGGATTTGTTCGTGCGGCATGCGCTTCGATCCCTTGGCGGGGTGTCTTCTACTGAACCAAAAGTGGTGGACGCATCTTGTCATGAGAGCGATCACTACTTTCTGCTTTTCGGTCATCCCCTTCACTTTGCTGTTGGCCCAGCCTGCGGTATCGGTTCAACTGCAAACGGTCGCGAGTGGACGCATAGAACCTGTGGCCATCACCAACGCTGGTGACCCCCGGTTGTTCATCGTTGAACGTGCCGGGCGGATCTTCATCCTCAACCCGAACGGCAGCTGGGTAGCGACACCTTTCCTGGACATCACCGATAGGGTGAACGATGGTGGTGGTGAACAGGGCCTTCTTGGACTTGCGTTCCACCCGGACTATGCCAGCAACGGTTACTTCTATGTGCACTACTCCGGTGGCACGGGCGTGGGCAACAGCCGGATATCCCGGTTCACCGTTTCGGCCGACCCGAACGATGCCGTTGAGACCAGCGAATTCTTTATTTGGAGCGCAACACAACCCGGGCCGAACACGAATCACCGCGGTGGCGACCTTCATTTCGGGCCCGATGGGAACTTATGGTTCGGATTGGGTGACGCAGGGGGTTCTGGCGATCCTTCCAACTACGCGCAAAACCTCACTGTCCCATTCGGGAAGATGCTGAGGATCGATGTGGATGGTGGATCACCGTATGCTATCCCGGCCGACAATCCTTATGTGGGCGCTGGCGGTGGGATACTGCCGGAGATCTGGGCGCGCGGCTTGCGCAACCCTTGGCGCTTCTCGCTGGACGAACTGACGGGCGATGTATGGATCGGTGATGTGGGCCAAGGCGTGTGGGAGGAAATTGACCGGTGGCCCGGAAACAACAATAGTGGACCGGATTTCGGTTGGCGCTGCTACGAAGGGACAGGAGGTTACAACACGGCTGGTTGCGGTGCCATCGGTACATACGATGCCCCCGTGGCGGCGCACAACCACACCGACAGTTGGTGTGCGATCGTTGGCGGGCAGGTTTACCGCGGAAATAATTTCACGCGGCTCACCGGGCGGTACATCTACACTGATTGGTGCCTTGGCAATATCTATTCGCTCACCCCGAACGGTCCCGGGTGGACACAGGAACTGCTCTGCGCAAGCGGCATTTCCGGGCTTGCTGCTTTCGGTGAGAACATGAACGGCGAACTGTATGTGGTGAACCAACAGAGCGGTTTCGTTTATAGGATCGTGGACCCGTACGCCGTTGTGCGTGTATCGCCAAAGGTTTTCCTTGAAGGACCATACGATAACGCAGTGGTGCAGATGCGGGATGATCTGCGCGCTGCGACCTTGATACCCGTAACAGAACCTTATTCGGGCTTGGGCTTTCAGCAGGAAGGCTGGGGCGGGGAAACAATTGCCGCGCCCGTGCTTGCCGTTACGGGTGCCAACGCTATCGTTGATTGGGTAAGGATCGAACTCCGGCAAAGCGGATCGCCAGGCACCATCGCGGCCTCGGTGAACGCACTGGTGCAGCGCGATGGGGACGTGGTTTCAACGGATGGTGTTTCGCCCGTCGAAGTGATCGATGTTCCCGGCAACTATCATGTGGCGATCAGGCACCGCAATCATCTCGGTTGCATGACATCCGGCACGCTCGCATTGACCGCCACCACCACTGCCCTCGATTTCCGCAGCAACCTACTGCCTGTGTATGGCGCGAATGCACGCAAGGCGGTCGGCGCTCAACTGGTGTTGTGGGCAGGCAATACTGTGCGCGATACACCACCGCCCTATCAGATCAAATACACTGGTACGGCCAACGATCGGGATCCGATACTCGTTGCGGTGGGGGGGACACTCCCCACCGCTTCCATTATGGGTTACCACAGCGCCGATGTTACAATGGACGGAGTGGTGAAGTACACCGGGTCGTTGAACGACCGTGATCCGATCCTGGTCAATGTGGGAGGCACGACTCCCACGGCTACGCGCACGGAGCAGTTGCCATAGGTATCCGCTACCGTCTCCATCGGCAATCCCAGCTATCCCATCGGATCATTTCAGGGCGTAGCGCTGTCCGGTGTATCCTTGGCATCCAACCCGGATCCATGAACCGTTCTTACACATTCCTCTTCACTGCTCTTTGTTGCAGCCCTGTAATACTCAAAGCCCAATGCGGTGTTGGCGAGGTGGCCGTTACGGTGGAAGTCACCACCGACGATTTCGGCTACGAAACGTATTGGCAATTGGTGCCGGGCGCCAGTCCGTGCGGTACGGGTACCATTTTCGCAGGAGGCAACATGACCATGAACTGCAGTGCCGGAGGCTGGCAACTGCAAGAAATGAGCGGCTACGCTAACAATGCGACGATCGTTGAAGGACCTTGGTGCCTTGCTGAAGGCAGCACCTATGACCTATACAGCATTGATGACTGGGGTGACAGTCAAGCGGCGTTCGAGGTGTTCGTTGATGGCGTGAGCATCGCAACGTTCAACGCGGCCGGTGCGACCAACGTGTTCACCTTCACCGCACAACCGCCACAAGCGCGTGATATGGGAGTCACCGATCTGGTAGCGCCGCTTTTCGGTACGGCGGGCGAACCCATCGTGGTGCGCGGTACTGTGAGCAGTTTTGGGCTCGATCCGGTTTCGACCTTCGACCTCAGCTATACGATCGATGGAGGCGCGCCGGTGGTGCAAAGCTTTACTGGCATGAACCTGCAGGCCGGTGATACCTACGATTTCTCCCACTCCACGCCTTGGATACCCGGAGTCACCGGGTCATACGTGTTGGACGTTTGGGTGGACAACATCAATGGGGGGAGTGACATGAACGCCGTGAACGACCACCGCGGGTCGGATCATGTGATCAGTGCGCCCATCCCGAGCATCATCGATGACATCCTCGCGCTGGCCGCGCCAGTGATCACGGAAGTGGCAACGAGCGATGAGGACCTTTTAGTGCCGCGTGATCTGGCCTTTCATCCGGATCTCTCGCGCAACGAGTTGTGGGTGCTCAACAAGGACACGGAAGCCAGCGGCAGCAGTACGGTGAAATTCACGAACGTTGGTCAGCCGGGGCAGACTTTCCTGATGCAGGAGGACCCGAACAACTGGCACTTCATGAGCCTGGCTTCGGGGATCGCCTTCGGCGATAACAACAACTTCAGCACGTCTCCCGGTGTTTATGATGCCAACCACAATGGTGGCGATCCGTTCACCGGCATCAGTTTGTGGAGCAGTGATCCCGCGATCTATGCACAAGGCATTTTCGGTCCGCTCGGCAGCCACTTGGACATGTTGCACGTAACTCCGAATGCGCAAGGCATAGCGCATGAACTGTGGAACCGCTATTGGGTGGTGGACGGTTTCAACCAGGATGTTGTGATGCACGATTTCAAGGCCGATCATGGACCGGGCAACGACTACCACGGCAATGCGGTGATCCGCCGGTACAGCGGCATGCAGATCACGCGCGATCCGAACGATCATATCGTGAGCCATGGCGTATTGGACAAGCACAGCAACTGGCTTTACGTGGTGGATCATGGTGGCCAGCGCGTGCTGCGCTTGGACATTACAACAGGCACGCCCAACGGTGCACCGGCGTTCGGTCCGTTCGAGACATATGTGGAATACACCCAGATGACCGGTGAGACATGGGAAGTGGTGGCGACGACCGGTTTGGTCGAGCCCGCCGGTATTGCGATCATCGGCGATCGCCTGTTGGTCAGCGATCACAGCGATGGCGATATCGTGGTCTACGACATCGCCGGTCCGAACACGCCCGAGATCGGACGCATTGTCACCAACAGCCCGGGCATCATGGGTATCGAGATCGGACCGGATGGTGCGGTCTGGGCGGTGAACGCAACCACGCATCAACTGTTGAAGATCGCTCACACGCTTAGCGTGGGCCTTTCGCAAATGGAACGGATCTCATTCGGCGTGTATCCTGTTCCGGCGAACGATGTATTGCGCTTCAGCGGGTTGAACGCTGCATCGGATGAGTTCCTGCACGTGTGCGACGCCCTTGGCCGATCGGTGTTGGAATGCGGCGTTGCCGAGGTCCGGTCCGCTGGTCTCGATGTGTCCGCGCTGGCTGCAGGTCAGTACACCGTGCGGACAAGCGGAAGCGAAGTGCGCGTTGCGCGGTTTACGGTTGCTCGATGAACGATGACCCCATTTGCACGACGGGCAGGGCGCCTTTCCTTTCCGGTCCGTGTTCGATAGTTTGCACCCCATTTCCCCCCTATGACGCTTCGTGAACTCCTTACCGGCGCTACCGCGCTGCAAGTCATGGTTGCCGGCGCCCAAGTGCGTATCGCAACACCGTTGGAAGCCGCTCGCGCAGCCCTGGAGCAAGAAGGCATTGCATGGACCACGGTGGGGGATCTGCGGCCAGCCGATACGTACACCGATGGGCACAACGGGATTACGCACACATGGTTCCGGCAACAATATCAAGGGATCGACATATGGAACAGTGAGGTGGTGGTGCACCAACGGGCCGATGGTTCCGTGCTGCGTACCACCCACAACATCATTCCGGCGCACCAGCTCCGCTTGCGCAATGTGGCTCCGGGTCTGCAACCGGCCGAGGCGCTGGCCAAGGTGCTGCAGCGCGACGGCATACAACTGTCCCTGCCGAAGGAGGTGTCGGTGGATGGGTCGAAGAACACTTGGACATACGATGGTTCCGGCTTCGGCGGGGCGCAGCCGTTCGTTCAACTGGCACTCTTGGCCAATAGCGCCGAAGGCCCCGCCGCTTCCGGGGTTACGCTGGTATGGAACGTCAACTACTACACCCCCGATGGCACGCATTGGTGGAACGTGCGCATTGACGCCGACAGTGGAACTGAATTGGAGCGGAATGATTGGGTCGTGCAGTGCGCGTTCGATCATGCACATGCTGATGCCGTTTCCGGATCCATGCATGGCGATGGTGAAGAGGATGACGCAGCAGCGCCCGCATCACCCAACGACTACAACGTCTATCCAATGCCCTTGGAGAGCCCGAATTTCGGTGGCCGCTCCGTTCGCAACGCACCTTGGTCCTTGGCGACGAACGCATCGCCCTTCGGTTGGCACGATACCAACGGGGCAGCCGGTGCAGAGTACACGATAACACGGGGCAACAACGTGTTGGCACAGGAGGATGCCAACGGCGACAACGGCACAGGATACAGTCCGAGCGGCGGTGCGAACTTGGACTTCGACTTTGCGATCAACTTGGCCAACGCACCCAGCACTTATCAGGATGCGGCCATCACCAACCTGTTCTACTGGAACAATATCATCCACGACGTTTTCTATCAGTATGGCTTCGATGAAGGAAGTGGGAATTTCCAGAGCAACAATTACGGTCATGGCGGAGCCGGGAACGACTATGTGCTGGCCGATGCGCAGGATGGGAGCGGAACGAACAACGCCAACTTCGGTACACCGGCCGACGGCAGCAGCCCGCGCATGCAGATGTACCTGTGGACCGCACCTACGCCCGATCGCGATGGAGATCTGGACAATGGCATCATTGTGCACGAATACGGCCATGGCATCAGCAACCGCTTGGTCGGTGGTCCGAGCAATGTGAACTGCCTCGGCAATGCCGAGCAGATGGGAGAGGGGTGGAGCGACTACTTCGGGCTGATGTTGACCATGGAACCCGGTGATGCGGGTACGGATGCCCGGGGCATCGGTACCTATGCGCTGAACCAGCCGTCAACCGGTGTTGGCATCCGTCCCGCCCCGTACAGCACCAGCTTCGGCACGAACAGCTACACCTACGCGAGCACGAACAACAGCGGTTTGGCCCAACCGCACGGCATCGGCTTCGTATGGTGCACGATGCTCTGGGAGATGACATGGGAGTTGATCGGCACACACGGATACAGCAGCGACATCTACAATGGCTCGGCCGGCAACAACCTCGCATTGCAACTGGTCATTGACGGGTTGAAGCTCACCCCATGCAATCCCGGTTTCGTGGACGCACGCGATGCCATCCTCTTGGCCGATCAGCTGAACAATGGCGGGGTGAACCAGACGGCGATATGGGCCGCTTTCGCGCGACGTGGGCTGGGCTTCAGCGCCAGCCAAGGCAGCAGTAACAGCCGTAGCGACCAGACCGAAGCGTTCAACCTGCCGGTGAACAACAACGTTGGTATCGCATCGATCACATGGCCGTCAGCAGGGGCCATGTTCTCGTGCATGAACGGGCAAAGCGTCGTGGCGCAGGTGCGTAACAACGGTCTCGTGGCCCAGAGCGGGTTTCCTGTAAGTTACCGTTTGGATGCGGGGGCTTTGGTCACCCAGACTTTCAACGGTTCGATAGCGCCGGGCGTGACCGTTCCATTCACTTTCCCGGGTATCCTCTCGGTAGCTGGTGTCGGTTCCCATACCCTCGAAGTTTGGACCGGGTTGGTTGGTGATCAATACGCGCAGGACGATCTCAGCAGTGTAGCGATCACACTCAGCAGCGATGTCCCCGTTCCATTTCTTGAGGACGTTCAAAGTGGCCTCACCACCCCGTACGGCTGGGTGTTGGCCAATCCCGATGCCAGTTTTACCTGGGAGGCTTTCAGCCTAACTAACGGCCCTTCTTGTAGTGCTACAACAGCTTGGCGCCTGAACCATTATGATTATGGTGGAAGTGGCCAGGAAGATCATCTCACTTCACCGGTCATTGATCTGAGCACATCAGCAGGTACCCACCTGAAATTCGACCATGCCTACGTTACCTACCCGGGTTATGTGGATGGCTTGCGCGTGGAGGTGAGCGACAATTGCGGAGGCTCTTGGAACACGGTATTCAACGCTTCGGGTGCGGCTCTGGAAACAGCAACTTCCACCACGAACGTTTGGGTCCCGGCCAGTTGCAGCGATTGGGATGCGCATGACATCGACATCAGCGCGTTCGACGGTGATCATGTTCAAGTGCGTTTCGTTTCCGTGAACGGGTTCGGCAATCAATTCTATCTGGACAACGTGCGAGTGGAGAGCAGTGCATTGCGCTTGCAGTTGAAGGCCTTTTTGCAAGGACCCTTCAATACCGGTAATGCCTTGATGGGCGACCAGATCCGCGCAGCCGGGTTACTGCCGAACGCTCAACCGTATACCGCTCTTGGCTACCCGGCCGCTGGTGGCGGGAGCGAAACCATTGATCCTGCAGTGCTGGCGCTCACCGGGAATAATGCACCGGTGGATTGGGTGCGCGTGGAATTGCGTGCAGCGGCCACCCCGGCCGTTGTAGCCTTTGCCCAGCAGGCGATCGTTCAACGCGACGGCGATGTGGTTTCGGCCACCACGGGGGGACCGATCGCCATCCTTGCCCCGGCGGGCATCTACCATGTTGCCCTCCGCCATCGCAACCATTTGGGTGTAATGACCGCTTCTCCCATCACCCTCAACGACCAGATCGCACCGGTTGACTTCACGTTGCCCGCAACTCTCACGTACGGAACGGATGCACGCAAAACCGAGGGCGCTGTTATGCTGCTTTGGAGCGGCAACGTCGTAGGGGATACGGAGGTGAAATACACGGGTACCAACAACGATCGCGATCCGATACTTGTCGCCGTTGGTGGTAGCCTTCCTACCAACACTCTGGCCGCGTACCATCTGGGCGATGTGAATCTGGACGGTGTTGTGAAGTACACGGGAACAGGCAACGATCGGGACCCAATTCTCGTGAACGTTGGCGGCACCGTCCCGACCGCCACGCGCATCCAACAGTTGCCTTGACCCGGCGGAAATCCATGCCTCGGCAGCGGATCGCGATCATCACAACGCTCATCTCCTTGGTGGTCGTTCCGGGCGCCGATGCTCAATCCTGGCAAGTTTTCGACATGGCCACAGCGGGATACCCGAGCAATACCGTCCGGGCGATCTGCCAAGACAGCTTAGGCGGTACCTGGGTGGGTACTGATTGGGGGCTTTGTCATTTCGACGGCGCCGCGTGGGAAGTGCTTCAAGTTGGCAGTGGCCTGCCCGAGAACGATATCCGGGCCTTGGCCTGTGATGGCCAGGGGAGGATCTGGATAGGCCTGTTCACCCAAGGATTGGTGATCAAGGACGGCGGCACTTGGACCCAGTTCCTGCCTGGCACGTCACCCATGCCCAGCGATCAGGTCCGCAACATCACCTTCGATCAGCAGGGGAATGCATGGCTCTGTACCACCAATGGTCTGGCGTGGACCGACCTTACGGATTGGCACGTTTACAACAACACGGATACGAGCTACAACAATCTCGAATTGCCCGGGGTGAACATCGCCGATGTAGCGGTTCGAAATGATGGTCTTGTTTGTATCGGTACGCTCAACGCGGGCTTCACCTACTTGACCGACACGCTCGTGCGTGTATACACCACCACCGTTGATCAACTGCCGGACAATACCGCCCTCGGGGTTGCCATCGACAGCCAGGGAGATCGTTGGGCGGCCTGCCCTTCCGGGGGCTTGCTGCATTTCGCGGCCGGATACAACGATGGGCTCTTCTTTCAGTTCACCACCCAACTGAGCAACATCCCTTCGAACGCTTTGAACGATATTGTGATCGATGCGTCCGACCAAAAGCTCATTGCCACGCAGAACGCAGGTTTCACGATCCTTTCAGCAAGCAATAACAACTGGACGACGTACAACATGCAGAATTCCGATCTGCCGGACGATGAGGTGAACTGCGTCTCTCTTGCGCCTGATGGAACTATTTGGGTGGGTACGGGGGCAGGTGGCGCGGCACGGTTCGATCCCTTCAGTACTGTCAATGACCCGTGGTCCGAGGGCTGCAACCCGACGGCTTTTCCGAACCCTTTTCGTGACAATGTTGATGTCCGCGTGCGTTGCGCGAACAGCGGCTACGATTGGCAGGTGAACGATGCTTTAGGGCGTGTAGTAAAGAGTGGTGTAGCCTCGCCCGGGAACGACGCATCCATAGCCGTTACCGGGCTCAAAAAGGGGGTCTATGTCTTCATCGTGAGATATGCTGGAATCGTGCGCGCTTTGAGGATGGTAGGCCAGTGAGGACCTTCGTCGAAACGCTTGACCGGGCGGGCCGGGTGAGGCTACATTTGGCTCCCTTGCTCCGGGACTTCAAACTATCTACATGGTGAAGAACTACGCTCTGCGCGCTGTTTTGGCTTGCGGGCCCATTGTGGCCACGGTTATTCTTAACGCACAGTGTACCACCTCCAACGGCACCGGTTGTGTGTGTGCTGTGGGAGGACAAACCAATTGCGACCTCCTGCCGGACATCACAATCAGCTGGAAGGCCCTCGAGAGCTACGCAGGCGGGCCCAGTGAGTATGCTCAGAACGACCCCAATGATCCTGGACGCCTGCGGGTCACGGGTTCCACCCCGAACATCGGCCATGGTGCCCTGAACGTTCGAGGTGTGGACCAGAACGGAATGCGTTGGTTCCTCTGTGGAACGGATACGTTCTCCATCTACGATCCCAACAGTACCACCCAGTTCACCTGTCCCAATAGCCAGACGCCGAAGCAGCTGATCTTCCAAAGGGTCTATCATAAGAATGGCAATGCGATGAGTTTCACCGAGCGCTTCGCAGGCACAATGACTTACCATGCCAGCCATGGACATAACCACGTGGATGACTGGGCCGTTTTCACCCTACGGAGCCAGACAGCCGACCCGAATCCCCTCAATTGGCCGATCATCGGGACGGGCGCGAAAGTGGGTTTCTGCTTGATGGACTATTACAGTTGCACGAACTCTAGCGCCAGCGGGCATTGCCGTACTTCCCAGGATTACCTCGGGGGCGCGCCCCTTACGTCGAGCAGTCAGTTCCCGAACTACGGCCACGGTGGTGGCGCGTACAACTGTAGCCAGATCACCCAAGGCATCTCGGTAGGCTATACCGACGTTTACAGCGAGAGTTTGGACGGTATGTGGGTGAACATACCGCCAGGTACCTGCAATGGCAGCTACTGGGTTGTGATGCAGGTGGACCCGAACAACAACTTCGTTGAGGAGAGCGACAATAACAACTGGACGGCCGTGCCCGTAACGCTCACTATGCAGGTGCCTGCTGGTGGTGACTTTGCGCAGATCACCACCAATGGCTCTACGACCTTCTGCGAAGGCGGATCCGTGCAACTCATTGCCTCTCCTGGCACTTCTTATCTGTGGAGCAATGGTGCAACGAGCCAAACGATCTCCGCTTCCGCCGATGGTAGCTTTTCGTGTACTGTTACGGGAACCTGCGGAACGGATGCAACGCTGCCCACGGCAGTGCAAGTGATCGAAACGAACGAGCCGGTAGGCACAGGGGCTGCGATCACTGGTCCCGGCTCTGCGGTCCTGCAAGCCACGGGTGGGGACGTCCATTGGTTCGATGCGGCTATTGGCGGAGCCGAAGTGGGAACAGGCAACAACTTCGTGACGCCCGTCCTCGCCACCACCACTACGTATCATGCCGAGGATCACATCACGCAGCCGGGTCTTTCCGGTTATACCGGTAAGACGACGAACACCGGTGGTGGGTCTTACGGCAACTATACCCAATACCTCGTCTTCGACGCGGTCAAACCGTTCCAACTCAAGAGCGTGAAGGTTTATGCGAACAGTGCGGGCAACCGCACTTTCCAAGTGCTCAGTTCAAGTGGCTCACTGGTCACTCAGGTCACGGTGAACGTTCCGACGGGCGAATCACGCGTGACTTTGAACCTGAACGTTCCACAGGGTAATGACCAACGATTGACCGTGACCACCACCTTGCAGAATCTCTACCGCAACAACGCCGGGGTTACTTACCCGTACACATTGGCCGGATTGGTATCGGTCAAGAATTCCAGCGCAGGTACTCAGTATTACTACTACTGCTACGATTGGGAAGTACTTGAGGGCGACATGGTGTGCGCCAGTGGTCGTACGCCGGTTACGGCCACGGTGAACAATGGTGTGCGGGTGGCCCCGAGCGTGAAGTTGGAAGGACCCTACGACACCAACACGGGCTTGATGCGCGATGATCTTCGAGTTGCAGGACTCATTCCTGCTGCAGAACCGTTCACCGGGCTTGGCTTTATCCATGCTGGGGGCGGTGGGGGTGAGATTTTGATGCCTTCTTTGCTCACGGTAACCGGCCCGACCGCCTTGGTGGATTGGGTGCTCGTTGAACTCCGGAGTGCAGGCAACCCGACCACCGTAGTAGCCACGCGTTCGGCCTTGCTAAGACGCAACGGCCAAGTGGTCTCGTCCACGGGCGCTGAACTGCAGTTCGCATCACCTTCGGGCAACTATTATGTGGCCGTTCGTCATCGCAACCACTTGGGCTGCGTAACCGCAGCACCGTGGGCGTTGACTTCAACAAGCGCGGTCATTGATTTTACGCAATCCACAACTGCTGCTTGGGGCATTGAGGCCAGAAAGACGTACAACACCACAATGTTGTTGTGGATGGGTAACGGCTTGCGTGATGGTGAGCACAGCCAGTTGAAATACACCGGATCGTTGAACGACCGCGATCCAATTTTGACGGACATTGGAGGTTCCGTGCCAACTGCGACCATCAGCGGTTATTACATGACCGACCACAATTTGGATGGGGTTGTGAAGTACACAGGTACCGCCAACGACCGTGACCCCATTCTTACGAACGTCGGCGGCACCGTACCCACCGCCACCCGCAACGAACAGCTTCCATGACCCGGCTTCAGCTGCGATCCCTCAATCACCTTTTGAAAACCCTGAACGACATGTTCCAATTCAATTTGAACGCCTTGGGAAAAGCAGCCCGGACACTGAGCTGGGTTGCTTTGGCTTGGGCCGGTACAGCAGCTGGGCAAACGAGCGTTGATATCGACTTGCGCGCGAACCCGGCCGGTGATTCATTGCGGGTTTACGTTCGGCCGAATGGTGCTTCTTTCAACCAGATCATGAGTGCTATGACCTTCACCATACGGTGGGAGGCAGCCTCGAACGCCACGTTAGGATTCCGCACCCAGTTCTGCGCGGCCGCTTTTTCCATCGTCGAATCGCCTGATGGGGAGATCGACAACGGTGGGTTCACCTATTTGTCCTATAACGCTTTCGGTGCCTCAGCCCTAGCTGCGGAGTGTTCCCCACCCGGCTGGACGGCTAACGCTTGGAACCTGATAATGCGGGTTTATATCGACACGCCGCCGACGACGTGCACCAATTTCAATATCGTCAGCGACACCTATACCGGTGCGAACAACAAGAACTATTTCATTTCACTGAACGGCACCGACAAGACCGGTGCCATCGACGCTACGGTTGCACAAGTGGGCCCATGCAGTGTTGACTGTTTGGGCGTGGTGGGCGGAACTGCTTTGCCCGGCACTGCTTGCAACGACAACAACGCTTGTACGGTCAACGATGTATACACTGGCACAGCCCCCAACTGCGGGTGCGCTGGCACCCCGGTCCCTGGCCCAACCATCAACACTTCAGGGAGCAATGCTCCGATCTGTGCCGGCTCGACTTTGAACTTGAATGCTTCGGCTACGGGTACGGGTACGATCACCTATAGTTGGACCGGTCCGAATTTATTCACATCGAACGCACAGAACCCGACCATCGTAGGTGCGACCACGTTAGCAACGGGTACATACACCGTTACGGCTTCCAATGGTTGTGGTACGCCGGCGCAAACCACAGTGAACGTTGTTGTCAACGCACCTGCGAACGCAGGCACGAACGGCACGATCACATTGTGCAGCAACGGAGCGGCAGTGAACCTGTTCAGTTCGTTGGGCGGAACCCCACAGGCTGGTGGAACATGGTCACCTGCCGGTCTAACCGGTGGGAGCTTAGGAACCTTTTCACCCGGTACAAACACGGCCGGAGTCTACACCTATACCCGGACCGGAGTTGCGCCTTGTGCGAACTCCACGGCGACAGTGACGGTGACTGTTAACCCTGCTGCGAACGCAGGTGGCAATGGCTCGATAACGGTATGCAATAGTGGAGCGAGCTTCGATATGTTCCCGTTCCTTTCGGGCACGCCTCAAGGTGGTGGGGCTTGGACAGCTCCGGGTAATAGTCCACATGCCAGTACTTATGACCCGGTTGCAGATGCACCGGGAGTGTACACGTACACGGTGCTTGGTGCTGCCCCATGCGGGAATGCTAGCGCGGCGTTGACAGTGTCAGAAACGGCGAATGCGAATGCTGGAACGAACGGGACCTTGAGCATTTGCAGTAATGCGGCTCCCGCTGATCTCTTTAGTCATCTGGGTGGGTCTCCTCAAGCCACAGGTACTTGGTCTGCCCCCGGAGGAGGAGCGCATAGTGGTGTATATGACCCTGCTGTGGATGGCCCTGGTGTTTACACGTACTCGGTTGCGGGCGCCCCACCGTGTGGTAGTGCAAGCGCTACGGTAACCGTGACTGAAACGGTGGCCGCGAACGCAGGCACGAACGGCACGATCACATTGTGCAGCAACGGAGCGGCAGTGAA
>JBDTSG010000106.1:0-2289 GCA_039931265.1 Flavobacteriales bacterium
CGATACCGATGAGCGTATAGTAATAGCCCGTGAGGTGCAAGGCCTCCAGGTAATGCCCCATGGGATGCTCCACCGGTAGACCAGTGAACCGCTCACCCATGATCTTCACCATGCCCGAAGGCAGGAAACCCGCAGCCAGCGCCACCCGACAGAACACGGCGAAGTACCCCAGCCATCGGTTCCCTCTGGCGCGGGCATGCAGCTTATCAAGTGTTGAGGCCAGGCTCATGCGCTCGTGGTCGATCTCGATCGGTCAAAGTTCGTCACGTTCCCTCGCCGTGCTTCTCCAAGATGAAGGGCGACAATGTTTCCAAACGTCGCGCCTACGAATACACATGGAACGACAGCCCTTCACTTTCCGCGTAGGTGATAGCTTCACACCGCATGAATTTCCGGGCCGGCATCACCGACAATGAATGGTGTCCGTTCCTCGCTGCGCGTGGGTTGGATGAGGTGACCCTGCCTACCGCACGGCAGGCTTCTGGCGGCCGGTAGGGACTAGTCCGGATCCATGTTCTCCACGTCGTCCAGATCGCGGTGACGGCCGGTTGCCTTCTTGTTCGTCACTAGGTCGTGGTAGCCGATGAAGTTCATGGCCAAACCATCGAAGGTCACCTCCTTGCGGTTCGTATAGCAGGCATCGAAGGTCACACCGTCGATGCTGGTGAGCAGATCGATGCGCAAGGGAGGTTGTCCGAATTGGATCACGTTGCCCTCCTTGGTCAGATCGGCAACCGTGAGCTTGAACGAACCAAAGCCGAATTCATCGATCGCCTTCAGCATCCGTGCCGCGTTCACTTCCGTTGGGTTCAACCAAATGTCGAGATCGCCAGTGTAGCGCGGATAGCCGTGAACGCCTACGGCATAACCGCCGACGATCAGGTACTCCACATCATGCTTTTTGAGCAACGCGACAAACTCTTTGAAGTCTTTGCTCAGCATGTGTGGGACCCATGTATTGTTGTCGAAGGAATTCGACGGCGGCCAACCGGGCTTCCGCCGACTGCTGGCGCCAGTAAGCGCGGTCGGTTTCGCCGCCCTTCAGCGTGGTGATGCGCACGGTGCGTTCCATTGGTTGCAAGATACGGCGCACGGAAGCGAGCGAATGCGTTCGCGGAGCACGTATTCAACAGCGCATCGCTAACTCCACCCCACATGAAATTCCGGGCCGGCGTCACCGACAACGAATGGTTTCCCTTTCTCGCCGCGCGTCTTGGATGAGGTGAACTTCCGCCACATGAGCAGATCTTGAAGCCGCGCTATCTTTGGGCAACGAGCAAACGGTCATGTCCTTCACCAACAAGCCTTCGGTAACGCTCACGCTCGATCAAGTGGTCGAGCTGGTGGACCAGTTGTCCCCGGCCGACAAGCTGAAGGTGGCCAAACGCATCCAGAAGCGCCAACGCTCGAAGGACATCGACCGGTTGGTGGAGATCTTCAGCAAGGTGAAGTTGAGCGAGAAGCAACTCACGGCGATGGTCGAGGAAGAACGCGCAAAGATCCATACCCGTGAGCAAGCGCGTCCGGCTCGTCGTTGATGCCAACATCATCCTCAGCGCGCTGATCGGCGGTGAGCTCCGATGGTTCAGGGAAGTGCTGGCGAATGACGACCTGGACCTGCTGGTTTCTTCAAACATGCTGGAAGAGATCGAGCGCGTTGCCTCAAGGCCGTATTTCAGGAAGTACTTCCCGGTGGAAGAAGCTGTGGAGATCTTGGCCATCGTGGAACGGAATGGCACGCTGGTGAAAGTCAAACCACCCTACGACCAGATCTGTCGCGACCCGAAAGACGACTACCTGCTTGCGTTGTCCAAGAAGGGCAAGGCCGACTTCCTGATCACCGGCGATGATGATCTGCTGGTGCTGAAGAAGTACGGTAAGACCCGCATCATGAAGCCGGGTGCGTTCCGGAAGGAGTGCTTGTGAAGGATGAAATTCCGGACCGGCGTTACCGACAACGAATGGTTTCCCTTTCTCGCTGCGCGTCTTGGATGAGTGAACTTCTGGCGGCCATCGCCGGGGCCGTATTTCACGAGCTTGCCTGCGGGCACTCCCTTCCTGTTCAAACTGAAGGCGCCGTATAACCACGTTGCTGGCGGAGGGTACTTCTTGCAATACTCATCCCTGCCGCTGGAGATGGCGTGGGACGCCCCGGGTGTGGGTGCATGTGACCACGAGTATGGGTGTATGTGACCTCGAGTGTGGGTGTATGTGACCTCGAGTGTGGGTGTATGTGACCTCGAGTATGGGTGTATGTGACCTCGAGTATGGGTGTATGTGACCTCGAGT
>JBDTSG010000107.1:0-3667 GCA_039931265.1 Flavobacteriales bacterium
TCGCGCATGAAGAGGAGCACCTCCAGCGGTTTCACGTCGGTGCCCGTGGCGATCATGTCCACGGTTACCGCGATGCGCGGGTTGTACGCGTTGCGGAAGTTGGCCAAGGTGCCCTTTGGGTCGTCGGTGTTGTAGGTGATCTTCTTGCAGAACGCGTTCTCCTCGCCGTATTCCTCCCGTACGATGTGGATGATGTCGTCGGCGTGGCTGTCGGTCTTCGCGAAGATCAAGGTCTTGGGCACCTCCTTCCGTTCAGGGAAGATCTCGGTTTCAATGGCGCGCTTGAAGGCCTTGATCACTGTGCGGATCTGGCTCGGGTTCACCACATCGCGGTCCAGCTGCGTGCCGGTGTAGGTGATGGGATCGTCGCTCTGTTCCCAGCGGCGTTTGCGCGTAAGCCGGTCGCGCTTGTCGAACTGCTGTTGCGCGGCGATGGTGGCGCCCTGCTGCGTCACCTTCGTTTCGATCAGGTACTCGTCGTAGCCCACGTTCACGCCATCGCTCACGGCCTGCTCGTGGGTGTATTCGCTCACCACGTTCTCGTTGAAGAAGGCATAGGTGCGCGCATCGGGCGTGGCGGTGAGGCCCACGAGGAAGGCATCGAAATACTCCAGCACCTGCCGCCACAGGTTGTAGATGCTGCGGTGGCACTCGTCGATGATGATGAGGTCGAAGAATTCTGGCGGGATGGTGGGGTTGTAGGCGACGGGGACGGGATCGCGGCGCGCGGCCAACGCACCGGCGGGCGTTTTAGCGGGCGGACGATCGTCCGCCCCTACAACGCCCGCGCCCAACACACGGGCCACCTCGCCGCCCGGCGCCTCTTCGGCGCCTTCGGCCAACGGCACGCCTTGCAGGATGCTGTACATGCGCTGCACCGTACTAATGCACACCTGCGCACCGGGGTCGATGAAGCTGCTGCTGAGGCGCTGCACGCTGTACAGCTCGGTGAACTTGCGCTTGTCGTCGTTGGGCGTGTAGCTCTGGAACTCCTGCTCGGCCTGCTCGCCCAGGTTGCGCGTGTCCACCAGGAAGAGGATGCGCTTCATGCGCACCGGAGGTTTCAGCAAGCGGTACGCGCTGGTGATGGCCGTGAAGGTCTTGCCACTGCCGGTGGCCATTTGCACCAAGGCGCGCGGCTTGCCCATGGCCAACGACTTTTCCAGATCGGTGATCGCGCGGATCTGGCAATCGCGGAGCGCGGCGGGATCAAGCCGCGGGAAGTGCGTGAGGCGTTCGCGCAGGCTGTCCTCCTTCAGGCGTTCCTGCAAGGTCTCCGGCCGGTGGAAGTTGAACACCTCCCGTGCCCTCGGTTTCGGATCGCGCAGGTCCCAATGCTTGGTGATCTCGCCGGTGCTCAGGTAGCAGAACGGCAGCTTGTGCTGGCCGATGGTCCAGCGCAGCTTTGCGGTGGCATAGCCCTCGGCCTGCTCCTCATGCACGGTGAGCTTCTCGCCCTCCTCGGGCTTCTTCGCTTCCACCACACCGACCGGCACACGGTCCACGAAGAGGATGTAGTCGGCGGGGCCAACGTCGGTGTCGTACTCGCGGACGGCCACACCCAGTGATGCGGAAGGGTTGAAGTCCTTCTTGTTCTGCACTACCCATCCGGCCGCGACGAGCTGGGTGTCGATGCGCTCGCGGGCTTGTTGTTCGGGGGTTAGGGGGGACATCGCCGACAAAGTATCCAACTCCCGAAACCGGCACCCGTGAAAAAACACGGGTCCGTTACCAAAACAATTCGTAGCAAGCACCGCCCCCTCACCCCAACCGCCGCAGCTCATCCGGCCGCTCGGCCCACTCTTCGAATTCCTGCACGGACATCAAGCGCAGCAGGCCGTGGCTGCGCCAGATGTCCGGGTCGGCTTGCACAACGCAGTAGCACTCCGTACGCTCAACGTACCCGTGGGTACGGGGAATGACGATAACGCCAAGTTCGTTGCGGACGAACACGCCTTCGTTCAACAGCTCTTCGGCAAAGTCGGGCGTTATGGGCACCCAGCGCGTGTCGTTCTCCTCGCGTGCCCGTTCGGCTATGCCGATGGCCACGTCGCCATCCACCACCTCAATGGGCAGGGGTACGAAAGGCCATCTTCCGTTGGTCATGGTGGGCGTGGGCCGTGCGAAAGTCACCACGCCCCAAGAGCCCTGCAATACCGTGAATAGGGTATTTCTCCGGGGCTGTCCGCTCCTTTCCTTCGCCCCGGTGTCTGGAAGAACCACTTCAACCATTGCCAATGGACGAACCCATAGCGCACGAGCCTGATACGAGTGAACCTGTATCCGCCAGCATTCAAGGGAATACTTCTGACAACACCCCGCCCCAAGCGGAGTTGCGCCTTGCCTTGCTGATCGATGCCGAGAATGTGTCGGCCAAGGATGTGCAAGCCGTGATGCGCGGGGCAGCCACCCATGGCCGAACCACCATCCGGAACATTTATGGCGACTTCACGAACACACATATGAAGAATTGGGGCAAGGTGCTGCGTGCGCATGCCCTATGTCCTGTGCAGCAATACCAGAACAGCCAGGGCAAGAACTCCAGCGATTCGGCGCTGATCATCGATGCCATGGACATACTGCACACTGGCAAGGTGGACGGCTTCGTGATCGTGAGCAACGACGGCGATTTCACCCGCTTGGCCGTGCGGCTGCGCAAAAGCGACAAGCGCGTATTCGGTATCGGCGAGGAACGGGCCGCCGATGCGTTGGTGATGGCCTGCGATGTTTACACCTACCTGCACCTGCTTCGCAGCCCGCAGCCCAAGTCGCGCAAGAAGGGTGTACCGCCACCGCCCCGTGACCGGATCAACGACCCCGCCTTGGTGCAATTGGTACACAATACGATCGACGACCTTAACAAGAACACCGAATGGGTGAAGATCCATGAGCTGAGGGACGGCATGGTGAAGCGGAGCCCGGGGTTCAACCAAGCCACGTACGGCAAGCGCAAGTTCGTGGACCTCCTATCGGCGTTGGACGACCTTATGCTGAAGACCGAGGGCACAGGCGATAAGTTGGTATACCTGGTGCGCCGCCGAGTGGGCGTAAAGGCGCGCAATTGAGCCGGAACCGGTTCCGACCGGGTTGCGAGGGGTAGGCTGAAAATACCCTTTTCACGCTATTGCGCCCTATGGCTTACCCCGTGGAGTTTGGCTGGGACCTTACCAAAGCCCCCCATGAGCAAGCCAAAGACCCAAGGTCCTGCTGAAAGTACGCTCAGCCATGTGCCCATACCGCTGCGTGTTGCCGTGGCCGATGCGCGCGAGCCCATGTGGCTCGGATTGGCCGATATGGTGAACGATCTACCCGGTTTCCGCGCCGATGTGCTGGTACACGATAGCGCTGAACCGCTGCGCGCGTGTGCCGCCAAGCGACTACCGCGAGGTGGCCCAGCGCATGGGCATCGATGTCAGCACTGTGATCTCGCATTTGAAGAACATCCGGGCGAAGTGGAGGCTTCACCGCACCGGTGCCGCCGTGCGCCATGCGGTGCGGAACGGATGGGTGGAATGAGGCCTTTTGAGCCGCTCCGGACCGATGCTCTTTCAGCGAAGTCCTTGAAGGTCAAGGGTGAGTAAACGCTGCGCCTGCCGCAAGCTGCTCTGTACGGGCGCAACCACCTCTGATGCTGGCGCTACCTGCTCTGATGCTGGCGTGATCAGCT
>JBDTSG010000108.1:0-63676 GCA_039931265.1 Flavobacteriales bacterium
TCCAGCCCGGCGCAGTTGATGCGCACGTTGAGGTAGGCACCCAAGGCCCCGGCGCGCGCGCAGAGCGCGCCAACACCCGCGTCGCTCACGCTGGCCTTCAAGCCTTGATCGGCCATTGCCTTCATCAGGCTCATGCTCTCCACGCACAGTTCAAGTGTGCGCAGCGGAGTGAGGATGGCTCCCTTGGTCGCTTCACGTATCGCTGTCTTCCGGGCCTCGACTTGTTCCGGGCTCCCCTTGGGCAATTGCATGGCGGTCATGATCGCATCGAAGGCCTTGGTGTCCTCATCCACCAATCGGATCAGCTCGCGGCGCAACTCTTCACCTTTCACCGCCCACTGACTGAACTCCTCCCAACGCTCGTCCCAGCCACGCTTGTGCGCGCTTAGGTTGGCTACCATGGTGCCCAACGACGCGCCTAGTGCGCCGCAATAGGCTGCCACACTTCCGCCGCCGGGGGCAGGACTTTCCGCAGCGGTCTCTTCGCTGAAGCGTCGGAGATCCATCCGCACCAATCGTTCATCCTTAACGTCCGCCAGCAAGTATTCGATCACCCGCTTCTCCGCATCGAAGGGAGCGAGATCATCGAGCCCCATCGACTTCACAGCGATCTTGATCTTCTCCCGCTCGCTGATGCCGAGGCTCCGTTCTTGACGCTTCAGGAAGAAGTCCGCGGCATCGAGCAGCGCTTGTTTCGGGACAAGGCCCACGAGTTCACTGCCCGTTACGCGGATACCCCGTTCCGCCGCGCTCTTGCACGATTCATCGAAAGCGATGTGCATCGGCGTGACATCGATGTCGGTAAGGTTCAGCGAGAGTTGTGCAATGCCGTACTCCTCGATGAACCAACCGATGCCTTTGACCGACTTCAACTTGCCCGGCACTTGCTGCTCATTTCCATCGGCTTGCTTCACCTTGCGCCCAGCCTCGCGAATGTCGAATGCGATCGCGTTCGCGCGGCGGGTGCTCGTGGTGTTGAGGTTCACGTTGTATGCCACCAGCAGCTTGCGTGCACCCACGGCAATGGCGCCGCTACGGCGTACGTTGTCGTTCCATTCGGCCGGACCGAAGTCCGGTTTCCAAGCGGGGTCCTTCAACTTCTTCGGAAGTCCTTCGTATTCGCCTGCGCGGTTGTTGGCCAGGTTGCGGCGTTTCTCTTCGCTTGCCGCGTATTCGTAGTTGTACACGGGTATGCCCAACTCTTTACCGATGCGCTCGCCGAGCTTCTTCGCATAAGGCACCACCTCATCCATGGTGATCCCGCTGATCGGCACGAGCGGGCAGACATCCGTTGCACCGAAGCGTGGGTGCTCGCCGGTGTGCGTGCGCATGTCGATCAGCTCCTGCGCTTTCTTCACCAAGCGGAACGCCGCCTCGCACACAGGGCCGGGCGCACCAACGAAAGTGATCACCGTGCGGTTGGTGGCCTTACCGGGATCCACGTCCAGCACACGCACGCCGTCAACGCCGGCGGCGGCGGCAACAATGGCGTCGATCTTGGCACGGTCGCGGCCCTCGCTGATGTTGGGTACGCACTCGATGATGGCAGTTGACATGTCGCTTGAATAGGGCTGCGAAGCTATTGGCTACCCACTGAGGGCCTTGCTCATGGTCGCTCAGACGTCGGTGAGCAGCATGCTCGAACCGTTGGCCAGCACGTGCAGCGCGATGGGCAGCCAGATGCTTCCGCTTTCGGTGCGCGCATAGCCCAGCACAACGGCCAATGGCAATACCTGCGTTAGTAGGATCGGCCAGGCGTATTGCATGTGCAGCAGGGTGAAGACCCCACTGGCTATTGCTATGGCGGCGTGCTTGTCGAGCATGTGGCGCAACGAGCCGATCAACAAGCCCCGGAAGGCCAGTTCCTCAAAAACAGGTGCGGCAACGCATGCCCCCATGAAAAGCCAAAGCGGCTGTGATGCACTGCCGATGAGTTCGGTCATGTAGTCCGTTTGCAGGGACGGAACCAACCGGACCAAGAGCTCCAGACCAATGGCAAGCGCCGCGAAAATCCCGGTCCACAGCAATGCCGGTTTCACTTCCGGCATTTTCATGCCGAGGAACCGACCTGTTTGCTTCCGCTTCCAGAGGTATACGAAGAGCAACAAGAGCACCGCTGCCGTACCGTGGCCCCAAACACCAACGAAACCTACCACATCGCCATGTTGATCGTAAGCTTCGATCACATCGGCCAGCGGTGCTTCGGTGCTTGCAGCGATCACTTGCGGGTGCTGGGTGAAGGCGATCGCTTGAGCGGTCAGCCAGACCAACATGATGCTGCAGAACAGGCCGATCCCCATCATCATCTCCAGCCCCGGCGGTCGGAAAGGGTGGGAGGGATCGCCGGGCTTCGGGCCGCTTTCAGGCAGCGGCTTCACCGGCTCTTGTGATCCTTCCATTGATGACGACGGTGTCGATGTTGTCGCTGCCGAAGAAGTAAGGCAGCGCCGCGGGCGAAGGTAGCGGCCGCGTTACGATGAAACTGGCGCGCTTGCCCACCGACAAACTGCCGAGCTCGTGTGAAAGTTCCATAGCTGCAGCCGCGTTCAACGTTGCTGCGTTGATCGCTTCTTCCGGCAGCATTTTCATCTGGGTGCAAGCCAAGGATACCACCATGTTCATGTTACCGTTCGGCGTGCTACCGGGGTTGAAGTCGCTGGCCAGCGCAACGGCATTACCGTTTTCCATGAGACGTCGGGCCGGCGCGTACGGGATCCCGAGGAAGAAGGAGCAACCGGGCAACAGGGTCGGCATGACCTCAGCCCCGGCCCCGTTCTCAACTCCGCTCGAAGTGACAGTTCCAAGGATAGGGGAGAGCGCATCGAAGTCATCATCGGTCATCACCTCCAAGTGATCCACGCTCAGGCAGTTGTGGCTGACCGCCTCGCGGATCGCACCGATCGATGTGAACTGGTTCACGTGCACCTTGCCGCGCAGTCCGTGCGCTGCGCCTGCTTTCAGGATGCGCACCATTTCCGGCACCGTGAAGTAGTTCGTTTCGCAGAACACGTCAACGAAGTCGGCGAGATGTTCGGCCGCACATGCCGGGATCAATTCCTTGATCACCAATTCGATGAAGGCTTCCCTCTTTTCCTTGAACTCGATCGGTAGTGCGTGGGCACCGAGCAGCGTCGCCTTCACCTGCAAAGGCAGGGCTTCCTTCAAGCGCTTCACCACGCGGAGCATCTTCAACTCAGCTTCCACCGAAAGGCCGTAACCGCTCTTGATCTCGATGGCTACCGTCCCAAGGCGCATCAATTCTTCCACGCGCTCCTTGGCGGCAATGAAAAGGTCGTCCTCGCTCGCCTCGCGCAGCTTACGCGCACTGTTCAGGATCCCACCACCCTTGGCCGCTATCTCTTGGTAGCTGAGGCCGCGCAACCGGTCAACCCATTCCTCCTCGCGCGTTGCCGCGAAGACCGTGTGCGTATGCGGATCGCACCAACCCGGCAGCACATAGCGCCCGCTGGCATCGATCACCTCCAGATCGTTCCAATCGGTTACGCCGGGCCAAGTGTCCATGCTGCCCAGCGCCATGATCATTCCGTCTTCTGCCAACATCCAGCCATCAGTTATGCTCGGAAGGCGCGACATGTCAGTGCCGCTGGTGCGAAGGGTGCCTGCCGGGTGGGTCCCCAACAGGCCTTTGGCGTTCTTGATGAGCAACCTCCGCATGTGCTTTCTATAGGCGATGCAAGGATAGCGGCGACAACCTCATATTTTCGGGGACCAACCCCTCAACCATGCGCACCCTTTTCCTCCTCATGGTCGTCTCGATCCCTCTTTGCCTCAGCGCCCAGAAGAAGCGCGAGATCATTCCGCGTGACAGCATCACGCACAAGTACGCGTACACCAAGGCCAGCGATACCATCCCTGCCACCAAAGAGGAATTGCGAGGGAAGCTCGATAAGTGGATCAAGCAGAACTACAACGAACTGGAAAGCAAGTATGTGAAGCTGGGCGTTGATGGTGATACCTATACGATCCACGATCGGGAGGCGCTCCCCGGTAAGCAACGGAAGTTCGTCGAGTACAACCTCACCGTGGACCTCAAGGAGAAACGCTATCGCTACAAACTGACCGACTTGGAGTACGTGGCCGTTGGCAAGTACCCGCTGGAGGACAAACTGGCCACCGATGAGCGCGATGACTTCGAGGCCATGCACGCGATCCTTACAGGTGTGCTGAAGAGCCTCGATGCCGCCATGACGAGCGAGTGGTAGTGCGGATGTGGAAATTTGAAGCTGTGGAGATGAGATGCACGTTGCGCCTCCGGACAAACCGCACCTTTGATCCCAAGTGAAGTGCCGATCTTCACATCTTCACATTTCCACATCCATTCAATGCCAGGCAACACGTTCGGACAGGTCTTCCAACTCACCACCTTCGGTGAAAGCCACGGTGCCGGGATCGGTGGCGTAGTGGATGGCTGTCCTGCAGGTTTGCCGTTGGATGCAGCTTTGATCCAGTTGGAGTTGGATCGCCGTAAGCCGGGCAGCACGCCACTGGGTACCGATCGCAAAGAGGACGATAAGGTCGAGATCCTCAGTGGGATCTTCGAGGGCGTTACGCTCGGCACGCCGATCGGCTTTTTGCTGCACAACGCGGACGCGAAAAGCAGCGACTACGATGCGCTCAAGAACGTTTACCGCCCCAGTCACGCGGACCGCTCTTGGGACCAGAAGTTCGGCGTCCGCGATCACCGCGGCGGTGGGCGCAGCAGTGCGCGGGAAACTGCTTCACGTGTGGTCGGTGGAGCAATAGCGAAGCAGCTCTTGGCCACAGCAGGTGTTACCGTCCATGCCTTTGTGGATCAAGTGGGCGATGTGCGACTGGAGCGGCCATATACCGATCTGGATCTCAGGGCGATCCGTTCAAGCGATGTGCGCTGTCCGGATAGCACAACGTCTCAGCGCATGGCGGCGCTTATCGAGCAGGTGCGTGCGGAGGGTGACAGCATCGGTGGTGCGATCACATGCGTCGTGCAGGGTTTGCCGCCAGGTTTGGGAGAACCCGTCTTCGACAAGCTGCACGCTGATCTGGGCAAGGCCATGCTCAGCATCAATGCGGTCAAGGGCTTCGAGATCGGGAGCGGCTTCAGCGCGGTCGCCATGCGTGGGAGTCAGCACAACGACGCACTTTCACCCCTCTCCTCCGGAGAGGGGCCGGGGGTGAGGTCCCTGACCAATCGGAGCGGCGGCATCCAAGGCGGCATCAGCAACGGTGAAGACATTGTTTGCCGTATCGCTTTCAAGCCGGTGGCTACCATCGCAAAGGCCCAGCAAACAGTGGACAAGTCGGGGAAAACGGTGACGCTGGAGGCCAAGGGCCGTCACGATCCGTGTGTTGTTCCGCGCGCAGTACCCATTGTGGAAGCCATGGCTTGCTTGGTGCTTGCCGATCATTGGTTGCGGCAGCGGGCGGCCCGGGTGGCATGATCGTTGGCGGTAGGGAACGACAGCGAGCTGTTCACGTTTTGGCGTTGTGCCCCGTCCAAAAGGCGATCACGGTTCCACCTTTGTACCCTTCCGTAAACATTCACATCGCGCACTCCTATGTCCAAGTGGCTCAAGCGTATCGTCCTCACCATCGTCATCCTCTTCGTGCTGCTCATCGCCGCGGCCATCATCATCCCGATCGCCTTCAAGGACAAGATCGAGGCACGGGTGAAGGAAGAGGTGAACAAGAACCTCAACGCCACGGTTGATTGGGGCGAATGGGACATCAGCCTCATCAGCACCTTCCCGAACCTCGGCGTTAGCGTGGCCAATGTGAAGGTGTGCAACAATGCGCCTTTCGAGGGGATCTGTTTGGCCGATATCGGCGAACTTCAGGCAAGCGTAGGGTTAATGAGCCTCTTCGGTGATCGCATCGAGATCAAGAAGATCGGCCTTACCAAGCCGGACCTGCATGTGAAAGTGCTGGAGGATGGCAGGGCGAACTGGGACATTGCCAAGGCGGATAGTTCCGCCGCAGTGGATCCAGCCGACACCGGTGCCACCGCCTTCAACATCGCGCTGAAGGAATACTGGATCACGGATGGCCACTTGATATACGATGATGCCAGCCTGCCGTATTCCATGGAACTGGCGGGGCTCGATCACAACGGCAGTGGCGATTTCACACAGGATCTTTTCGTGCTGAAGACGGTGACCCACAGCGACACGGTGAACGTGGTGTTCGATGGTGTGAAATACCTGAAGAACGTGAAGGCCGACATTACCGCCGACCTCGACATGGACATGGCCAACATGAAGTTCACCTTCAAAGACAACGAAGCCACCATCAATCAGTTGGTGCTCGGGTTCAACGGCTGGCTGAGCATGCCGGGTGACGACATGGTGATGGACTTGACGTGGAACACCAAGAAGAACGATCTGGCCACGCTGCTGTCCTTGGTTCCTGCGGAGTTCGCGGGCGACCTGAAAGGCGTCGACATGAGCGGCAAAGCGGCCTTTGACGGTTTCGTGAAAGGAACCTTCAACGAGAACACCATGCCCGGCTTCGGTCTCAACATCTCCGTGGACAATGGCCGTTTCAAATATGCCAGCCTGCCCGAAAGCGTTGAGGACATCCAAGTGCGATGCGCGATCAAGAGCCCCGAAGGCAAAGACTTGGATGGCATGACCGTGGACTTGTCGCGCTTCGATATGCGCATGGCCGGTAACCCGATCAGTGCGCACATGTTCCTGAAGACCCCGATCAGCGACCCGGACGTGGACGCCGAACTGAAGGCGCAACTGGATCTGGCCAGTTTGAAAAAGGTGGTGCCGATGGAGAAAGGAGACGATCTGAAAGGCAGCCTCACAGCCGACGTGCGCATGAAGGGCCGCATGAGCGCGATCGAGAAAGAGCAGTACGACCAATTCCAAGCGGATGGCACGCTGAAACTCATGGGCATAGAATACAAGACCGACAGCCTGCCTACGGTCGGCATCAATGGCCTCTACTTCACCTTCAGTCCGCAATTCCTGTCACTTGATGGTTTCGACGGAACGATCGGGACGAGCGACCTGAAAGCGAAAGGACGGCTGGACAATTACATCGCTTGGTGGCTGAAGGACAGCACGCTCACCGGCTCCTTCGATGTCACCAGCAACAAATTCGACCTGAACGAGCTGATGGGGGAGGATGAAGCCTCATCGACGACCCCGGCGGCCGAAGACACTGCCGCGATGAGCGTGATCGAAGTGCCGAAGAACCTGGACTTCCGTATGGGCTTGGCGGTGAAGCAAGTGCTCTATGACAACATGACGCTGGACAATTGCAAGGGCAGCATCCACCTGCATGATCAACGCGTCGACATGCGCGACGTGTTCTTCAACGCGCTCGGCGGCGGGATCACGTTGAACGGCGGCTATGAAACCACCGACCCGGCCAAACCAACGATCGACTTCGCTTACGGCTTGAAGGACCTCGATATCGAGGAAACGGTGAAGTATGTGGAAACCGTTCAGAAGGTGGTACCCATCGCAAAAACCTGCACGGGCAAATTCAGCAGCGAACTGAAGATGACGGGAGTGCTTGGACCCGACATGATGCCGATCATGGAGAGCCTGGTCGGTGATGGGAAGCTGCGCACGAAGACCGTGGCCATAGAGGGCTTCCAACCACTGATCGACCTGGCCAAGGCGTTGAAGCTGACAAAGCTGGAGAACACGGTGATCGACAACATCGACTTCAGCTACCACTTCAAGGACGGCAAAATGATCACCGACAAATTCCCGGTGCAGATCGACAAGATCAAGGCGAAAGTGGGTGGCAGCACGGCCTTCGCTGATCAGGCGATCGACTACGACATGGACGCCAAAGTGCCCACCGAGATGTTCGGTTCGCAAGCGGCCTCGGCCGTTGGCGGCTTGCTCGGCCAGTTGAACAATGCCGTTGGCTCCAACTTCGAAGTGCCGAAGGAGCTTGACCTCACTTGCAAGATCACAGGTACCATCACCAAGCCCATTGTGAAACCGGTCTTCGCCGGAGGCAGCACGAATGTGAAGGAGACGGTCGTGGCAGCGGTGAAGGAAACGGTGAACGCCGAGATCGGTAAGGCCAAGGAGGAAGCCATTGCCAAAGCGCGGGAGGAAGCCGCCAAGCTGGTGGCCGAAGCCCAGAAACAAGCCGATGCGCTGAAGGCCCAGGCCCGTACCGAAGCGGCCAAGTTGAAGACCGATGCCTACAAAGCAGCGGATGCGGAACTGGCGAAAGTCACCAACCCGCTGGCCAAGATCGCGGCCAAATTGGTGTGCGACGAAGCCAAGAAAGGCGCGGACAAGAAAGAGCAGCAATACCTCGCCGAGGCCGACAAGAAGGCGGATGGTCTGGTGGTTGCAGCGCAGAAGCAGGGCGATGCCATTGTCAAGAAGGCTGAGGACACGAACACGACGGTGAAATGAGGGGATGCAGAGAAGGGAGGGGGGCGGCAACGGCGCGTTTCGCAATGCCGCTCTTAAGTCAGGCGAAGTCCGTGTTTCTTTCCTTCTTGGTTCTCTCAGCCGCGATCAGTCCGGCGTTCGGGCAAGATGATGAAGCGGCCGATGATCCTTGCGCGAAACCGACCGACAAGCGGATCGTGAAGTTGTTGGAGGAAGCCGCCAAAGCCAAGGATGGCGGCGAGCGCCATGGTAAACTGAAAGCGACGCAGGAGATCGATGCATCGTGCAGCGAATGCTTGTTCCAACTGGGGGTGAGCGCCTACAAGCGCGCCAAGGAAGGTGGCCTCAGCATGGATGCGAGCGTGAAGTATTTCGAGCAACTGAAGGCGAAGTGCCCAGAGTACCATGCCGACGTGGACTACTACATGGGGAGCATCCATTTCGCCAACAGCGACTGGGGCAAAGCGAAGAAGAGCTTCGATGCCTTCCTGCGTTTCCCGAGCGAGGACCAGAGCAAGTTCAGCAAGGACCAGGACAAGAAGTACAAGGACGTGGAAGAGATAATGCCCGAACTGGAGTTCGCCGCCGACTTCTATCGGAACACCGCCACCGGTGCGGCAAAACCGGTTACGGGTGTTTGCACACCGAACGATGAATACCTGCCGAACCTGTCACCCGACAACGACCTCATCTTCTTCACGCGCGTGCGGAGTTTGCAGGCCAAAGGCGATATGGTGACCAGAAAGGTCGAGGAACTCACATGGAGCAAACGTGCCGACGCCAACAGCAATTTCGATGGCGGTGTGGCGCTTCCGGAACCCTTCAACATGGGCGACAGTTACGGCGGCGTTACCATCAGCGTGAACAACAAGGAGATGTTCGTTACCGTGTGCGGACCTCCGGACGTTAAGAACTACCGCAATTGCGACATTTTCCGCAGCCACTACGAGACGAAGTTCAACTTGGATGCTGGTGGGCAGCACTGGGAATGGAGCGAACTGGAGGATCTCGGCCCGAACATCAATACCGATGGCTGGGACAGCCAGCCCAGCCTTAGCGCCGATGGGAACACCCTCTACTTCGCGCGGTTGGCCAAAGCGGATAGCACCGGCAATACCGACATCTTCACAAGCACCCGGAGCAAGAACGGGGAGTGGAGCAAGGCGGTCCCGCTATCCTCGACCATCAATACCAGTGCAGCCGACAAGGCGCCCTTCATGCACAGCGACAGCCGCACGCTGTACTTCGCCAGCAAGGGTCATCGCGGCATGGGCGGCTACGACATTTTCTTCAGCAAACTGAACGATGATGGCTCGTGGACCAAACCGAGAAACCTCGGCGATCCGATCAACACCAAGGAGGACGAGCATGGCCTGATCGTAAGTGCGGATGGGAAGCTCGCCTATTTCGCAAGCAACCGGCTGAAGGGTGCTGGTGGCCTCGATGTTTTCACCTTCGACATGCCCCAGGACGCCCGACCCGATGATATCCTGATAGTGAAGGGTGAGGTGAAGGATGAGAACGGGAAAGTGGTGAAGGACGCCATCGTGGAGATCAAGTACATGGATACCCGCATGACCGAGGTGTTACAAGTGGATCAGCAGGATGGGCGCTATGCCGCTGTTCTGAAGTTGAAGCCCGGGGCGGATGTGGTGCTGACCGTGAAGAAACCCGACCATGTGTTCGATAGCCGCGCTTTTGCAGCGTCGGATACTCTGCGCGGAGGCGTGGCCGAGATCGACATGACGGTACAGAAGATCGAAGTGGGCAAGAGCTATCGCGTCAACGACATCAACTACGCCACCAACAGCGCCGTGATCGAGAAGGCGAGCGAATTCGTGCTCGATGAACTCATCACATTCCTGAAGGACAACCCCGGTGTGCGCATCGAGATCCAAGGCCACACGGACAACGTCGGTTCTGCCAGCGATAACATGGCCCTTAGCCAGGACCGCGCTTTTACCGTGAAGGGCTATCTGGAAGCCAAGGGCATCGGTGGGGCGCGACTTACCGCCAAAGGCTATGGCCCTACCCAACCGGTGGCCGACAACGGTTCGGAGGCCGGCCGGGCCCAGAACCGTCGAACGGCCTTTGTGATCATGGGACGCTGATCCCGTCGAGTTTTCCGCTCTCTTCATGGAATAGCGTGCGGCGCAGGTACCTTCGTACTTTCATCCTGTCGCCATGAACAAGGTCTTCACCTTCTGTACGGTCCTGTTCATCGTGCAACCTGCGGTAGCGCAGATCGGCCATGGGGGTCAGCCCTACGGCTGGGGTGGATCGGACATGCACCAGAGCGCCCTTCCGTCGTTGGATCTTGTCGGGTTGGACCGTCAAGCGTTGATCGCACAGGAACAGCCCGGAAATGCCGATCTGAAATACGGGATCCAGAGGTTCGCTTCGGTCGATGTGTTGGCCCAGGGAAACTGGGATGTTCTGCCCGATGACCGGAAAAGGTGCCGGTTCGCGGTATACAGTCCAGGCGCGGTAATGCTCAGCCTCCAGTTCGATCAGTTCGACTTGGCGCCGGATGGTTTCCTCTACGTGTACAATAAGGCGCGAACGTTTTTCATCGGTGGCTTCACGGATGGCAATGAGCAGACGTGGGGTGGGTTGGCGACTTCAGTGATCCCCGGCGATTCCATCATCATCGAATACCTCGTTCCAACAAGCGCGGCAAGTGATGGTGCGCTGCATCTATCGAGCCTTACGCACGGCTACAGGGACATCTTCAACTTCTGGGAGCAAGGTTTGCTCCGCGACTACGACCCCGGTTACCAAAGCAGTCCGTGCCATAACAACACCATCTGCCCTCTGGCCAGTGCGTGGCAGGAACAGAAGCGGGCCGTGGCCATGTTCCTTCGTCCGGATGGAGCTGGATGCTCGGGCACGGTGATGAACAATACCCTCCAGAACGGCACTCCGTATTTCTACTTCGCCAACCACTGCTATCAGCCAAACGAGAACCAGTGGGTCTTCTACTTCAACTACGAAAGCCCGACTTGTGTGGGCAGCACGGGGCCTACAACGACGAACATTTCCGGTGCCATTTTCCGGGCGGCTGACTATTTCGATGACTTCGGCTTGCTCCAGTTGAGCAGCACACCGCCACCGAGCTACGGCGTGTACTATGCCGGATGGGACCACAGCGGCAACCAGCCACAGAGCGGGGCCACGATGTTGCACCCGCTCTACGATGTGAAGAAGATCACGATCGACAACAACCCGGCAACGAGCATTACGGGCCCTGCCCCCACGAACACACCATCCTGGAAGTGCTTCTGGGAGACGGGGATCGTTGAAGCCGTCGGTAGCGGCGCCCCGTTGTTCGATCAGAACAAGCGCGTTGTCGGGCACATGCAGGATGGAGCGCAGACCTGCGCTACGGCAACCACGGTGTTCACCAGTTTCTGCAAGTTCAGCGCATGTTGGGACAGTGGCAATCCATCCACCCGCTTGCGCGACTGGTTGGACCCCGCGAACACCTCAACCACTTTGAACGGATATGACCCGAATGGCGTGGCACCGACCATCAATGTTCGGTTGCAGGCCTTCTTGGAGGGTCCGTACGTCAGCGGCTCGGGCCTTATGAACGATGATCTCCGGAGCCAAGGGCTCATACCGCTCACCGAACCATACACTGGTTTGGGATACAACCATGTTGGTGGTGGCGGCGCTACGGTGCAGCAGAGCGTCCTGAACATTACGGGCAACAACGCGGTGGTGGATTGGGCAGTCATCGAATTGCGCAACAAGAACAATAGCACGCAAGTGCTCGCCACCAAGAGCGCGCTGATCCTGCGCAACGGCTTGGTCGTGGCGACGGACGGGAGCAGTGATGTCAATTTCACCTTACCCGCTGACGACTATTTCATCGCATTGCGGCATCGGAACCACTTGGGCATCATGACGCAGAACGCACAGGCGCTCAGCGGTACGGCCACGCTGAAGAACTTGGGCAACGGTAGCGTGAACCTCTTCGGCGGTTTCGCTGCCGCTACCACCAGCATAAGCGGGATCAATTGCCTGTGGATGGGCGACGCCATTCGGGACAGCCAGCTCAAATACACCGGCACAAGCAACGACCGCGACCCGATCCTTACCCGCGTCGGTGGAAGCATCCCTACGGCGACTTTGCCGGGGTATTTCCTTGAAGATTGCAATATGGACGGGGTGGTGAAGTACACCGGCACGGCCAACGATCGCGATCCCATCCTGATCAATATCGGGGGCGGTGTGCCAACGGCAACACGCAACGCTCAGCTACCTTGAGGGGAGTGTGAACCCGGATCCGGTATTTTTGAGCCGTTGTTGCTGCTATGAGAGCTTTTCAGATAGTCTGTGCCCTGGCCGTATTGGTATGTCCATCTCCTTTGGCTGGTCAGTGCATTTCGCCTTGGTGCAACCCGGGCGGGGTCATTCAGGAGTCGGAGGGTACCACCTCGCTGCAGAGCTATTACAGCGGGATCCACGGAAAGAACATCCAGTACAAGATCTACCTGCCCAAGGACTATGCAGTGGAGACCGACCGCCACTATCCGCTGATCCTGTTGTTGCCGGGTTATGGTAGTACCGAGGTCTACACCGACTATTTCGTGCAACTCGTTGCGCGCATGTCCGCAGGGACCTTCCCACGCAGCATTCTCGTTGTGCTGAACCCGATCGGCAATGCTTTCTGGCACAACAACTCACAGAGTACCGGGACATCCACACCGGTGCAAGGCTACAGCACCGTGATCGATGAAATGATCCCGCACCTCGATGCCAACTATCGGGTTGGAACGCAGAAAGCCAACCGCGCACTGATCGGTTTCAGCATGGGCGGTTATGGCGCTTTGAACTTGGCCTTGCGCAGCAACATGTTCTCCAGCGTCACCACGTTCGATGCTGCGCTGCGGGTCGTGGGCAACGAAAGTCCCCAACTCCAGTTCTCCTGTTACAACGACGTTGCGCAGACCACCCAGCACAATCTGTTCACGGTGCTCTCGCAGTTCAACACCAGTGCACAGCAGACCTTCCTGCATCTTCTGGTAAGCACCAACGGGAACGCCGATCAGGCCCTGTTCCATAACCAGTTGACGAGCATCGGCGCGGCGCACCGTTTCGAGGATGTGAGCGGAACCCAGCATGCATGGGAGGATTTTTTCGCTGTTCGTGCTGACACCACGTGCGCTCTGATCATTGACCATTTGGTGGTGCCGTCCAATAGCATTACGATGAGTGTGAAGGTTTTTCTGCAAGGCCCTTACGGCTTGTCCACCGGTGCCATGTCCAGTTCCCTTTCCGCAGCAGGTCTTTTGCCGACCACGGAGCCCTACACAAGCCTGGGTTTCGCGCAAGTTGGAAGCGGCGGTGAAACGGCATCCGCCTCGATCCTGCAAGCAACCGGTGCGAATGCGATCACCGATTGGGTGTTCTTGGAACTCCGGAACAAGAACAACCCGGCACAGGTGCTGGCAACGCGCAGTGCGTTGTTACGGAAAGACGGCGCCGTGGTCGATGTGGACGGCAACAGTGCTGTGTCCTTCAGCCTGCCGCCCGATGCTTATTACATCGCTGTGCGGCACCGGAATCACTTGGGCATAAGAAGCGAAGCGACGTGGCCGTTGCAGGCCGGTTCGCCATTGCTCGATCTCACCCAGTCAGCCGCGAACATTCATGGCACGGCACAAGACGCAGTGGTGAGCATCGGAGGTAAATGGTGCATGTGGTCGGGCGATGTGACGCACGATGGCGAAGTGAAATACACCGGTACGGCCAACGACCGCGATCCCGTGCTGATCGCCATTGGTGGTGTGCTTCCCACGAATACCCTCAGCGCGTATTCCACTGCGGACATCAACCTCGATGGCGTGGTGAAGTACGTGGGAACGGACAACGATCGCGATCCCGTACTTGTCAACGTGGGTGGGTCCATACCCACTGCGACCAGGGTGCAACAGTTGCCCTGATCGCCGAGCAATTCCGCGCTAGTCTTCCTGCGAAGGCAGGTTCTTGCCTCTGTCAGCGTTCTTGCGCATGCGCAGGTTCAGCGCTTCAACCAGCAAGCTGAAACCCATGCCGGCATACACGTAGTTCTTGTTGATGTGGGTACCCATACCCTCGATCACGAGCACGATACCCACCATGGCCAAGAAGACCAGCGCCAGCACTTTCACGCTGGCATGGCGGTTCACGAACGCGCTGATCGGCTTGCTGGCGAACATCATGATCAATACGGCGGTCACCACAGCGATCACCATGATCGGGATCTGGTTGCTCATGCCGAGTGCGGTGATCACCGAATCGAGGCTCAGCACGATATCGATCCAAACGATCTGCACGATCACCCATGCGAAGGCAGCGCCCTTCACGTGATGTTCTTCATCGGCCCGGCCCTCAACGAGCTTGAAGACTTCCGCCGAGCTTTTATAGATCAGGTACAACCCGCCCAGCAAGAGCACGAGGTCGCGGCCGCTGATCGGATGACCCGACAATTCGAAGAGCGCCGTCTTCAGGCTCATCACCCAACTGAGCGACAGCAGCAAGCCCACACGGGTGAACATGGCAAGGGATAACCCGAGGATGCGCGCCTTGTCGCGCTGGTGTTCGGGCAGTTCCCCGCTAAGGAGGCTGATGAATATGATGTTGTCGATGCCCAGCACGATCTCCAGAACGCAGAGCGTGAGCAGGGCGATCAGTCCATCGGCAGTGAAGAGTACGCTCAGGTCGAAGTCCATGGCAGGGGCCGCAAAGAACGCACTAGGAACGTTTCCGCCGGAAGGATGCGCGAAGACACGGGCACCTTAAGGTCACCTCCGTGATCTAACGCGCAAGCGGTAAACACCGATGGTCTCGTTCCTGTTCACGGGGTTCAGCCAGTGGACAATGCGGTCCACCAACCCCGGCTCCGCATTTCCGATCAACTCCAATGCGCCCAGTTGTCGCTCCATGGCCATGCGGCGTTGTGCCAGATCCTCGGTGCCGATAAAACAGACCGTATTGGGCCGGCGCGTTGGTTCGCACCGTTGCAGGGCAGCATATTGGTCCAGGGTGTCGCTATTGAAGTACAAGAGCCCGAGCCGATAGTCTCCGAGATAGAACAGCGGTGCTTGCGGTGCCTCACCGAGCCGCGAATCCTCCACGATGATGCCGGTCACGTCAGGCACGTCGCGGAGCATGTACATCGCTTCGCACCGGCTGCGCTTGCTATAGGTGAAGGTGAGCCCGATGAGAAGCACGGTGTTGAGGTACCAGGTCCAACGCACGATCCCGCTCCAAAGACGTTGCCGCGACTTCCACCAACTGCTCGCGGTCCGCCATTCCTCCCAAGCGCAATAGCCGATAACGAAAAAGAGCGGGAGGATGGTGATGATGAACCGGTCTTGCTTGTTCGGGTGCCAGGTGTGGAACGCGATGAACAGGAAGACAGGTACCCAGAGCAATGCGTGTTTTCGCCATGCGGACGCATATCCGAAGAACACCAGCACGCTCAACGGCGGAATGAACACACCTGCCAGCCAAGGGAGATAGAACCACCAGGGCGCGTCGAAATACGTGGTGGAATTCGCCATGTTGTAGCTGACGTACTCGCGGATCTCCGCGAATGGCCTTCCCCAGATGAACCCGTCGATCCCGCCTTGGAGCAACGCAATGGGGATCAAGACACCCAAGCCGTATACCAAGGCTTTGCGCCAATGACCGAACAAGAGGACCAAGCCCGGGCCAGCCGCGAACGCCAACACTTGGAATCGGATGTTGACCGCCATACCGATCCATAGCCCGGCGATGAGGACATCCTTCATTGTGGGGCCTTCCGCACGCTCCACCGATCGCCATGCACCCAACATCAGGAAGGGGATGCAAGCCACTTCGAACAGGTTGCGCACACTGAGGAAGGGCATGAAGAAGAACACCGCGAGGAAGAGCCCGCAGCGCCATCCGATCTCCGCCCCGGCCAAGCGAACCGCTATGCGATAGCCGAGGCGCACCACCACCAAGCCCAGCAGTGCATGCAGCAGCCGCACCAAGAGCATCATCATTTTCGGGTCGGTGATCCCCAGCGCATCGAACAACGAGAACAGCAGGAAGTGGGCACCCACGTATACGAAGCTGTGGCCGCTTGGCGTAGGGTTGTCGCCTTGGTTCCATGGCAACCAATCGTTGTAGTCGGAGCCCTTCACCCAGCTATCGGCCGCCTCGATCACCAGGAAATGATCGTCGTGCGCGAAGTAGCCTTGGCTGAACACCGCTGCCACAAGCCTTGGCACCAGAGCAACGATCGTCAGCCAGAGCAGTGGCCGTGCAGGTGGTGTTTTTGGAACCAACACGCGTCTTCAGGTACTTTTCCGTGGGCAAAGTAGGCAGCCACGCAAGCCCGCACCGTCTTATCGACCCATACCACCCATACCTCCGCACACGACCATGCGCTGTTCCATCCTACTCGCCCCGGTACTTGTTCCCATCATCGTTACTGCTCAGCACACAGCGCTCATCACAACACCGGAACGGGACATCAAGGCTGCGATGGTTGAGGTACAAGCGCTGGCAGAGCAGGGCATTAGCACCGCTGTGATCGTTGCGCCCGGCTGCTATGTTGTCCGGACGGACGCTGCGATGACCGGTCCGGTGAACGGTCTCGCGGGTGCTCATGTTTTCATGGGTGCGATCGGTACCGTGGAACTGGCCGCAATCCCTGCCGATCAACGCATTGGTGCGCTTTACCTGAACCGGTTGAACGCAGGTGGGTTCGATATCGGGCCGAAGGATCCGGCAATGGACTGGAACGCGCACCCCGGGGGCGACGAGCGGCTGCGGCCGGATACGCGCCATCCGCACTACGCTCCAGAAATGCTCAAGAACGGCGATGAGAACGCACCGGATTGGACATGCACTGTCGGGTACAACAGCGAAACGATGGTGGGCTTGGTGAACGCGGCCACGTTCTTCGTGGAAAGCGATGGCAGCATCGATGCGAACGAATACACATGGACGCAAGCCGACATCGACAACGTGAAGCTGCAGGTGATCGATGCCTGGAGCATCTGGAGTTACTCCGCCTCCTTGAACGGCCGCATTGTAACAGCCGTCATGGATTGGTACGAACCCGCGGTCGGCAGCGCACAGGGTTATGAGCCCGTGCTGCACAGTGGTGGTCAGGATGGCTTGTGGATTGGGGCCATCATGACCAACTTGGGCTATTCGCAGCCGGGCTATTTCGCACAAGTGGATGCGTTCAACCATGCCCGGCGCGGACAAGTCGGGGCGGATCGCGCCTTCAGTTGTTTCGTTGCCTACAACCCTGCCGGCGCTCCGACACAACTCACGGACGGTGCGATCGGATACGCCTATCTGGGCGGCCCCTACACGCAGATCCTTTGGCGCGCGAACGGTTGGACCAGCGGTCAGATCAATCGCGTGTACGGCCACGAGGTGGGTCACATTTTCCATGCGTTCGATGAGTACAGCAGCAGCACCTCATCGAATTGCACCCGCAGCTTCAACGGCCGCGTGAACAGCAATTATCAAGGGAGCCCCTGCAACGGGGCCACGGCCTGCGTCATGATCGACAACAGTTTCACCGGCAGCGGCGCAACGAGGCGGTGGAACCTGTGCAGCCACACGCCTTATCATCTCGGGTGGACCGGTCTGGCCCAACCTGCATCGTTCGTTTCCCCGATCAATGATGTGGTGGTGACACAGAACCCGGTGGTGCTGCGCTTCCAACGCAACAGCCCGCCGGCAAATGCCAGCACATACATGAAAGTGTTCGAGCGCAATTCGGGCACCGAGGTATACTGCGGCAGTGTGGCATCCACGGCCGATTCCCTTGTTCTCCCTCTTGTTAACGGTCAGTATCGCTGGAGCGTGGGGGTGGGGATCCCGAGCGATGTGAGCGGTTACGCCGGGGTTATTGCCGATAGCGCCATGTTCACCGTGAACGCTCCGCTGAACGCGGACTTCAGCCGGACCCCGGGCACCTTGTGCGCGGGTGGTCATGCGTCATTCACCGATCTCAGCACCGGCGGGCCGTCGTCTTGGACGTGGTCGTTCCCGGGTGGAACGCCGGGCACTTGGACCGGCCAAGACCCACCTGCGATCGTGTACTTGGTGCCGGGCGTCTACAATGTCTCACTCAGTGTTGGTGATGGGCTGACCACGGATGGCTTCACGTGGATGAATGCGATCACCGTTACCGGTGGGATCAATGTACCGTTCAACGAATCCTTCGAGAGCGGAACGTTCCCCCCGACGAATTGGACTTTGCAAGGCGGCGGCGGTGTGGGTGGTGGAGGTCAAGGTGGTATCAGTTGGCAAACGATCACCACCGGCTCCTGCGCGCAAGGCATCAGTGCTTGGGTGGATGGCTACGGCTTCACAGGTACCTTCGGTTATACCGTTTTGCGTACGCCCTATCTCAACCTTGTCAGTACCCCTGATGCCTACATACGGTTCCGTCACAGCTACGCGCGTGAGAGCGCTACGCAAACCGAGTTTTTCAATGTGCAAGCCCATGACTGCGACTACGGCTATTCGCAGCAGTTTTTGAGCGAGGCCTACCAGCGCTGGACGAATGACGGCAGCTTCGTGGCAGGTCAAGCATGGGTGCCGACCACTTGTGCCCATTGGCGTACCAACCTCTTCGCTTTGCCTGCCGCCACGGGCCACTTGGCGCAGTTCGAGTTCCAATTGCAGACCCAAGGTGGGCAGAACTTTTACCTCGACGATGTGCAGGTTTTCGGTGGAAGTCGACTGAATATCCGCGCGACGCTCGAAGGACCTTACGATCCGCAAACGCAGTTGATGCGCGACGACCTCCGCGTTGCTGGACTGATCCCGCTCTCGGAACCGTTCACCGCAATGGGCTACGCATTCAAGGGTGAAGGGGGAGGGGAACAGATCCTTGGATCGGTGCTGCAGACAACAGGGAACAACGCAATTGTGGATTGGGTGTTGGTGGAAGTGCGGGATGCGATCGCGCCAGCAACGATCCTCACGGCACGGGCGGCATTGTTGCAACGCGATGGCGACATCGTGGACCCGGATGGAACATCGCTATTGCGCGTTGGTGTTCCTGCGGGCAGCTATCACGTTGCCGTTCGCCACCGCAATCATCTGGGCTGTATGACGGCAACCCCCATCGCTGTTTACACCGGCATGCCGCAGCTCGACTTTACTTCAGCAGGAACACTGACTTATGGCTCCAATGCGCGCAAGACATCCGCAAGCAAGCAGTTGCTGTGGTTGGGCGATGTGGTCTGGGACCACACGCTCAAGTACATCGGCACGGCCAATGATCGCGATCCCATACTCGTGCGGGTCGGGGGAACGATTCCCACGAGCACGGTGATCGGTTATTACACCGAAGATGCGACGCTCGATGGTGTTGTGAAGTACATCGGCAGCGCGAACGATCGCGATCCGATACTCGTCAACATCGGCGGTACGATCCCCACCGCAACCCGCGCCGAGCAGATCCCGTGACCCGCGCCGTTATCGTTTTTTCTTGCGTCCCAGCAAGATGGCCAGGAAGAGAACCAGGGGTGAACACAGTGCTACGAGGAGTTTCACATTCCCTGGAAGCAACATGAAGCCGGCTGTGCCCGACAAAACGGCCACGATGAACAACACGGCTTTGTGGACGTTTCTCCGTTCATGGTAGTCCAAGAAGATCAGGAGAAGGGATCCCATTGAGAGCAACCACAATGGTGCGGAGAAAATGAATGCGCCGATAGCGGGTCCGGCCTCGTTCATCGCTCGTTGTATTGCCGGAGTATCCCCCCGTCAAGTGCCGTCCACGCCGCCGCGGGTAAGCCGCACTTCTTCAGCACAGTGTTCGTCCAGGTGTTGCAGGTGAAGAAGATGCCATAATTCCCCATGCCTTCATAGAACGAGTCGGTGTTGCCGTAGTACCGGTGTGCGATCCAGATCGGGTTGCCGGATGCATCTTTCGTGAAGCCTTTCTCGATCGCGGCTGTGAGCTTCAGCAATGTGCCATCATCCACGCGCACGGCTTTGCAGTCGGCACTGGTAACCGGCGCTTGGCAGAACGTTACGTGCATGGCCGAACCGCTCAAACCGAACGCTGCTTTGAACGCCGTGCTCGCCTTCAGGTCGGCCCACTCTTTCGTTTCCAAGTAGAAACCCTTGTCGCCCCAACCGAAAGCCACGTGCGTGAAGGCGCTGTCGCCACTTTCCGTGTTGGAGAATGGCAGTAGCGCCGGCCAGTCCTTGGCGGTGCTGCGCAGTGGAAGCACCAGGTCGGTGTGTACGCCGTTGCTATGGATATAAACCAGTTGGCCTTCGGTCGGTTCCGTGTAGTCGCCGTGCACCGGCAACATGGGCAATAACCACACACCCAAAGCGTAGCAGGACACGAAGAGCAACAGGCCCAGGATCAAGCGACCCGCGATCCGTAGGGCAAGTCGAAGGATCTTCATCTAAAGCAGAACCTTCTTCTTCCAGTAGAGGATCAGAACGATGCCCACCAGCATGCCACCCAGATGCGCAAAGTGCGCAACGCCATCGTTCGCTCCGCTGAAGCCCCTGTAGAACTCCATGCCGCCATAGATGATCACCAAGTATTTGGCCGGGAGCGGAAGGAAGAAGCCCATGAAGACGATCTCGTTCGGGAACATCATCCCGAAGGCCAGTAGGATCCCGAAGATGGCGCCGCTTGCCCCGAGCATGGTGCTCTCATACACCCAGAAAAGTTTCTGCGCCGCCTGTGCCCCTTCTTCATCCCGTGATGCCTCGGCCAGTTCGGTTTCCGCTTGTGCGACATCCTGGTGCGCAACGATGTTGGCGTCGAGCACATCTTCCAATACCACACCGTGCAGTGTGGCTGTGTTCTCCGCCGCAACCACCGAACGCCATTCCACGGCCTGATGCAGCAGGGCAGCACCCAAGCCACAAGCCATGTAGTAAACCAGGAACCGTTTTCCCTTCCACAAGAACTCCAACGAGCTGCCGAACATGAACAAACCGAACATGTTGCTCAACAGGTGCCCGATGTTGGCGTGCATGAACATGTGCGTGACCAATTGCCACGGACGGAAATGAGGGCTCGTGAACCAATGCAGGCTCAACACGTGGTCGAGCTTGTTCGCGCCCAGATCGTCGTTGCCCATGGTGACCTTGGCCAGGAAGAACAGCCCGTTGATGATGAGCAGGTTCTTCACCACCGGCGGCACGCCGAGTTGGAAGGGTGATCCATACGCACGCATCATCGCTCGAAACGTTCATTGAGTTCATCCAGTCCGAAAGGCACGATCACCGGCTTTCCGCTGGGGGTGCGGTAGGGCTGCTCACATGCGAACAGCCGGTCGATGAGGTCGTGCATCTCAGCGCTTCCCAGCACTTTCACGCTGCGCTGCGCAACGCCTTGTGCCATGCTGCGTGCCAACGCGTGATGGCGCTCGTTGCGGAGCGTGCCGCGCTCGTGCTTCACTTGCTCCAGCAAGGTCTCCAGCAATGCGGCCGGATCCTCATCCGCCGCTTCCGCAGGCATGCCGTTCACCGCGAAGGTGCTGCCGCTCATGGGTTCCAGGTCGAAGCCCAAAGCCCGCAGGTCGGGCAGCAGGTCGCGCACCAGTACATTGTCCGAGGCCGAGAGTTCGATGGTGCCGGGGAACAATTGCTGCTGGCTCAGCCCGAGCCCGTTCTCCAGTGATCGCATGGCGCGGTCGTATACGATGCGTTCGTGCGCACGTTGCTGGTCCACGAGCACGAAGCCGCTGCGTGTTTGCGACAGTATGTACTTACCGTGCAATTGGAAGACGGGTCGCTCCTCCGTCGGGATATCGTCGAGGGCGCTTGATGGCGATCGCTGAACGCTATTGGTCGTATTGCCCGTTGCAGCGTCTTCGTGCGGATATGTCGATCGTTGGCCGTCCGATGTTGCAAGTTGTTCTTGGTCCGGAACACCAAAGCGGCTTTGCGGTGGGGGGTCTCTCTTTCCCAGCACGGACTGCCGTTCGCGCTCCCCGCCGCCTGACAAGTCGAACAATTGTTGCCAGCCTTCCACTCGTGTGTGCCTGCCCAGATCCTGCGAACGCCACGCGGCCGAGGGCATGGTGACGGTGTTGCGGCCCGCACCCGCCATGATGTCGATCGCCGGCTCCGTATCGAAATCCAACGAAGGCCCCATGTTGCTCTTGCCGAGCCCCCGGCGCACCGCAGCGTTCACAATGGCATAGACGGTGCGATCGTCGCGGAATTTGATCTCGGTCTTGGTGGGGTGGATATTGATATCGATGTGCGCCGGATCCAACTCGAGGAAAAGCCAAGCGCTGGGATGGTGGTTCTGGGGCAACAAAGCCTCGTACGCTACGCGTACGGCATGGTCCAAATAGTTGCTCCGGATGAAGCGGCGGTTGACGAAGAAGAACTGCTCGCCGCGTGTGCGCTTGGCATGTTCCGGCTTCCCGGTGAAACCCATCACGCTCACGAAATCGGTGTTCTCTTCCACAGGTACCAACCGCTCGTCGTACTTGCGGCCGAAGAGATGGGCGATCCGCTGGCGCAGACCTGCATTGGTGATGCCGTCGGCGGAGTAGGCGGGCAGCTTGTGTACTTCCTGGTCGTTGTGGACAAGTTCGAACGCAAGATCCGGATGGGCGAGCGCCACGCGCTGGAACTCGTCAACGATGTGCTTCAACTCAACCGCGTCGCTCTTCAGGAACTGGCGGCGCGCTGGTACATTGAAGAACAGGCTGCGCACGCTGATGCTGGTGCCTACCGGTCCGGCGATTGGTTCGTGGCTTTTGATGCGACTGCCTTCAATGAGGATCCGCGTACCCAGTTCGTCCCCTTCACGGCGCGTCTTCAATTCCACCAGCGCAATGGCGGCGATGCTCGCCAACGCCTCACCGCGGAAGCCTTTGGTGCGTATGGCGAAGAGGTCGTCCGCTGCGCGGATCTTGCTCGTGGCGTGCCGCTCGAAGCTGAGCCGCGCATCGGTGGGGCTCATGCCCGTGCCGTTATCGACCACCTGCACGAGGGTGCGCCCGGCGTCCTTCACCACCAGTGTGATGCTCGTGGCTCCGGCATCCACGCTGTTCTCCAGCAGTTCCTTCACCACGCTGGCGGGCCGCTGCACAACCTCGCCTGCTGCGATCTGGTTGGCCACGTGGTCGGGCAACAGACGGATGATGTCGCTCATGGAATGCCGACGAAAGTAGGGGTGGGCGCTGGCTCAGCCCGGTTGCTCTTCCCGCCGGCGGGAACCGGCGTACAACTCGTACCGCATGAACCGGCATTCAAGCGAGCCGTTGAAGAGTTTGATGCGCGGTTTGGCCGTGAGCCGGATGTGCTCGGCCGCTTCCATGTTGCTGGTGATCACCCATGCTTCGAACCCGGCCCACTTCTTCTTCAGTGTGTCCCCGATCATCTTGTACAGCCCGTTGATGTCCTCGTCCTGGTCCATGCGTTCGCCGTAGGGCGGGTTCATGATCAGCACGCCACCGCCTTCCGGTGCTTCCAAGTCGGCAAAAGCGCTGTGCTTCAGCTGCACCCTTTCCTTCACATGGGCGCTTGCCACGTTGGTAGCCGTCTTGCGCAGCACGTTGGCCGATGCATCGCCTCCAAGGATCAAAGGCTTGTCCGCCCTTGCGTTGTTCAGGGCCTCGTCGCACACACTTTCCCACAGGTCGGCATCGAAGTCGTTCCACCCCTGGAACCCGAACCTTGCCCGGTGGCTGCCGGGCGGGATGTTACCCGCGATCATTGCGGCTTCGATGAGGATCGTGCCACTGCCGCACATCGGGTCCACCAAATTCCTTTTCCCGTCCCAGCCGCTCAGCAGGACAAGTCCGGCGGCCAGCACCTCGTTGATCGGGGCGAGGTTGGTTTCATCGCGGTAGCCGCGCTTGTACAAGGGCGCCCCACTGCTGTCCAGTGAAACAGTGCACATGTCGCCGAGCACGAGCAAGTGGATGTGCACGTCAGGATCTTCAACGTCCACCGAAGGTCGCTTACCGGTGCGCTCGCGGAAGCGGTCGGCAACGGCATCCTTGGTCAGTTGCGCCAAGTACTTGTTGTGGTGGAAGAAGTCGGACCGCAACGTGCACTGAACGGACAAGGTGCCCGTAGCGCTCATGAAGTCCTCCCAATGGACCCGCTTCACGGCGTGGTAGATATCGTCTTCGTTGCGCACGCCGGAACGCTCCAACGGCACCAGCACGCGCAGCGCGGTGCGCAAGCACAGGTTTGCGCGGTACATGCAGGCCTTGTCACCCGTGAACCGCACAGCGCGCACGCCGACTTCGATACCTGTGGCGCCGATGGCCTCCAGTTCCGTTGCCAGAACACGTTCAAGCCCATGAACCGTTTGGGCTGTCATTTGGAAAAGTTGCGCTGGCATGGCGCACAAAGCTGGTGGTTGGCGCGGGACAGGCCTCAGGCACCTGTCCCGGCCCTCATGTTCACAAGTGGCGCGGATCGTGCCGGAACGCACGTTATCACCCCGGTAAGTTCGCACGACGAAATGCGCCCACGCACCATACTCGCCCTCGCAGCAGCGGCGTTCCTCCTTCTCGGTTCCGGTAAACCCATCCCGCGCTCGCATGGCCTTCCACCGCCGTTCTTGGTGGATGCGTCGCCTTGGGCCGACAGTGTGAACGCGTCGTTGACCCTGGATGAGCAGATCGCCCAATTGATGATGGTGGCGGCGTACAGCAACAAGGGCGCGAAGCACGAGAAGGAGATCAATACGCTCATCAAGGAGCGCAACATCGGTGGGCTCATCTTTTTCCAAGGCGGCCCGGCACGGCAGGCCGCGCTGACGAACCACTACCAAGCGATCTCGAAAACGCCTTTGCTGATCGGGATGGACTTGGAGTGGGGCTTGGGCATGCGCCTCGATAGCAGCATGCGGTTCCCGAAACAGATGACCCTTGGGGCGCTGCGCAACGACACGCTCATTGAACGCATGGGCTTTGAGATCGCGAGGCAGATGAAGCGCCTCGGCGTGCATGTGAGCTTCAGCCCCGTGGCGGACGTGAACAACAACCCGGCGAACCCGGTGATCAACGAACGCAGCTTCGGTGAGGACCGAGAGAGCGTGGCACGTAAGGCCATTGCATACATGCGCGGATTGCAGAACGGCGGCGTGATCGCCACGGCCAAGCACTTTCCCGGCCATGGCGATACCGATGTGGACAGCCACCTCGGACTGCCGCTGATCGCACACACCCGCGCGCGCCTCGATTCACTTGAACTGTATCCCTTCAAACGTTTGGTGGAAGAGGGCTTGGCCGCTGTGATGGTGGCGCACTTGGAAGTGCCTGCGCTCGATACCACCGTTGGGATGCCGAGCACATTGAGCAAACCGGTGAACCATGTGCTCATGGACGAACTTGGCTTCAAGGGCCTCGTCTTCACCGATGCGTTGAACATGAAGGGCGTCGCCAACGCCGACAAACCCGGTGAGATCGAACTGCGCGCGCTTCTCGCAGGGAACGATGTATTGCTGTTCCCCCAGGATCCAGTGAAGGCCATCGAACGCATCCGCCAAGCAGTGGACAGCGGCGAGATAGAGCGCTCCGTGATCGAAGCGCATTCCCTCAAAGTGCTGCGCGCCAAAGAATGGGCCGGTCTCAAGCACCCGAGGTTCGTTCCGGTGAAGAACATCGGCAGCGAACTCGCCACGCCTGCGGCGCAGCAGTTGCGGCGTGAACTTTACGGAGACGCGCTTACGGTGTTGCGCAACAAGAAGGCGTTCCCGATCACCGGACTCGACACCCTGCGCATCGCATCACTCGTCATTGGGGGCGACAGCGATGCGGGTTTCCAGCAAGCCCTCGGCCGCTATGCGGCGATCGACATGTTCCGGTGTGACAAACAGATGCCTGCTGATAGCTGCCGGTCACTGCTGCGTCAACTGTCCGGGTACGATCTGGTGATCGCTTCGATCCACAAAACCACGTTCCGCGTGGAGAAAGAGTTCGGGATCCCGGATGCGGCCTTCGACCTGCTGCGCGATATCGCGGCTGAAACGAAGACCATCTACGTTCACTTCGCTAACCCGTACCGCCTTACACGTGCATACGGCGCGCAAAACCTCGATGGTCTGGTGGTGGCCTATGAGGATGATCCCGATGCCCACGATCTCGTGGCGCAGTTGCTCTTCGGTGCGCGTGGCGCGAACGGTCGCTTGCCCATTACCGCGAGCAGCTATTTCGCTCTTGGCGATGGAGAGGTCGTGGAACCGAGCGGGCGCTTGGGTTATGGACTTCCGGAAGCCGTGCGGTTGAAGAGCGCTGATCTGAAAGCGGTCAATTCCATTGTTCAGGAGGGTATCAAAGCGCAGGCTTTCCCGGGTTGCCAAGTGCTCGTTGCGGTGGATGGTGAAGTGGTGCTGAACGGGGCATATGGTTACTCGACTTATGCCGGCAACCATGCCGTGCGGACCGATGATCTCTACGACTTGGCCAGCATCACCAAAGTCGCGGCCACCACGCTCTCCGTAATGAAGTTGGTGGATGATGGGCGCATTGATCTGGATAAAACGCTCGGCGACTATTTGCCGGAACTATCGGGACGTTCGCCCTTGCACGCACGCATGGGCCTGCGCGATCTGCTCACGCACCAAGCCGGCCTGCAGCCGTTCGTGCCGTTCTACCGCAGGCTGATGAAGGATGGGAAGTTGAAGCCGGGCATCATGAGCGACACGGCCGATGCCAAGCATACCGTGATGGTCGCCGACAGCCTTTGGATGCTGACCAATTACACGGACAGCCTTTGGAAGTGGCTGCTCGATGCACCCGTTGGGCCGCGCGGCGAGTATGTCTATAGCGACATGGGTTATTACCTCTTGCAGCGTGTGGTTGAACGCCGCAGCGGCCAGTCACTCGATGCCTTTGCGGCGCAGGAGTTCTACAGACCGCTTGGTTGTGGCACATTGGGCTTCACACCGTTGAAACGCTTCCCCAAGGAGCGGATCGCGCCAACGGAATACGATCTCGACTTCCGTGGTCGGCAGGTGTGGGGAACGGTGCACGATCCGGGCAGCGCCATGGTGGGTGGCGTTGCGGGGCACGCAGGTTTGTTCGGCAGCGCGAACGATCTGGCCATCATCCTGCAAATGCTCTTGAACGGTGGCACTTACGGCGGTGTGCGTTACTTGAAGGAGGCTACTGTGCAGGAATTCACCAAGTGCCAGTTCTGCAAGCCCGGCACAGGACCGATGCCCGGCGATGCGAACCGGCGTGGGCTCGGTTGGGACAAACCCACGCGCCCCGGCGTTGAGGGCCCGACCTGCGAATGTGTGAGCCTGGCCAGCTTCGGGCACACGGGTTTCACCGGCACCATGCTGTGGGCCGATCCTGCAACCCAGAGCCTCTATGTGTTCCTCAGCAACCGGGTACACCCCAATGCCAACAACAAGAAGCTGGCGGAGATGAACATCCGAACGCGGATTCAGGAGGTTGTGAACGATGCGATCGCTGCGCGCAGCGCTGCTGCGGCTTCAATGGCAAAGGCCGATCATGCGAACCCCGCGATCAGGGTTGCGCCGCGGTCGAAGTAGTACTTCAAGTTGTTGCCGTAGCTCGGATCGGTGTCGGGCTATTCCGCCGAATGAGAGCGATGTTGTCCGATCGTGAAGCCCAAACGGACACCGATATCCACGCGTTTCACATCCTCGCTGTAGCCATTGGGCAGGGCGATCACGGTGCCATCCTCCAGTTCCACTTCGAACGAACTGATCAGTGCGAGGACATACGCCACCCGCAGTCCGATCGTCACTTGCTTGCTCAGCCTGTGGTCCACCAAAAGCGCTCCCGAACCGAACGCGTTCCGGCCGATGATCGTGTAGTTGTTCGTACCCAACCGGTAGTCGTCGCGGTAACTCACATAGCCAGCTGATAGCACCACGGTGAACGCTGTCTTTCCGCGCGGGTCCACCGGCCGCCAGAGCAATTGCGGTCCGAGGGTGAACACGCGTATGCGGCTCGCAGCGCTCACCAGATCGGTGCCGCTTGTGCTATCGGCCACGCTTAACGCGCCTGTGGAGTTCGCCCACGTGGTGAGGTCGCTGAACAAGCCGTACCCGAGTTTGTTGGAACGCCAGTGTTCAATGCCGAGGGCAAGATGACCGCCCGATCGCTGGTCTTTCTGGAAGTTCTGCCAGTCGTTGGGCAGCGTGTCGGAGATCACGGCCAAGCGACGGCTCCAACCCCCGCCGATCACCAAAGCCCATGGTGCCTGCTCGTAGGGTTGTGCCTGCGGTTCCGCTGCTGGAGGCGGTACGGCGATCGGCTGCGCACTGCAAACCAATGCCGACGAGGACAGCACAAGAAGCGCTTTGCTCCTTACAACCTTTTTCCAGCCGATCATGCGCATGTTCGCCGAAGGTAGCGGCGGTGCAACGCGGCCGCGGTTCACCGTTCACCCCACTACGCGGCCGTCGTCCATCAGGATGTTCCGGTCCGTGCGTGCGGCGAAGTCGTTGTCGTGGGTGACAACCAGCAATGAGCGCTTGTGCTCCGAGGCGATCTTCCGGAAGATGTCGAACACGAGGGCGCTGTTGCGGCTGTCCAGATTCCCGGTGGGTTCATCGCCCATGATGATGGCCGGGTCGTTGATGAGCGCCCGTGCAATGGCCACGCGTTGCTTTTGGCCGCCGCTCAATTGGTTGGCGCCCTTCAATGCATGATCGTGCATGTCGAGGTCGCGCAGCAGTTCCATGGCGCGGGATTCCACTTCCTCATCGCTCTTGCGCGCCAGCTTCAGCCCCGGCAGCATCACGTTCTTCAGCACGCTGAACTCGGACAGGAGGTAGTGGAACTGGAACACGAAACCGATCTTCTCGTTGCGGATCTCCGCGAGCCGGTTGCCCGAAACCCCTTGTGTGGGTTCGTCGTCGATGATCACCTCGCCTTCGTAGTCCGTATCCATTGTGCTGAGGATGTACAACAGCGTGCTCTTACCGCAACCGCTCTTACCGGTAATGCTGGCGAATTCGCCACGCTTCACCGCAAGGGATACTTCTTTCAACACGGGTACCGTCACCGGATCGTGGAACGATTTGTTCACGCCGCGCACCTCCAGGATGTTAGGGCTGCTGCTCATACGAGATGCGGTTGAAGGGAACGCAGATGACACGGATCGCTATGATGACCAATGATATGAGTTGGTCCGGTACACTTTGCCTTCGTTTCTTCTGTTGTCCGCGCTCATCAAACCGATCCGTGTCATCTGCGTTCCGCATTGCGACTATTTCCCACGGATGATCTGCACCGGGTCCACTTGGCTGGCTTTGCGGGCCGGGAACCAACCAGCGACCCATGTGGTGATCAGCGCGAACGTCACCGCGATGATGTAATACTTCGGGTTGTAATCGATGGGGAAAGTGGTGATGGTGGGAAGGGCCTGGGTAACGAAGGGGATGTTGTCGATGAGGTTCTGCAATCCGAACCCGACCAAGAGCCCGGCGGCGCCACCGAAGATGCCGATGACCATGGAGAGCAGCAGGAAAATGCGGCGCACGTCGCCGCCGCTGAAGCCCGTGGCTTTCAGGATGGCGATGGCGTCGAGCTTCTCGTAGATCATCATGTTCAGGATGTTGTAGATGCCGAAACCGGCCACGATCAACAGCGTGATGCCCACTGCGTAGCTGATGATGCTGCGGATGTTGCTGCCCGTTTCGAACTGGGCGTTGGCCGTCTGCACGTCGATCGCGTCCACGTCGAAGCGTGCGGCCAACTCCTTGGCCATCGGCGGGGCAACGAGCATGTCCTTCAACTTCACGTTGATGTCGGTGTAGTACGTGCTCGGCCTGCCCAGTAATTTCTGCACGGTCTTGATGCTCGCATAGCACTGCACCTTGTCGTAGTCGGCTATGCCGCTCTGGTACATGCCCACCACGCGCAACAATGAACGATCGCCCGTGGCGGTGGTCACCTGCACCACATCGCCGATGCCCGCTTCCATCATATCGGCCAGGCCCTTGCCCAGTACGATCGTGTTGTTGCCGGCGGCCAGATCGTGCGGGTCGCCTTGAACCAGGTAGTCGTTGAATTTGTAGTGCTGCACTTCTTTCAGCACGTCGATACCGTTCACCTGTCCGTTCAGGTCGATGGTGCCCACGTTGAAGAAAACCTGTGCGACAAGTCGCGGGGAAACAGCCAAGACGCGGTCATCTGCTTGCAGTGCGGACATGATGCCCGTTCCGTTCCGCAGCCGTGGCAATTCGCTTTTGGGCTTTACAGAACGGATGAAGTGGTGCGCATCCGCGCCACCGGCGGCGGCACCTTGCGCCCAGGCGCGCTCCACCGGTTGTTCCGGTGATGCCTTGAGTTCGTTGTACAGCCGCACGTGCGGCGTGCGGTCCAGGATCAGGCCGTCGAGCAGGTGGTTCAATCCGTTCATGAACCCCAGCAGCGTAACGAACATGGTAATGCTGAAGGTGACACCCACGGCAGCCACGATGCTCTGCTTCAGCTTCGCGCGGAGCAGGGTCAAGGAGATGCTCAAGAGGAGCTTCATGCCGCGTCAGGGCTTGTACAGCACCGTGGTGCTGTCGATGCCTTCGGTCACCTCCACGCGCTGCAGATCGCGCGCACCGAGCCGAACAGGTGTGCGCTCGTCGGGTCCGGTCAGCACGTAGCCGTCATCGATCACATAGCCCGCCGGAATCGTGAGCGCTTGTTCCTTCGTCCGCAACATGATGCTCGCTTCGGCGGTGAGGTTCGGGAAAAGGGCAGGGGGCTTCTCCTTGAATTCGGCTTCGACGGTGAACGTGCGGGAGCGCTCATCCATGATCGGGACAATGCGCGTTACCACGGCGTCGAATGCGTAGCCGTCGAAAATTTCCAGGGATACCAAAACCGATTGGCCGGGCTTCACCAAGGCGATGTCTTTCTCATCCACTTCCAGTTGCAGGTAGAGGTCGGTGGCGCTGCCGATGATGGCGATCGGTTTCTGGGTCGTCGCCAGCTCTCCCGGCTCGACGCGAACATCGTACACGCGTCCGTCGATAAGGCTGCGCAGTGTCCGGTCATCGTTGCCGGCGTTGCTCAGGGCGGCATTGTTGCGCGCCACATCCAGTTCGGCACGCAGCCGGTTGCGTGCTTCCACCAGCGCTTCAGCGGCACGATCACGCGTGGACTTGCTGGTGCTATAGGCCAAGCTGCGCTGGTCCAATTCGTTCTTGCTGCCGATCTGCTGCGACCACAAGGCCTGTTGGCGCAGGTAGTTGGTGCTGTCCAGTATCAGCTTGTCCTGTGCTTGGGCCAATGCTGCTCTCAGTTGTGCGATCACTGGGCCTTTGTCGCTCGCGTTCTGTTCGAGCACTCGCAACTGGCTTTCGGAGGAACGCGACATCAGGTTGCTCGTTCGGTCGTCGATGCGCAGCAAAGGTTGGCCCGCCTTCACCGTGTCGCCTTCTTTCACCAATAGCACCGTCACGGTGCCGTTAACCGTAGGGAACACATTGTACTGGCCACGGGCCTTCACGATACCGTTGGCGTAAACGCTTTCGGTGATGGGGCCTACAGTGGGTTTGAGGGTTTCGTGATCGCTGCCGCAGGCGCAAAGCAGCAGTCCGAGGGTCAGTGTTGTTCCGTATGGGTTCACCCCTCAAAGGAAGCAGCGGGACCGATCGATCCCGCTGCTTCACCGATCCACCGTTATTTCAAGGGAGCACTATCGTCTTCGCATCGCCCTTATCCGTGATCCAGACGTGCTTGATGATCTCCTTCACTTCCTTCTCCTTCTTCGCGAACGCTTCGGGCAATTGGCACACCAGTGTGAGGTTGTAGGTGTATTGCACGGGCGGCTCGGTGATCTCGGCGTGCAGCACGATGTCGAAGTTGGAGTAGGGTACTTTGTTGTAGAAAAGGCTGGTGGGCTTGCGCACATCGTTCACCACTTGCCCTTTCCGCCTGCTGTTCAGCGAGGCTTGACTGTGGGCTTGGTAACTGCTGTACCTGTCCAATGGGAAGTAGGCGCCGTTCTTCTCGGCGGCCGTACGGTGGCTTTCTTCCACTTCGAGGCCGAGCTTCTCGAAGTTGGCCAACTTCTGTTGCAACAGTTTGGTGGCGAACATCCGCAGCGTGTCATAACAGGCGCTTTGCTGCTCCACGAAGTAGTCCACCTTCACCAGGTCGTAGATCTCCTCTTTGGCCGCAGCGGTCACCAGTTTGTCCAGGATGCGTGCATCATCGAACCGGATGTGGACGTTCTTCTGGATCTCGAACCCCGCAGGCACTTCCTGATAACTCTTGCTGAAGAGCTTCCGCACGGCTTCGTACTCGTATACCGGCACGAACGATAGCATGTCGGTGAACACATCGCTGTCCAGCACGCCATCCTTCTTCACCCGGCGGACGAGCCCGTTCACGCGTTCGTTCATGAGGCTGTCCGCTTCTTCGGCGGTCTGGCCCAGTTGCGTAATGTGGAAGATGGCCAAGTAGCTGTTGGCCTTGGCGTTCATCATCGCGTTCACTTCCAGATAGAGCATGTTCCCCTGCACCGTCGCTTTCACGGGCTGTTCGGCTTGTTGGAAGAAGATGCGGCTGTTCTCTTCGTACCAGAGATTGCCAAGAGCTTGGGGTTGCGCGTGCAGCGCGGTGGCCAGCACGGAAGGGAGGAGGATGGTTCGTAAGCGCATGTGTTTGATCCCGGTGGACCGGGGGGAGTTTGGTTTGGCAGCCCCGTACCCCGGCACATATGATCGGTTCAATGCGTTAACGATCGTTTCATTTCCTGACTTTCGCGGCCGTCACTGGGCCGGTCACAGCTCGCCGTCGATGCAATGCATCGACGCTACGGGTGTTCCGCACCATGGACTTTATCGCTTACCCATCATGCGAATAGGCATTGTCTGTTATCCCACCTTCGGCGGAAGCGGTGTGGTGGCCACCGAACTCGGGCATGCCTTGGCGGCAAAGGGTCATGTTGTGCATTTCATCACTTACCAGCAGCCGGTGCGCTTGCGACCTGCGGCAGGCAGCGTCCACTACCACGAAGTGCGCGTGAGCGACTACCCCTTGTTCGACTACCAGCCGTACGAACTTGTGCTGAGCAGCAAACTGGTGGACGTGGCCAAATACGAGAAGCTGGATCTGCTGCATGTGCACTATGCCATACCGCATGCGTCGGCGGCCTACATGGCGCAGCGGATCCTGGAAGCGCAAGGCATCCGACTGCCCTTCGTTACCACCTTGCACGGAACGGATATCACGCTGGTGGGCCGCGATCCGAGTTTCGAGCCCGTGATCTCTTTCGCCATCGAGCAGAGCAACGCTGTTACGGCCGTTTCCGAGAGCCTGCGGAAGGATACCTATGAGCACTTCCATGTGCGGCGCGAGATCCAGGTGGTGCCCAACTTCGTGTGCATCGACCAGTACAGCAGGGAAGATGCAGGGGTTATCCGAAAGCGCTACGCGCCCAACGGCGAGCGCCTGTTGGTGCATGTGAGCAACTTCCGCCCCGTGAAGCGCGTGGATGACGTCATGGCCACGTTCAAGCGCGTGCGTGCGCAATTGCCCGCCAAACTCCTGCTGATCGGCGATGGTCCCGAACGGCAGCGCATTGAGACCGCCTGCCGCCAGAGCGAGTATTGCGGCGATGTGCACTTCCTCGGCAAACTCACGGTGCCTGAAGATGTGCTCGTTGGTTGCGACCTCTTCGTCCTTACGAGCGAGACCGAGAGTTTCGGTCTTGCGGCGTTGGAAGCCATGGCGTGTGGTGTACCCGTTGTTAGCACCAACACAGGCGGCACACCGGAAGTGAACCGCGATGGGGTGAGCGGCCTCCTGAGCCCGGTAGGCGATGTGGAAGCCATGAGCGCGAACGCACTGGCCATCCTTCGGGACGATGCCACTTTGGCGCGCTTCCGGGAGGGCGCATTCACCGAAGCGAAGCGGTTCGATGTGGACAAGGTGCTGCCCCAGTACGAAGCGCTCTATGCACAAGTGATCGGAGCGAAGTAGGCATGGAGCGCATCAGTGAGCGCGTGAGCGTGGAACGCTCGAAGGACCTGATAACGGTGGTCATCAGTGCTCGCCTTCCCCGTGCGAAGGAAGGCCTACTCATGGCGTGGGTGTTGATGTGGACGGCTTGTGGAGCCGTGTTCATCCACCAGTTCGCAACGCTGCCCAATGGCTCTATGCGCGCGTTCATGTTGGGCATGAGCGCGGTCTGGTTGTTCTACGAACTGCGCATCGGGCGTACACTGCTTTGGCGCATGAAGGGCTTCGAATTCTGGCGGGTGAAGGACGGCGTGCTCACCATCAAGGACAGCATTTTCGGCTATGGCAAAGCGCGCGACTGGTTCGTAACGAACATCCGGGATCTCGGTGTGCTGGCCATGGATCGCAGCGACTGGCGGATGCAATTCACCGACAGCTTCTGGACCATGGCCGGTGAACGACTTGGCTTCTCGCATTTGGAGAAGCGCGTTGCGTTCGGGAAAGGGCTCACCGACGATGAGGCCACGGCGTTGGTGCGGATCCTCAAGGACCGCTTCGCCCAAGAACGTAAGGCGGCTCAGTAGGGCTCGATACGAAAGGCATTCCCCCTCAGGCGCAGGGTGCGCACCCCATCGATTATCGACTCAAGGGTCATCCGTTGGGCGGTTGGAGTGGCGAGCGCCTCGTCCAGCGGTCGCACAATGCCGGCGGGTATGCGCGCGGCGATCAACGCTGCCAACAATTCCTTGCTGTTGCGCTCGGCAATGGCACGCGCGAGCAGTTGCGCCAAGACATTGCGGTTCAGCACGCGCTTGGAGTTGGTGGTGAAATGCTGGTCGCTGCGTAGGTCAAGGTCGAGCACTGCGTTCAGTTCCCGGAACTGAGCGTCACTACCCACGGCAAGAACGATCCGCACACCGTCGGCGCAGGTGAACAGTTCGCCGTATGGCGCTATGTTCGGATGCAATGTTCCCAGCGGTTGTGCCACATGTCCGGTCATCAGGTAGTTGCTGGCTTGGTTGATCAGCGCTGTCAACGCAGCTTCTTCCAAGGATGTCTCCACATAAGCCCCCTTGCCTGTTGTGGCACGCTGCAGCAATGCCAGCAACAATCCCTCTTTCAGTTGGTGCGCGGCGAGCACGTCGATCATTGCGATGGGCAGCTTGGCAGGATGGTCCACGTCAGCACCGGTCATGCTCAGGTAACCGGCCTCCGCTTGCAGCACCACATCGTATGCGGTCCGTCCATCATCGTCAGCGAAGCCTTTTATGTGACCGTGAACGAGCTTTGGGTTCAGGCCACGGATGCGCTCCCTGCCCAGACCGAGTTTCCCTGCATCACTGGCCAGGTGATTGGTGATGAGCACATCGGCCGCGGCGAGCAGTGTATCCAGTTCGCTCCGTCCCGCTGCATTGGTCAAGTCCACCATGCGGTGCTCCTTGCCCCAGTTCACACTGCTGAAGTAAGCACTCACCGTGGCGTGCGCATCTTCTTTGGGCAGCTTCCATTTGCGAGTTGCGTCGCCACCGGATCTCGCGTTCTCGAGCTTCACTACCCGGGCGCCCAGTTCAGCGAAGAACATCCCTACGGCGGGCCCGGCGAGTACCCCGGCGGTCTCGACGACGAGGAGGTTTTTCAGCGGTGCGTCCATCGGTAAGCAAGAAACCCTCCCGAAGGTCGGAAGGGTTTCTTGAAATGTGCCCAGGACTGGACTCGAACCAGCACACCGGTTAAGGCACTACCCCCTCAAAGTAGCGTGTCTACCAATTTCACCACCTGGGCAGGTGTTCGTTCCGATGACCCTTCCCGTGAAGGATCCCTTAAAGAGGGGCGGCAAATATAGATGCGCGTTTCAATGCGCGTCCGGCGATGATCAGCGGCGCTCTTGGGAACGGCGTTCCTCCGCTTTGGCGCGTTGCTGGCGCTGCAAAAGCTCCGTGCGTGCTTGCGCAAGCTTCATGGCATGGTCGGCATCAACGCCATCGCTTTCCGGACGGTCGCCCTCCACCTCCTGTTGCATGGCCAGCAAGGCATGGACATAGTCCACCATCCAAGCATTGTTCGCACTTGTGTTCATCCGGCTCTCTTCGTATTCGGTGGTCATGACGTTCGTTCTTCAACCTCGGGACAAACGTATCCCCGACCATGGGCAGCGGAAATACCAAGAAGGGGGTATTTCTGAACCGATGTCCCTTGGTGCTCCGTTGGTATCGGAAGGTCCCTTGCCAGGAAAGCAAAAGCCCCGGCTTGCGCCGGGGCTTCCGTGATCCCGCTGGGGCTCGAACCCAGGACCCCGACATTAAAAGTGTCGTGCTCTACCAGCTGAGCTACAGGATCCCCTACTGACCCGTTCCTTGGAACGGGGGCGCAAATATAGAAGTGCGATCCAACCGACGAAGTCAGCCTTTTTTATCGATGATCGGATAGCGCTCGAAGGGCTTGGAGCGGTCGAACAGGTAACGGTACGTGGTCATGCTCCGGTAATTCACCGCACTGAGGTTCTCGCACACTTTCAGCATGCGCGGATTGAAATCCCCTATCCAGGTGAGGATGGTGTCGCGGTAGATCCCCTTGTCCACCACTTGCAGTTCCGCGAAGACGATCAGCGCGCCCTCGAGACCCTTGCCCTGCCATTCCTTCGCCACACCGAACACCACACCCGTCATCGTTTTCACAGTGCCGCGCCACTTGTGGTAAAGGAACTTCAGCTTGCCGAGCCAGTTGAGGTTCCCGTTCACGTACTTGAACACTTCGTTCAATTCCGGCAGGCTGATGTAGAAGGCCACCGGAACACCCTTGTGATCGATGAACAGGACGATGCGCGGGTCCATCACCGGCTTCATGGCCTTTACGATCTTCAAGGCGGTTGAAGCTTCCATGGATCTGTGGTTCTCATGGTCCACCCATGCGGCGTTGTACACCGTGCGGAAGTCCTCCGCGATCCGCTCCACACTGAGCCCGCTCACATCGCGCACCTTGAAATCCGGGTCGCGCATAAGTTGGTTGTACTTGCGGTGGAAGATGGGTTGGGCCCTCACTTCCACACTGCGCTTGTAGAACAACTGCCCGAAGTACTTCTGGAAGCCGTAATTCTCGATGAGGGTCTTGTAATACGGCGGGTTGTAATTGTTCCCGTAGACCGGAGGATCGGTGAAGTTGTCCGTCAACAGGCCCCAGAACATGTTCTTGTCCCCCAAGTTCACCGGGCCGTCCATGGCTTCCATGCCGCGCGCTTTCAACCAATCGCGGGCGGCATCGAGCATCCGGTTCGCCGCGCCCTGGTCATCGATGCACTCGAAGAAGCCCATGCCCCCTGTGGGCTGCTTTTCCGTGTACGCCGTTTTCGGGTTGATGAAAGCCGCAACGCGGCCGATCACCTTTCCCGCATCGTTGTACAGCACCCAGCGCACCACTTCCCCCTTCTTGCCCGTTTCCTTGTCCGGCCTAAGCAGTTTGTTTTTCTCGGGATCGAAGACCTTCTCGACGTCCTGCCTCAGGTGTGGTATCCAGTTCTTGTCGGTGGCATAGATGGTCCATGGCAGGCGCATCCAGTCCTTCAGCGTGCGTGCGTCCGTGGTTTCTTTCAGTTGCATGGTTTCAGCGCGACCGCAAAATGCGGATCCCGCGCGCAGCCGTCAAAGATGCTCGTGAGTGGTAACATTGACCACATGCCCCGGGCCCCGATCTTCCTTGTTGGTTTCATGTGCAGCGGCAAGACGCACGTTGGACGTGAGTTGGCGCAGTTATCGGGCCTAAGGCACATTGACCTTGACCGCAGGATCGAAGAACAGGTGGGACCGTTGCAGGTCTACTTCGCGCGGCAGGGGGAGGGGGCCTTCAGGGATCTTGAACGCGAGGTGCTGCTGGATCTGCTGAGCGTTCACGATGTTGTGATCTCCTCCGGTGGCGGAACGCCAATGTCTTTCGACAACATGGAACGTATGCGGAGCGCGGGCGTGGTGGTGTACATCGAGGTGCCGATCGCGGAATTGATGCCCCGCATTGTGCGTAGTGGGGGCGACAGACCCTTGCTGTCGGGTTTGAAGGGCGCGGAGCTGGAGCAGCGCGTTGCAACGTTGCTTTCGGAACGCATGCCGACTTATTCGCGCGCTCACATCACGGTTGATGGGAGCGGTCCTGCACCTGAAGTTGCCCTGCGGGTCGCAATCGCGATCAACGCTCAGGCCAAGTAGACGCCGTCTTTCTTGCCGAGCTCCACATGGATGCGCTCCTGTAGTGTTGTGCTCAGCGTGAGGCCTACGATATCGGCCCGGATGGGGAACGTGCGGTGACGGCGGTCCACAAGCACAACGGTGTTCAATCGCTTCAGCGGATGCTTCACCAAATGCGCGGCAGCGTGCATCAACGTCCGGCCGCTTTCCAGAACATCATCCACCAGCACGACGGTGGCGTTCTTCAGTTTGGCTTCGTCACCGTTCAGGTGGAAAGGCTTGTTCATCGGGTCGTTCTTGTCGAGCGTCACTTCCATGACTTCCAATGCGATCGGCGAGATGGTCTGCAACAGTTGTGCAAGACGCCCGGCCACTTGGGTGCCCCGGGGAGCGATGCCGATCAACACGATGCTCTTCTCGTTGTGGTGTTCTTCGTGGAGCTGGTGTGCAATGCGCATCAGCTTGCGTTGCAAGCGGTCATGGTCCACGACCACGGTTCGTTCGGCGCTCATGCGGCCAAGGTAAAGGGGACTGCTCTAGGGGTTCTGCACCAGCAACGTGATGCCCTCCACATGGTCCAATCGGATCTCACGGCCGTCCGCCATCCTTACCCATTCAGCGTCGTCGTGTTGCACAAGATCCGCGATCACGCCGTCGGCTTGTTCTTCCGTACCGAGGAACAAGCGCACGCGCTGCTTCAACGTGGCCGCCTCTTCCAAGCGGTCGTAGAAGTTGCAATCGATCGGTGTGTACCCTTCCACGGAGGTGAAAGTAATGGCTCTTCCCACCTGCGGAGCATGGGCGTGTTCAATCCGTCAGTGCGAAGCGGAACACCATCTGGCGCTGGCGCATTTGCAGGTCGTGTGCAGCGCTTTCGTTGGCTCCGCGGTCTTCTATGGCGCGCATGAAGTCCTTGAAGGTCATCTCCCGGTCCTGCGGGTCGTGCGCGCTGATCAATTTGCCCAGCTTACGACCGCCGAGGGTTGCTAATCGTTCGGCCTGTGCTTTTGCTTTTGCGAACAGGTTGGTCATCAGTGCTTCCATGGCTCCGGGCTCAGCGTCGTAGTTCCATTCGGAGACATGCCCTTCCACCTTGCCACGTTCGCGCAACCAGCCAACGAGCTTCTTCAATTCAGCCTCGTTCTTCAAGATGACGCGTGAACTCGGTGTTCCAACAGGCTCTTGGTACCCGCTGATCGTGTATGGGTCACTGTCGGTGTGGCCCTCCCCGACAACATAGCCCGCACCCATCAGGTCCTTTTTCAACCTGTCGTTCGCCTTGGCCATGCGATCGTTCAGCTCGCTCTGGTACTTCTCGTAGTCCTCACCATCGTTGTATGCGATGTCGGTGATCGTCGGGTCCGCGACCGTGATATCGTAGGCGATGCTCTTCAACTTCACCGGCACCGTGTCGCTTACAATTAGTTCGACGTAGTTGTCGCCGATGGTTTGCGCGCTGGCGGGCAGAGCGAGAAGAAAGGCAGCGCCGAAGGCGATCAGTGTACGTGACATGGGATTGGGTTGGTAGGCGAAGGTCGTGATCGGGTCGATCCGCTCAGCGCGTCAGTTCCAGACGCACAACGTTCTCCACATGATAGGTGTGCGGGAACATGTCGATGGGTTGCACGTGCGTGATCCGGTACAGGTCCTTTAACAGGGAAAGGTCGCGGGCCTGCGTGGCAGGGTTGCAGCTCACATAAACAATGCAAGGCGGCGCGAGCTCACGTATGCGCGCAACCACATCCTCGTGCATGCCCGCGCGCGGTGGATCGGTGATGAGCACATCGGGCTTGCCATGCCGCGCTATGAAGTCCGGGTTCAGCAGGTCCTTTAGGTCACCGGCTTCGAAGGTCACGTTGGCGATGCTGTTCAACTGCGCATTCTCCCGTGCGTCCGTAATGGCCTCCGGAACGATTTCGGCGCCGATCACATGCGCGCAATGCCGCGCCAGGAACAACGAAATGCTGCCGGCGCCGCAATAGAGATCGTAGACCAACTCCTTACCCGTGAGCCTCGCGAGTCGGCGCGTCACTTCGTACATCCGCTGGGTTTGCTGGGGATTGGTCTGGAAGAAGCTCTTCGCACCGATCCGGAAACGCAGGTTCGCATGACCCGCGTCCAAGAGTTCCTCTACCACATGATCAGCCCCATGGAAGGTTCGGATCTCCAAGTCCCAGATGGTGTCGTTCTTTTTCGGGTTGATCGTCCATTGCAGGGATGTGATGGCAGGGAACGCGTTGCACACGGCTCCGAGCAATCGTTCCTGCGCTTCCGGATGGTCTTGCCCGAAGGCGATGAGCACCATGCACTGACCGCCTAATGTGGTGCGGACCATCACCGTGCGCAGCCACCCCTCGTGCTTACGGATGTCATAGAAACCATGGCCTTCCTTGCCAACGTGCGCGCGGATGAAATTGCGCACACTATCGCTGGGTTCCGGTTGCAGGTGGCATTCATCCACTTGCAGCACTTTGTCGAATCCGCCCGGAACATGGAAGCCGAGCGCATTGCGATCGGTGATCTCGCCCATGCTCTTCAATTCCTCCGAAGTGAACCACCGGAAAGCGCTTGCGGTGTACTCCAGTTTGTTGCGATAGTGGGTGGTGCTGCTTGAACCCAGGATCGGCGAAACCTCCGGTAGTTCCAATCCTCCCAAACGCACCAAGTTGTCCACCACCTGTTGCTGCTTGAATTCGAGTTGCTTGGGGTAGGAGAGGTCCTGCCACTTGCAGCCGCCGCACACGCCGAAGTGCTTGCAGAAGGGCGCAACACGATCCGGCGATGGCTCTATGATCCGTGTTGCCGTGGCTTCCGCCCAGCTTTTCTTCTTCTTGGTCACGCGCAGGTCGGCCACATCGCCGGGCACGGCACCGTTCACGAACACTACCATGCCTTCGCGCTTGGCAATGGCTTTGCCATTGGCACCGTAGCCGGTAACGGGCACGGCTTCCCAAACGGGCAGCGGTTTCTTGTTGCGGCTCATGGCCTATGCGCGCGGCCGACCGAAGACCACGCTTTCCTCGGCATGCGGCGTGAAATGGCCGAAGTAGAACTCGTAGTCCAGCCCCAGCGACTGCACGAACTGCGGCACCGTCCAGAAGTCGGACAAGTCATGGTAGACACAGATGGCGAGTTCGGGCTTGAATTGCTTGATCACTTTGCTCGCCCCCTGCAGCGCGTGCATCTCCGCACCCTCTATGTCCATCTTGATGAAATCCACGCGTTCAGTCCCGGTGCGCGTGAGCATGTCGTCGATGGTCAGGGTTTTCACTGCCAGCGCATCGGGCCGCTTGCGTGTGGGTGAAACCGAGGTGCCCGGACCGCTGCCACTTACGAAAAGATCCATGTCGCTTACCGACCAGATCGGGTTACGCGCCAATGTGATACGCTTGGCCAATTCGGGGTTCAACGCCATGTTGCGCTCGAACACTTCCAGGTTGGAGGGCATGAACTCGAATGTGATCACGCGTCCTGTCGGACCGGCCAAGTGCGCGAAGTACAAAGCGCTGTCGCCCCAGCATCCACCGGCATCGATCGCCACGTCGCCGGGCTCAACGCCGATCACGCCGTTGGGCGTGGCATAGCGGTACTGCTGTTGCTGGTACAAACCTTCCAAGCCGACTGGTGTGGCAAAGAGCTTCACGGGAAACCCGATGTCGCCCAAGTCGAACTGGTGGATATTGAGGCCGTGGTGGCCGGTGGCCGTTGTCGGCTTGCCCACCTGCGCGCGCTCCAAGCGCTCAACACGGGCAAAATGCGAGGGGTTGTTGTTAGGCAGTTTCACATGGCGATGGCCCAGCGCCCGGTACGCCACAACTTCAACGAGTAGATCCTTTGAGGCTTGGTCAGAGAGATGGTCGTACAACCACGAGAGCCCTTCAACCCATCCGGCCTTCAGGTCGAAACCAACGCCGGCCAAATGCGACACGCGTTTCATGCGCGCCAATCCCAGCCCCCCCATGGCCATATCCACCGTATGGCTCAGCGAGGCGCGCAGGCTGCGGGCTTTCGGCTTTTCAACGCCATAACGCCGCGCATAAAAATTGTCAGCGTGGTCGTTGTTCAGGTGCTTGAGCACCGTGGCTTGATAGTGCTGGATGAATGACTTGGCCATTTGAAAGGGCGCGCAAAGTAGGCACCTTGCCCATGTGCTTCGGTCACGCGGGCGCTGGCCGGAGACAACCACGGCGCCGCTTCCCGGGGCCCGGTATCTTCGACCGCTTTCTCAGATCACCATGCAGGAATCACGCACCGAACAACGCACCAAGAGCCAACGCGCCATTGCGCTGGAGGACAAATTCGGGGCGCACAATTACCATCCGCTGCCCGTGGTGCTTGATAGCGGTAAGGGCGTGTTCGTATGGGATGTGGAAGGAAAGCGTTACTACGACTTCCTGAGCGCATACAGCGCGGTGAACCAAGGCCATTGCCATCCGCGCCTTGTGAAGGCGATGCAGGAACAGGCCGGTAAGCTCACGCTCACCAGCCGCGCGTTCTACAACAGCCAACTTGGTGAGTACGAACAGTTCGTGTGCACCTACTTCGGGTACGAAAAGGTGTTGCCCATGAACACGGGGGCCGAAGCGGTGGAGACCGCATTGAAGATGGCCCGCAAGTGGGGCTACCAGAAAAAGGGCATTGCCAAGGGTGAAGCGTGCATCGTTGTCTGCGACGGCAATTTCCACGGCCGCACGATCAGCATTGTCAGTGCCAGCAGCGATCCGGAAAGCCGTGGTGGCTTCGGGCCGTTCACCCCGGGGTTCGTCAATATCCCGTACAACGACTTGCCTGCATTGGAGAAAGCACTGGCCGATCCCAAGGTGTGCGCGTTCTTGGTCGAACCCATCCAAGGTGAAGCAGGGGTTTTCGTGCCTGCCGATGACTACTTGCAGAAGGCGTTCGCACTTTGCAAGGAGCGCAACGTGCTTTTCATGGCAGATGAAGTGCAGACCGGGGTTGCCCGCACGGGCCGCAACCTCGCCAGCGATCACGCAGGGATCCGGCCGGATGTCGTGATCCTTGGTAAAGCGCTCAGCGGGGGCATGTATCCTGTAAGCGTTGTTCTCGCCGATGATGTGATCATGGATGTGTTCACCCCGGGTACCCATGGCAGCACGTTCGGTGGAAACCCCATGGCCGCGCGGTTGGCCATTGAAGCGCTCAGCATCGTGCGCGATGAGAAGCTCACGGAAAACGCCGATAGGCTCGGCAAGCTTTTCCGATCCGAGATGCAGAAGCTGGTGGATGCCTACGATTTCGTGAAGCTGGTGCGCGGAAAGGGGTTGCTGAATGCCTTGGTCATCGAGCCGCGCACCGGGGTCGATGGATCACCCAAGACCGCGTGGGAGCTGTGCCTCCTGTTGCGCGACAACGGCCTGCTCGCCAAACCCACTCACGGCGATATCATCCGCTTCGCACCACCGCTCGTCATCACGGAGGAGCAACTGATGGAATGCGTGAACATCATCGGGTTGAGCGTTCGGCAATTCGATTAAGGGTTGGACACGGCCCGGCCGGCACATGCGTACTTGACCCTTACAGCTTGCTCTTGTCCACCTCCCGCACCAGCTTTCCTTTCTCGTAGTAAAGCTCGCGGTAAACTTGGCCGTCGGGGCTGTAGTCGAAGTGCACGCCATCCTCAAGGCCGTTGGCCCAATGCTCCACGTATTTCTTGGTGCCGTCCTCGTAGTAGTACACCCACTCGCCGTGTTCAACACCGTTCTGGAAACGACCCACATACTCCAGCCGACCGGTAGGGTAGTAGACCTTTTCCATCACCTTCTCGGCTTCCTCGCCGTCGCCCTTCATGTAGATCACCACTTCGGGCTTGCCATTGGGATGGCTGCTGGCGGTGAACTTCTTGGTGCTGCAAGCTGCCAGGAGCAGGAGCAGGGACAGGGACAAGTACCGGTTCTTCAGCATGACGGCCCCGAAAATAGAGGAAAGCGCTTCCCTCAGAACCAAGCCACCAGCTTCAGGTTGAACCGGCGTGGACTGAGGAAGTCGGGGATGGCGTAATACCGGCCACGCACATCCTGCACCCAGGTGTGGTCCACCACGTTGTTCACGTTCAGCAGGTTGAAGACTTCGAGGGACAACCACAGGTCGTGCATCCCAAGCCACTTTTCGCGCTGGCCCTCGGCGCCGACGAATTGTTTGCTGAAGCCGATGTCCACGCGGCGGTAGAAACTGGTGCGCAACGTGTCCTTGTAGCGCTCGAAGCTCGGTGGGCCGAAGGGCAGGCCGGTACCGAGCACCAGGTTCACGTGCACCTTGTACGTGGGCCACCGGGGCATTTCGTCCTGGAAGAACAGCGCAAAATTCAGGAGTTGGTCCGTGGGGCGGGGGATGTAGCCCGGCTCCTTGCGGATGCTGTCCACAGCGACTTGGTCGAATGTGTAGCCCGGGACAATGAGGGTGCCAGCGGCGTTGTACCGGTCGTAGTAATAGTCGTCCGTTATGTCCTCCTTCACACTGAGCAAGCCCAACGAAGCCCAACTCTCGATGCCCGGGATGAACTCGCCGTTCAATTTCAGGTCGAGGCCGGTGGCATAGCCCTTCGAATTGTTCGTGGCGTAGTAGCGTATGCGCACGTTGTCCACCTCGTAGGGAATGAGGTTATTGAGGATCTTGTAATAGGCCTCGGTGCTGAACTTGAACGGCCTTCCCCAGAAGGTGAAAAAGCGGTCCCAGCCCAGGACGAAGTGGATGCTCTCCTGTGCTTTCAGGTTCTCGTTCAACGTACCGTCCAAGCCGCGCAGCTCGCGGTAGAAAGGTGGTTGGTAGTAGTAGCCTGCCGCGAACCAGAACGTGTGGTTACGATCCACCGTGTCGCCCTTGGCGGTTACACGCTTCCAGCCGGGTTGCCACTTGATACGCCCTCTTGGACTGAAGACCGTTTGCCCGTTGAAATTCCAATACTGCGCCCGTGCACCCAGCGTTAAGCCGAAGGTGCCATCGCCCTTGTGCCCTGTTGCCCACTCCCAAGCGTTCTGCACATAAGCGCTGGCACGGATGCTCTCTATGGCCAGTTTGGTCTTGAGGCTGTATTGGAGTTCGAGGTTCTCGGTGCCTTGGTATGGGATGCTGTAGTCGGCGCTGTCCACCATGCTCCACTCGCTCAACTTGTCGTTGATGCGTTCGCTTCGCGCGTCAACCCCCCATTGCAAGTAGCTGCGCGCAAGCGTCTTGAAGCCTTTGTGCGCCACCGTGTAAAGCGTCGCGTCCAACTCGTTGCGCGCGTGATCGAGGAAGGTGCCAATGCCCAAGTTGCGCACCGCCTCGCCAAATTGGTCGCTGCCCAGATCACGCTCCAGTTCGGACAGCAGGTATTGACCCAGGATATCGAAGCGTTCCGTTTCACGGGTACTTGACGCGCCTGCATAGAACTTCAACAGCAGGTCCTTCCTCGGGCGCACGTTCAGGCCGAGCACGCCGCTCCACGTCTCGAACTCGGTGCGTTCGATGCCATCGTAGTAAACAGTGAAGCGCAGCGCCTCGTTGAAGTTGCCCAGATCCGTTTCACGGTTCTGCGGTTCGAAGATGTACTTGTTGCGGCTGTACAGACCAAGGAAGCTGAGCTCCACTTTGTCGCTGACATCGAACGTCCAATAGCTCTGCAGGTCGGTGTAGCGCGGGTCGTATTCACCCTGCGTGTCCAAGCCGCGCAGCACCAGTTCGGTGCTGCGGTAGCGGAAACCGGTGACTTGTCGCAGGCGCTTCTTCAGCATGGTGCTTTCCACCGAGACCGCACCGCCCAACGTGCTGGCAGTGATGGTGGCCGCGAACTGCTTCGGCCTTTTGTACTGGATGTCCAGCACGCTGCTCATCTTATCCCCGTATCGCGCATCGAAACCGCCCGCGCTGAACTGGATCCTTTCGATCATGTCGGGGTTCGGGAAGGAGAGGCCCTCCTGCTGGCCGGCGCGCACCAGGAACGGCCGCATCACCTCGATGTCGTTCACGTACACCAGGTTCTCATCGTAGTTGCCGCCACGTACGCTGTAGCCGCTGCTCAGTTCGTTACGCGTTACGGCGCCCATGCTTCCGAGCATGCTCTCGATGCCCCCGGTGATGCTGGGGTTGAAAACCACCGTGCGCGGGTCGATCCGCTCGACACCACCCCCGCGATCGCCTCCTTTGCGGATGAAGGGGTTGAGCGTGCGCGTACCCAAGGTGACGTTGAGTTTGCGCTGCTCACCGGCTGACACGGTAAGGACGATCACCGTGTCCACAGTGGCTTGGCTGAACCTCAATGAGACGCGCCCCGTTGGTACGGTGATCCGGTAGGCCCCGGCATCGTTGGTAACCTCTTGGGCAGTGCCGCCCACAACGGCTACGTTCACGAAGGGGGCGGTCAGATCGTCCGGGGTGCGCACGGTGCCCGAAACAATGGCCTCTCCCTGTCCGAAAACCGCTATGGATGCGGCTTGCAGCAGTGTGAAGGACCAGCGCCTGAAATTCATGGGGCGCTAATGTAACGGCGGTCCCCAGCGCGAATTATGCAGCCCGTAAAGCCACGAAGAGACCCGTTGCGGATCTCAATTGCCGATCGCCTGCCCGATGCGGGCCATGAGGTCGAGCGAGCTGCCTTGGTGTTCCACCACTTTCACCCGGCTGCGTTCCAAATGATGCTTCAGGATGGTGCGGGGCATCTCATCCACCTCGCCTTCGATCAATAGCATGTCCCAAGAGGTACGGTTCAGCTGGTCCAATACATCGATCCCGTCCTTCACACCAACAGCGATGAAGCCGTGGGTGTGCAACTCAGCAAGCACAGTATCAAGTTGCTGCGCGTCGGGACCATAGACGAGGATGCGAGGGGTGCTCATGCATCCAAAGAAAGCCATTCTTGATATTCACACAACATGCTCTTTTCAACTTGAAATTGTGTGTTCCTGCTACTTTTTCAGCAACTTGAACGCGTGGCTCCACTGGTTCCGGGTGAAGCCGGGCAGGCACCACAGGATGCACAGCGGCTCGATGGCCCTCGCGGCTTCAACGCCTCCCATGTCCTCGGCATCCCAGCCGAAGTCGTTCAAGAGGTTCGTTACCGTTCCCTTTGCGCCAACATCGTTGCCGCAGATGAACATGGTGGGGCGGCCTTCGGTGAAGTGCGGGTCCACCATGTAGGCGTTGCCCACGCTATTGAACGCCTTCACGAAATGCGCGCTCGGATTGATGCGCTGCAGGCGCTCCATGAGGCTCTCGTCCAAGGAAGTGAAGTATTTGAGGACACCGTTCTCCGGTGGCGCTTCCGCCATGGGGTTCGTCGTGTCGATCACGGTCTTTCCCACGAGGTCCTTGCTGTCGCACAGGCGCACCACCATTTCCGCAGCGGTGCCTTTCGTCGCCAACACCACCAACTCACCGAAGGCTGCTGTGGTTTTGTGATCCCCGACTTTTCCGCCGGGGTTCTTGTCCTGCCAATCGGCCAGCTTTTCCGGGCTGCGGGTGCCCACCATCACTTCATGGCCCTTCTTCAGGAATCCGGCGGCCAGCACCTGGCCAACCATACCACTACCAAGTACCCCGATCTTCATGTGCTCGTTGGTTCAGTTGTGCGTTGCCAAGGTAGAACCGTCCAAACACCTTTCTGCTCAGCCGCTGGCTCGTTCACAATTCATCCGACGTCACCGCCGACAACCGTATGGCGCCTACTTCTTCTTCTTGAAAGCCCCGTTCTTCCATGCCTGGATGAACTGCGCCCAAGCAATGGGGTTGAAGAGGTTGATGCTCGGCACGCCACCACTGTTGTATAAACGCGTCCTGTCCTGCGCCATGGCGTAATTGAAGCTCTGGTAGGCGTCCGGTGGGAGGTTCTCCATCCGCTGCATCATCTCGGCCGGGCTCAGGTTCTTCAAACTGCGCTGGTAATCATCGTCGGGCAGGTCGAGGGCCAGGAAGGCATCACGGAATTGCTCACGGCTCGGCCACGGATAGACCGTGAATTCCCGCAGAAGGACGGTATCGCTCTCCAACTGGTGGATGATGGAATACTTGCTCTCCGGCAAGCTCTCGGGCATCACGAACTGGCTGCGCTTGAAGCCTACCGCGCTGAAGAGGATGGTATCGCCCTCCTGCGCCACGAAGCTGAAGTAGCCGAAGACATCGCTCATCGTGCCCCTGTAACTGTTCTTCACCAGAACGTTGGTGAAGGGCACTGCGGCAAGGCTATCGCCGGTAACGACCACGCCGCTGAACTGGATCAGTGGGCGGTAGTGGGGCTGTGCCTTGGCAGCGGTGCCCAATGCGAGCAGGGAGAGCGTAAGGAGAAGGGTTCGTGTCCGGATCATTGTGGGCCAAAGGTATCGGCGTGGGGTTGCGCGGTTGGCAAGGGCTATGCCGTAGGCGTATTGTTGCGGTGCGGTAGCGAACATTGACCTTCGCCCATCCGGAACGAACATGACGCACATCAACGCAAGGCTCGACAAGACTGGTATCGGAACGATCACCCTGGCAGTCGGCTTCACCTTTTTTGGCAGCGCTTCGGCGCAGATCACCATCGATCAAAGCGATATGCCGAGTGCCGGTGATCTGAGCGTGCGTTGGACGAGCGTTCTCGCCACATTCGATGATGCGGACACCGGGCCGAACCATGTATGGGACTTCGGCACGCTCACCGCGCAGCTCGAAACCGCCGACACGGCGGTAGCTGTGTTCAGTACTCCGATCCTCTATCAGTTCTTCTTCAATAACCCGTTCCTCTACCCGGATCACGATGCCGACTACGCCGTGCGCGGCCAGGATTTCGACTTCCAAGCCCTGCAGCTCACTGATGTCTATGAGTATTTCAAACGCGATGCCGACGGTTTCGATAACGTCGGTTTCGGTTCGAACATCAACGGCTTGCCTGCGAGCATACAACGTCTGCCGGTGGACCACGTTTACGAGTTCCCGCTCGACTTCAATAACACCAGCAGCAGTTTCAGCACGTGGCAGGTGGAAGTTCCGGGCCTGTTGTTCTTCCGCCAGGAACAGCAACGCGACAATACCGTGGATGGATGGGGGACCCTCTACCTGCCGACGGATACGTTCCAAGTGCTCCGCGTGATGAGCGTGCTGAACCGCAACGACAGCGTGTTCGTTGATCAGTTCGGTTTCGGGTTCACCATCCCCGAACCCGAGACCATCGAATACAAGTGGCTGGCGGAGGGCATGGATCTGCCCGTGCTGCAGGTGAATACCGTGGGTGGGCAGCCAACGACCGTTCGTTTCTGGTACGATGCCCTTTCACTTGGTGTACCGGAAGCTGTGGCCACTCCGACCCCGACGGTCTTCCCCAATCCCGCCAATGATCTTGTGCATGTGCGACTTCCGCACACGAATGGCGGTCAGCTGGATCTATGCGATGCCACCGGTAGGGTGGTGCGCTCCGTTGGCGTACCGCACGGTGCCGCTATTGCGACGATCGACGTTGAAGGGTTGGCCACGGGCCTTTACGATCTGCGCCTCAGCAATGGCTCGTGGAGCGGCAAACTCGCCATCGATCGCTAGGCGATCACCATCGGCAGGAATTTGGACGCCATCCGGATCGACACCGCCCAGAACGTGGGCGTGGACTATGAAATAGCCAGCCTAGGCGACCGTGGCCTCGCGTGGTTCTTCGATGTGCTCGTCCTGGGCGGCTACATGGTGACTTTCGCGTGGATACTGTCCGAACTCGGCAATGTCCATTCTTGGGTGTTTTGGGTAGTCCTCGGGGTGCCTTACTTTTTCTACGACCTGATCAGCGAGATCTCCCTCAATGGTCAGAGCATCGGGAAGCGTGCGCGCAAGATCAAAGTGGCGCGGCTCGACGGCGGACGGCCGACGTTGGGCCAGTACGTCATGAGGCAAGTGCTGCGGCCCATTGATTCCATCAGCTATTTGGGTGCTTTGGTGATCCTGATGAACGGCAAAGGCCAACGCCTCGGCGACCTGGCCGCTGGCACCTGTGTGGTGAGTATGCGCAAGCGCACCTCGTTGGACGACACGCTTTTGGTGGAAGTGGACCAAGCGCATGTGCCATTGTACCCTGAAGCCGTGCGCCTCACCGATGCACAGGCGCAACTGATCAAGGAAGTCCTTTACCGCAACCGGGGCGACAACCGTGCGCGCATCCTGCTGCAGGCTTCCGAAAAAGTGCAGGTGATCCTGAATGTGCGCACCGACCAGAAACCGCAGGACTTCCTGATCCGCGTGCTGAAGGACTACGTGGCACTCACGGGCAAGTGATCAGTTCTGGATGATGATGATGGTGGCGTTGAGCACCTGCATCCGCTCGCTGTGGCGTGTGCCGTTCACCAACACGATCTTCTTTTCACCATCCGCGTTCAGCGCGCCATTCTTGAACAAAGGCCCGTCCACCAGGATCTTGGCCACGTTTTTCTGGCTGATCTGGTCCGTTTCGCACTTCGCACCGGAAGTCAGGAAGGCCCAATCGTAAAAGAGCACCCGTCCGTTCGGGTTGGACTGTTGACGCTTGTCCTTGTCGTTGTATTCGCGCCATTTCAGGAAGGCTACCTCGGTGCCATCGAGCGCTTGCACCGAGAAGTCGCAAAGCCCCAGCTTGCAATCCTTCTTCACCAGCTTGCAATACGGCGTGCCGTCAACGGACACGATACCGTCGTCCACATCAACCTTCTGTGCGTTGACCGCAATGAACATGAAGAACAGGAAGGGGAGGAGCAGGTACCGCATGGTCGTGGGCGGTGAAAGTAGAAGGCGTTGCTTCAAGGCTTCGTCATACGGAGCGCGTAAACCATGGGCAGCTTTCCCTCCATGCCTTTAATGAAGAAGTTGCCGTCGCCTGAAGGCACGGTGTTCCGGAAACAATCATAGGGCGAGCGATCGAATTCCCGGAAGGCCTCCAAGCGCAAGTCGTTGCCCATCAACGCCGTGAACACATCGGCCAGCGGATGGTTCCACGAATACGACTCCAGTTGCAATGGCGCACTGCGCGCCGCATACGTGCCCGTTTCGTTCTCCACGATCGCCTCGCGGTTGAAGTAGGGATAGGCAATATGCGTGAAGTCGTTGTCGAACATCCAGACCGCCGGATGGAACTCGGCCATCACGAAACGTCCACCCGGTTTCAGGTATCGTGCAACGTTCGCGGCCCAAGGCTTCAGGTCCGGCAACCAGCCGATAGTGCCATAACTCGTGAAGACGATGTCGAAGCGGCCCTCGAACTCCGGACGGAAGTCGATCACGTTGCCCTCGACAAAATCCGCTTGAAATCCGCAACGCTCCGACAATTCACGGGCTTTGGCGATCGCAGCAGGGCTCAGATCCAATCCCGTTGCCCGTGCGCCCAAGCGTGCAAGCGAAAGCGTGTCCTGCCCGAAATGGCACTGCAAGTGAAGGACGTTCAAGCCGTTCACATCGCCCAACAGGTGGCGTTCAATGGCGTTCAACGTGTTCTTTCCGCTGAGGAAGCCGTCCACATCGTAGAACGCCGAGGTGAAGTGCAACTCGGTGCGTGCATCCCACAGTGCTTGGTTGGCCGCGAATGCTTTTTCCTGTTCCATGCGTGGCGAAGATGGAAATGAAAAAGGCGCCGATGGGCGCCTCTTCCGGAATGCCATTGTGTTCAGCGCATGTCGTTCACGTCAACGCCGGGGTACTTCGTCTTGTCGAAGGTGAAAAGAGCATCCGCCAGTACCGGGTTGGCCACGAAGCGCTTCAGCGAATAGGTGACCATATTGCCATCCTTGTACATGATCTGCACCTGCCGCGCTTCTTCCTTCGCCTTGTCCACTGTGAGGACGATGGTGTGGTAAGGCTTCTTCGCGGCGTCCAATGGGAACAGTTTAATGATCTGCACCATCGCGCCAGTGGGCTCGGCCTTCTCTTCAACGAACTGGCTCTTGAAACCCTTCTCATAAAGCGTGAAGAGCTTGCTCGGATCCATTTCCTTGTCCATCTCGGCCGGGTCGCTGATCGTTACCTCGTTGGTGCCCTTGTTGTATGTGTAGAGTGCGGTGCCGTCGTTGATGACCGTGTTGTCCGCCAGCACCAGGTTGAATTTCTTTCCCTTGGTTTTGATCGTCCCCGTTTGCTTCACATCCAGCTTGTCCTTGGCGCTCTGCAGGCGCGTAGCGAAGTCGGCCTCGAAACTTGTCCATGCCTTGCTTTTGGCCACCAGCTTGTCCACGATGGCACGACTGCGCTCGTCGTCCTGGGCGTTGGTTTTCACTGCGAAAAGCAGGACGGACAACAGCAGTAGGAGGGTGTTCTTCATCATGGTGCGAATGTATCGGCTCTGTTGGGCCGCTATCCGGTATTGGCAACTCTTATGCCGCTGCAATGTTAGCGTCCGCGCTTCACGGCCGGTGTTGCCTTGGCGCGTGCGGGCTTCTTCGGCTGGTACTTCAGCATTACGCCGCGGCAGTTGGCTGCCCCGCAGTGGCAGGCCCAGTTCTTCCGCTCTTCGGCCGTGATCGGCTCGTCGGTGGCCACATCATAGTCGTAGTGGAGTTCTTCACCGGCCTTGATGCTGCGCAACGCCGAGATCACCACGCGCCCTTTACGCGGGTTGCCACCGGGGTCGTCCAAGATCTCCGCCACGCAGTTCGGGTCGCAGCTGGTGTTGATCCACTTGGCGATGTTGCCGTTCACGTTGGCATCCACCACCCAATGCTCGTTGAGGATGAACAGGAAGGTGTGGCCGGTGTCTTCGCCGCCGTACGTGTCATCGGCGATGTCGTGCGTGATCAAGCGGCCTTCGTAGTCCACGATCTCCTCGCCCTTGCGGATGGCGGCCTTGGCGAACACGCCGTTGCCATGGATCTTGCTGCGTTGGCGGATGATCTTCGGGTTCGATGTCATGGGTCGCGGAAAAGCGCGGCGAATGTCTCACCTGGCAGCCACATACGCACGATCAGAAATAAACCGCACAGACCCCGACGGCCGTGATCACGCAGATCAGGTCCACCAGCAGCATGATGCCCAGCGTGTACCGGCTGTTCTTCACGTTGACGCTGCCGAAGTAGAGCGCCACGACATAGAACGTCGTTTCCGCAGCGCCTTGGAAGAGGCAGGAGAGCTGGCCGGTGAGACTGTCGGGACCGTAGGTTTTCATGGCATCGAGCATGAAACCGCGCGAGCCGCCTGCGCTGAAGGGGCGCATCAAAGCAACCGGTATCGCGTCGATCACTTGCTTGTCGACACCCACCAAGGCCATGCTCCACGAAAGCCCGTCCATTACGATGCCCATCAGGCCGCTGTTGCGGAAGATGCTCAGTGCTGCAAGCATCGCGATCATATAGGGCAGCACACGCAAGCCGGTGGTGAAGCCATCCTTGGCACCGTGGATGAACGAGTCGAACATGTTCGTGCCCTTCTCCGTGAAGTAGCGCTCGAACAGGAAGGCGTAGGCAACGATCAGCAGGATGATCACCAGCAGCATGCCGTTGCTGAGGTTGTCGGTGAAGTGGAACTTCTGCACCCCGCCCAGCCCGGTGATGTAAGCCATGAGCGCGCCTATCACCGCGCTGATCACCACAACACCTGCCATCACCGGCAGGTTGAACAGGTTGATGCGCTGGCGCCAAGCCACGAGGAAAAGCGCGGCGATCGTGCCAACGAACGAGGTGATGATGCACGGGATCATGATGTCGGCCGGGTTGGCCGCACCCTGCGCCGCGCGGTAACCGATGATGCTGGTGGGCAGCAACGTGAGGCCCGCCGCGTGCAGGCACAGGAACATGATCTGGCTGTTGGTGGCCTTGTCCTTCTCCGGGTTGTCGGCCTGCATGCTTTCCATCGCCTTCAGGCCGAAGGGTGTGGCCGCGCTATCGAGGCCGAGGAAGTTCGCCGCGAAGTTCAAGGTCATGAAGCCGTAGGCTGGATGGTCCTTGCTCAGGTCGGGGAAGATCCGCCGGAAGATGGGGGAGAGCACCCGCGCGAGTTTCTCCATGGCGCGCGAATCCACCAGCAGGTTCAGTAGGCCGCAGAAGAAGGTGAGGTAGCCTATCAAAGGCAGCCAGAGACTTGTCAATGTGCTCTTGCACGTTTCAAACAGGCCATCCGCTGCTTGCCTGCCCACGCTCACCTTCACCACACCGGTGCTGTTGATCGTGTACAGCGTGTCGCCTTGTTGGTATCCTTCCTCACCGGCACTCCGGATGCTGCCGAGCAATGGCGTTCCCGAGATCGCCATGGTATCCATCTCCGCCACCACGAAGGCATCGCCTTGCTTGCCGTTCACCAAGCCGCCCAAGGTGTACTGCCTGCCCGCAGCGAGCATCACCAATACGTAGGTGATGCTGAGGATGAGGATGAAGGTCCAGAAACGGCTGAGGGCCATGCGCGGTGCGTCCCAACAAAGGAGGCGATGCCTGCCCACCGTTCGGGACAGCGATCCGCCGAACGGCGAACACGCTGGTGTGAAAGACTTGCTACAGCGGTGCGCGGGTTCGGCGCGGTTTCCCGCCACTGGATACCTTCCCTGTATGAAATCCATCTGCTCGCTCGTGTTCGCGCTGACCGTTCGGATCTGTGCTGGCCAGGACAGCACGCTTCAAAAGATCCGCGCGCCGTTGTGGACTTTCCACGAAAGCGGCACCAAGACCTTTGGGCTCAACTTCGGTGTGCTCGGCAATGATGATTGGGCTCGGAATGTCACCACAGTGGGCGCGCGGGTGGAGGCGCCGGGGATAGGACTTTTCCTTTTTCTGGTGCCCTACCTGCCTATTCCAAAGGACTCCGCTGAATTCGCTGCGGACTCCGCGCACCAGCTCGTCGAACGCATTCATGGGTTGAACCTGTCGCCTCTTGGCAGCGCCTGCGATTGTTCGCTGAACGGCATCAACGTAAGTGGAGGAGGTACATGGTTCTACAGGACCAACGGGGTCTCCGCCAGTTGGGCCATCAATGGCGCCGTGATCCACAACGGTGTTCAGATAGCAGGATGGACACAAGCCTACCGCATGAACGGACTGCAGCTGAGCATTATGGGTGCCGGTGCAATTGAGATACGTGGTGTACAGATCGCCGCAGAGACCGGCGCCAAACGGATGGTCGGTGTGCAGATCGGGCTGTACAATCGGGCCGAAAACCTCAAAGGATTGCAGATCGGCCTTTGGAACGTGAACCAGAAACGCAAGCTGCCGTTCTTCAACTGGGCGTAGTAACTCCGGTCCGGTAGGGTGCTGACATTCAGCGAGGCATCGCTATGCCGCCATCCTCTGCTGTTCCCAACGCAACCTGTACCCCCGGCCCCAAGCCGCATGTGGGGTATCGCGGCGCCCGACATGATCGAAGGTCAGCGACTTCATCGGTTCGCGCCAGGTGATCGTTGCACGCAGGTGACCGAAGCGTTGTCGGCCGCGCATCTTGTCGTAGAACGTACGGAAATGCAGTATGGCGTCGTTCTTCAGGTTCTCACCGGCCACGTAGCCATCGTCGATCACGGCCACGTAACTATCACGATCGTTCTTGTACGCATCAGGCTGGAAGACCTTGGCGTAGTTGTGCTTATGGAACTGGCGTATCGCGTTGATCTTGCCAGCCTTCCAGTGCAGATAGCGTTTCAAGTAGCGGTCCAGCACATGAGGTTGAAAATACTGGGCCGGCCCTTCGGCATCGATCTGCATGGCGCACAGGCCCCCGGTCGTGGCATACCACAGCAGTGGGTACAATGTGGTGCCTCCATTGGTAGCGGTGATCACGTTTACCCATTGCAGTCCCTTGGGCGACGTGAATGTTCCGGAGCGCACGATCCCCTCTTTGCTGTTCCCCATCCGGCAAATGCGTTCCAGATCAGCGTGCTTCTCGGAAACATGCTGCTTCAGTTGTCCCACGTCCTTCCGGGCGGCCGATGCCACCTGTGTTGGGGTCATTCCTGAGCGGATCATCACACCTCATCGTTTTTCCCGCGTTCCTACGAATACGACCGATGCTAGGTTCCACCGCTCTACCTTCGGTCCTCCTGAACCCTAACTGTTGCACCATGACTCGAACCATCCTCTGCTCACTTCTCCTCCTCGTCGCCCTGACTTCTTGTGTCTCCAAGAAGAAGTACATGGCCATCCAGGCTTCCAATGCCACCTTGAACGACAAACTCCAAGAGTGCAACGAGGGGCTGGATAAGTGCAACAACGACAAGGCGAACCTCCAGACCAGCATTGATCACCTGAAGTCGCAGGTGAGCGAGATGAGCGTTACGAACCAAGCGCTACTGAACAACGTCGGCAACATGGCCACGCTCAGCACGCAGGAAGCCGCCAACTTGGAGAAGTCGCTGGAAAGCATCAAGGAGAAGGACCTGCAGATCCGCACGATGCACGACGCACTGACCAAGAAGGACTCCGTTACGCTGGCCTTGGTCATCAGCCTCAAGAGTTCCCTCGGCAACCTCAACGACACCGATGTGGTGGTGAACGTGGAGAAGAGCGTGGTCTTCATCTCGCTCAGCGACAAGATGCTCTTCCCCAGCGGCAGTACGACCATATCGCCCAGAGCGAAGGAGGTGCTGAGCAAGGTGGCCACCGTGGTGAACGACAAGCCCGAGATGGAAGTGCTGGTGGAAGGCCATACCGATGATGTGCCCATCGCCAAGGACTGTATTAAGGACAACTGGGACCTGAGCGTATTGCGCGCCACGTCGATCACCCGCGTTTTGACCCAGGAGCTTGGCGTTGCACCGGGACGTGTTACGGCCGGTGGTCGTGGGCAGTACGTGCCTTTGGTTGCAAACGACACGCCCGAGAACCGCAGTACCAACCGCAGGACGCGCATCGTGATCCTGCCCAAGATGGATCAGTTCTACAACATGATCGAGGACGGTTTGAAGAAGGCGAGCGGGGAGTAGGTCCGTGAACAAATGATGAGGCCCTGTTCGGATAACCGACGGGGCCTCGTCGTTTTCGGTCATCGATGGGCTGCCATCAACCCCCAAACTTTTTCCGCCGTTCAGCGACGCCTTCGCAGCCTTCGGCGACGATGCGGGTAGGACCTGTCGGATCGGACTTTGTGTTGGGGAACATCGCCGGATGCGTGGTCGTATCGGCCACAAAATCGCCCCGATGAGAGCTCTCCGATCGACACCATTCACTGCCGCATTCGTGCTGTTGCTCGCGTGCTCCGCGTCGTTGGCCAAAGCCACAGGCGCCCCCTACACGCCACCGGAAAACGATGCCGTGCAGATAACGGGCTGGGTACATGTGGAAGATCTCAGCTTCGACAATACGCGCGTGCAACTGGAGGTGAACGGCGAGGTGCTGTTGGTGCCCATCAACAACATGGGCCGCTTCGACATCAACCTGCCTGCGGGCACCGAGGCGGTGCTGCGTTTCGAGCACCCCGGGCACCTGCCCAAGGAAGTGGTGGTGGATACGCACGATGCGCGCGCCGGTGAATTCCAAGATGAGACCCGGCACGTGAAGATGGCCGTGATACTGGAGTTGGAACGGCTCATGGCCGGCTTCAAATACGGTGGCCCTGTCGGGAACATCGCCTTCGACAAGCAAGGCGGCTGCTTGGCCGTTGACCACACGCGTAAAATGGTGGTGGGCCGCAGGAACCAGCCGATGGTGTTCTGAGCAGGTGCTTGCTTTCAGGCTGTCAGCAACCAACTGCGCACTTCCTCTTCCTTGTTGAAGACCTTGGCCGGGAAGCGTGACGGGAAAAGGCTGAAGTACATGTTGGCCACCAGCGTTAGCACCCTGCTGCTCACGAGAACGCCCACAGCGGTGATGTTCTCCTGATCGCTGCCGAAGAAATCCGATTGCAACGCTGCGGGCTCCCAATCCTGATCGCCCATTACGATGAAGAGGATAGCGCCTTTGCCGCCGTTCAGCAGGGTGCGGCGCGCTTGCATGGCGCCGAGCAGGCCCGTTACATCGATCCGTGCTTCAGGCCGAATGCGGACTTCCACAAAGTTGTTGTCCATGCGCGCCACACGGGCCATGGGGATGTCCACATATGCGTTCGGCTCTGGCATGTCCAGTAGGGGTCGGTGACGCGGGAATTTTGTGAGGACAATGTAGTCCACACTCCTTACACAAGAAAGGACCCCGGCTTGAACAGGAAAGGGAAGCCAGGCAGGAGCAATAGGCCGCAGGAAGGATCTAGTTCTTCACCAAACGTTTCGTGCTGATCACAGCATCGTCCTGCATGATGCTCCCGAAGAACACGCCCTTCGGCAGATCGGCCAAGTCCACATGGAGTTTCGTTTGGCCTGGCTTCAGCGCATAGGTCGCTACGGTGCCACCGAGCAGATCGTGGATCACGATCCTGTTGCCACCGAACGCTTCGATGTTGAGATCCGCTTGGAACGGGTTGGGGTAGAAGGCATAGGGGCCGCTGGCGTGATCCGCGGTCGGGACGGAAGTCGTGGTGGACACGTTGATGTAGCCATCCTCACCGTGCGGGTTGGCCGGGTGGCAGACGTAGTGGTAGACGCCCGGCACGTTAACCACGTATTCGAAGGAGAGGTACGAAGCATCGATGGGCACATCCCACAATTGTGCGCCGGCAGGGATATCCGCCAAGCTGATCGGGCCAACCACATGCACGCCGGAGATCCAGGTCCACAGTATCGTATCGCCCACAACAGCGTTCACCGTTACCGGTAGGAAGTGCGAACCACCGTTCTGGCAGGTAATGGTGTGCACCGTGGCAGTACTCGTGAGAGCGAGCGCACAGGCAACGAGCGTAAGGCTGAACTTCATGGTGCTGCGGAATGAACGGTACCAAGGTAGATCGCCCTGCATCCGTCGATGCGCTCCCGGCAGGCACACTTCTACCGTACATCCCTCCTGAGCAGATCCTCTCTGGTGAGGTTGATGAACCTGTCGCCCTCCAAACGGTACAAGCCGGCCCCCGTGCCGAACCAAAGTCGTCCGTTCACTTCAAGGATGCTCATGATCACCCTGATGCCGGCGCCGTCTTCCTCGTTGTTGCAAACGAACCTTGTTCCATCGTAGCTGCAAAGGCCGTACGCGGTTGCGCCGATCCAAATGATCCCGCCGGAGTCCTGGTAAAGTGCGAAGACGTTATCGCCTTTCAGGTCCTTCCTGCCGAATGCGGTGAACGAGGTACCATCATACTTGCAGAGCCCTCCGGCGCGCGTGCCGAACCACAGGTTGCCGGCCCGGTCTTCCAACATGGTCTGCACGAAGTTGTTGCAGAGCCCTTCCTTCTCCGAAAGGTTGGTCAAGGTTTTTCCATCCCACTTGTAAGCCCCGCCGCCGTTGGAAGCGAACCAGATGTTCCCGGCTTTGTCCTCGGTGATCCAGTTGATCTGCTTCGGGTTCTCGTAGTAGGGGAAGTGGGAGAGGTCAGCTGCGGGGATCGGAAAGGAGGTGAACTTGTTCCCACCTGTACTGAGCGCAGTCGAAGGATCGAAGTGTGAAACACCGCCTTCCGTAGCGGCCCACAAACCGCCCGACCTGTCCAGCAACACGCACCACACCTGATCGGAGGCAAGGCCATCCTTGTTCGTGTAGCGCGTAAACCGCGTGGAACCTGCACCGAGCGAAGCCGAGGGGTCGTAACGGAACACACCGTCGTGCGTGCCGAACCACATGTCTCCGTTCCCGGCTTGTGCAATGCTCGAAACCCAATCGCTTAATCCATCAGCAGCTTTGTAGTAGACAAGCGGCTGCCCACCTGCCTTGAGCGCTGCCGAAGGATCGTACCGCGCTACGCCATCGCTGGTGGTGCCGTACCACATGTTCCCATCGCGGTCTTGGAAGATCCGCCGGATGTACTGGCTGATCTGCGGGCCCGCGGCAGGAGCATTCGTTGTATCCGTTGCAGCTATGGTGCTGTCCTGTTCCGCGGTTGGTGGTGTTGTTGAAGCCCCGGCACCGTTCCGAGGCGGAGTACCGCCCTGTTCCGTGCAAGCCGCGAGGAGCAGCAGCGCGAGCGGCACTGCGTGGGTGTACTTCATGGGTTGAAAAGTAGGGGACATGGGAAGGGACACGCTCGTGGGTCCGCCTGATCGCAACTTCCGGATGGCTGTGGATTTTCACGCGCTGACATCTGGAGCAGATGGCTCCAGAACTACTTCCGCCTTGCACCAAGTAGCTATCAGACCTGCTGCTGGCACCGCACTAGCGCACCACCACGAACGCCGCCCCGTATGCCTTGTTCTCGTCGTTCACAAGCAGCCGGTACGTTCCTGGCGCAAGGGCACCAACATGCAGGCGTGTTGGCGCGCCAAGTTCAACGCGAACGGCTTGTTCGGCACCCACCATATCCACGATGCGCAACGTGGCATTCGCCGATAGCCCTTCAACCTGCACCAGGTCCGAGGCAGGCGAGGGCCACAGCCGGGGCGTCGCTGGCAAGGCTTCGCCTATGCCCGTCGAGAAACAATCGTACTGCGTTACCGCGCGTGGCGTAGTGAGCATGCTGTCCGTAAAAGCTGTTAGCGCCGCTGCGTCGCTGCGCAGGTGATGATCGAGCCAAAGTGTGGCGAGGTCGGTCACCACATCGTGTTGTTCCGCACGCGTTATCGTTAGCGAAGGCCCGCAGGTGAACTCGCCGAACGAGCACAGGAAATTGTCGTCCCCGAAATAGCAGTGCCCTCCGCCTGTCACGTTCACCAAGGCTTTGCAGGTGCCCAAGGCATCGTACATCGGTTGCTGGTTGGTGCTGATCGGCGTCACGCAATCCTCGCTTGCTGCGAAGACGAGTGTGGGTGCGAGCACGCTTGCCGCTGCTGCTACCGCCGAAGGGTTGGTTTCCGCAGGCGCCATGGCCACTACGGCTTGTATGCCCGCATTCCCTGCCGCACCGAGCAAGGCCGCACCGCCGCCCATGCTGTGCCCCAGCAACGCACTGGCCGCATCAACATGACCGAACAGGAGGGAGAGCGCATCGGCATTCTCCACCTGCATTTGCCCAACGCAAAAAGCCAGATCCTCACCGAACGCAGTATGGTCGGGTGCGAGGCCACCTTCCGTGGTCGGCAACACCACTGTGTAGCCCAGCGGTGTGAAGTGCTGCCAGATGTAGTCGTAGGCATCCACCGTCATCGCGAAGCCATGCCCAAGCACCAGCACGGGGAAAACACCTGCGGCTGCGGGTTGGTCGTCGCCACCAACCAGCGCTGGGTAATGCAGGTCGGCAGGCACATCGCGCATGCGGCCTGTATCGTACCAGTTGCGCATGGTATTGCCGATCGCATAGGGCTGGGCCATAGCACAACCGGCCGAGACCAGCAGCAATGAACAGAGGAGTTTGCGGATCATGGGTACAAGGTATTCTGATCGTTTGCGACCGGAGCCGGGGGGAGGGCGTCACGCAACTCACGCACGCGTTCGGGTTCACCGGAGTGCGATCCCCGCATTCGCTCGACTTTTCCATTACGCACGCACTCGCCGAAGGCGATGGCGCCTCTGTCCAGCGCCTCTGGTCCGTCTATGCCACCGGCAAAAGCACCCGTGTCTTCGCGCTGATCCGTTTGAACTTTGCGATCAAGGTGTCGGTCCTTTCATCATCGCCCCGCTCCATTGCTTCCTTGATCTGCTTTCGTAGCACCTGCATTGCCTTGGGTGCTGGTTTGGGTTTGCGCGTGTGGAGGGTTTTGCTGGCTGCTGTCTTACGGTAATCATCCCAGATCCTGAGGGCACGCTTCACCACGCTGATGCTGATACCCAACTCACAAGACTCGAATTGCTGCCACTTGGTCTTGGGGTCCCATGAAATATCCAACAACGAGTGGTCCTCGCCGCTCTTGTACCCACTGAACGTTACAGTGACGAACACCTCGTTGAGCTCCAGTTCAGCTACGTACTGCTGCCTGCCAACAATGAAGGTGACATTGTCCATTGGGAACGTCCTTGTTCCGCACGAAGTTCGTGGGCGTTAGAGTGAGGGCTCCGGTCGCAAGAAGTGCTTTGCGAACAGACCTCTGGTTTCAAGCCGCCCGTACACGCTCGTATTCGGTCAGTGCGCCTCGGTCCAGGATCATAGACCTGCCGTTTACTACCGCAGCTGCACATGGATGTGATCAGCGTGGCTCACCGCGTGACATCCATGGAACCGCACCTTGTTGCTTTCGATGCCCAACCGTTTTTTCAGGTAGGGCTCAATGAAGATCTTGCCGGTATGCTGGTTATCCGCCAAGGTGTTTACCAATTCCTTAGTGCGTTGCTCATCCAGTCCGATGGCATGGTCGGTCGGGACAAATCCGAGGATATCGTACCACCAAGCACCATCTGCTAGGCAACGCGCGCTCGTGTTCTCCTCATTAGCCATTGGGTAAGCGAAGGCTCCATAACCAATGAGAGAAGGGGTGCTCACGGTGGGCACGCCCTCCGCGTTTTTGTAGCAAAAGGCGAGGTCCAGCTTGCGGCCATCATTGTGGCTCAAGTGGGGTAGGAGGGGGAAACCATCGAAGAAAGGAAAGCACGCGTCCAAGTACAAGACCGGTGGTCGTCCCTTCTCGGCAAACGCATGGGCGACATCGTGTGCCAAGGTTTTCAGCTCCACATCCACGTAGTGGCGGTTCAACAGCGCAGTACCGAGGGTGCGCGGTGCCAAGGCTTCGTCTTCGAAGACGGGTAAGGGAACGCGGCCGTTCAGCCGGGCCAATGGAGGAACAATGAGAGCCGTGGTGGTGATGTACAGCATCACGAACACCGCTGTCCCCAGCAGCTTGGGGAAGCGCACGGGCCAGCGAGCCAGTAACCGTCTACTGACCAACCACGACAGCAACAGCACCATGCCGCCGATCTGGGTGATAACCGTGAGAAGCAGAAAAAGGAGTGAGCGAGCGATGACCTTCAGCATGATCAATGATCAAAGCATTCGAGAGCCCCTTTTCCCCTAACTCAGAATCCCCCCATCCCCGGCCCAGCGCTCTCCGTCATGCCCGCATTCAAGTGCGCATGCAAGGCGGCTTCGTTCGGAATCATCACACGGCGGGCCTTGCTGCCTTCGAAGGGGCCAAGGATGCCGGCACTTTCAAGTTGGTCCACGATGCGGCCTGCGCGGTTGTAGCCCAGCTTCAGTTTGCGTTGGATGAGTGAGGTGCTGCCCTGTTGCGTTTGCACGACAAGTCGCGCGGCTTCTTCGAACATGGTGTCGCGATCGCCATCGTCGTCCGCGCCTCCGCCTTCGCCTTCTTCGGTCGGTACTTCAGGTAAGATCAACGCTTCCGGATAACCGCGCTGGTTGCCGATGAACTCCGTGATGTTGTCCACCTCCGGCGTATCCACGAAGGCGCATTGGATCCGGATCAGGTCGTTGCCGGTGCTCAGCAGCATGTCGCCACGGCCGATCAGCTGGTCGGCACCGC
>JBDTSG010000109.1:0-19947 GCA_039931265.1 Flavobacteriales bacterium
AGAATGTCATTCACGAAAAGACGCGGATCCCGTGCGCTAGCCATGGAAGCGCACTTCTTCATCGAGGATGCGGCGCTCTAATCCGGGCTTGATGGCTTGATAATCGACCAAGTCGACCGGAGCATGGAGCGCGTCTTCCAGCGCATGCTTCAATGCAATAAAGGTGAACAAGGACCCATCCTCGCGCGGTTGCACGAGCAGGTCAATATCGCTTCGCTCATTGGCTTCGCCCGTGGCGAACGAACCGAACAACCCGGCCCGGATCACACCATGCCTCAGCAGGACGGGCAGAGCGGTTTCAATGATCTGTTCCTTGGTGAGCATGATAGGGTCAAAAGTAGGGCCGGTTGAAGCTGGCATAGAGCGTTGCGGATCCCGATCACAGGTGCCATGATCCATGCCGTCCGCTACAGCCCTCACATCAAGATCCCCGCGATCGTAGCACTCAGGTAGCTCGCCAGCGTTCCGCAGAACAAGGCGCGCAGGCCCAGCTTGGCAAGATCGGCACGGCGCTCGGGGGCCAATTCACCAATGCCGCCGATCTGCATGCCCACACTGCTGAAGTTGGCGAAGCCGCAGATGGCGAAGGTGACGATCAGCTTGCCCTTTTCGGTAAGAAGCGCCACTCCGCTGGCAGGTGGGTTCGCCAAAGCGCCATCGGTCATGTTCTTGAAAGCCACGAATTCGTTGATCGTGAGCTTCTGCCCAAGGAGCGTGGCCACATTCTGCACGTCGGCGCCCGGCACACCCATGGCCCATGCGAACGGCGTGAAGATCTTGCCGAAGATCCAGTTGAGGCTGAGGTTGAAGTTGGGGTCGAAGAGGTGACCGGCCCAGCCGAGCACGCCATCGATGAGCGCGATGAGGGCGATGAAACCGATGAGCATGGCGATCACGTTCATGGCGATCTTGAAACCATCGCCTGCCCCATGGCCGATGGCATCCACCACGTTGATGTAACTGCTCTTCACTTCCAGTTTCACGTTGCCCATGGTCTGGCTCTGCTCGGTTTCAGGCCACACGATCTTGCTGATCACCAATGCACCGGGTGCGGCCATCAAGCTGGCCGTGATCAGGAACGGCGCCAGATCCATGCCCGCAGCCCTGCCCATGTTGGCGTACACGATGAGGATGCCACCGGCGATGCAGGCCAGGCTTCCGCTCATGCTCGCGAGCAGTTCGCTCTTCGTCATCGTGGGCAGATAGGGGCGGATCATCACCTGCGCCTCCACCTGTCCGACAAAGGCGCTGGCCACATTGCTCAATGCCTCGGCGCCGCTCACGCGCATGATGAAGTTCATGCCCTTGGCAATGATGGCCACCACCCGCTGCATCACACCGAAATGGTAGAGGATGGCCACCAGCACGCACACCAAAATGATCGTTGCGGTGATGTTGAAGGCGAAGACGAAACCACCGCCGTAGTAGTTCACCATTGAGCCATCGGGTTGTTGTGCCACGAGGCCTCCATACACGAACGCCGCGCCTTTGCGGCTGAAGGCTTCGATATGCTCCATGCCTTTGCCCAGCCACTGGAAGAAGGAGGTGACGGGCCCCACTTTCAACACAAGCACCGCGATGAGCACCTGCAGGCCTATGCCGCTCAACACCAACCGGTAATTGATGCGCTTGCGGTTGTTGCTCGCCAGGAAGGCGAGACCAAGGATCAGCGCGATGCCGATGAGGCCGGTGAAGCGCTCCATGCTACTCGTCGTCGTCGTTGTCGGTGTAGCTGTCGGGCTCGGGCTTCGGCTTGGCCGTTAGCACGCGGTAGAAGAAGTAGCCGGTGAGCAACGTTACCGTGCCCATGGCGAACACCATCAGGGTGAGTGCGGAGCCGTTCATTTTGTCCAGTTTTTCAGGTTGGCTTTGCGCTTCATGTAGGCTACACGTACGAACCAGCAGGTGGTGGCGAACATGAGCAGCAGCAGCACACGCGCAGCATGCACTTGCCATGGAAGTCCGGTGGCGGTGATCTTCTCCCAGATGCCCGGCAGCGAAGCCAGAAATACACCGCCGATGAAGAGCGGTGTAACGTATTTGATGATGAAGCGGAACACGGTCGGCACCTGGATGTCCGCACCGGCGTTGATCTCCCTCCAGCCTTTGTCCATCCCGAACACCCACGCGAAGAGGATGATCTCGAACAGCGCGAACACCACCAGGCCCACCGTGCCTGCCCAGTAATCGTACTCATCGAATACGCCCTCCTTGAAGTACAACACGCAGGGCAGGCCCAGCACCAGAATGATGAGGCCGAAGAACCATGCGGCATTCTTGTGCTTCCACCCGAACTCGTCCTTCAGGAAACCCATTACGGGTGTGCCCATGGCCAGCGAACTGGTGATGCCCGCGAAGAACAACAGCCCGAACCAGCAAACGCCGGCGATAAGCGCCAACGTTGGGCCCCACTGCGTGAACAGGTACGGCAACGTTTTGAAGCCGAGGCCAAGGCCACCGCTCTGCGTCATCTCCACCACCCGATCGATACCCAGGTAGCCGATGCTGATGGGGATGATGATGGACGCACCCAGCACCACTTCCACGAATTCGTTCATCCAACCGGCGCTCATGGCGTTCAGCGCGATGTCATCTTTCTTGCGCACATAGCTCGCGTAGCACTGTATGCTGCCCATGCCCACGCTAAGGGTGAAGAAGATCTGGCCTGCCGCGGCCAACCACACTTTGGCGGTCCAAATGCTGCTGTAGTCCGGTGTCCACAAAAAGTTGAGTCCCACAGTGCCATCGTTCACTGCGCCGTGCTCGCCGCTCTTGAGCGTAACGGCCATGATCGCCAGGAAAATGCCGAAGAGGATCAGCAGCGGCATCCCGACTTTCGCCACTTTCTCCACACCACCGCTGAGGCCCTTGGCCAGGATCCACGTGTTCAGCAGCAGGCAAATGATCCAGAAGACGATCGGCTCGAACGGGATGCCCGTTGTGGAGGTGTTGATGTCCACGTAGTTGCCGAAGAAGCCGGCCACTTGATCAGCGGTTTGCCCGTTGAACGTACCGGCGATGCTGTGCCACAGGTAGCTCAACGTCCAACTTTCCAAATAGCAGTAGTAGGCCGCAACGGCAATGTTGGTGAAGATGCCGAACACGCCGATGTACTTCCACAACGCACGCTTGGGGTCCATTTCGTGCAGGATGAAGGGCGTACTGTGATTCCCTTTCCTACCCCCGAAACGGCCCATGCTCCACTCCACCCACAGCAGTGGTATGCCCATGAGCAGAAAGCAAACCAGATAGGGAATGATGAAAGCACCACCACCGTTCTGGATGGCTTGCACCGGGAAGCGCAGGAAATTGCCCAGGCCGACAGCGTTGCCCGCCATCGCTAGAATGAGACCGACGCGCGATCCCCAGTTCTCCGTGTTCGCCATGCCTATTGGTTAGGTCGCGGCAATGTAGAAGAACGGATCCAAGCTTCAAGTGGCAAGCGCCAAGGTTCAAGTACCAAGTCGTCCGCGCTTGGCACTTGAACCTTGGCACTTCCTCAGTTCGTCGTCTCGCGTCTCTTGATCTCGTCGCGCAACTTGCTGGCCACTTCGTAATCCTCGTTGGCCAAGGCTTCTTTCAACTGCTGCTGCAGTTCCTCGATGCTCTGTGCAGTGATCGGCTTATCGGGCGTTGACTTCGCTTTGCGTTCGCGCTTCTCTTTCTTCCCGCTCTTTTCCTCTTCGGAGGCTTCCTCGCCCTCATCCACTTTCAACCCGGCCGCGCTGAGGATGAACTCGTAGGTATTGATCGGGCAATCGAACCGCAGTGCCAAGGCTATGGCATCGCTGCTGCGCGCGTCCACTTCGGCGGTTTTGCCGTTCTGCTCCATGATCAGCTTCGCATGGAAGATCCCTTCCACCAGATCGTTGATGATGACTTCCTTGAGCGTAACGCCCAACTGGTCGCCAACGCTCTTGAACAGATCGTGCGTAAGGGGGCGGGCCGGTTTGATGTTCTCCACCTGGATCGCGATCGCCTGAGCTTCCACACCGCCGATGATGATGGGCAGGCGGCGATCGCCGTCGGCCTCGGTAAGGATGAGGGCGTAGGCCCCCGCGTGCGTATGGCTGTATGTGATGCGCAGGAAGCGCAAGGCGACTTTCTCCATCCTTTCCGGCAGGGGCCGTGAATGTAACGCCGGGGACCTTATGGTCCTCTCAGCGTTCGGCGTTGAGCTTCTTCGCGGCGGCTATGAGCTGGGGCAGCACCTCGGCCGCATCGCCAACTATACCGTAGTCGGCAGCCTTGAAGAACGGCGCTTCGGGATCCTTGTTGATCACGGCGATCACCTTGCTCTGGTTCACCCCGGCCAGGTGCTGGATGGCGCCGCTGATACCGATGGCGATGTAGCAATTGGGCCGTATCGCCACGCCCGTCTGGCCAACGTGTTCGTGGTGCGGGCGCCAGTGCATATCGGCCACGGGCCGGCTGCAGGCGGTTGCCGCGTGCAGTTCCTTGGCCAGTTCTTCAACGGGACCCCAATTCTCCGGTCCTTTCATGCCGCGGCCGGCGCTCACCACGATCTCCGCTTCGGGCAGGTTGATACCGCCACCGCTCTTGCGGACCTCCTTCACCGTAACCCGCGCCATACCAACATCGCCGGGGAAGTCCGCGACCGTTGCCGCGCCGCCGGTGTTCTCGATCGGGATCGAGTTGGGCATGAGGCTGATGACTTTCACCGGGCTGGTGATCGAGACCCAGGCCTGGGCTTTCCCACTGAAGACGTTGCGTTTCACTTGGAAACCGCCGTCCATGTTCGGCAGGGCGATCGCGCCAGCAACATGGCCGGCCTTCAAACGCGCTGCAACGCGCGGTGAAACCGCTTTGCCCGTGCCGTCGTGCACGCAAACGATCACCTGGGCGTTCTCTGCTTTCGCCGTTTCAGCCACCAGCGTTGTCAGTTGCTGGCTGTCCGCGGTTTTCACACTGCGGGCCACCACCACTTTGCTGGCACCGAAGGCACCCAGGCTTTCAAGGTTCGCGCCGTCGCCGAAGGTCACGGCGGTTACTCCGCCACCGAGTTTGGCTGCGATGTGCTTGCCGTAAGTGAGGGCTTCCTGAGCCGCTTTCGGCAGTTTATCGCCGCGGGTATCAATGAATACGATGACGCTCATTTCAGATCACTTTGGCTTCGGTGTGCAACAGTTCGATCAGCTGGCCGGCCTGATCGGCCGGGATCATCCGCACGGCCTGCTTGGCCGGGGGTAGTTCGAATTTCACGGTGCTGCTCAGCGATTCAGCTGCAACAGCGGGAACAACAACCAACGGCTTGGTGCGGGCGGCCATGATCCCGCGCATGTTGGGGATCCGTTGCTCTGCCATGCCTTTCGCGGCGCTCAATACGAACGGTGTGTTCACTTCCACCACTTCCACACCGCCGGGCACATCGCGCTCTAGGGTCGCTGTGGTGCCGTTCACGTCCAGTTTGCTTGCCAGCGGTACATAAGGCAAGTCGAGCAGTTCCGCTACCATGGCCCCTACTTGGCTGCCGTTGTGGTCAATCGTTTCCTTGCCCGCCAAGACGATATCGAAGCCCTTGTCCCTCGCGTACGCGGCCACTTGCACCGCAACGCCATAGGCATCGGCCGGTTGTGCATCCACGCGGACCGCATCATCGGCACCGATCGCCAAGGCTTTGCGGATGGTTGCCTCGGTATCGGCACCGCCCACCGTGACGGTGGTGACCGATCCGCCTTGCGCTTCCTTCAGTTCGAGCGCGCGCACCAAGGCGTACCACTCGTCGTACGGGTTCACGATCCACGTTACGCCGGTGCCGTCGTACTGCGTGTTGTTGTTGGTGAAGGCGATGCGCGCCGTGGTGTCGGGCACCTGGCTGATGAGGACAAGGAGCTTCATGCGTTCTGTAAAGGGCGCCAAACTTAACGGCCGGGAGCGCATGAGGTTCCGTGCTGCCGTTGGGCACCGACTTCCCCGGATACGGGGCGTTCCAACCACGCCTTGCTGCCGCTCTTCACTTGCGCGTGAGCGGCATGCGATCGGACGTGCCGTGGGCATGAGAACCTCCAAAGCCCTTTGCATCTCCGCACCGATCTTCGTCTTGGTTTCCTGCGGCGTGGACAGCACGCCGGGTCCAATGCCAGCGACGGAACAGTCCGAGTACGTTGAACCAGCAGTGCTGGCCTGCACTTCCATGAACGGACGCGCGTACGCCATCACTTTCTCCAACTCGGCACCAGCTACCGATACGCTCGTGTTCACTCAGGATCTCATTGAGGCATGGGGCCATGCAGCGGCCGGTTTCACCGCAGCCCCCTTTACATGCACGGATCAAAAGCCATTGCTGATCACGGCGGAGATGCCCGGCGATACCTTGAATTATTTGAGGTGGTCGGTGAACGTGTCGGGCGATGACCTTGATGGCATCCTTACGATCGTGCAAGGGGATAGTCTTCGTGGCACGCCGGCACAATTCACCGGGAAGGCCATCAGTGGCCTCAATGCGACGCTTCGTACGCCGCAACGGGAGGTGAAGCGCTATTGAGGTGGCGCTCTACAGGGCTGGTTGGGCGGTGGTGATATGAATGCCGCACGGCTACTTTCGCCGCTCGCCACACCATAGCCCATGCGCACCGTACAGTTCCGCGAAGCCCTCAATGAAGCGATGTCGGAGGAGATGCGTCGCGACCCGAACGTCTTTCTCATGGGCGAGGAAGTGGCGGAGTACGATGGTGCTTACAAAGTGAGCAAAGGCATGCTCGCCGAGTTCGGTGCGAAGCGCATCATCGACACGCCGATCAGCGAGTTGGGCTTCACGGGCATTGCGGTGGGTGCAGCCATGAACGGTCTGCGTCCCATCGTGGAATACATGACCTGGAACTTCGCGGTGCTCGCCAGCGATCAGATCATCAACCACGCGGCCAAAATGCTGCAGATGAGCGGTGGGCAGTTCCACGTGCCCATCGTGTTCCGGGGTGGCAACGGCAGCGCGGGCCAGTTGGCCGCAACACACAGCCAGAGCTACGAAGCGTTCTACGCCAACATCCCCGGTCTCAAGGTGATCACGGTAAGCAATCCGTACGACGCCAAGGGCTTGCTGAAAAGTGCCATCCGCGATGATGATCCGGTGCTCTTCTTGGAGAGCGAGCGGATGTACGGCGACAAGGGCGAGATTCCCGATGGTGAATACCTGTTGCCCATCGGCGTGGCGGATGTGAAACGGAAAGGGGAGGACGTGACCATCGTGAGCTTCGGCAAAATGATGAAGGTTGCTTTGGGCGCTGCGGAAGAGTTGCAGAAGGAGGGCATCAGTGCCGAGGTCATCGATCTCCGGACCATCCGCCCGTTCGATGTGCCCACGATCGTGAACAGTGTGAAGAAGACGAACCGGTTGGTGGTGGTGGATGAATGCTGGCCAATGGCAAGCATAGCCAGCGAGCTTGCCTACCGTGTGCAGAAGGATGCCTTCGACTATCTCGATGCGCCGGTGGTCCGCATCAATCAAGCGGATACGCCGCTGCCCTTCAGTCCGCCGCTCATCGAGGCTTCGTTGCCCAACGTGGCACGTGTGGTCGCGGCGGTGAAGGAGGTGATGTATGTGGTGAAGTAGGTCGCCATTGGCTGCTGGCTTTGCGCTTGTCAGTGCAAGTGGATAGGGCAGCGCACTTTGCCTACGCTCCTTGCTGGCGGAATGTGCGCTCGGATCCTGGACGGAAGCCTACGGCCAATGGCCAAAAGCCAGCAGCGGATCGCGCATTCCCCGGCTTGGCTATTTTCGCCGCCCTTTAGAAGAAACGTTCCCTCTCGGGGAACAATGCCAACGACAACAAACCGAAGACATGGGAAGTGAACTGATGTACTACATACCCCTGATGGGGGTGGTGGGGCTGGTAGTGATGATCGGCAAGGCGCTCTGGGTGAACAAACAGGATGCAGGTGATGCGAACATGCAGGAACTGGCTGGCTACATAGCCCGCGGTGCCAGCGCGTTCCTGAAGGCGGAATGGAAGGTGCTCGGCGTGTTCGCCGTGATCGCTGCTGTGCTTCTGGCATGGAGCGGAACGCTTCACCCGCACAGCGATTGGGTGATCGCCATCGCATTCCTCATCGGTGCATTCTTCAGCGCTTTCGCAGGATGGATCGGCATGAGCATAGCGACCAAGGCGAACGTGCGTACCACGCAGGCGGCACGCACGAGTCTTGCCAAGGCGCTGCGTGTGAGCTTCAACGGGGGCACCGTGATGGGCCTCGGTGTTGCGGGTCTCGCCGTGGTCGGTCTCAGCACGCTCTTCATCGTATTCCTCGGCATGTACGTTACCGATGGCAATGCCAACGGCGAACAGATGATGAAGTGCCTGGAAGTGTTGGCCGGTTTCTCCTTGGGTGCCGAGAGCATTGCGCTCTTCGCTCGCGTGGGCGGCGGCATCTACACCAAGGCCGCCGATGTGGGCGCCGATCTCGTGGGCAAGGTTGAAGCGGGCATTCCCGAGGATGATGCGCGCAACCCAGCGACGATCGCCGACAACGTTGGCGACAACGTGGGTGATGTGGCCGGCATGGGTGCTGACTTGTTCGGCAGCTACGTGGCAACGATGTTGGCGACAATGGTGCTTGGTCGTGAAGTGGTGAGCGCGGACAACTTCGGCGGCATGGCCCCGATCCTGTTGCCCATGGTCATCGCGGGTCTCGGTGTGCTGTTCAGCATCATCGGCACCATGTTCGTGAAGATCAACAAGGAGAGCGACAGCGTGATGAAAGCGTTGAACCTGGGCAACTGGGGAGCGATGGTTTTGGTGGCGATCACCAGTTATCCCTTGGTGAAGTGGATGTTGCCGACAACGATGCAGTTCGTGCGCAACGGTGTTTCCACCGAGATCGCGAGCATCAATGTGTTCTTCGCCATCATTCTGGGCCTTGTGGTGGGCACGTTGATGAGCATGGTCACTGAGTACTACACGAGCATGGGCCGTCGCCCCGTGATGAGCATTGTGAAGAAGAGCGGTACCGGCCACGGTACCAACGTGATCGGTGGCTTGGCGATGGGCATGGAGAGCACTGTTCTTCCTATCCTTCTGCTGGCCGCTGGCATCTACGGTTCGTTCGAACTGGCCGGGATGTACGGTGTTGCGATCGCAGCTGCAGGCATGATGGCAACAACCGCCATGCAACTCGCCATCGACGCCTTCGGACCGATCGCTGACAACGCCGGTGGCATTGCGGAAATGAGCCACTTGCCAAAGGAAGTGCGCGAGCGCACCGACAACCTCGATGCGGTCGGGAACACCACCGCTGCTACCGGTAAAGGATTCGCGATCGCTTCCGCTGCGCTCACCGCGTTGGCGTTGTTCGCTGCTTACGTGGGCATGGCGGGCATCAGCGGTATCGACATTTACAAGGCCAACGTGTTGGCCATGCTGTTCGTGGGCGGCATGATCCCGTTCTTCTTCAGCAGCCTTGCCATCAGCGCCGTGGGCAAAGCGGCCATGGACATGGTGAAGGAAGTGCGTCGTCAGTTCCGCGAGATCCCCGGTATCATGGAAGGCAAGGCCAAGCCGGAGTATGAGAAGTGCGTTGCGATCAGCACCAAGGCTTCGATCCGCGAGATGATCGCTCCGGGTGCGTTGGCGTTGATCTCGCCGATCATCGTCGGCTTCCTCATGGGTCCCGAAGCCTTGGGTGGTTTGCTCGCGGGTATCACGGTGAGCGGTGTGCTGATGGGCATGTTCCAGAATAATGCGGGTGGCGCATGGGACAATGCGAAGAAGAGCTTCGAGAAGGGTGTGGACATCGACGGTGTGATGTACTACAAGCACAAGGCGGACAAGCCTTCACCTCCCCACCAAGCTGCGGTTACAGGCGACACCGTTGGCGATCCGTTCAAGGATACCAGCGGCCCATCGATGAACATCCTCATCAAGCTGACCTCCATCGTTGCGCTGATCATTGCCCCGCATATCAACGAGCACAAAACCGAGGTGCCAGCGGATGCAATGCACGGGCAAGTGCCAGCGATCGAGAACACGATCGCAGCGGATGGCACCGTGGCAGCACAGTAACCGTTCCCACCGTTACCAATGCGGAAGGCCCGGCGTACGCCGGGCCTTCCGCATTGATGTATATGCCACGCTCAGCGCTTCTTCGCGACAGCCTTGACCGGCGCCTTCACTGCTGGCTTTTGGCTCGACTTTCCATGGCCATTGGTGGCAGGTGCTTCCACCGGGAAGAGACCGTGGATCTCCGCATCGATGGAGGTGATGATCCGTCCGAGGTCCTCCGGCTTCTGGTGGAAAGCGTTGTCCTCCACATCGATGATCAAAAGCTTGCCTTTGTCGTACGTGCTGATCCAAGCCTCGTACCGCTCATTGAGGCGATTGAGGTACTCGATGCTGATCGAATTCTCGTAATCGCGGCCGCGCTCCGTTATCTGCTTCACCAGCTTCTCCACGGGAGCGCGCAGGTAGATCATCAGGTCGGGTGGTGTGATGGCCGTTTCCATGTTCTGGAACAAGCGATAGTAGTTCTCGAAATCGCGCGTGGTCATCAATCCCATCGCGTGCAGGTTGGGAGCGAAGATGTACGCGTCCTCGTAAATGGTGCGGTCCTGGATCACTTTGCGGCCGCTCTTGCGGATCTCCATCGTCTGCTCGAAGCGGCTGTTCAGGAAAAAGATCTGCAGGTTGAAGGACCACCGTGCCATGTCCTTGTAGAAGTCGAACAGGTATGGGTTGTTGTCAACGGCTTCTTGCAGCAGGTCCCACTTGTAGTGTTTGGCAAGGAGTTGCGTGAGGGTGGTCTTGCCACTTCCGATGTTACCGGCGATCGCGAGATGCATGATGTGTGCTGTTGGGGAGTCGCGAATGTACCGGCGCGGTAACACCACGAGCGTTGCTGTGGATAAGTAATGCGTTGTGCTGCGGAAGTCACTTCCGCGTGAGATCGCGGATCACCAATCGATCGCTGAACCGGAGATACGCTGTCCCGTGTTCCATGCGCACATCCAGGACATCCGGATCACCTGCGTTCGCGATGTCGGTGATGGTGAAGTCGCGCATGTCGAAAACGTTGAAGCTGCCCGCCACGGAATACTGGATATGTTCCCCGCGCACTTCGAAACTCTTCGCGCCCACGATGGGAATCGTCTTCGCATACGTACCGAAGAGATCGAAGACGAGGATCCCGTTCTCCGGGTCGTTCACGTACAACCAATTGTCGCGCTCGATCATCTGCGTGGGCATGGGCGCATGGCCGATCAATTGGTCCAAGCGGCCGGTGTTCGCCAGTGGTCTCAGCTGTCCATCAACGCGGATCAACGAGAGTTCTTTCTGGTCGAAGAACCAAAAGCCGTTCTGCACGCTCGCGCAAACAAGGGTCACTTGCGGGAATCCGTTGCTCGGGAGATCGATCACGCTGCCTTGCACCGCCAAGGTGTTGTCGAGCACCGCCAGTTGTCCTTGCTCCTGCGCGAAGACCATCGGCTTCAACGAGTAGAAGGCGTCGATCGTACCGATACGTCCGAAGGTCTTCAGGCTGTTGCGCTGCAAAGGCTCGCCTTTCACGTTGAAGAGTTCGAGAACATCACCGCGCAGCACGTACGCGTTGCCCAACTCATCGGTGGTGAAGGCGTCCAACGGGCCTTGGATGATCCTCTCCTTCGGTTCTTCCTGCGCGATCGCAGGGAACGAGCAGGACAAGAATGCGGAGAAGAGCAGCGGTGCACGCATCACACCACGGCGACGGGCAACAATTGGTCCAGCCAGCTCCTGTCGTTGGCAAGGCGCGGTACCTTATGCTGACCCCCGAGCTTGTTACGGTCCTTCATCCACTGGTGGAAAGTGCCACGGGGAAGCTCGTGTACAAGGGGACGTGCCAGCACACGATCGCCCTTGCGCTTCGCATCGTAATCGCTGTTCAGGTCGCGCAAGGTGCGGTCAAGCACATCCACGAAATCATCGAGATGCTCGGGCTGGCGTTCGAACTCGATCGCCCATTCGTGGCCGCCATGACCGGTCCCGTTCATGTAGATCGGACCTGCGGTGTAGTCGCTCACGACCGCACCGGTGCTGGAACAGGCTGCTTCGATCCCGCGGTCGGCGTTCTCCATGATCAGCTCTTCACCGAACGCGTTTATGAAGCTGCGCGTTCGCCCGCTCACTTTGATGCGGTATGGATCCACGCTGGTGAAGCGCACCGTGTCGCCCGGCATGTAGCGCCAAAGACCCGCGTTGGTGCTGATCACGATGGCGTATTGCTTATCCACTTCCACTTCGTGCAGCAACAACGTCCTGGGCTGCTCGCGGTGCAATTCCTCCATCGGTACGAACTCGAAGAAGATCCCGTAATCGAGCATCAGCAACAAGTCGTTGCTGCCCTTCTCATCGGTGATGCCGAAGAATCCTTCGCTTGCGTTGTAGCTCTCCAAATAGTTGACGGAGCTACCGGGGAACAACTCGGCGTATTGCTCACGGTACGGTCGGAAGCTTACTCCCCCGTGCATGAACAGCTCGAGGTTCGGCCACACCTCCAACATGTGTTTCTTCCCGGTGAGTTCAAGGATGCGGCGCAGGATGATCAACGTCCATGAGGGCACACCCGTAACACAGCTCACATCCTCGCGCAGTGTGGCTTTGGCCATTTGCTCGATCTTCTCTTCCCAGTTCTCCAGGAGCGCTACCTCGCTCGAAGGGGTCGTGCGCATCTCCGCCCAGAATGGCAGGTTGCGGATGATGATCGCGCTCAGGTCGCCGCTGTAAGCGTCGGCCCTCAACTGTTCGATCGTGCTGCTGCCACCGACGATCATGCTCATGCCCGTGAACAATTTGCTCGTGGGGTTCATGCCGTAGTGCAATGCGATCAGGTCCTTGCCACCCTTGTAGTGGCAATCTTCCAAGCTCTCGCGGGTAACGGGAATGAACTTGCTCCGGTCGCTCGTGGTGCCGCTGCTCTTGGCGAACCACTTGGTGTCCGTGGGCCACAGCAGGTTCTGCTCACCAGCGCGCAAGCGGGTCACGTACGATTTCACCGCTTCATAATCCTGGAGCGGTAACCGCTCGCGGAACATGTCCGGGTTCTTTATTTCATCGTACCTGTATTGGCGGCCCCACTCGGTATAGCGCGCCGCGCGCACCAAGTTGTGGAACACCTCCAACTGCGCTTGGTGCGGATAGGCGCGGAACAGCTCGATCTGCTGCAGCCGCTTTTTTATGAGGAAGGAGAAGAGTGCGTTAACGGGCATGTGGGTATCTGTCCGGCTATCTTCGGCACTGAAGGTAAACGTGGGATCGATGCCGGAAGGACAACTGTTGAAAATGCTCGCCTCCGTGGAGGAAGGGAAGGTGCGTTACGCCATACGCCTGGGCGACCAAGTGTTGGGGATGGACGCGTTCATCGGTAAGCCGTTCAGCATTAAGGCGACCGGTGTGCTCACCTGCATCAACTGTGGCACACGGGTGAAGAAATTCTACGGGCAGGGATTCTGCTGGCCCTGCCTGAGCACCGCGCCCCAAGCATCGGAGTGCATTGTTCGACCTGAACTCTGCCGCGCGCATCTGAGCGAAGGCCGTGATGCGCAATGGGAGAACGACCACCACAATACGGAGCACTTCGTTTACCTGAGCCAGAGCGGCGGCTTCAAAGTTGGGGTTACGCGCAGCACGCAGATCCCCGTGCGTTGGATCGACCAAGGCGCGGTCCAAGCCGTTTTGGTGGCCCGCACGCCTTATCGGCAGATCGCTGGCTTGATCGAAGTGGAGTTGAAGAAGCAGTTCGCCGACAAGACCAACTGGCGTACCATGCTGGGCGCCGTGGTGCCGGACAGCGATACGCTGCTGCGCCTGCGCAGTACGGCGATCGACGCCTTGGCCAATGCCATGGGAGCTTATGCTTTGCCCGATGAAGAGCCGGTCACCCTGAGCTATCCCGTGCTTGCCCACCCCCCGAAAGTGAACAGCATGAACTTGGGGAAAGTCCCGGAAGTCTCGGGCACATTGGCGGGGATCAAGGGCCAATACTTGATCTGGAGCGATGGCCGCGTTTTGAACGTGCGCAACCACAGCGGTTACCATGTGGTGGTACCGTGACACGCGCGGATCATCACAACATCTACTTTACCGCGCCCCGCTCATCACCCGCCCGTGGAAACCTGGGAGTTCATCAAGACGCTCTTCAACCCTGAGAGCATCATCCACTATGGTGGACTCTCGTTGTTGCTCCTGGTGCTCTTTCTGGAGAACGGCGCGTTCTTCGGCTTCTTCCTTCCCGGCGATTCGCTGATGTTCACGGCCGGCTTGCTCACTGCCACCGGTGTATTGGACCACACCCCCACAACGGTGGTGACCAGCATGTTCATTGCGGGCATGGGTGGTTACCAGTTCGGTTGGTGGACCGGCAGGCGTACCGGCGAGAGCATGAAGAACAAACCCGACACGTTCTGGTTCCGCAAAAAGCACATGGCGCTGGCGGAGGACTACTACAAGAAGTACGGTGGCAAGACGCTCATCATCGGGCGCTTCGTTCCGATCGTGCGCACGTTCGCACCGATCGTTGCGGGCGTCATCCACATGCCCGTGGGGAAGTTCACCCTGTACAACTTCATCGGCATGGCGCTTTGGGTGGGCACGATATTCACCAGTGGCTATTACTTGGGCCGCGAGTTCCCGTGGATCCTCGACTACTTGGGCTGGATCGTGGTGTGGATGATCGTTTTCGCCACGCTTCCGGTCGTGCTGCAGCTGAGGGCACAACGCAAGGAAAAGCAGGCAAAAGAGGGCAAGCCACGGTAGTTGTCCTGCGAGGTCGGTACGATGGTGGGATATTTTCCGTGCCGCTCGTAACCCTTTTCCACACGGCCCGTTTCAACACTCAGGTTTTGGTCAGGTAACTGATCGTTAGGGCAAAGCGAGGGCTGTCGGTATCTCCGGCAGCCCTTCGCTGTTCCCACCAAAAAGCAGAAGCGCGGACCCATCGGCCCGCGCTTCCATTGGTACATCAACGCTTGCTCAGTAAACCCGCAGGTCGAATGGCATGCGCGCTTGGATGCCGGTGATCTTTTTCACGTCGGCGATCTTCTTCAACTGCGCGGCGGTCTCCATGTCGGCACCCAATACTTGCTCGGTGGCCCACACTTTCGACTCCATGTTCAAGTCCTCCATCAATTTCTTGAAGAAGTCTTCTTCTTCCGGATAGTTCACCGTCTTGGCGTTCGTAAGCCCCGCCAGTTTTTCGGCTTCGGCGATCGCATCTTCCAGGCCGCCCAACTCGTCCACCAACCCGCGGGCCTTCGCATCGGTACCGGTCCATACGCGCCCCTGGCCAATGCTGTCCACCATCGTTTCGGTCATTTGCGCCAAGCCGGCCGCCATGCGTCCTTCGCTCACACGCTTCTTGAACGTGTTGTAGAAATCGTCCACATAACCTTGGATGATGCCCTTCTCTTCCTCGGTCAGCGCGCGTGAGGTCGTCATCATGCCGGCGTACTTGTTCGTCTGTTCACCATCGAAGGTGATACCGAGCTTGTTGTTGAAGAAGCCCTGCATGTTGGGTATGATCCCGAACACGCCGATGCTGCCGGTGATCGTGTTCTCCTGGGCGAAGATCTTGGTGGCGCCGCAACTGATGTAGTAGCCGCCGCTCGCTGCCACATCGCCCATGCTCACCACAACGGGCATGCGTTGTTTGGCCAACGCCACTTCGCGCCAGATCACATCGCTGGCCAAGCCACTGCCACCCGGGCTGTTCACGCGCAGAACCAAGGCCTTGATCGTAGTGTCTTCGCGCGCTTCGCGGATGGCGGCGCTCATGGTGGTGCTGCCGATGCTGCCATCCTCACTTTCGCCATCGATGATGCTGCCCTCGGCGTATACGACCGCAATGCGGCCGCCCTTCGTCCCAGCGCCCTTGGCCGTGCTATCGGTTGAGTTGTCGCTCTTCTTCTTGGCCACGTAGGCTTTTTTGTACTTGCCCAGCTCCGCCATCTCCAAATCTTCGCCTTTAGCCGCTCCGATCTTCTCGCGTAGGATGTCGAGCACCTCATCGCGGTACTTGGCCCCGTCGAGCATGCCGGCATCCACGGCGTCCTTGGATGTTCGCACCTGAAGGGTTTCGGCGATGCCGTTCAACTTGGCCTTGTCCAGTTTGCGCTCAACACCAACGGTGCCCAAGTAGTCGTCCCATATGCCGCTGATCAATGCGCGGGTCTGTTCGGCATTCTTCTCGCTCATCTCCGTTTCGGTGAACACCTCCCCGAAGCTCTTGAACTTGTTGTTGCTGCCGCGGATGAACTGCACATCGATATCGAGCTTCTCGAACAGCCCTTTGTAGAACATGTACTCGCTGCGCAAGCCGCGGAAGTCGAGACCGCCTTGCGGCGTTACGTACACCTCGTTGGCCACGCTCGCCAGATAGTAGGTGCGCTGGGTATAGAAGTCGCTGAACGCGATGATCGGTTTACCGCTGTTGGCTTTGAACTCGGCGAGCTTCTCGCGTATCTCCTTCATGGTGGCCATGCCGGCGGGGATCACGGTAAGGTCGAGGAAGATGGCTTTGATGCGATCGTCGGCAGCGGCTTTGTCGATGCTCTCGAGAATATCGTTCAAGCCCAACGAACCGCTGTTCTTGAATGGGCCGAAATCCAGGTTGAGCTGCTGCTCGCTGCCCCGATCAACGATCTGCTGGTCAAGGGTCATGTGCAGGATGCTCTTGTCTGCGACCTTGGAAACGCTGTTGTTGCCGAATGAGATACCGCTGCCCAAGCCAGCGAGGCCGGAGATGAGCGCACCGACGAAAATGAAGATGAGCACCACGCCGATGATGAGCGTGCCCAGCATACTGGCGAACATGAATTTGAAGAACTGTCCCATGGTGGAGGAATTGGTTGGGGCGCGAGATCTCGCGCCCGTGCTGTGTGGTTGTTGACGGGACGAAAATGGATGGCCGACCCGCCGCAGGTCTGCGGCAATACACGAACGGCGGGCTGTGGGGTACGGCTGGTAGGCTGGGGGTGGAAGGGGACATAGGCATCCGAGGCCACTCGGCTGACGCTCGGCTTTGCCGAGTGTCCCTAGGTCGCGCGCCTTGGGCGCCAAGCAACGGAGCGAACACTTACCTTGGTTACATGAGCGAGGCGCGCAAAGCCAATGCGGAAGGCGCTGCGACTTCCAACGCGTTCACGGTGCAAGAGTGGATCGGTGGTTTCACCGGCAAAGAGCTTCAGGAGGATGATCGGGCAATTGCACCCTTTCGGCCAAAGGCCAACGACAGATGGACACTCGCGCACGCGAGCGTTAGTTCAGAACGGCCGCGCGAGCGTTTACGGGGTATGTATCAATGGGCCGTGGAGTGCGGAGGAACTAGTTTTGGTAGAGGGAAGGTGACTATCTTCTAGGTCATGAATGTGGTTCAAAGCTTCGCCGCAACGACCGTGAGATTCCGCACCGTCCCAACAGTGGTAACTGCACTCCTGATGCTAGGATGCACACCCTCCGTATTACCTCAAGGCCTCAACAACCTGTGGCAGGGTGGCTTTGAGCACATCAGCGGGCCGCCGTGGGGTGGGTCGGACATTGAATTCTCCACTGGGGCAGCAGTGATCACATCGGTTCCAGATAGGGTGATCGACTTAAAGAACACATCAGCCAACATTACCAATGGGGCGGGTGATATGCTCTTCTTTACAAATGGTGTTGTGGTTGGGCAGGCCGATGGAGATACAATGTTGAACGGCACCGGATTGAATCCTAGCGACTACACCGACAATTGGTATCCGGGAGGGCTGCTCCTCCCGCAAGCGGCATTGATCATACCCGACCCAGGGAATGGAAGTCGCTACTTTATTTTCCATTGCACATTCGATGATATTCCCACCCTTACCGCCTATTTCTTGTACGTGACCACCATCGACATGAGTTTGAACGGTGGTCAAGGTGCGGTGGTCCAGAAGAACCAGGTTCTAATGAACGGTGCGATCCAGCCCGGTAAGTTGACAGCCGTGCGGCACGGCAATGGCCGGGATTGGTGGGTGTACGCCCACGAGGTCAATTCCGATCGGTTCTGGCGCTACCTGATATCGCCCAGTGGCATTGCAGGACCGTATGATCAGACCATGGGCGTGGTCCGTGCGGCTGATGGCGGTCAGACTGTTTTTTCCCCTGATGGAAGCAGGTTCGCCTACTACTGGGGAGTGTCAGACCTTGACATTTTCTCGATGGACCGTTGTTCGGGCTTGTTGAGCGATCATGTGCACATTGCGATTGATGACTATGACGGTGACGGTGGTGTAGCGTTTTCTCCCAATGGCCGGTTCCTCTATGTCTCCTCCGTATTTGATGTCTATCAGGTCGACATGGAGGCGACCGACATTGCAGCATCCATCCTACATATCGCTACATGGGACTCGACCTACTCACCATCCCCACCTTTCGCTACCCTGTTCGGGGCAGCGCAATTAGCCCCTGATGGGAAGATCTACATCAGTACAGGTAACAGCACCTTTAAACTGCACGTGATCAACCAACCCGATAGTCTTGGGTTGGCTTGCGACCTCGTGCAACACGGTATCGATCTGCCGACCTATTGGAAGAACTCCCTACCCAACCACCCCAACTACCATTTGGGTGCATTGGATGGTAGTATTTGCGACAGCTTGGAGGTTGGTTTGGTTGAGCAGCCGGAGAACCTGAACCTGAGCTTGTATCCCAACCCGAACGCGGGCGCATTCTCTATCACCTTCGCTCCGCAACCCAGCAGCGGTGTGCTGCAAGTGCATGCACTGGATGGCCGTGTGGTGTACCACGAGAGCGTTGCACCCTGGAGCCAGCTGAAGCGCGTGCAACTGCCGCGACTTGCACCGGGCATGTACCAATGCACGGTCCGATTCGGGGATGTGGAGGCGGTGAAAAGGTTCGTGCTGGAGTAGAACCACTACGTTGCATGCAATGCTGCGCTGCGGGATTGCACTACTTCTTGCGCTAACCTGCGCGAACTTCCTTGGCCAAGGCCTCAACAACCTGTGGCAGGGTGGCTTTGAGCACATTAGTGGGCCGCCGTGGGGTGGCTCGGACATTGAGTTTTCTAGTGGGGCAGCGGTGATCACATCGGTTCCGGATAGGGTTATCGACATGAAGCACACGGCAGCGAACATCACCAATGCCGCTGGTGAACTACTTTTTTTTACCAATGGCGCAGTGGTCGGGATAGCCAATGGCGACACCATGATGAATGGTAGCGGATTGAGTCCCAGCGATTATACCGACAACTGGTATCCAGGCGGGTTGCTGCTACCTCAAGCTGCACTCATCATTCCCCGCCCTGGCAACATGGAGGAGTACTACCTGTTCCACTGCACCTACGACGATATTCCCACCTACACTGCGTACAATTTATATGTGACCGTGGTGGACATGGCCATGAATTCCGGAGAGGGTGGAGTTGTGCAGAAGAATCAGATCATCCACACGGGTAATATTCAGGCGGGCAGATTGGATGCAGTGCGCCACGGGAACGGAAGAGACTGGTGGGTATACACTCATGAGGTGAACACTGATAGGTTTTGGCGTTTTCTTGTATCTCCAAACGGGATCGATGGCCCCTACGAACAAAGCATTGGTGTTATGCGCCAAGCGGACGGAGGCCGGACCGCCTTTTCGCCTGACGGAAGCAGATTCGCTTATTACTGGGGCGGGACAGATCTTGACATCTTCTCGGTTGATCGTTGTTCGGGCCTTTTCAGTGATCCTGTGCATGTCGACATCGATGACTACGATGCCAATGGCGGTGTGGCCTTCTCTCCTAGTAGCCGGTTCCTCTATGTCTCATCCATTTTCGACATGTATCAATTGGACATTGACGCAACGGACATAGCATCATCGCTTTTACACATAGCCAGCTGGGACTCCACCTATTCGCCATCGCCACCATTTGCCACACTTTTCGATGCCGCACAATTGGCACCAGATGGCAAGATCTATATCAGCACTGGCAACGGCACCTTCAAAT